>CAYZGT010000017.1:0-53429 GCA_964478155.1 uncultured Simplicispira sp.
TTGCTACTGCCGGTAGTGAGTTTGTTCAAGTCAAAACCAGTAGGCCAAGGTTTGCACCATTTGAGCGCGTGCTTTTGTATGTCGTTGCAAAAGTTCCAGACAAAGTTCACCACACGCGCCTGCTGGTTCAGCAAGCCGTTCAAAGACTTGACGCGGTAACGGTACACCTTGGTGCTCATCGGAGCATGGTAGCCCATTTCTCCAGCCCAGTGCAGCCTATCGGCTGCGCTCCTATCCTTCCCGGCATGAATGCCGAGGTTTCTCGGAGCATTTGATGAAGTCTAACAAGGCCTCAAAGTCCTTCTGATTCTTGGCGGCTTCACTCCTAGAAGCGTCGCGTTGCATTTTGGGAAAACCTCGGGTCATTAATCCCACCAGCCGGGCGCGCTGCTGGGCCAAGATGGCTTGGTATGTGGGCTCGTGCGCTATCAACAGCTTGAAAATAGCGCATACTTTATCGAGTTCACCGCTGCGGCGGAAAAACTCGTGCCCCAGCCCGGCGACATTAATCTCTAACAAATTACCCATGCCAGGCACGCCGCACACCTTGGCACCGTGCACCAACAAAGACTGCACGATTTTTGGCTGCTGCACATAGATGGCTATTTCTATCGGATACCGCAAAGGCATCATACTGCGCGCACGCGCGTTAGGATCGGCCCCATGCTGGAGCAGTAAATCCACCATCTTGGGTGCTGAAAACCGGCACGCTTCATACAGATGCGGATTGCTCCGATGGTGCACATGAAGATCGGCACCATGCTCCAGCATCAGTTGGACAATCTTCAGACTCTTGTTGGTCACGGCGGTGCCAAGCACAGAGTACCCCGAGGAATCTTTACAGTTTGGGTCGGCCCCTTGCTCCAGCAGCGCCTGTACCGTGCTGGTATTTTTTCTGCTTGCGATGGCCCGTTGCAGGGCAAGGGTAGGATCGATGGCCTCGCGTGGTGTGGCCTCCATCATCTTTCCTCCAGTAAGTGGCCGCTGAAAGCGGCGTATTGCACCATACCGGGAAACCGCTATTTGGCCTCGTCGGGCAAGCTGCGTGGCTGCTGTACCAGCGCTTCTACCGCTTGTTGTACTTGCTGTACCTGCTGGGTGGGTGGCTGGGCCGAGATGGCACCGGCCATGGGCGGAGCTACACCCGGTGCGCTGGACATAGCCGCGCCGCTGGCAGGTGCAACCCGCGCCAGCTGTTGACGCACCAACAGTCCGACCACGGCCAGCGCCAGCACCAAAGCCACGAGAGTAAAAAGAGTTCGCATACAGAGAATTTAGGGTGCAGGGATGGTGCTGGAGCTACGTTGGTCTTTCAGCGCCACCTCGTATTGCAAGGTCAGGTTGTCGGCAATTTCTAGCAACCGCTCGCTGGCCCCGGCCATCGCCCGCAAACCACGCGGATCGGGGTCGCGACCAAAACAGGCAGTAAAAAAGACCCATTGCATATCGGCGGCCATCAGTTCAGTACGCAAGCTGCTGTTGCTGACCGGCGCGGCATTTAAGGTGCTAAAGATACGTTTGCACTCGTCCAAGTCGGCTTGGCGCTGCTCGCGCAAGGTGGCGATATCTTGCCCGGCCGCTTGTAAAAAATAGTTCTTGGCTAAACGCTGCGAGCGCATGCGCAAGCCGACCGAAGCCTGCATCAGGGGGTGCATACCCGATTTGCCCAAGCGCTCCAAGCCATGAAACAGCACCTCCGCGGCGGCCAGCATTTGGTCAGCTTGGTTGCTGATGGCGATGGCGCTCTCGCGCGTGGGCGGGGCTTGTACCAGTTGGTCTACGGTTTCAAATTGTTTGCGCAACTGGGCCACATGGGCCGCAATATCGGCAGGCCACGCCACTTTGGCCATTTCGTCCAGAGTGGAATGCACCAAGCGCTGCGAGGGCTCTAAGGCCAGCTTGGCATCGTCGGGCTGCACTTTGAGGTGCAGTTGCAAGTGGATTTTGGCTAAACGCTGTGCCAAGGCCCCAACCCGGCTGGCCCGGTGCAGCCAAGCGCTGGCGTGGGGGCCGGGCAATTGCGCCCAAGCCGCGCGCCCGGTAGCAGTGCACAGCCCCACAGCCCCCAAAGCACGCAAGAAGTTGCGGCGTGGAACTTGTGGCAAAACAGACACACCGGAGCCAGACGAAGAAGGAGGCAACACAGAAAAGAACAGCATAGATGCAAAGCTCCGGGGTGATGGGGATGCACACAAGAAAGATGCACGGATTGTGCGTTGGAGCTTTTTACGCGGTCATGATGCAAGTCAAGGCCTAGGGTTTTCAGGAGGGTAGATGCAGCACATTCAGGTTTGGGCCTAAGGCTTGGCGTGCCAATGGCACCAGATGCGCGTGGTGGGTTAAAAAGATCACTTGGGTTTTGCGGGCAAGTGCGCCCAAAGCTTGTAAACCAGCGCTGGTGCGTTGGTCATCAAAGTTGATGAACAGATCATCGGCCACAAACGGCATGGCTCGACCCGGCTGCAGGTGCATATGCAGAGCCGCCAAACGCAGCGCCAAATAGAGCTGGTCACGACTGCCCTCGCTCAGGCCCTCCACCCCCACCGATGGCCCAGCCCCCAGCGGGCGGCAGCCGTACAGGCGCGGCTGCTCGCCTTCACTATCGACGATCAAGCGTTCAAACGCACCCAAGGTGAGTTGGGCAAAAATTTGGCTGGCCTGCGCCAGCATGGGGCCCTGTTGGGTTTCGCGAAAACGGGCCACACTCCAGCGCAGACAACGCGCCATGGTGTGCAGTTGCACATAGCGCTGGGCAGCTTCGGCCATGCAGGTGATGGCTTCTTGGCGTTGGTTTTCGGCCTGGGCCGCGCGGTCGCTACCATCAAAAGCCGTCAGTTGGCTGCGTTTGTCTTGTGCGCTGGCGCTGAGCTCTTCGATACGGCTTTGCCATTGTTTATCTTGCGCATCCAGTGCTTGCAAGGCAGTCAGCAGGTCGGTGCCGGCCAGCGCCTGCACTTGGGCGCGCAAAGTCTCTAGCGGCAGGCCATCCCCTTGCGCTTGCAATTGGGCTTGGGTTTGTGCCAGCACTTGTTGCCAATGTTGTTGCTGGCGTTGGTTTTCTTGGGCAGCTGTTAAACGCTGGTGCAAGGCCAGTATTTGGGCCTCGGTGCTTTGGCTGTGCAGTTCCGGGGCCAAGCGTTGGCACAGCTGCTGTGCGGCCAGCGCCAAGGCATCTAAATCGGCCTGCATGGCCTCGATGCGTTCGGTGCGGATGCTGTCTATTTTGTCTAGCCCTTGGTGGATTTGCTCTAGGGTGTCGAGGGTGCTTCGCACCACCTCGGGCGCAGTGTCACTGGGGTAGCCCGCAGCCTGCAGGGCCTGCTGCCACTGCTGTTGCCAGTTGAGCCATTGTTGTTCGGCGTGTGCGCTATCGGCTTGCAATTGCTGCAGGGCACGACGGATGCTGCGCAGTTGTTGCTCCAATCCTTCGCGCTGGCCGTGCAGGCGTTCGGCGGTGCGCAAACGCTGGCGGGCTTGGGCGATACATTCGGCCAAACTGGGCGCTGCTAAATGCTCTGGCGCTTGCGCAGGCCATAAGCAGGCCAGCAAGGCGCTGTGGGCCTGTTGGCTGGCTTGCTGCAAGGCTTGGCTTTGGCGCTGGCAACGCTCGATGGTTTGTTGCAAAGCCAGCACTTGGCTGCGTTGCTCTAGCCAAGGGCCAGCGGCAGCCAAAGGCAGACCCGCAGGCAATTGGCAGGCCAGCACTAGCTGCTGCCATTGCTGCTGCCGCTCTTGCAAACGTTGCTGTAGCTGCTGACTGCGCTGCACTTGCTGCGCCAACTCCAGCGCCAGCCGCTCTAACTGCTGTGCTTGGCTTTGGTATTGGGCTTCGTATTCGATGCGTTCTACACGGGCATCGGCCAAACGATCGGCTTGGAGCAGCAGCTGCTGGTATTGCAGCCACTGGGCGATCTCTGTCTGGGTGGGGCTAGCGCAAATTTGTTGCCAATAGGCATCGCGCGCTTGGCGTGCTTGTTGGACTTGTTGTTGGCTGATGGGTTGCCACTGGGCTACCGATTGCGCTAGCGCGGCTTGCTGTTGCGCTAGTTCGGCCTGTTGGGTTTGTTGTTGGTTTTGGGCGGTCTCTAGCGCGGCTTGGTCGTGGCGCTGGGCCTGCAGCAGGGCTTGTACTTCGGCGGCATCAGGCACCAGCAAGGCTTGTAGCTGTGGCAAAGGCAGCACATAGGGCCCCAGCGCTTGCCAGGCCAGCGCCAAGGCATTTTGGCTTTCAGCCCACTGCTCTTGCAGGGCTTGTGCTTGGCTGGCTTGCTGGTTCACTAACAAGGCTTGGTCTAACGCCACTTGCAAGGCCGTGTGGTCGCTCTGGGCCGCCAATGCTTGTAGCTCGGCTTGGGTGTCGGCCACGGCTTGCTGTTGCACTGCCAATTGCTGCTGGGCAAATTGGCGCTGTTGCTGCAACAGGCTGTGGCTTTGCAGCAGCGCCGCTAAATGGGCGCGCAGGGATGGGCTAGGTAAACGCTGGCGCACCGCCTCGACATCATGGCTGGGCCACGCCAAACGCTGGGCGCTGGCTTGCACTTTGAGCCAATGCTGGTGCAACTCGGCGGCGCGCTTTTCCATGTCGGGGCGGTGGGCACGGTATTGCACCCGGCGCGCATCCAGCTCTTGAATCTCAGCCGCCAAGGCCAAACAGGCGGCATCCGATGGCAAGGCGGCCAGTGCTTGCAAGGCTTGCGTGGCCGCATCGAGGCGCTGCAGATAGGGAGCCACGCGGCGCACACGCTCTAGCTGTTGGCGCTGCTGCTGGGCTTGGGCGCGCTCGTGGCGCAGCGCCAGCAGTTGTTGCTCGATCTCGGCCAGCGCATCGCGCAGTTCTTTCCAGCCTTTGGCGCGCGCGGTGGCCTGCTTGAGCTCCTGTTGCGCGGCCTCCATATCGCTGTGGGCTTGGTAATACAGCCGCTTTTCGGATTTGCGTGGAGCCCATAGGCTGTCGGCTTCGGTTTCAAGGCTTTGCAGCACCCGGCCCAGTTGCTCTAGCCCGGAGGCCGATTGAAACAACATGCGCCCCACATCGTCGGCTGCCGACAAAATGCCAGCGCCCCCCGCCACCAGCGCGGCATGGTCTAAAGAGAACATTTGCTCGAACAGCGGGCGCTGCAAGTCACCCAGCCACGGCTGCAAGGTGCTGTCGGGCAAAGGTTGGTCGTTGCTATCGCGCAGGGTGTTCTTATTGCCCTTGGTACGCTGAAAGGCCAGTTGTTGCCCTTGTGCTTCGAGGATACCGGCCAAGCGCAATTCGGGCATGGGGTGCAAAAAGGCCATGCGGGTGCGGGCCTCGATGCCAAACAACCAATCGCCCAAGGCCGCACGGGTGGTGGATTTACCGGCCTCGTTCGGGCCTACAATCAAGTGGATGTCCGGTGGCGTAGCGTGCAGCGTATCGGGCAATGGTGCGGGCAAATCCAACACTTGCTGGGTGAACTTGCCATAACGAATCAATTGCAGCTGGCGGATACGCATGGGGCGTTTTTCCTCAATCCTGTGCTTGTTGTACCCGTGCCAACAACAGCGGCAGGGTTTGGGCCAGCAAGGCCTCTGGCGGGCCATCGCGTGCTGCTTGCAACTCGGGGCTGGCGGCCAGCACCTCGGGCGGCAGTTTGGCCAGCAGGGGGGCCAAACTGTGGCGCACCTCGGCCACAAAGTCCGCATCGTGCAGGGCTTCTTGGGCCAAACCGTGCAAAGTAGCCAAGGCGGCCAGCGCCTCGCTCGGGGCGGCTTTCGTTTCGACGACGGCGTGGGTGGCTACCTGCACTTTTTCAATCCACAGCCGTTCCGCATCCAAGCCGATAGCTTGGGCCAGCACCTCTTGGCGCAAATGGGCCTGTTGGGCCAGCAGCATGGGGTGCAGCGTGCTACTGCCACACAAACGCACGCGCACAGCCAACGGGCGCTGCCCATCGTTTTGTTCTATCAGCAGCTGGTGCAAAGCTTGCCCCACCGCCCGTACAGCCCCGGCCCACTCGTTTTGCTGGCTGATATCCACGGCCAGTTCAGCCCAGCGCAGTACATCCACCCAAAGTGGCTCGATGGCGCGCAAATCCCCTTCTTCCACTGTGACCAGCAAAGCGCCGTGCGGGCCGGTTTCGCGGATGTGGCGGCCTTGCAAATTGCCCGGAAAAGCGATGGTGGGCTGCCCGTGGCGAATCCACTGGGTATGCACATGGCCCAACGCCCAATACTGGTAGCCTTTGGCATCCAACTCGGCGATGGAACACGGGGCATAGCTGGCATGGGCAGCATTGCCTTCCAGCGCTGTGTGCAATACACCGATATTGAACCAACCGGGTACTGGCGGCGGATAACTGGCAGCCAAGTTGTCGGTGGTGGCCGGGGTTTTGAAACTGCGCCCATGCAGTGCCACACGCAAGGTATCCATACGGAAGGTGTGCGCCTTGCTGCTAGGAAACACCTGTACGTTATCGGGTAGTTCTAGGCGTTTGGTAATTTCATGATCGGCATCGTGGTTGCCGTAGGCGATATATACCTTGATACCCGCTTGGCGCAAGCGCCCCATTTGGCGCACCAAAAACAACCCGGTGTTGAAATCGCGCCAATCGCCATCGTACAAATCACCGGCCAGCACCATGAAGTCCACCGCCTCGTCAATGGCCCGACTGACCAATTGCTCCAAAGCGTCGCGGGTAGCGCTGCGTAGGCGCTGCGCTGGGGCATCGGGGTAAGCGGCCAAGCCGCGCAAAGGACTGTCTAAGTGAATGTCAGCAGCGTGGATAAACTTCATGGAAGCTCAAGTCGGTAGCGGCAACGGCTGTGCCTGCTCTAGGCGCACGAAGCTGTATTCCAAGCCGCTGGCGGCACGTTGGCGCTGGCGCTCTACCTCGTGCCAACCAGCCCCCAATACCGGGGCCTGCGCATCGCCAACAAAGTTTTGGTGAATTTCGGTCACCACCGCCACGTGGGCATACGGGGCTGCCTGCGCGTAAATTTGCGCGCCACCAATCACCCAAACCACTGCCGCACCCGCACACAAGGCCACAGCCTCGGGCAAACTCGCAGCACGCAAGGCCCCGGTGTCAGACCAATCTGGCTGGCGCGTGACAACGATGTTTTTCCGCCCCGGCAAGGGCCGAAAGCGCGGCGGCAACGAATCCCAGGTTTTGCGCCCCATGATGACCGGGCAACCCTGGGTTTGCTGGCGAAAATGGGCCAAATCTTCGGGCAGATGCCAAGGCATTTGGCCGTTGAGGCCAATCGTGCCGTTCTCAGCGCAGGCGTAAATCAGGTGCAGGCGCATAGGTGTTTTATACCGCGACGGGGGCTTTGATGGCCGGGTGGTGTTGGTAGCCTTGCACCTCAAAATCGTCCAAGGTGTAATCGAACAAGGTCTCAGGTTTGCGCCGCAGGTGCAGGCGCGGATAGGCAAAAGGCTGGCGCGCCAACTGGGTTTGTACCTGCTCCCGGTGGTTGTCGTAAATGTGGCAATCGCCACCCGTCCAGACAAAATCCCCCACCTGCAAATCGCATTGCTGCGCCACCATGTGCGTCAGCAGCGCATAACTGGCAATGTTGAACGGTACACCCAAGAAAATATCGGCGCTGCGTTGGTACAACTGGCACGACAGTTTGCCCTCGGCCACATAAAACTGGAACAACGCATGGCAAGGCATGAGGGCCATGTGGTCTAAATCGGCCACGTTCCAAGCACTGACCACCATGCGGCGGCTATCGGGGTTGGTTTTCAGCTGTTGCAGCACTTGGGCGATTTGGTCGATCTGGCCGCCATCGCGCGTGGGCCAATTGCGCCACTGCACGCCATACACCGGCCCCAAATCGCCATCGGCACGCGCCCACTCATCCCAAATGGTACAGCCGCGCTCTTGCAGCCATTTCACATTGCTATCGCCGCGTAAAAACCACAGCAATTCCAAAATAATCGACTTGAGATGGACCTTTTTCGTCGTGACCAGCGGAAAGCCCTCGCTCAGGTCAAAGCGCATCTGGTAGCCAAACACGCTGCGTGTGCCGGTGCCGGTGCGGTCGGCCTTGCTCACCCCATGTTGATCAACATGGCGCATAAAGTCTTCGTATTGGGAGCGAACCGGAGGGCTGGACATGGGGCAGACAGACACAAAAAAGGACAACGGGCCAAAGAGGGCGATTTTAGGCGGCTATCTGCGACGCAACACCCGCCCCGGATTCATCAAATTTTGCGGGTCTAGGGCCTGCTTGATGGCCCGCATCAGCCCCAACGCCACGGGCGATTGATAGCGCTCCAACTGCGCTACTTTGAGTGCACCCACGCCATGCTCGGCAGAAAAGCTGCCACCAAACTGCGCTACCGCGTCATAAACCAACTGATTGACACGATCCTCTTGTTCGCGCAGAAATTGTGCTGCGTCATGTCCCAGCGGGGCTTGTACGTTGTAGTGCAAATTGCCATCGCCCAAATGGCCGAAATTGACCACCCGCACCCCGGCAATCGCTTGCGCTAACAAAGCATCGGTATGGGCCACAAAGGCCGGAATACGTGCAATCGGCAGCGCAATATCGTGCTTGATGTTCAGCCCTTCGCGGGCTTGCGCAGCAGAGATGCTCTCGCGCACCTGCCACAGCATGGCGGCTTGGGCTTGGCTTTGGGCGATCACAGCATCTTGGATGCACTCGGCCACCAAAGCGGCCTCCATCAGGGCTTCAAAGCGGTCACGGGCGTGGTCTTCAGATTCGCTATCGGCGTTTTCTAGCAACACAAACCACGGCGCATCCAGTTCGGCCAACAAAGGCACGCGCAAAGTGGGCAGATGCCGAGCCACCAACTCCAGCGCCGGGCGGCCCATGACCTCAAAGCCCGTCAAACCAGCACCCAAATAGCGCTGGGCCAAACCCAACAACAGCACCGCCTGCTCTAGTGTCGGCACCGCCGCCCATGCGGTGAGCTGGGCCGCTGGCTGCGGAAACAGTTTGAGCGTGGCCGCGGTGATGATGCCCAAAGTGCCCTCACTGCCGACAAACAGGTGACGCAAATCGTAGCCGGTGTTGTTTTTACGCAGGCCGCGCAGGCCGTCCCAAATGTCACCCTGTGCCGTCACCACCTCCAACCCCAAGCACAATTCACGCGCATTGCCGTAGCGCAACACTTGGGTGCCCCCCGCATTGCTGGCTAAATTGCCGCCAATGGTGCAACTGCCCTCGGAGGCCAGCGACAGCGGAAACAACAGCCCGGCCTGCGCTGCTGCTTGCTGGGCGTTGTGCAAAATGCAGCCCGCTTCCAACGTCATGCTCAAGTTGGCGGGGTCGATGGCACGCACGGCATTCATGCGGGCCAAACTCAGCACCAACTCGCGCCCCGAGGCATCGGGGGTCGAACCCAAAGACAGCCCGGTATTACCCCCTTGCGGCACGATGGGAGTGCTGGCAGCGGCACAAGCGCGCACCACGGCAGCGACTTCGGCAGTGTTGGCCGGACGCACTACCGCCAGTGCCCGACCGGGCGGGCAGCGCTGGCGGCGGTCTTGCTCCCAAGCGTTCAGGCCATCGCCAGTCAAGACATGATCCGGGCCGACGATGCGGCGCAACACCTCCAATAAGGGCAGAGACTGGGTATCCGACATCGTTGCATCTCACCCTTAGACTGGGGCAGAAGAGGCTGGGCCACTGCTCTGGGCGGCGGCCTGCTTGGCACTGCGCAGACGCAAACGGATATGGGCCGTGCAGGCGGTAAACAGCACCAAGCACAAAACCACTTCCAACAGGGCTAAAAAGTTGCTGGGAGCGCGGTCGCTCCAAGCGCGCACACTGCCTTCGGTCACATACAACCAGACCATCAAACTCAACCAACGGTAGGTGTACATGCGGTTTTTCAGCAATCCGGCCAGCGGAATGCACAGCGGCAGCGCTTTCAGCGCCAGCCACGAGCCGCCCGGACGCACCGGGGCCAAAAACAGCTCCCAGGCCAAGCACAACAGAATGAGCAACAACAAACTCACCACCGCCACACGGCGGCTATGGTGAACCCCGGCGCTGGTCACAACCAAAGCCGATGCGGCAGGAGTGGTAGAAGAATCAGAAGAGGAAGGAGAGGCTTGCATTGCAGCGCATCATAGCGATGGCCGAAATTCTGCGTCAGCCTGTGGTCAGTCAGTGGCCTGTAAGTGCAAGCGTCCACAGTAGATTCAAATTCTCGACAGTCAACCTCAGGAGACAAAACGCATGACTGCACCCTCTAACGCCATCGAATCCACCTTGGTCGAAAACCGCGTGTTCCCGCCCTCTGATGCAACCGTGGCGGCTGCCCGCGTCTCTGGCATGGCCGGTTACGAAGCCCTGTGCGCCGAAGCCGACAAAGATTACGAAGGCTTCTGGGCTCGTCTGGCCCGCGAAAACGTGGTGTGGAACAAGCCCTTCACGCAAACCTTGGATGAGTCCAACGCTCCGTTCTTTAAGTGGTTCCAAGACGGCGAACTCAACGCCTCGGCCAACTGCTTGGACAAGCACATCGGCACCCCCAACGAGAACAAAACTGCCATCATTTTTGAAGCCGATGGCGGCGAAGTGACCAAGGTGACGTACAAAGAGCTGCTGGCCAAGGTGAGCCAGTTTGCCAACGTGCTCAAGTCCAAGGGCGTGCAAAAGGGCGACCGCGTGGTGCTGTACATGCCCATGACGATTGAGGGTGTGATTGCGATGCAGGCTTGTGCCCGTATCGGTGCCACCCACAGCGTGGTGTTTGGCGGCTTCTCCTCCAAAGCGTTGCACGAGCGTATCCAAGATGCGGGCGCAGTGGCTGTCGTCACCGCCAACTACCAAATGCGTGGTGGCAAAGAGTTGCCACTCAAGTCGATTGTGGACGAAGCCTTGGGCATGGGCGGTTGCGATTCGGTCAAGAGCGTGATCGTGTTCCAGCGCACCCCCACCGCCGTCAACATGGTAGCTGGCCGCGACAGCTTCATGCACGAAGAGATGGCAGCCCAATCTACCGAGTGCGCACCCGAGTTTGTTGGTGCTGAGCATCCGCTGTTTGTGCTCTACACCTCCGGCTCTACTGGCAAGCCCAAGGGCGTGCAACACAGTACCGGCGGCTATCTGCTCTGGGCCAAACTGACCATGGACTGGACATTTGACCTGAAAGACAGCGATGTCTTCTGGTGTACCGCCGACATCGGCTGGATTACCGGTCACAGCTACGTTGCCTACGGCCCACTGGCTGCCGGTGCCACCCAAATCATCTTTGAAGGCGTGCCCACCTTCCCCAAGGCCGACCGCTTCTGGACGATGATCGAAAAGCACAAGTGCACCATCTTCTACACCGCCCCCACCGCCATCCGCTCGCTCATCAAGGCCGCCGACAGCGACGAGAGCGTACACCCCGCCCGCTCTGACCTGAGCAGCCTGCGTATCCTCGGCTCGGTGGGTGAACCCATCAACCCCGAAGCCTGGATGTGGTACTACAAAAACGTTGGCGGCGAGCGCTGCCCGATTGTGGACACCTTCTGGCAAACCGAAACCGGCGGCCACATGGTCACGCCGCTGCCCGGTGCCACGCCGCTGGTGCCCGGCTCTTGCACCCTGCCGCTGCCCGGTATCCAAGTCGCCATCGTGGACGAAACCGGCCACGACGTGCCCAACGGCTCCGGCGGTATCTTGGTAGTGAAGAAGCCTTGGCCCTCCATGATTCGCACCATCTGGGGCGACCCCGAGCGCTTCAAGAAGAGCTACTTCCCCGAAGAACTCAAGGGCTACTACTTGGCGGGCGACGGTGCCGTGCGCAGTGCCGACCGCGGTTACTTCCGCATCACTGGCCGTATTGACGACGTGCTGAACGTGTCCGGCCACCGCATGGGCACCATGGAAATTGAATCGGCCTTGGTGGCCAAGAGCGACATCGTGGCCGAAGCCGCCGTGGTGGGCCGCCCAGACGATCTGACCGGCGAAGCCATCGTGGCCTTCGTGGTGCTGAAAGGCCCCGTGCCCACCGGCGACGATGCCAAAGCCTTGGCCAATGAGCTGCGCAACTGGGTGGGCAAAGAAATTGGCCCGATTGCCAAGCCGAAGGAAATCCGCTTTGGCGAAAACCTGCCCAAGACCCGCTCGGGCAAGATCATGCGCCGTCTGCTGCGTGGCATCGCCAAGGGCGAAACCCTGACCCAAGATACCTCCACCCTGGAAAATCCCCATATCTTGGAACAGTTGGCACGCACCAACTAAAAATGTTGCCGGTTGCTAGTCTTTATAGACATTAGTACAAAACAACACATTAACCCGGCATTCGTGCCGGGTTTTTTACATCTGCAATTAAATTGTTCATGCTAAAATTAATTATTCATTAAACCCATTTCTTTCTAATAATTATTAGAAATTTTAATATTAGGATTTTTATGAATTTTCTTCGTCTCGCTCTAGCACTTGTTTTTACAACTCTTGTTGCCGGGTGTGCTGCACCTCCGCCGCTCAACTTCTCAGTACCAGACGTAGGATTTTCTACAAAGAAAGTGAATGCTGAAGTCAAATCAATTACCGTAACTCTGGCCCGTCCGGATGAAAAGAAAGGTGATATGCCGATGGGAATTGAAGGCATCACTAACTTCTGGAAAGAGTCTTTACAAGAATCATTGGATCGTATGGCCATATTTAAGGACGAATCGAAAAACAAAGTAAGTATCCAGGTAAAAATTTTGGCCTTCGATATTCCCTCTTTTGGTTTAGAAATGTCATCTAAATCAATTGCCCGATATGAGATTATCGATAGAAATACAGGCGGAATTGTTTATACGCAAGAATTTTCTGCCGAGGGGGTTGTGCCAGCGACTCATTCTTTCATGGGGGTAACTCGGGCCAGAGAATCTATTAATCGTGCAGCGCAAAACAATATAAAACAATTTCTACAAGCTATTGAAACAGTCGACATAAGCAAGCCAATGTTTCCAAACGAGAAACAACAATGAATCGATTCGCTCTTCTTTTAATAATCGGTGCAGGTCTCGTTGGTTGCGCTAACACAACTGATCCAAATACCTACTCTGTAGGCTCAGTCGGGCAAGTGAATCGCAGCATACCTGGAACAATCATCAGTTCTAGGCTAGTGACGATTAATGCAAATACTGGTACGGGAGGTACAGTTGGTGGAGTTGCCGGTGCTGTCGCAGGATCTAGTATCGGTAGTGGCTCTCGGGCCAATGCGTTGGGAGCTATTGGGGGTGCTGTGGCTGGTGCTGTCATCGGTGCAGCTCTGGAGCAGGGTAATTCTCAGAAACAGGGCATGGAGTATGTTGTTGCAACCTCAAATGGAAATTTATTGACTATCACACAGGGAATAGAACCTCAACTCCAAGAAAATGATAAGGTAATTATTCTCTATGGTAGCCCTGCTCGTCTAATCAAGGATCCGCGCGCACAATAGTAAAAATTTAAATGCTTTGGAAAAAATTTAGAGCAGCTCGTACATATCAAAAAATCCAAGTTGCTCTAATTTATCAACCTAGTAAAAATACCGGGTTTTTTGATATTTAAATGATGCTCTCGACAATCCCACCTTCCACACGCAAGGCTGCGCCGGTGGTGGCACTGGCTTGCGGCGAAGCCGCATAAACGCACAAACTGGCCACTTCTTCGGGCGTGGCAAAACGGCCAATCAAGCTCGATGGGCGATTTTCACGGAAGAAGCGCTGCTCCATCTCGGGCACCGAAATACCCTGCTCACGCGCCAAATTGGCAAAGAAGGTCTCTACGCCCGCAGTACGGGTGGGGCCGGGCAAAATGGTATTCACGGTCACGCCCGCACCCGCCAACACCTTGGCCAAACCACGCGACAAACCTTGCACAGCCGATTTGCTCACGCCGTAATGCACCATATCGGATGGGATATTCACGGCCGATTCGCTGGAGATAAATTGAATCCGGCCCCAGCCGCGTGCCTTCATGCCTTGGGCGTAGTGGCGCGACAGACGCAGGCCACTCATGACGTTGGTTTGGAAGAAAGTTTCCCAGTCCTCATCGCTGATGGCAAAGAAATCTTGCGTGCCATAAATGCCCAAATTGTTCACCAAGATGTCCGTGTGCGGCACGGCAGCGATCAGGGCTTGGCAACCAGCAGCGGCGGCCAAATCTGCGGCCACGCCTTGGGCTTGCAAGCCTTCGGCCTGCAAAGCCGCTACGGCAGCATTCAAGCGTTCAACATCACGGGCGCACAGGGTGACGCTGGCCCCGGCTTGGGCCAAGCCACGGGCAATGGCTAAACCAATACCGGCACTGGCTCCGGTGATAAGGGCGGTTTTTCCAGAGAGGTTAATTTGCATAAAAGTATGGAGGAAGAATAAACAAAGACAAAAAGCACCAACCCCCTCGCTGGAGAGAGTGTGGTGCTGGCATTATTTCTGCACAGAGCCGAACTTATTGCTTCACGGCTTCGACTTGCACCACCAAGCGCACGTTCTTCGGGAAGCCCCAGTCCACGCCATAGTTCAGGCCAAAGGCAGTGCGGTCGATGGTGGCCTCAAAGTCGCCACCACACACTTCGCGCTTGAGCATCGGGTTGTCGTAACAGGCAAACTGGTTGGCCTTGAGGGTGATGGGTTGGGTTTTGCCCAGCAGTGTCAATGTGCCATCCACCGCCGTGACCTTGTCACCGTTAAAGTGGAACTTGTCCGAGACAAACTTGGCTGTAGGGTGTTTGGCTACGTCAAAAATATCGGCGCTTTGCAGGTGCTTGTCAAAAGCAGCCGTGCCGGTGTTCACCGAGGCCACATCAAAAGTGATTTCGACCTTGCCGGTTTTAGCGGCTTTGTCCAACTGCACCTTGCCATCTTTTTTATCAAAGCGGCCGCGATTGACCGAAGCCCCAAAATGGCTGATTTCAAAGGTGGCAAAGGTGTGGGTCGGGTCAATGGCGTACTCTGCGGGGGCGGCTTGCACAGCACTGGTAGCCCAAGTAGCGATAGCGGCCAAGGCGAAGAGGGATTTACGCATGAAAAAACTCCTGAAAAAACGATGAAAAACCGGGGGAAAAGAAAAATTACAGTTTGCCCACACCACTCAGCGCGAGCTTGAATTGCACTTGCACCTCGTCGGCCACCATCGAGGTATCGGCCCATTCGTTCTCGCCAATTTTGTAGGCCAAGCGCTTTAGGGCCAGCGTGCCGGTGGCAGTGGTGGTGCTACCGTTTTGGCTCAAAGCCACAGGCACCACCACATCGCGCGCTTGGCCTTTGATGGTCAGCTTGCCCGCCACCTCCAACTTGCCAGCCCCTAAAGCTTTGATGCTGCTGGACTCAAACAGCGCCTGCGGAAACTGTGCTACGTTGAACCACACCGGCTTGGGCAACTCGGCATCGGTTTCTTTCGCGCCCAAGGTGGCACTGCCGGTATCTACGCTAAAGCTGATTTTGCTGCTGCCCAACTTGGCCGCATCAAAGACCACTTTGGCATCAAATTTTTTGAAATGCCCTTGCAGTGGCACCCCCATCTGCTTGGCAGTAAAGCTGATGTTGCTTTGGGCTGGCAGCAAGGCCTGTTGGGCACTGGCAGGAGCAGCCATCAACAGAGCGCTGGTACCGAGCAACAGGGTCGAGAGAAAAGAAGTAGTTTGCATAGCCGTCAAATAAAATGGGGTCAGATAACAAAAATCAACGCGGGTTCAACGTGGGCCGGGCCACATGCGGGCCAACAAGTTATCGCGGTCTAGCCATTGGTGTTTCAGGGCAGCCGCCACATGCAGCAACACCAAAGCGGCCAAGGCCAACGCCGACAACTTGTGCAAGGGCTTGAGTACCTCGGCCAACGTGGTGCTGACCGGGACAAAATCGGGCAGCGGCAGCATGCCAAACAACACCACCGGGAAACCAGCGGCGGAGCTGTAGGCCCAGCCCAGCAAGGGCACGGCAAAGAACAAGGCATACAGTGCATGGTGCGTACCGTGGTGCGCAGCCCTTTGCCAAGCAGGCATCGCCTGCTGCATGGCCTGCGGTAAAGCCGGTGGGCGGTGCGTGATACGCCACACCAAACGCAGGGCCGACAGACCCAAAACCACCACCCCTGCCCACTTGTGCCAGTTGTACAGCTGCAAGCGCCGGGGGGAAAACGGCAGGTCGGCCATGTAGATACCCAGTGCAAACACTGCCACCAACGCTGCACCCAACAGCCAATGCAAGGCAATGGCTACATTGCTATAGCGCGATGTGGCGGGGCGGTGGACAGCAAAAGCATGGGAGTGGGCAATAGACATAAGTGGCGACAGGGCAGCAAGAAGACCATGTCAGTGTAAGAAGCCACTTATTCTTTTAGTTCCAATGAAATTGACGTTTAAATTGCAAAAATTTGAATTCTATAGCTGTAGCAAGCCACTGGCTGGCTAGGTGGCGGCCATCGACGGCTCAAACAGCACGACACGATCGCGGCCACGTTGCTTGGCTTGGTACATAGCGGCATCGGCATGGCGCGATAGCTCCATTTGCGTCAAGCCATGTTCTGGGTACAGTGCAACGCCGATGCAAGAGGAAATCGAGAGCCTTTTGTCTTCCAACAAGATCGGTTGGTTCAATGCGGCACGGATTTTTTCTGCCACCATCACCGCATCCGTGGCATTGGCCAAGTTCAGCAGCAAGACCACAAACTCATCGCCCCCGACACGGCTCACCGTATCAGACTCGCGCACGCAGCTTTGCATCCGCTGGGCCACCTCTTGCAATACCAAATCGCCCACGGCATGGCCCCAGGTGTCGTTGATGGGTTTGAACTTGTCTAAATCGATGAACAACAAGGCCAAAGGCCGATCATGGCGCTTGGCCAAGGCCAAGCCACGCTCGACCCGATCCATGAACA
Source organism: uncultured Simplicispira sp. (assembly GCA_964478155.1). GTDB lineage: Bacteria > Pseudomonadota > Gammaproteobacteria > Burkholderiales > Burkholderiaceae_C > Simplicispira. Next base: position 16,789 of record CAYZGT010000017.1, read on the forward strand.
AACTGCGGTTGGGCAGATTGGTCAGGATGTCGTAATGGGCCAGATGGTCTAGTTTTTCTTGGGCATGTTTGCGCTCGGTGATATCGAGCTTGATCGCCACATAGTGCTGACGCTGGCCCGTGGCATCCACCACCGGGGCGATATGGGTTTCTTCCACATAAGTGCTACCGTCTTTGGTGCGGTTGATAATCTCACCCACCCAAGGCCGCCCCTGTTTAATTTGCCGCCACAGATCGGCATACACGGTTTGGTCGGTCAGACCGGATTTGAGCAATGATGGCTTTTGCCCCTGCACTTCGTCAAAGGTGTAGCCCGTCACTTGGGTGAAATAGGGGTTCACGTATTGGATCTGGCCATCCAAATCCGTCACCATCACCGTGAGGGGGCTTTGCTCAATCGCGGTAGACAGTACCAACAACTGGCTTTGTGCGGCCTTGATCTGCTCTAAAGAATCGTGCAACTGTTGGTTGAGCTCGGCCAAGGCGGCGCGTTGCTGCGCCCGCTCGAGGTGGGCTGAGACACGCGCCTTCACCACCTGCGGGTTGATAGGCTTGTGGATAAAGTCCACCGCCCCAGCTTCGATGCCACGGGTTTCGCTGTCGGCATTAATGCGGGCCGTGACGAAAATCACAGGCACTTGGCGCGTGCGCGGCTGGCTTTGCAAAATGTGCAGCACTTCATAGCCCGTCATGTCGGGCATCATCACATCCAACAGCACCAGATCGGGCAGTTGCTCGGCCACTTGGGCCAGTGCTTCGGGGCCAGACAGGGCAAAACCTACTTCGCAAATAGAAGCCAAAGTTTCGCCCAACACTTCGATGTTTTCGGGCTGGTCATCGACGATCAGCACTTGGGGGGTCGGACGGGGCATTAGGTTTTGCTCCTTTTTCTTCTGTGGTCTGATGGGCCGAGGCTTGCTGCCCGAGCCACTGCTCCCAAACTTGGAGCGCCTCAAGGGCTTCTTTGAACTGTAACCGCCGCACAGCCAGCATTACCGGCGTAAAAGCAGCCGCCAAGGGACTGTCTTGCAACAAAGATTCAATTTGCTCACCAATGCGCTTGGCCGCCAATCGATTGCCCGCCAACAGCTGCTGTAACTGTTGCAGCAGGGTTTGCAGTTCATCCGAAAGCAATGGATGGCCTGGGATGGATGAACCAGACACCGCACTCCCATCCAGTGCCAACGGAGCAATAGTGGCTTTCTGCCCAGCATCGCCCGGTGGAATGGCGGGCGCGGGACTGGCGGCAGCAGGAGCATCGCTGTGCGGCATGAAATAGCCCAAGACCACCTCAAAATAAAAGGTACTGCCTTGGCCCGGTGTGCTGTCGACCCAAACCCGGCCCCGCATCATCTGCACCAAGCGCTGCACAATCGACAAACCCAAGCCCGTACCACCGTATTTGCGGGCAATTGAGCTATCGGCTTGGGTGAAGGCGGCAAACAAGCGTGCCATTTGCTCTGGCCCCATACCAATGCCAGTATCACTAACACGGCCTTGCAAGGTGACACTGCTGCCAGTGCGCGCTTGTTGCTGCAAGTGCAGACGGATGCTGCCTTGGTCGGTAAATTTAATCGCGTTGCTGACCAAATTGGCCAAAACTTGGCCCAAGCGCAACGCATCGCCCACCAATTGGGGTGGCAGTTGCGGGTCGAGCACCACTTGCCAATCGAGCTTTTTCTGCTCTAGCTGGTACGCAAACATATCGTTCAGGCGCTGCAAGACCGCACTGATCTCGAAGGGTGCTTGTTCTAGCTCCAGCCGCCCCGCCTCTATCTTGGAGTAATCCAGCAAATCATTGAGCAGTTGCAACAGCGTTTTGGCCGATCCGTACGCCTTGTTCAGGTGATCGCGCTGGCGCGGTGTCAGTTCAGAGTCCAACACCAAGGCCGTCATGCCGATGATGGCGTTCATCGGGGTGCGAATTTCATGGCCCATATTGGCCAAAAAGTCGCTTTTGGTGCGGTTGGCGGCCTCGGCCTCCTCTTGCATGTGCTTGAGGTGCGTAATATCGACACGGAAGCCCACGGTGTAACCGGCCGGGGTCTTGCGATCCACAATACGCAACCAGCGGCCATCTTCTAATTTTTGCTCTAGGGCTTGATCGCCACTGCGGTGGATAGCCATGCGGTGCTCGATCCACGCTTCGCGCTCGGCCTCGGTGGCCTGGTTCAACTCGGCGTAATAGCAACCGGCCTGAATACGCAAGCGCAGCAACTCTTCAAAGGTTTTGCCATGCAATTCAAACGGGGGGGCCACGGGCACCAAGGTGCGGTATTTTTCGTTGCAAAACACCAAACGGTCTTGCGGATCAAACAGCACAAAGGCTTCGTCAATCGCATCGATAGCGGTACGCAAGGTTTGCGCGTTGTCCAGCAGCTCTTGCTCGGTGCGGCGCAGCACTTGCGCTGCTTGGCGTTGCTCTTGTACGGTGTGTAAATAGGCATTGAAGCCGCGTACCAAGTCGGCGATTTCATCATGCGCCTCTGGCAGTGGCAGCGGTGCATACGTGGCTTGTGGCTCCTGCGTCAGTTGCTGAAAACTACGCGCCAAGGCGCGCAGCGGGGCCACCACTTGGTGGGTGTAACGGCGCACCAACAAGGCCATGACCACCAAGCACACCAACAGCAAAGACAGGGCCAACAGCGCCAGCCGCACCACATTGGCCACCTGATGGTCTAGCGACGAGGTAAGCACCAAATAGCCGCCGGTGCGAGGCAAGGGGATGGCCGAGAGCATGACTTCACGGCCATCCAACACCAAACGCTGGTCGGTTTGGCTTTGGCGCAACAAGGTCAACAAACCCTGTGCCACCGGCTGTCCAAAATTGTTCGGGTGCGGGTGGTGCATAAAGCGCCCTTGGCGGTCTATGGCCATCAACTGTGCATCGGGCTGTGCCTCTTCGGGCGAGGGCCGCGTGTAAAAAATAGCATTGTCAATGCTGATGACCAGCACCCCAACCACCACATGGGCATCGGCTGATTCGTCGTAGTGGCTGATCGGGCGCACCAAGGTATAGACCTTGCGTGGGGCCATGCCCAAGTTGGAACCATCGTCCATACCACGCCAATAGGTGTTTTGCCCCGAGGCTTGGGCCTCTTGCAGCAGGCGGCGCACCGTTTGCGGTGGTAGATCGTGGGTGTCTAAGGTGGCACCGACATGGAAATGCCGCCCGTTGAGCGAGATCACATTGAGCGACACCAGCCCACGCGCACTGAGAAAATGGTTCAGGATGTAGCCAATTTGGGCCTTGGTATTCAAGCGGTTGTAGTGGTCCTCCACCGCCGTGTCGGCCGCATACAAAGCTTTGGCAATCAGTTCGTTGCCCGCAATGTTGGCGGCCAAGTCTTCTAGCTGTTCAGCATACAGCACCAACAAGCGGCGCGTTTCGTTCAAGACACGGTGGTTGTGCGCTGTGGCTTGTTCGGCCACGATGCTGTGGGCCATAAAAAAGGCGGTGACACCAAACAACAGCAAAGGCACGATGCCCGTGAGCAAAAAATACAACACCAGCTTGGTGGTGATGTTGGTGCTGCGGCGTTTCCAAGGCATACGCAAAGCAAAAAATCAATGCGGGCGCGGGGCCGTGACCAATTTGGCATCAATCAGGGTCACTTGCGGCACCGTTTCGCCCTGCAACAAGCGCGAAGCCAACATCACCCCCTGAAACCCCTGCTCGGCCGCTTGTTGGTCTACCGTCACCTGCAACCAACCTTGTGCGATGGCTTCTTGGGCCTCGTTAATGGCATCAAAGCCCCCCACCTTCACATCGCGTCGCCCCTGTTCTTGCAGGTAGCGAATAGCACCCAAGGCCATCATGTCGTTGGCCGCGTACAGTAGCTTGGTTTGGGGATAACGGCCTAACAGCTCTTGGGTGGCGGCATAGCCCTCGTCAATTTTCCAGTGGGCACTTTGGCTGGCCACCACTTGCAAAGCGGGGGCCTCGGTCAGGGCACGGATGGCACCTTGGTGGCGCTGACGGGCATTCTCGGCACTGCGAATGCCCTCCAGCAGCACCACGGGGCTATCAGCCGGTAAGCCTTGGCGCAACCAGCGCACAGCAGCATAGGCAGCTTGTTCGTTGTCCACGCTGATAAAAGGGATGGGGGCCAAGCCCATTTGCTGCACCGTTTGCTGGTCTAGCCGGTTATCCAGATTCACCAGCTTGATACCAGCATCGGCCGCCTTTTTCAGCACGGGCACCAGCCGGTGCGAGTCGCCGGGGGCAATCACAATGGCATCGACCTGGGCGGCAATCAAATCATCGACAATTTGGATTTGTTGCTCGATCGAGGTCTCTTGCGCCGCCGCCTTGACCAACAGCACCAGACCCAACTGGCGCTCAGCACGGCGCGCACCCTGCTCCATTGCAATGAAGAAGGGATTGGTCAGGGTCTTCATGACCAAGGCAATGGTTTTGGGCGGAGCTGTGGGGTCTGTAGCCGCAGCCTGCGCCGTCGCTGGCGCAGTCGTGACACTGTGAAGGCGCAAATTGCTGGCATCTTTACAGGCCCACAGCGGTAGCAAGAGCCATAAAACGGCCAAACAACGAAAGAAGCGGTAGGTCATGGACGGGGGTGGATGGATAAGGTGGCGGATGGTTGCCCTGGGGCCTGCGCTGGTCTAGGTTGTCAGGATACCTAGGCCGAGGACTCTGCTTGCGCCGCTTGCCGCCAAGCCGCATGGGCCGCCGCAGTATCGCCGCGCTGTTCGGCCAAAGTGGCCAAATGCAGCCAAGCCCGGCGGCGCAAACTGGCATCCGGTAGTTGCTGGCTGCATGCAGCCAACAATTGTTGCGCTTTGCCCCAAAGTTGGCGCTGCATACAGGCCACACCGGCCAAATATTGCAAATACACCTGTTGCGGATGGGCTTGGGCCGCCGTCTCGATGCGGGCCAACCAAGCGCTGTCGATGTCGTGCAGGCTGGCCTCTAGGCTACACACCAGTTTGAGGGCCCAAACATCGCTCAGGGGGCAAGGGTATTGTTGCAGCAAGGGCCAAGCGGGCAGCAACCAGTGACGCACTTGGGCCGCCTCGCCCCCCAACAGACTCAGGCGCTGCGCCGCATGCACCGCCAGCTCGGGCATGGCACGTTCTGCTGGTTCTAGGCTTTGCCAAACTTGCTGCAATTGCAGCGGATCGTGGACACTGTCGAGCAACTCGGTCGCCAGCCCGCGCACCATGCTTTGCGCTGCTGTGGCCGAAAAAGCCCGGTGCTTGGCCAGCAAACGGGTCGTCTCTAAGGCTTCTTGCGTTTGCCGCGCATGGCGTGTCGCTTTCAGGCGCAGGCGCAAGGCCAAGGTACGCCGTGCCGCCCCTTGGGGCAGTGCCGCCAACCACTCTAAGCTGCTGCGGGCATCCCGATCTTCGAGCGCCCAGCGGGCCGCGCGCAATTGGATGCCTTCGCGCAGGGCTTGTTCGTGCTGCTTCCCGTGGCCAGAGGCTTGCTCTAGGGCCTGCTGCAAATGCAGCGCGCGCTGGCGTTGGTCTTGCAGGGCGTGCGAGTCTTCCGCCGCAATCAGGTGCGCTAAAGCACGCAAAGAACGGCTGTGCTGCAGCTGCTCACCAGCTTGGCTCAGGGCAGCTTCTTGCGCCAAGGCCAACAAGGCCGCCTTGCGCGAACGCAAAAAACGCCCGGCCATAAACTGCGCCAGCGCATCCAACAACGCGGCGTGCATGGCGCGCTCTTTTTGCTGTAGGCGCCAACGTTGTGCTTCGTGGGGCAGTGCTAACAGGGCCGCCAAGCCGCGCAAAGCGGCATAGACAATCGCAAAACCCAGCACCAGCAGCAGGAGCACCAAATTGAGTGACAAATCCAGCCGGTAGGGCGGCCAAAACAGGGTGATGGTGCCTTGGTTGTTACCGGCAAACAGCGCCGAAGCCACCGCTACCGCAAACAAGGCCAAAAGCCAAAGAACAGCACGCATGGGGCGCTTTCTGGGCCGCTCTAACGGCCTGCTGCTGCACTACCGAGGGCAGCAAAGGTTTCGTCTAGGCGCGGCAGCTCGTTGTTTTTCAGGTGCAACTGCGATTGCTGCAACAAAGCAACCACCTGCTGGGTGCGCCGCGAGGTGGAGTCAAAGTATTTTTGAATCGCCGCATGGGCGGCAGCCAAATCCGTGCGCGCAGAATCTAACTGCCGCGCCAAAATACCCAAACGCGCATTCAGCAGCTTGAGCTTGAGGTTTTCACGCAGGAAGAAGGCTTGCTCTGGGGCCAACAAAATAGCCTCGGGCTGGTCAATCCGACTCACGCGCACCAGGCTGCGCACCTCATCCCACACTACTTCGCCCGCTTGCAGCAGGGCGGCTTGCCACCAAGGTGCATCGCTGGCAGTTTCTGTGCTGCTGGCGCTGGCAGGGCCAGAGGCATTGCCGCTGGTTTTAGCCTGTAAGCGCCGCGTGGCAGCGGTGGTCGCCACCGCATTTTGCAAGGGCAACTCGTCCACTTGGCGCACCAAATCATCCAACCGGGCCAGCAAGCCTGCCGTGTCCGCCACTTGGGCGGTGCGTAAGCGCTCTACATCGCGTGCCATAGCACGCTGCACCGGCAACAACCGAGGCTGGGCAGCGCGCTCAATGCGCTGCTGGGCACTTTTTAAGGCAGCCAACAGCGGCTCTAATTGGCCGGTAAATTGCGCCTGTTGCTCGGCCAGACGCAAAGCAGCTTCCATATCTACCACCAAAGTTTCATCGCGCGAACGTGACACGCTGCGCATCAGCTCCTCTAACTGACCGCGCTGCAAGGCGACTTCGTTCAGGCGGGTCTCGGCCACCGTCAGGCGGGTGGCCGTATCGCTGGCGTGCTCCTGCGCCTCGCGTGCCAAGGTGCGCGCCTCTACCGCTTGCGCGCCTGCATCGGCACTCTGGCGCGCCAATTGTTCTTGGATGGTGTTGAGCTTTTGCCACAGTAAGACGCTACTGACCAAGCCCATAGCAGCCACGATGGTTACAGCGCCCATACCGTAACGCCACAGCTTGGCACTGCCACCAGTGCCAGCGCTCCCCTCTGGGGCCGCAGAGGCCGTGGTGGGCGGCACTGAACTGGCAACAGACGGGGCAGGGGCAGGCGCAGAACTCATAGCACCGATTCTATCGACACTGCCACATCCTCTAAGGCTGGGCGGCATTGCGCCACCGTGCCAAAGCCAGCGGCACGGGCTGCAGCAGCGATACGCGGGTGCGTGGTTAAAGCACGGGCTTGTTGCCAAGATTGGGTGGGCAGTTGGGCCTGCAAGTTAGCAATCGCCTGCGAACTGCTCAACAGCCACAAAGTGCCGTCGCTGGCCGCCTGTTGGGCTAAAGCCCGTTCCGCTTCGGAGAACTGCGGGGCCTGCCGTTGGTAGGCCACCACTTTCTCTACCTGTGCCCCGGCACGCTGCAGTTGCTGCGCCAACCAATCGCGCCCGTGGCCCTCGGGCAGGGGGTCTGTACCATCGCGGCCACGCACGATCAAGACCCGGCTGCCGGGCTGGATTTGTGGTTCCACCTGTTGCCACAGCGCCTCAGAATCCCACTGACTGGCATCGGCGGCCGGTTGGTCAATGCAGTCGGCTGGCAAACCGCATTGCTGCAACGTGCGCGCTGTACCGGGGCCGGGGGCCCACCAGCGTGGGCCAAGCCCACGCGCGGCCAAGGCCTGACCGGCTTGCACCACCGCCGGAGCACAAAAAAACCGGGCTGCAGCCCCACTCACCAACATGATGGCTTGGTAACGCGCCAGACCTTGCTGCGCTTGTTGCAAAGCGCTCCAGCTGGCGGTATCGGTGGGCGGGCTGATATCGATCAGGGGCAGGGCCTGTACCACCCAACCACGCACCTGCAAAGCCGCAACCCAGTGCGCGGCTTCCGGGGCTGGACGGGTCACTAAGATGCGCGCTGGCATGGGTGCTAGACAGCGCCTGCACCACCGGCCCGCAATTGCGCGGCCACCGCTTGCCCCAAGGCATCGGCATCGGCCAAACTGGTGACGCTGGCACTGGCATTGGTGCGCACCAAGGCTTGGTACGGCTGCTCGGGGTGGCCCCAAGCGGCTTCTAAGCGCAGCTCTTGACCAACCAAACTGGCATGGGCCGCCAGTGGCATGGAGCAGCTTCCGCCCAGACAGCGACTGACGGCACGTTCTGCTGTAACGCGCAACCAAGTCGCTTGGTGCGCCAACGGAGCTAAGGCATCGATTAAATCTTGGCGATCACTGCGAATTTCAATGCCCAAAGCGCCTTGGCCTGCAGCAGGCAACATCTCAGCAGCGGAAAAAATCTGGCGGATACGCGCTGGCAACTGCAGGCGTTTCAGTCCGGCAGCGGCCAGCACAATCGCATCATATTGCCCCTCGTCCAGCTTGCGCAGGCGCGTGTCCAAATTGCCGCGCAAGGGCTGGATGTTCAAATCGGGGCGCAGCGCTTGCAACAGCACCTGACGGCGCAGGCTAGACGTACCCACCACCGCACCGGGGGGCAAGTCTTGCAAACGGGCATAGCGCGGCGAGACAAACGCATCATGCGGGTCTTCGCGCTCTAACACACAGGCCAAGGTAAAGCCTTCGGGCAGCTCCATTGGCACATCTTTGAGCGAATGCACGGCAATATCCGCCCGACCATCGTGCAGCGCCGTTTCCAACTCTTTGACAAACAGGCCCTTGCCACCTACCTTGCTCAGGCTACGATCCAAAATTTGATCGCCCAGCGTGGTCATGCCCAACAAAGATACTGCGTGGCCGCGTGCTTGCAGCAAGGCTTGCACATGTTCGGCTTGCCACAGGGCCAAACGGCTTTCGCGCGTGGCAATGACGATGGAAGAGAGAGAAGAAGCTGGGGAAGTCATCGCGGCAGGCAAGGCAAAAATAACTGCTGATGCTAGCATGGCCCCCGTTTCAAAACCATTGAGCCGGAGACTCCCCCTAAATGACTGCGCCCAGCCCCAAGACCGAAGCCCCAGCCCCGCGCAAAACCGATAAGGATGCACCACTGATCCAAGACATCCGCCTGCTGGGGCGCATTCTGGGCGATGTGATTCGAGAACAAGAAGGCGTGGCCGCCTTTGAACTGATTGAACAGGTGCGCAAGCTGTCGGTGGCCTTTCGGCGCGATGCCGACCACGAAGCCGACAAAGCGCTGAAAAAACTGCTCAAGGGCTTGAGTGGCGACCAAACCGTGAGCGTGATTCGGGCGTTCACCTACTTTAGCCATCTGGCCAATTTGGCCGAAGACCGCCACCATATCCGCCGCCGCACCCTGCGCGAACGCGCTGGCGATACCCAAGAAGGCAGCATTGCCGTGGCTTTGTCGCGCCTGCGCTGGGAGGGCATTGCCCCCAGCGCCATTGCCGAAGCCTTGGCCAGCAGCTATGTGGCCCCGGTACTCACCGCCCACCCGACCGAAGTGCAACGCAAAAGCATTTTGGATGCCGAACGCGGCATTGCACAACTCTTGGCCGTGCGCGATGACATCGTAGAGCGTGCCCAGCTCTACAACAGTGCCAAAGATGCCCTGACCCCCCGTGCCTTGGCCGCCAACGAGGCCCAATTGCGCGCCCGCGTGGCCCAACTATGGCAAACGCGCCTGCTGCGTTACAGCAAACTGACCGTGGCCGACGAAATCGAAAACGCCCTGTCTTACTACGAAGCCACTTTTCTGCGCGAAATTCCACGCATTTATGCCGATTTGGAACGCGAACTGGGCGACCAACCGATCCACAGCTTTTTACGCATGGGCCAATGGATTGGCGGCGACCGCGATGGCAACCCCAACGTCAGCGCCAGCACCTTGGCGCAGGCGCTGCGCCGCCAAAGCGAAGTGGCTTTGCGCCACTACCTGACTGAGGTACATCTGTTGGGCAGCGAGTTGTCCATGTCGGCCCGGCTGGTAGAACAAACCCCGGAAATGCAAGCCCTGGCCCAAAGCTCGCCCGACAGCAACGCCCATCGTCAAGACGAGCCGTATCGCCGCGCCCTGACCGGCATTTATGCTCGGTTGGCTGCCACACTGCAGCAACTGACCGGCACCGAAGCCGCACGCCATGCCATCGCGCCACAAAACCCCTACCGCGATGCCGCTGAATTTTTGGCCGAACTGCGTACCATTGCCAGCTCATTGCAAGCCCACCACGGAGCCGCCTTGGTGCCAGAACGCCTCAGCCCGCTGATGCGAGCGGTGGAGGTGTTTGGCTTTCACTTGGCAACCGTCGATTTGCGCCAAAGCTCCGACCAACACGAACGCGTGATTGCCGAGTTGCTGGCCGTGGCCCAGATTGAGCCCGATTACTCGGTACTCACCGAAGCCAACAAGCGCAAGGTACTCATGCGCTTGTTGCAAGAAGCGCGCCCCCTGCGGGTGCAGGGCGTAGCCTATTGCGAACACACACAGAACGAGCTGGCTATTTTTGAAACCGCCCGGCAGATGCGCCAGCGCTACGGCAGCGAAGCCATCCGGCACTACATCATCAGCCACACTGAAACCGTGAGCGATTTGCTCGAAGTGCTGTTGCTGCAAAAAGAAGTCGGACTCTTGCGTGGCACTTTGGGGCCAGCATCGCCCGTGTTGGGGCCAGCCCATGCCGATTTGATTGTGGTGCCGCTGTTCGAGACCATCGAAGACCTGCGCAACGCTCCCAATATCATGCGCGAGTTTTACCAATTGCCCGGCATCGCGGATCTCGTGCGCCGCAGTGGGGCCGAGCAAGACATCATGCTGGGCTACTCCGATAGCAACAAAGACGGTGGCATCTTTACCAGCAACTGGGAGTTGTACCGGGCCGAGATTGCGCTGGTGGCTTTGTTCGATGAGCTGTCTGCGGGCAGCACACCAATTCGGCTGCGCATGTTCCACGGACGGGGCGGCACCGTGGGCCGGGGCGGCGGCCCGAGCTACCAAGCCATTTTGGCGCAGCCACCGGGCACGGTGCGCGGCCAAATCCGCCTGACCGAGCAAGGTGAAGTGATTGCCTCCAAATACGCCAACCCCGAAATTGGCCGGCGCAACCTCGAAACCTTGGTCGCCGCCACGCTAGAGGCCACCCTGTTGCAGCCGACCAAACCGGCCACGCCCCACTTTTTGGCAGCGGCGGCGCAGTTGTCACAGGCCAGCATGGATGCCTACCGCGCCTTGGTTTATGAAACACCGGGCTTTACCGATTATTTTTTCAACTCAACCCCGATCCGCGAGATTGCGGAACTCAACATTGGCTCACGCCCGGCCTCGCGCAAACCCTCGCAACGCATTGAAGACCTGCGCGCCATTCCTTGGGGCTTTAGCTGGGGCCAGTGCCGCCTGACCTTGCCCGGCTGGTATGGTTTTGGTTCTGCTGTTGAAGCCTTTTTGCAAGCCGAAGGCACCGAGGCCAAAGCACAACTGGCACTGCTGCGCAAAATGTACCGCCAGTGGCCGTTTTTTAGTACCCTGCTGTCCAACATGGACATGGTGCTGGCCAAAAGCGATTTGGCCTTGGCCTCACGCTACAGCGAGTTGGTAGACAACGTCCGGCTACGCAAAAAGATTTTCAGTAGTATCGAGGCCGAGTGGCACCGCACCACCGAAGCCCTGAGCCGCATCACCGGCGAAAAGCAACGGTTGGTGAACAACACCGCTTTGGCGCGCTCCATTCGCCACCGCTTTCCGTATATTGACCCGCTGCACCATCTGCAAGTAGAACTGGTGCGCCGCTGGCGCGAGGGCGAGGGCGACGAACGCGTACAGACGGGTATCCATATCTCCATCAACGGCATTGCGGCTGGGTTACGTAATACGGGTTGATATTGTTCTATCCTCAGCACACCGTCAACGCACCATGAACCATTCCATTTCTGCTGCCACCCGGATTAGTCTGATCTACTTTGTGCTGGCCAGTGCATGGATCTGGGGCTCTGATTGGTTGACCCAAGCCCTGCCCAGTCCGGAGGTCGCTTGGTGGGGCTATGTCCAATCTTGGAAAGGTCAGTTCTTTGTGCTGCTGACCACAGTGCTGCTGTTTTTGCTGGTGGGGCGGGAAGAACGCCGCCAAGCAGCCCTATTGGCTTTACTGCAAGCCTCGGAAGAACGCTGGCGTTTTGCCATTGATGGCAGCGACTTGGGCCTCTGGGACTGGGACGTAGCCAATGGCACCGTCCTGTTCTCTGCACGCTGGAAAAGCATGTTGGGCTATACCGAGGCCGAAATAGGCTCAGCCCTGTCCGAGTGGGAAACGCGCGTACACCCAGAAGACTTGCCCAAAGTCATACAAGATGTGCAGCAACTGTTGCAAGGCGAAACCACCTTTTACAGCAACCAACATCGTGTGTTGTGCAAAGACGGCCAATACAAATGGATTCTGGACCGCGGCAAAGTGGTACAACGCGATGCCAATGGCAAGCCCGTGCGGGTGATCGGTACCCATACCGATCTGACCGAACTGAAACAACGGGAAGCTGCCCTAGACTTGCATGCCGGGGTTTTCATGCACAGCCTCGAAGCCATCGTCATTTGTGGGCCAGACAAGACCATCAAATCGGTCAACCATGCCTTCACAGAGATGACGGGCTACAGCGCCGAAGAAGTGCTAGGACAGCTGCCATCTTTCATTGCCTCCGAACCGCACGACCCGCACCATGACCAGCAAATCTGGCAGCAAGTGCAAGCGATGGGGCGCTGGCAAGGCGAAGTTTGCAACCAGCGCAAGAGCGGAGAAATCTTTGTAGAGTGGCTGACTGTGAACGTAGACCGGGCCAGCAACGGGGACATACGGCACTACTATGCCATTTTCAGCGACATCAGCCAAAGCAAACAAGACCAAGACCGCATCCAGCACATCAGCCAGCATGATGCCCTGACCGATCTGCCCAACCGCACCGTACTGCGCGACCGATTGGAATTGGCACTGTTACAGGCCCAGCGCCAAAACGAAGCCCTGAGCGTGCTGTTTCTGGATTTAGACCGCTTCAAAAATATCAACGACTCTCTGGGGCCGAGGGTTGGCGATGCCGTGTTGATTGAAGTCAGCAAGCGCCTGCGCGAAGCGGTGCGTGGGCAAGACACCGTCTCACGCCAAGGCGGAGATGAATTTACCGTGCTACTGCCCCAGGTGAATGCCGATGGAGCCGCCCATGTAGCACAAAAGCTGCTCGACCAGTTGTCCATACCAATGCAAGTGAACCACCACCAGCTGGTGGTGCCACCCTCGATTGGGATTGCGGTCTACCCCGCCGACGGCCAAGATGCCGATGCACTGTTGCAAGCCAGTGACATGGCCATGTACCGGGCCAAAAACGCGGGTGGCAACACCTTCCGCTTCCATAAAGCAGACATGCAGCAACGGGTCAGCCGGGCACTGCAACTAGAGAACGCCTTGCACCGCGCCTTGCGCAACGATGAGTTGCTGCTGCATTTTCAGCCGCAATTGCAGCTCTCGTCCAACACCGTGATCGGCTGCGAAGCCCTGATCCGTTGGCAGCATCCAGAAATGGGCTTGCTCTCGCCTGCCGAGTTCATTCCGATTGCCGAAGAAAGCCGCCTGATTTTGCCGATGGGTGATTGGGTGCTCCAAGCAGCCGCCCACCAATGCAAGGCCTGGCAGCAAGCGGGTTTGCCGCCCATGGTGATGGCGGTGAATGTGTCTGCCTTGCAATTTAACCAAACCGATTTTGCCCAGCGGGTAGACAAGGTGTTGCGCGCCACCGGCTTGGATGCGCGTTGGCTAGAAATTGAACTGACCGAAAGCGTGATGGCCGAAGACCCTGAACGGGTGGTTGGCACCATACAACAATTGCATGGGCTGGGCGTGCGCTTGTCGATTGACGACTTTGGCACCGGCTACTCATCGTTGGCCTACCTGAAGCGCTTCAGTATCCACAAACTCAAAATTGACCAAAGTTTTGTGCGCGATCTGATGACTGGCACCCACAGCGACTCCATCGCTGAAGCCATTATTTCGATGTCGCGCAGTCTGGGCTTGGCCACGATTGCCGAAGGCATTGAAACCGCCGAACAGGCACAGTGGTTAAAAAACCGGGGCTGTGATGAAGGGCAGGGCTATCTGTTCTCTAAGCCTATGCCTGCAGAGCGGTTTCAACATTGGTTTCATACCAAACACACAGAGAAATAGATTTCTCTCTTGGCGATGCGCCATGCCCAGCACGCGCTATCAGACCGTTAGCACACCCATCTTGGCGGCCTGTTGGGCCTTGGCCACGGGCGCAAACGATTGGCGGTGCAGCGGGCAAGGGCCATGCGCTTGCAAGGCCGCGACATGGGCCGCCGTACCATAGCCTTTGTGCAGTGCAAACCCATACTCCGGGTATTGGGCATCGGCTTGCACACACCAACGATCCCGGTACACCTTGGCCAAAATGGAGGCCGCAGAAATCGCGGGCACCAGTGCATCGCCCTTCACAATGGCCTCGGCAGGCACATCCAACCGAGGCAGGCGGTTGCCATCGACCAGCGCCATCGCAGGCTTGAGACGCAGCCCCAGCACCGCACGGCGCATTGCTAGCAGGGTAGCCTGCAGAATGTTCAAGCGGTCAATTTCTTCTACGCTGGCTTGGGCAATGCTGCAACACAAGGCCTTGGCCCGAATTTCATCAAACAAGGCTTCGCGCCGGGTGGCCGTGAGCTTTTTCGAGTCGGCCAGCCCAGCAATCGGGTACAACTCGTCCAGAATGACGGCAGCGGCCACCACTGGCCCAGCCAAAGGGCCGCGCCCGGCCTCGTCCACACCCGCTACCAAACCAGCGGGGTACCAAGGCAGGCAATGTTGTTCAGGAGGCAAGAATTTGTCGGAGGGCATCGGCGGCCAAAACAGAAGTATTGCGGCGCAAGCTGTGGTGCAAGTCGGTAAAACGCTGCTGCAATGCGGTGATGCGCTCAGGGGCTTGCTGGCGTGCATCCAACCATTGCAGCACGGCACCAGCCAAGGCCTGCGGTGTCGCAGCATCTTGAATCAACTCGGGTACAACAAAATCGCCACACAAAATATTGGGCAAACCCACCCAAGGCTGCAACTGTTTGCGTCGCATCAAGCGCCAGCTCAGGGCTTGCATACGGTAGGCGATCACCATCGGGCGCTTAAACAAGGCGGCCTCTAGGGTGGCCGTGCCGCTGGCAATCAAGGTGCAATCGCAAGCAGCCAGTGCGGCATGTGATTGTCCGGCCAGCACCTGCACCACGCCTTGCAAACCAGCCTGCTGCACCATGCGCTCAATCGTGGGCCGCAAGGCGGGCACAGCGGGCAGCAACAGCTGGATGTCGGGATAAGCTTGCCGCACCAAGATGACGGCTTGTAAAAAGGCCGGGGTGATGTATTTGATTTCAGCAGCCCGGCTGCCGGGCAAAATCGCCAACACCGTATCCTCAGGCTGCAAACCCAGCAGTTGGCGCACTGCGGCACGGTCGGGCTCTAAGGGGATCACGCTGGCCAAAGGATGGCCGACATAGGTGGCAGCAATACCGTGGCGGGCCAGCAGTTCAGGCTCAAACGGAAAAACACACAACACGTGATCCGCCGCTTGGCGGATTTTTTCTACCCGTTCAGCGCGCCAAGCCCAGATGGACGGGCAAATAAAATGCACGGTTTTGATACCCGCCGCGCGCAAATCAGCTTCTAGGCCCAAATTGAAATCGGGCGCATCGACACCGATAAAAATATCAGGCTTGTTTTGCAGCAAGCGCTCACGCAGCCGCCGCCGAATTTGGATAATCTCGCTCAGGCGGCGCAACACCTCCCAGCTGTAACCGTGTACCGCCAATTTATCGCTGGGCCACCACGCCTCAAAACCGCGCCGGGCCATTTGCGGGCCACCAATGCCGTGTGTGGGCAGGCCAGGCCAGTGGTGCTGTACCCCATCGAGCAGCAAACCCGCCAACAAATCCCCCGAGGCTTCGCCGGCCACCAAGGCCATGCGCGGAACGTGCTTACTCATACACAGACACCCACCTAGCGCGCAATACCACGGGTCGATGCGGCTAAGAAGGCCAACAGCAAGGCGATGTCCTCTGTGGCTTCAGGGTGGGTGGCAGGCAACTCAGCAATCGCTTGGCGTGCCGCTTCCAAGGTCAAGCCTTGGCGGTACAACAGGCGGTGCATTTGTTTGATGGCAGCAATACGTGCGGGCGAGAAGCCGCGTCGACGCAAACCTTCCACATTCAAACCACGCACCGCCAACGGGTTGCCATCGACCATCATGAAGGGTGGCACATCTTGCGAGATATGGCTGGCAAATCCGGCCATGACATGCGCGCCCACCTTGGTAAACTGGTGCAGCCCGGTTAAACCACCAATGATGGCGTAATCACCCACCTGTACATGCCCAGCCAGCGTGGCATTGTTGGCCAACACCGTTTGGTTGCCCACGATACAGTCGTGGGCGATATGCACATAGGCCATGATCCAGTTATCGTGGCCGATGGTGGTAACACCTTGGTCTTGCACCGTGCCGGTATTGAAGGTGCAAAACTCACGAATGGTGTTGCGGTCGCCAATCACCAAGCGGGTGGGCTCACCCGCATATTTTTTGTCTTGGGGCGCAGCCCCCAGCGAGGCAAATTGAAAAATGCGGTTGTCTTGCCCAATGGTGGTGTGCCCTTCAATCACACAATGGGCACCCACCGTCGTCCCGGCCCCAATGCAGACATGGGGGCCAATCACCGCATAAGGGCCAATGCACACGCTGCTGTCGATGTGCGCGCGCGCATCGACCAACGCCGTAGGATGAATGCTGCTCACAAGCCCACCCACCGCTTTGGTTTAAGCCACGCTACGCATGGTGCACATCAGTTCGGCTTCGCAGGCCACTTCGTCGCCAACACGGCCTACGCCCTTGAACTTCCAAATGCCACCGCGCACCCGGTCAATCGTGATGTCCAAAATGAGCTGGTCGCCCGGCTCTACCGGACGCTTGAAGCGTGCGCTGTCAATCCCGACAAAATAATAGATATTGTTCTCATCGGGTACTTGGCCCATGGCATCGAAGGCCAACAAACCCGCCGCTTGGGCCAACGCCTCCAAAATCAGCACACCAGGCATGACCGGACGACCCGGAAAATGGCCAGTAAAGTAGGGCTCGTTGAAGGTGACGTTTTTGATGGCCCGGATGCGCTGGTTGCGCTCGAGTTCTAGCACCCGATCCACCAGCAAAAAGGGGTAGCGGTGGGGCAGTTGCTTGAGAATTGCGTGGATGTCCATCATGATGTGTTGTTGTATTCCGTTCAGGCTGCACCCAAACCACGCTCTAGCGCCTTGATACGCTCACGCAGCCGGTGCAGTTGTTTCAGGGTGGCAGCGTTCTTTTCCCATTGTGCATTGTCATCAATAGGAAACATGCCGGTGTAATGTCCAGGGCGGTGGATGGAGTGGGTCACAACGGTCGCAGCTGAGACATGGACACCATCGGCCAGGTTCAAATGCCCCAACACGATAGCACCGCCGCCGATGGTGCAATGCGCACCAATGGTGGCACTGCCAGCCACGCCCACACAACCGGCCATCGCCGTGTGCTGGCCGATGCGCACGTTATGGCCAATTTGCACCAGGTTGTCTAGCTTGACACCATCTTCAATCAGCGTGTCTTGTAAAGCACCACGATCAATGCAGGTATTGGCTCCAATTTCGACATCGTTACCAATGCACACCGCACCCAGTTGCTCAATTTTCAGCCACTGACCGCCATGCGGGGCAAAGCCAAAGCCATCCGCCCCCACCACGACACCCGGATGCAAAATGCAGCGCGCCCCAATACGGCAGCCCTCAGCCACCGTGACACGCGATTTGAGCACCGTACCGGCCCCAATCACCGCCCCACGCTCTACTACGCACAGCGGGCCAATGGTGGCCGTGGGGTGTATCTGCGCCGTGTCATCGACCACGGCACTGGGGTGGATACCTGCGGGTGGCAGCACCGTATGGCGTTGCTTCCACAATTGCGTGGTACGGGCAAAATAGGCGTAAGGGTCGTCAGTGACGATGCAAGGCCCGCGCTCCAGCGCCAGCGCACGCAGGGCTGGGGCCACAATGACACAGGCCGCCCCAGAGGCGGCCAGTTGCTGCCGGTAGCGCGGGTTGCTCAAGAAGCTCAGTTCTTGTGGCCCGGCCACCTCCAGCGGGGCCAAACGCTCGATGGTGGTGTGGGGGTCTCCCTCCAGTGTGCCACCGAGCGCCGCAACGATTTCACCCAACAACAAGCTCACGCGTGCCCCACCCGCCCAGATGCCGCCTTACTTGGCTGGCGCATTCAGGGCCTTGATCACTTTATCGGTGATGTCGTGCTTGGGGTTGATATAGACCGCCTGATCGAGGATCACGTCGTACTTTTCGGCCTCAGCCACCTGCTTGACCACCTTGTTAGCGCGCTCTAGCACCTGGGCCAATTCTTCATTTTTGCGCGCGTTCAGGTCTTCTTGGAATTCGCGGCGCTTGCGCTGCAATTCACGGTCTTGATCGACCAATTGGCGTTGGCGCGCAATGCGCTGGCTCTCAGCCATCGTGGGCGCTTCGCGCTCGAACTTTTCGGTAGCCGTCTTCAAGGCGTTGCCTTGGTCAATAATTTCTTTATCGCGGCGCGAGAACTCTTGCTCTAGCCGGGTTTGGGCAGCCTTGGCTGCACCGGCTTCGCGGAAGATGCGGTCGGTGTTGACAAAGCCAGCCTTGAAATCTTGCGCCTGTACGGGTGCAGCTACGGCCAAAGAACCGAGCACCAGTGCCAAAGACAAAGAGCGAGAAAATGTTTTCATCAGAAAGACGTTCCAATTTGGAATTGCAGTTTTTGGATTCTATCGCCAGCAAACTTACGCACCGGGTGGGCAAAGGCCAGCCGCAGCGGCCCCAAGGGTGAAATCCAGCTCAGACCCAAGCCCACCGAGGCCCGCATATCATCCCAGCGCACATCTTGTTTGTCACCAAAGACATTGCCTGCATCGACAAAGGTAAACATACGCAAAGTGCGGTCATTACCAGCACCGGGGAAGGGGGTAATCAACTCCACATTGAGCGTCACCTTTTTCGGGCCACCCAAAGAAGAGCCTGTCACGTCGCGTGGCCCCAAGGTGCCTTGGTCAAAACCACGTACCGAGCCTAAACCGCCCGAATAGAAATTCTTGAACACCGGGAAGGGCCGTCCACCCATCCCTTTACCCCACCCCAACTCACCGTTGAAGGCCAAGGTGAATTTTTTGTTCAAGGGGATGTATTCTTGGTATTGGTAGTTGGCACGCACATAACGGGCATCACCGGCCACCGACCATTCAGAGTTCAGGCGCTGGTAGCGCCCGGAGTTCGGTGCCAAAGCACTGTCGCGGCCATCGCGTGCCCAACCAATGGTAAGCGGAATGGAGGTGCTGGCATCGCCAAACTCGTCCGCATAGGCCATGTAGGCCGCCGGGATGTTGGTACCGGCCTTAATTTGGTTGCGCTCAGCCCCACCACCAAAGAATACGGTGTCGGTTTCGCTAAAAGGCACCCCAAAGCGCACGCTGGCCCCGGTGCTGATCAGTTCGTAGTTACCGCCTTGGTCTTGGTAAGGCTTATTGGTGCGGTAGTACAAATCCAAGGTGCGCGAGATACCATCTTGGGTAAAGTAAGGATCGGTGGTACTGAAGACCAAATTGCGGTTGTACTTGCTGGTATTGACATCAATGCCCAAGTAGTTGCCCGAACCAAACACGTTTTCTTGCTTGACCGAGAACGAGAACGACACCTTCTCGGCGCTAGAGAAACCGGCACCCAATTGCAAAGAGCCGGTGGGTTTTTCGGTCACACTGATCACCAAATCTACCTGGTCGGGTGCGCCCGGTACTTCTTGGGTTTCAATGTCCACACTGGTGAAGTAGCCCAGACGGTCAACCCGATCGCGCGACAAGCGGATCTTCTCACCATCGTACCAAGAGGCTTCAAACTGGCGGAATTCGCGCCGAATCACTTCATCGCGCGTGCGGTCATTGCCCGCCACTTGGATGCGACGCACATAGGCGCGGCGCGAAGGCTCGGCCTGCAACACCAAGGCCACGCGGTGGTTTTCGCGGTCAATCTCGGGCGCGGCCTCGACACGGGCAAAGGCAAAACCAAAATTACCAAAATGTTCCGAGAAGGCTTTGGTGGTTTCGGCTACCTGATCCGCGTTGTAAGGCTGGCCGGGGCGAATCGTCACCAAGGCTTTGAACTCATCGTCACGCTCAAGGTAGTTGCCTTCTAGTTTCACGCCAGAGACCACATAGGGTTGGCCTTCGGTGATGTTGACGGTGATGGAAATGTCTTGCTTATCGGGCGAGATGGCTACTTGGGTCGAATCGATACGAAACTCCAAATAACCGCGTTGCAGATAGTAAGAACGCAGGGTTTCCAAATCCGCGTTGAGCTTAGAGCGGGCATAACGGTCGGACTTGGTGTACCAGCTCAACCAACCGCCGGTGTCTTGGTTAAACAGGTCTTTGAGCGTGGATTCGCTAAAGGCTTTGTTGCCGACAATGCGAATATCTTTGATGCGTGCGCTCTCGCCCTCGGTCACGGTAAAGCTCAAATTGACGCGGTTGCGCTCCACCGGGGTCACGGTGGTGACCACTTCCGCTGCGTAAAAGCCCTTGTTGATGTATTGGCGCTTGAGTTCTTGCTCGGCGCGGTCGGTCAGGGCTTTATCGTACGGACGGCCATCGGCCAAGCCGACATCGCGCATGCTCTTTTTGAGTGCATCTTTGTCAAACTCGCGCGTACCGGCGAAATCCACTTCAGCAATCGTGGGGCGCTCTTCTACCACCACCACCAGCACATTGCCATTGGCTTCTAGGCGCACATCTTTGAACACGCCCAACCCAAACAAGGCACGGATGGCAGCTGCGCCCTTGTCATCGTTGTATTGCTCGCCCACCCGCAGGGGCAAAGAGGCAAACACGGTGCCCGGCTCAATGCGCTGCAGGCCCTCAATGCGGATGTCTTGCACTTGGAAGGGCTCCAAGGCCCACGCTGCCTGGGCAGCAAAAATCATGGCGGCAACAGCCGATGCCGTACGCATGCCAAAGCGGGGGAGATGTGTTTTCATGGATCAAGCCGCCGCCAGCAGGGTGCAGCAGCAGTGTACGTAGAAGGGGTCAATTAGCCAAAAAGCCGGGTGAAATCGTTGAACAAGGCAATGGACATCATCAGCAGCAACAGAGCAACACCGCCGCGTTGCAAGCGCTCCATCCAGACATCGGACACGCCTTTGCCCGTTACGCCTTCCCAGAGATAATACATCAGGTGCCCGCCATCCAACACTGGCAACGGCAGCAGATTGAGCACCCCCAAGCTGACACTGATGAGCGCCAAAAACAGCAGGTATTGCGTCAGGCCCATGCTGGCCGAACGGCCTGCGTAGTCAGCAATCGTCAGGGGGCCACTCAAGTTCTTCAACGAGGCTTCGCCCACCACCATGCGTCCCATCATGCGCAAGGTGAGCAACGACACCTCCCAAGTGCGTACGGCACCATGCCAGAGACTTTCAGCCGCACCATACTCTACCGTAACCAATTCGGGGGCAGCACCCACATAAGCACCAATGCGTGCCACAGCACCGCTGGGCTCGGCCACGATATCCGGAGTCACCTCCAATGGCATGGTTTGGCCTGCCCGTTGCAGCTGCCAAGTTTGCGTCAAGGGCTGACCAGCCCGCACCGATTGGCGAATCAGCTCGCGCAGTTGTTGCCCATCGACCACCGGCACGGCACCCACGCGCAACACCACATCACCCTCGCGCAAGCCAGCACGTTGGCCTGCACCGTCGGGGCTGAGGCTACCGATCACCGGGCGTGTCCAAGGGGCCACAATGCCAACTTTGCGCAACAACTGGGCATCGGCCTCGCGCACGTCCAACTGTTCTAAAGGCAAAAGTACCGAGCGCAGCCGTGCGCCTTCGTCGGCCTGCACTTCTAAGCGCAGGGGTGTCGTTTCTAACGCGGCTTGCGTCAGCAGCCAACGCAAATCTTCAAACGAGCGCACTGGGCGCGGCTCTTCGCTGCCCATCGCGACTTCACGCACCCACTCTCCACCCTGTAAACCGGCTTGGGCTGCGATAGAGCCGGGCACCGGGCTGGCGAGTCGGGCGATGGGCTCTTGTACCCCTGTCCAGTTAACCAATGCATACAACAGAACGGCCAACAGCAAATTGGCTACTGGCCCGGCCGCCACAATGGCAGCGCGGGCGCGCAAGGGCTGGGTATTAAAGGCCAAGTGGCGTTGTTCGGGTGGCACCGGGGCTTCGCGTTCGTCTAGCATCCGCACATAACCGCCCAAAGGAAAGGCGGCCAGCACAAATTCGGTGCCCGAAGTGGGCGATTGCCAACGCCACAGCGGCTGGCCAAACCCGACCGAAAAACGCAGCACCTTAACCCCACAGGCCACCGCTACCCGATAGTGCCCATATTCATGCACTGCAATCAGGATACCCAGCGCCACCACAAAAGCAACAATTGTCAGCATGGTCGCCATGACTCCCAAAATGTGGATAGGTTCACAGCGCCATGCGCGCTGCCACCTGTTGGGCTGTGGCACGGGCCTGCGCGTCTAAGGCTAACAAATCTTGCAGGCTATCTGGCTGGGCTGGCACGATGGCCTCTAGGGTGGCGTGGTTGACGGCATGGATTTGGTCAAACCGGATACGGCGCTCTAAAAAGGCTGCTACCGCTACCTCATTGGCCGCATTCAAAATGGCCGTCGTGCCCGTAGGGGCCTCTAGGGCGTGCCACGCCAAGCGCAGGCCCGGAAAGCGCTCGGGGTGACCGTGGTCGTCAATCGCCTCGAACGTCATGGCCGACAGGGCATGAAAATCCAAAGCCGTTGCCCCAGAGGTGATGCGCTCGGGCCACGACAAGCCATAGGCAATGGGCACCCGCATATCGGGCGTACCCAACTGGGCCACCACCGAAGTATCGCGGTATTGCACCATCGAGTGGATGATGCTTTGCGGATGAATCACCACATCCAACTGTGCCGGAGCCAGCCCGAACAGGTAGCGCGCCTCAATCACCTCCAGCGCCTTGTTCATCATGGTGGCGGAATCGACCGAGATTTTGCGCCCCATCACCCAATTGGGATGGGCGCAGGCTTGCTCGGGCGTGACATCGCGCAGGGTAGCGGGTGCGCGGCTGCGGAACGGGCCACCCGAAGCCGTGAGAATGATTTTTTCTACCCGTTGCGCCCAAGTGCTGGGGTCTTCAGGCAAGGATTGGAAAATGGCCGAATGTTCGCTGTCAATCGGCAGCAGCGTGGCACCACCTTGGCGCACCGCGCGCATAAAGACTTCACCACCAACCACCAAGGCTTCTTTATTCGCCAGCAGCAGGCGCTTGCCTGCGCGTGCTGCGGCCAAACAAGGCGCTAACCCGGCAGCCCCGACAATGGCGGCCATCACGGCATCAACCTCGGGGTGGGCGGCAATGGTCTCTAGCGCCTCGGGCGCGGACAGCACTTGGGTGGGCAGACCCTGTGCTTGGATTTTGTCCGCCAGTGCTTGGGCATGGGGCGCACTGGCCATCACGGCATAACGGGGCCGAAACTGCGCACATTGCGCCAGCATGGCCTCCACTTGGGTCGCAGCGCTCAGGGCAAAAACTTCAAAACGTTCGGGATGGCGTGCCAGCACATCCAAAGTGTTGCCACCAATCGAGCCGGTCGAACCCAGCACCGTAATCCGTTGTTTCATGGGCTTTGTTTGGTTTTGGCTACTTAGAGCCAAGAAGAAAATAGCATGGCCAAAGGCAAGGTGGGCAGCAGGGCATCCACGCGGTCTAACACGCCACCATGACCGGGCAAGAGGCGGCTGCTGTCTTTGGCTCCGGCAGCACGTTTGATGAGCGATTCGACCAAATCACCAGCCACGCTCATTGCGACCATCAACAGCACCGCTGGCAACAACCACCACCAGCCCTGTTGGGCCACACGGCTGAACAAGCTCGCTACCGGCGTTTGCCAAGTGGCATCTGCAGCCACCCAGCCGCACGCCAGCAGCAACACGCCCAACACAGCACCGGCCACCCCTTCCCAAGTTTTACCGGGACTGATAGACGGGGCTAACTTTTGGCGCGTAAAACGCAAACCAAAAGTACGACCTGCCGCATAAGCTGCAATATCGGCCACCCAGACCAACGCCAGTGCTGACAACAAAAAGTTAATGCCCACCATGCGGGCTTGCACAGCGGCCAGCCAAGCCAACCACAGGGCCACCACGCCCGCCAGTAAACGCACAGCTGCCGGAATACGCGGCCACCCAACCACCCCCGCGCGCAGCATCCACACCACGCCCAGCAGCCAGAACAGCCCAGCACCCAGCCATAGCGGTTGCAAACGCTGGTGCAGCCAACCGAGCCACCAAGTAGCTAAACACAGCAGTACACAGCCTGCCCCCAAGGCCAAAGAAGGCCCCATGGCACAGCCATTGAGCCGCCCCCACTCCCAAGCAGCAGCGGCCATGAGCAACAATACCACCAAGGCAAAAGGCACAAACGAGGGATAGAACAAAGCTGGCAACAAGATGACCAGCAAGGCCAAGGCAGTGAGAACGCGCTGTTGCAGCATACGGCCCTTTTAGGCAGACAAAGACGGGCCAGAGGTGGCCAGCACTTGTGCAGAAGTTTTGCCAAAGCGGCGCTCGCGCGTGCGGTAATCAGCGATGGCGGCATCCAAGGCCGCCTCATCAAAGTCGGGCCAGAGTGTGTCGGTGAACAGCAGTTCGGTATAGGCCGATTGCCAAAGCAAAAAGTTGCTCAGACGCATCTCGCCGCCGGTGCGAATCAACAAATCAGGATCGGGCACAGCCGACAAGGCCATGGCCGCATTCAAACTAACTTCAGTGATGGGTTCACCACGCGCGGCCAAGCGGGCCGCAGCTTGGGCAATGTCCCAACGGCCACCATAATTGAAGCAGATATTGAGCACCAGCCGTTGGTTGTGCGCAGTGGATTGTTCGGCTTGCTCTAGTCCTTGACGTACTTTGGCCGAGAGGCTGGCCCGGTCGCCAATAAAACGGACACAGACCCCGTCTTGGCACAACTGGGGCACTTCGCGCGCAATCGCCAGCGCCAACAAATCCAACAGGCCACTGACTTCCTCCGCCGGGCGACCCCAGTTTTCAGAGGAAAAGGCAAACACCGTCAGCACGGCCACGCCACGCTGCGCGCAGGCCTGCACACAGCGGCGCAGTGCCGTGACACCTTGTTTGTGTCCGGCCAAGCGGGGCAAAAAACGGCGCTGTGCCCAGCGGCCATTGCCATCCATGACGATGGCAATATGCCGGGGCACCGGCGCAGAAAAAGACGTGGACACAGAAAAAACGCTGCGGCTAGCCTTAAACCGCCATGATTTCTTGTTCTTTGGCTGCTACCAGCGTATCAATTTCGGCGATGTGCCGGTCGGTCACTTTCTGAATCTCGGTTTCGGAGCGCTTTTGCTCGTCTTCGGAGGCCAGCTTGTCTTTGACCAATTTTTTCACCGATTCGTTGGCATCGCGGCGCAGGTTGCGGATGGCGATTTTGGCCGATTCGCCTTCGTTGCGCGCCAGCTTGGTCATTTCTTTGCGGCGCTCTTCGCTCATCGGAGGCATAGGCACGCGGATCAGATCACCCATCGCAGCGGGATTCAGGCCCAAATCGCTCTCGCGAATGGCCTTTTCGATTTTGGAGCCGAGGTTCTTTTCCCAAGGCTGCACGCTGATGGTACGCGAGTCAATCAGCGAGACATTGGCTACCTGGCTCAGGGGCACCATCGAGCCGTAGTATTCGACATGGATCACATCCAACAGGGCTGGATTGGCCCGTCCGGTACGGATTTTTTGCAGGTTGTTCTTGAACGCCACAATGGACTGTTCCATTTTGGCTTCCATGGTTTTTTTAGTATCGGCAATCGTCATGTTCTCTCCTAGGATGCAATGCGGGTTTGTGCTTTAAGCGCTTTAAGCGTAAACCAGCGTGCCTTCATCCTCGCCCAGCACCACGCGCTTGAGGGCACCGGGTTTGATGATGGAAAACACCTTTACGGGCAATTTTTGGTCGCGGCACAGGGCAAAGGCGGTGGCATCCATGATGCCCAAGTTACGCACCATGGCCTCATCAAAGCTCAATTGAACATAGCGCGTCGCGTTGGGGTCTTTGTGCGGATCGGCAGAATAGACCCCATCCACCTTAGTCGCCTTGAGTACCAGTTCAGCACCAATTTCAGCCCCCCGCAGGGCAGCTGCCGTATCGGTAGTGAAGAAGGGGTTGCCCGTACCGGCGGCAAACACCACCACCTTGCCTTCTTCGAGGTATTGCAGTGCCTTGGGGCGCACATAAGGCTCGACCACTTGCTCAATCGAAATCGCCGACATCACGCGCGCTGTCAAACCTTGACGACCCATGGCATCGGCCAAGGCCAGGGCATTCATGACGGTGGCCAACATGCCCATGTAGTCGGCGGTGGCGCGGTCCATACCGGCAGAACCACCAGCAACCCCTCGGAAGATGTTGCCACCACCAATCACCACCGCTACTTCCACCCCCATGGCTGTGACTTCAGCCACTTCGGCCACCATACGCTCAATGGTGGCCCGGTTGATGCCAAAGGCATCATCGCCCATCAGGGCCTCGCCCGACAACTTGAGCAAAATGCGCTTGTAGGCCGGTGTGGCGAGGGTCATGGAAAATTCTCCGTACAGGTGAGGGGGATGAAAGAAAAAACGGTGGTTGGCTGGTCAAGAATTAGGCAGCAGCTTTGGCAGCAGCCACTTGGGCAGCCACTTCGGCGGCAAAGTCGTCCACCTTCTTCTCAATGCCTTCGCCCACCACGTACAGGGTAAAGCCCTTGACGTTGGTGTTGGCGGCCTTGAGCATTTGGCCTACGGTTTGCTTGCCATCAGCAGCCTTGACGAACACTTGGTCGGACAGCGACACTTCTTTCAGGTACTTGGCAACCGAGCCTTCGACCATCTTGGCCACGATGTCGGCAGGCTTGCCCGATTCAGCAGCCTTGGCAGTAGCCACACTGCGCTCTTTCTCGATCAGATCGGCGGGCACTTCGTCGCTGGTCAGGGCCACGGGCTTCATGGCGGCAACGTGCATGGCCACATCCTTGGCGGCAGTGGCGCTGCCTTCGTACTCGACTACCACGCCAATGCGTGCGCCGTGCAAGTAAGAGGCCAAGTTGCTGCCCGAGAACTGCTTGAAGCGGCGGAAAGACATGTTCTCGCCAATCTTGCCAATCAAACCCTTGCGCACGTCTTCCAAGGTGGGGCCAAAGCTGTCTTGCTCGTAGGGCAGAGCGCCCAAAGCGGCCACATCGGCAGGGTTGTGCAAAGCCACCAGCTTGGCGGCTGCATTGGCCATCGCGATGAAGCTATCGTTCTTGCTCACGAAGTCGGTTTCGCTGTTGACTTCGATCATACCGCCCACATCACCCTCGATGTGGATAGCGACCACGCCTTCGGCGGTGATACGCGAAGCAGCCTTACCAGCCTTAGTACCCAGCTTGACGCGCAGCAGCTCTTCGGCCTTGGCCATGTCGCCATCGGCTTCGGTCAGGGCCTTTTTGCATTCCATCATGGGGGCATCGGTTTTGGCGCGCAGTTCAGCGACCATGCTTGCGGTAATTGCAGCCATTTGTATTCTCCGTATTCCGTTGGGTTTGGATCAATTGTTTCAAGATAAAAAAAGGGGGCCACACTAGCCCCGCTTTTTACCGCGATAAATCGCGCAGCAATCCAGCGAGGCTGGCGCTTAGGCAGCAGCGTCCTGCACTTCGACGAATTCGTCGCTGCCTTCAGGAGCGGCCACAGCTTGTGCCACGTCTTCCACGGCGTTGGCACGGCCTTCGATGATGGCATCGGCAATCACGCGGGCGTACAGTTCTACGGCCTTGGCCGAGTCATCGTTACCAGGAATGATGTGGCTGATGCCTTCGGGCGAGTGGTTGGTATCGACCACACCGATCAGTGGAATACCCAGCTTGCGGGCTTCGGCAATAGCGATTTTGTGGAAACCCACGTCAATCACGAAGATGGCATCGGGCAGGGCGTTCATGTCTTGGATGCCGCCGATGTCTTTTTCCAGCTTTTCGATCTCGCGGGCAAACATGAGCTGTTCTTTCTTGCTCATGGCTTCGAGGCCGGTCTCTTGCTGGGCCTTCATGTCTTTCAGGCGCTTGATGGAGGTCTTGACCGTCTTGAAGTTGGTCAACATACCGCCCAACCAACGTTGGTTGACGAAAGGCACGCCAGCGCGGGCGGCTTCGGCGGCGATGATGTCACGGGCTTGGCGCTTGGTGCCGACCATCAGGATGGTGCCACCGTTGGCAGCCAACTGCTTGGCAAACTTGGCTGCGTCTTGCAACAAAGGCAGAGACTTTTCCAAGTTGATAATGTGAATCTTGTTGCGATGGCCGAAAATGAACGGGGCCATCTTGGGGTTCCAGAAGCGGGTTTGGTGACCAAAGTGGACACCGGCTTCCAGCATTTCGCGCATGGTAACGGACATGGTATTTTTTCCAAAGGTTGGGTCTAAAACCCAGCCCGACATTTGCACCCTTTATGGGCTACAACACCTTGAATGGGCTGGTTTGGGATTGGTCTTGCCACTAGACTGTAGTACCCAAGGATACGGCCTCTGACAGTCGGCAAAACCCTAAGATTCTAGCATATCCACTACATGATGAATGACCTTGACACCACCAGACAACTGGTGCAGCGCGGCCTCAGCAGCGCCAGCGCCGAGCTGGAACGCTGCATTGC
Organism: uncultured Simplicispira sp.; assembly: GCA_964478155.1. Classification (GTDB taxonomy): domain Bacteria; phylum Pseudomonadota; class Gammaproteobacteria; order Burkholderiales; family Burkholderiaceae_C; genus Simplicispira. Next base: position 45,468 of record CAYZGT010000017.1, read on the forward strand.
CAACGCCCAATCTACAGCCTGTGCCCATGCTTTTACCCGCACCTTGTTTGACCAGGCGCGCCAGCAGCAGGCCACCCGGCCCGAGGTCACGCGGCTGCCATTGGCCGGGTTGGCGGTGTCGGTGAAGGATTTGTTCGATATAGAGGGTCAGCCGACTTTGGCCGGTTCGGTGGCATTGGCCGATGCCCCTGCGGCCACCGAGGATGCGCCAGCGGTGTTTCGCCTGCGCAATGCCGGGGCCACGCTGATTGGGCGCAGCAACATGGTGGAGTTTGCCTTTTCTGGGGTTGGCACCAACCCACACTACGGTACCCCCGCCGCTTACGATGGTCGCTTTGGCCCGGTACCCGGCCCAGCGCGGGTGCCTGGGGGCTCGTCCTCGGGAGCAGCCGTCTCGGTCGCCACCAGAGCAGCTTTTGTCGGATTGGGCTCCGACACAGGCGGCTCATTGCGGATTCCGGCCGCCTTGAATGGGATTGTGGGCTTCAAAAGCACTGCCCGGCTGGTGCCAACGGCAGGCACAGTGCCGCTGTCGCCGAGCTTGGATACCGTGGGCGCGGTAACGCGCTCGGTGCGCGATGCGGTGCTGGTGCATGAAATACTGGCCGCACGGCGCTTGCGGCACAACCCGATGCCCTTGTCGGGCTGGCGCTTGGCAGTGCCCGAAACCCTGTTCCTGCAAGACCTGGACAGCCATGTGGCCGAGGTATTTGCCCGCACCCTACAGCAGTTGCGCCGCGCTGGCGCGCAAATTTGCGAGATTCGCCTGCCCGAAACAGCCAACGTGGCCCCGTTGCAGGCGGGGGGCGGGCTGCCAGCCGCAGAAAGCTATGCTTGGCATCGGCAACTGTTACAACAACGCGGAACGCAATACGATCCACGCATACGCAACCGGATTGAACGCGGTGCCCACATGTTGGCCGCCGACTATTTGGACATTTTGCAAGCACGCCAACGCTGGATCGCGCAAATGCAAAGCCAGCTGGCCCATGTGGATGCGCTGCTCTCGCCCACCGTCCCGATCGTGGCCCCCACGCTGGACTCTCTGGCCGCCACCGATACCCAAGGGGATGCCGAATTCTTCCGCGTGAATGCCCTGCTGCTGCGCAATACCAGTGTGGTGAATTTGCTCGATGGCTGCGCCCTGTCCTTGCCTTGCCACCAAGCGGGCGAATGGCCGGTCGGCCTGATGCTGTGGCACGCCGCACTGCACGACGACACACTGCTGCATGTGGGCCTGCGCATCGAAGAAGCCTTGACACAAGCCAAACCCTAGCAACCCGACCAGATTTGCGCGCACAGGCACGCAGAATGGCTACAGTGTGTGCTGCACGCCAACCCCTCTGCTGGGGACGGCATTTTTATGGCCCTGTGAGTGAGACTTTATGGACAACCACTACCTTACCCCACTCTTCTCCCCCCAATCGATTGTTGTTTTTGCGGGCCAAACAGATGCCCCAGAATCCCAGACCCCCCAAGCGCGCATGTTGTGCGAAAGCCTGAAGGCACAACGCTACAGCGGCTCGCTGCAGTTTTTAAGTACCGAATCCACCGGCACGCTGGCCGAACTGGCACAAACCAAAGCCGATTTGGCCATCATCGCCCTGCCCCCAGACGAAATTAGCAATGCCCTAGAGATGGCCGGGCGCATGAACTGTCGCTCAGCGCTGGTGGTCTCCAGCAGCATCTGTGCCGACGGTGCCGCCAAACTCAAGCAGGTGGCAGAACGCGAAAACATTCACCTGCTCGGCCCCAACTGTTTGGGCCTGCAGCGCCCAGCGTTGCACCTGAATGCCAGCGCAGCTGGCACACTGGCGCATACCGGATCGCTGGCACTGGTGTGCCAGTCAGGGGCACTCACCTCATCCATTTTGGATTGGGCGCACAACAATGGGGTAGGCTTTTCTTCGGTGGTTTCGCTCGGGCCAAACACCAGCATTGACATTGCCCAAGTGTTGGATTTTTTAGCCAATGACCGCCTGACACAAAGCATCGTCGTCTATATGGAGGGCATCAGCAATGCGCGCAGCTTCATGAGTGCCCTGCGCTCGGCGGCCAATACCAAGCCGGTGGTGGTGCTCAAAGGCGGGCGCAAAGCCGGGGGCAACGAGGCAGCACAAACCCACAGCGGGGCCATTGTCGGCAGCGACGAGGTATTTGATGCCGCTTTGCGCCGTGCCGGAGCGGTGCGCGTGCGCTCGTTTGTCGAATTGTTCTCGGCCACCAAATGCTTGGCCTCGCGCTATCGCCCGGTGGGTAAACGCTTGGCGATTGTGGCCAACGGCGGTGGCCCCGGTGTGTTGGCTGCGGACTGGGTGAACGAAATTGGCCTTGAATTGGGCAAGCTCTCGCCCGAGTCCATCGCTGAATTGCAAGCCAAACTGCCCAGCCGGGCCTCGCTGACCGATTTGATTGATTTGTCGGAATGCGCTCGCCCCGAACATTACTTAGCGGCCGTTGAAGCAGCCAACAAAGAACGCCAAATTGATGGCGTACTCACCATTTTTTCACCCCGCCCCGGTGCTGACGCCGAAGCCATTGCCAAAGCACTGGCCAGCGCCAAGTCCCACATGGCAAAGCCTTTGGTGGCCTGTTGGATGGGTGATGCCTCAGTTGGCCCCGGACGCGGTGTCTTGAAAGAAGCCGTGATTCCCAGCTTCCGCACCCCAGAAGCGGCGGTAGGCGCTTTTGGCAACATTGCCTCGTTCTACCAAAACCAACAACTGCTGCAACAAACGCCCTCGCCCTTGTCCACCTTGGCCAAGCCGGATATTGAAGGCGCACGTTTGGTGATTGAAAGTGCTTTGGCCGAGCGGCGCAAGGTTCTGACCGAAATGGAGTCGAAAACCTTGTTGGCGGCCTTCCATATCCCGGTCACCAAAACCATTTTGGCGCGCAATGCCCACGAAGCCATGATGATTGCCACGCAGTTGGGCTTTCCGGTGGCACTCAAAATCGACTCGCCCGACATCACGCACAAATCGGACGTAGGCGGCGTAGCCTTGAACATCATGAATGGCACCAGCGCCCGCGACACCTACACCGATATGGTGCAGCGCGTAGCCCAATTGCAGCCGCAAGCGCGCATCAATGGGGTCACGGTGCAAAAAATGGCCAAGGCACAACGGGGACGCGAAATTTGCATCGGGCTGGTGTGCGACGATCCGTTCGGGCCGGTGATTTCTTTTGGTGCGGGCGGCACCATGATCGAACTCATCAACGACAAGGCGATGGAGTTACCCCCCCTGAACCAGTTTTTGGCGCACCGGTTGATTGAGCGTTCGCGTGTGGCCGAAACCTTAGGCCCGTGGCGCGGCACCGGCCCAGCCAAAATGGAAGCGTTAGAGCAGATTTTGCTGCGCGTTTCCGAGATGGCGTGCGAGTTGCCACAACTGCGCGAGATGGACATCAACCCCATCATTGTGGATGAGCATGGTGCCGTGGCGGTAGATGCCCGCATCGCCATCGACCACGCCTCCCAATCCAACACCAGCGGCAATCTGCACTACAGCCACCTGGCCATCTTGCCCTACCCAGCCCGGCACGAACAAATTTGGCCGCTGCCCGGTGGCGGTGAATACACCATCCGCCCGATCCACCCCGGTGATGCACAGATGCTGCAAACGCTGGTGCAAAGCCTATCGCCGCAAAGCCGCTATTACCGTTTTGTCTCGTCGATGGCCGAACTGCCGCCTTCGATGCTGGCGCGCTTTACCTTGATTGATTACGACCGCGAAATGGCGCTGGTTGCCATCTACAAACAGCGCACTGCTACCGAGGATGGTGAAATCCATGAAACAGAACGCATGGTGGGGGTATCACGCTACGTCACCAACCCCGACCGCACCACCTGCGAGTTTGCCTTGGTGGTGTCCGACAGTTTTAACGGCAAGGGCTTGGGTTCACGCCTGATGCACAGCATCATGGACGTGGCACGCGAAAAAGGGTTGACGGAAATTGAAGGTTTGGTGTTGGCCAACAACAGCCCGATGCTCAAACTGATGCGCAGCTTGGGCTTTGCCATCAAACCATACGAGGAAGATCCAGACTTTAAGCTCGTCACGCACAAACTCTAAGCCCTGCCCGCCATGCACCGTATTACGCCAGGCCCGGCCCACGCTTTACACGACAGCGCCAGCACTCGGCGCTTAGAGATGGCTGCAGCAGCCCAATTACCAGCGCACACGCTGATGCAGCGGGCCGGGCTGGCAGTGGCCCGGCTGGCCCGGGCGTTGGCTCCACATGCACGCCATATCTGGATTGCCTGTGGCCCCGGCAACAATGGTGGCGACGGCTTAGAAGCTGCGATGCACTTGCAGCAGCAAGGGCTGTCAGTCCAAGTCACTTGGCTAGGCCAGCCCGAGCGCTTGCCAGATGATGCGCACCGCTCTTGGCAGCGCGCGCGCGATGCGGGTGTGGGCTTTACCGACCACCCTCCGGCAGGGCTGGGGCCACAAGACCTGTGTATTGATGCCCTGCTCGGAATCGGGCTGTCCGCCAGTGGGCAGCATATCTTGCCTGCACAGCACCCACTGCGAACTACCTTGAGCCAAGTGCAAACTTGTGCCGCCCCCGTGCTGGCCGTGGATGTGCCTAGCGGCCTGCTGGCCGACAGCGGCCAGTTTGCACCAGGGCTGGCTCCCAGCGCGCGCTTCACTCACCCGATCAGCCCACGCCATACCCTGAGTTTGCTCACCCTCAAGCCCGGCTTGTTCACCGGACTGGGGCGTGATGTGGCAGGCAGCATCTGGCTGGATGATTTAGGCTGCCCAGCTTCTGCCGCACCGGCCACTGCGTGGCTCAATCCCCAGCCTGTACCAGTGCTGCGCGCCCATGCGAGCCACAAAGGCAGTTATGGCGATGTGGCGGTGGTGGGGGGTGAAGGTTTGCACCAACGCGGCATGGGCATGGGCGGGGCTGCTTTGCTGGCCGCACGGGCTGCCTTGCACAGTGGTGCCGGGCGGGTGTTGCTGTGCCTGCGCGACCATGCCAGCCCCGGCATTGACATTGTGCAACCTGAACTGATGCTGCGCCATTTTCAGGCCCTCCAACTGCCGCAATTGACCGTGGTGTGCGGTTGTGGCGGGGGCGAGGCCATCCGGGCCGTGCTGCCGCAGGTGCTGGCGCAATCGGCCCAATTGGTGCTGGATGCCGATGCCCTGAACGCCATCGCTGCCGATACGGTGCTGCAACAAGCACTGCAAGCACGCCAATCCCGCCCCACGGTGCTGACACCCCACCCCTTAGAAGCAGCACGCCTGCTGGGCACTTCGGTACAGCAGGTGCAGGCGCAACGCCTGAGCGCTGCACAAGCACTGGCACAACGCTTTGCCTGTGTGGTAGTGCTCAAAGGCTCGGGCAGCGTGATTACTGCACCGGGGCAAACCCCTTATCTGAACCCCACCGGCAACGCACGCCTGGCCAGCGCGGGCACGGGCGATGTGCTGGCCGGTATGGTGGGAGCGGCTTTAGCCAGTGGTGCAGAAGCCCATTCCGCTGCTTGCCATGCCGTGTTTACCCACGGTGTGGTCGCAGACGGGTGGCCGCGCCACCAGCCCCTCACCGCCAATGCCCTAGCCTGTCGCCTGTTGCCACTGGCCTAAGTGCCCGAACCGGAATGCAGACTCAGGGGTGGTGCTTACCACCGCCCTTGCCACGCCGGGCTCTGGCCTGCGCTTTTTTCGCTTTGACTCCGCCAACAGCATTCGTCTGTGGCTGTCCGCCGGAGCGGGTATTGCTGCGCGGGACATCCGTGCCCTTGGGGCGGGCTTTACCCCACTCTTTGTTCGATCGGACAGGCAGCACCTCTTCTGGCGTGAGCAAGCGGAAATCAATACGCCGGGCATCCAAATCCACCCGACTCACCTGAACTTGCACCCGAGTACCAATCGCGTAACGGATACCGCTGCGCTCGCCGCGCAGTTCTTGTCGGGCTTCGTCGAACTTAAAGTATTCGCCGCCCAACTCGGTGATATGGACTAAGCCCTCGACATACATCGCGTCCAGCGTGACAAAAATGCCAAAGCTGGTCACGGCACTGACAACGCCGCTGTACTCTTCGCCCAGATGCTCGCGCATGTACTTGCACTTGAGCCAAGATTCCACATCGCGGCTGGCCTCGTCGGCACGGCGCTCGTTGGCGCTGCAATGCAAGCCAGCGGCCTCCCACGATTGGGTTTCGGCCAAGGCAGCGCCAGTCTCTTTTTTGCGCGGCTTTTCTCCGGGTGCCAACGGGGGTGCTACACGCTTGGCCAAGCGTTTGCTCAGTTTGGCATGTGCCTCGCCGGGGGTGGGTAAAGCGGGCAATTGGTACTTGGTGTGGCTCAAAATGGCTTTAATCACCCGATGTACCAATAAATCGGGATAACGCCGAATCGGACTGGTGAAATGGGTGTAAGCCTCAAACGCCAAGCCAAAATGCCCGCTGTTGATGGGGGTGTAAATGGCCTGCTGCATCGAGCGCAGCAGCATGGTATGGATTTGCTGCGCGTCCGGGCGCTCTTTGGTGGCCTCGGCAATCGCTTGGAACTCGGAGGGCTGCGGGTTCTCGCTGATCGACATGCCTACCGCCATCGCTTTGAGGTAGCTGCGCAGAATGTCTTGCTTTTCCGGGGTCGGGCCTTCGTGAACCCGGTACAGGCCGTGCTGCTTACCTTGGGCGATAAAGTCGGCGCTGCACACGTTGGCCGCCAGCATGGCCTCTTCAATCAAGCGGTGTGCATCATTGCGCGTGCGCGGCACGATTTTTTCGATGCGGCCATTGTCATCACAGACAATTTGGGTCTCGGTGGTTTCGAAATCAACCGCACCGCGTGCCTTGCGCGATTGCAACAGGGCGCGATAGACATCGTGCAGATTGAGCAAATCACGCACCCGCTCGCTGCGCTTGGCTGCCTCGGGGCCACGGGTATTGGCCAAAATGGCTGCCACTTCGGTGTAGGTAAAGCGCGCATGGCTGAACATGACCGCTGGGTAGAACTGATAGGCCTTGACCTCGCCCTGCTTATCCACCAGCATGTCGCACACCATGCACAGGCGCTCCACCTCGGGATTGAGTGAGCACAGGCCGTTGGAGAGCTTTTCCGGCAACATCGGAATCACCCGGCGCGGAAAATACACGCTGGTCGCCCGGTCATAGGCATCGATGTCAATCGCGCTGCCCGTTTGCACATAGTGGCTCACGTCAGCAATGGCGACCAACAAGCGCCAGCCTTTGCTGCGCCCTACCTTGGCGGGTTCGCAATAGACGGCATCGTCAAAATCGCGTGCATCTTCGCCATCAATGGTGACCAAGGGAATGTCGGTCAGGTCGATGCGCTGGCGTTTATCGGTAGCACGCACCTTGTCGGGCAGGGCAGCGGCTTGGGCCAAGCAAGCGTCGGAAAAAATATGGGGCACACCGTATTTGCGCACCGCAATTTCAATTTCCATGCCGGGATCATCCACCTCTCCCAATACTTCGGTGATACGGCCGACCGGCTGCCCAAACAATGCAGGTGGCTCGGTCAGCTCGACCACCACCACTTGACCGGGTTGGGCTTGGCCCAAAGCATTGGCCGGAATCAGCACATCTTGACCATAGCGTTTGTCTTCGGGGGCCACCAGCCAAACGCCACTTTCTTGCAATAGGCGACCAATCAAGGGGCGCGCAGGGCGCTCGATGATTTCGACCACCCGGCCCTCGGGGCGGCCCCGGCGGTCTTGGCGCACTACGCGCACGCGCACCCGATCTTGGTGCAATACGGCCCGCATCTCGTTGGGGGGCAGAAAAATATCGGGTTGCTGACCATCATCGCGCAGCAAAAAACCGTGCCCGTCGCGGTGGCCTTGGATAGAGCCTTCAATCTCGTCGGCGGGAGGTAGTGCTGCTTTATTGTTAAATTTCATTTTTTTGATATACAATCTGGGTCTTTCCTGAAATGCCCAGGTGGCGGAATTGGTAGACGCACTAGTTTCAGGTAC
>CAYZGT010000018.1:0-52336 GCA_964478155.1 uncultured Simplicispira sp.
TCGTCACGCAGTTTGTGCCAGGCGCCCGACAGGGTCATGATGCCGTTGATCATGCCGCCCCAGCTAGGAGCCAACAGAATCAGCGAGAACAGCATGCCGACCGATTGTGTCCAGTCAGGCAGAGCGGTGTAGTGCAGGTGGTGAGGACCAGCCCACATGTAAGTGAAGATCAGTGCCCAGAAGTGGACGATGGACAAGCGGTAGCTATACACCGGACGGCCTGCTTGCTTGGGGATGAAGTAGTACATCATGCCCAAGAAACCAGCGGTCAGGAAAAAGCCCACCGCATTATGGCCGTACCACCATTGCACCATGGCATCTTGCACACCAGCGTAGGCCGAGTAGCTCTTCATCATGCCCGCAGGGATGGCGGCACTGTTGACGATGTGCAACAAAGCCACAGCCAAAATGAAGGCACCATAGAACCAGTTGGCCACATAGATATGGCGCACCTTACGGGTACCAACGGTACCGAAGAAGACGATGGCATAAGCCACCCAGACCAAGGCGATCAGGATGTCAATGGGCCATTCCAGTTCGGCGTACTCTTTGCCTTGGGTAAAACCCAGTGGCAAACTGATGGCGGCGGCCACAATGACCAACTGCCAACCCCAGAAGGTAAACGATGCCAGTTTGCCTGCAAACAAACGCACTTGACAGGTACGTTGCACCACGTAATAGCTGGTGGCAAACAGCGCGCTGCCGCCAAAAGCAAAAATCACCGCATTGGTATGCAGTGGGCGTAAGCGGCCATAAGTAAGCCACGGAATGCCAAAGTTGAGTTCAGGCCAAGCAAGCTGAGCGGCGATGATGACGCCAACCAGCATGCCAACCACCCCCCAGACCACGGCCATGATAGAAAACTGCCGCACTATCGTATCGTTGTAGTGCGCAGCATCTGCGTTTTTGGGTATATCCATCGGGCACCTCTTGATTTCAGAGAAAGTATTAACCGGAGAAGGCGTAGTGTTTTTGACAGCCGTCAATTATCGCGAAGAATCCGCTCTCCCTCCTGCTCAATGTTCTCAAATTGTCCACGGTAGACGGCCCACCACAAACCGAGCAAGATCATCAACACCAGCACCACAGACAAGGGGATCAATAAATACAGGATGTCCATGGGACGCTTTCTCCATTGGTTATGCAACAACTGCATGGTGGCTAGACTGGCCCGTCGGCACTGAAGCTGCCTCCAGTACCGGCAAAGGCCGCGACAGGCGAGCAGCATTGAGCACCACCAGCAGCGAACTGAGGGCCATGCCCAAGCCTGCTAGCCAAGCGGGCATGTACCCAGCCACGGCCAGCGGCACGCTCAGGGCGTTGTAGCCTGCCGCCCACCATAAATTTTGACGCACCACACGCAAGGTGCGACGCGCCAACCACACAGCCTGTGGAATGAGCCACAGGCTGTCGCCCAGCACCACGAAGTCGGCCTTCGATTGTGCCAGTGCTACGGACTTGCCAAAGGCAAAAGAGACATGGGCTCCAGCCAATACCGGCCCATCATTCAGGCCATCGCCCACCATCGCCACTTGTTTGGCTTGGGCTTGCAAAGCTTGCATGGCCTGTAATTTGTCTTGGGGGGTGCACGCAGCACGCCACTGGGCAATACCTGCTTGGCTGGCAATGCGGCCCACGGCAGCTTGTTGGTCGCCCGACAAGAGTTGTACTTGCACGCCCGCCTCGGCCAAAGCGCACACAGCTCCAGCCGCTTGGGTGCGCAAGTCTTCGATCAAATCAAAGCGGGCCAACTCAGCAAAACTGCCATCGGCTTGCTGACGCACCAGGTAGACCTGTTGGGCCGTATCTGCTGGCGCAATGCTGGCGTGGGTATGGCGTGCAGAACCCAGCAGCACTTGGCTGGACGGATACTGGCCCTGCTGATCTTCTACCCATGCCGACAAGCCCTGCCCCGCCTGCTCTTGTACCTGCGCTACTTGCCAACGATCGGTGCCGCTGTCACTGGGCAGGGCTTCTGCTTTGGCTAACAAGGCCCGAGAAACCGGGTGCAAAGAATGGCGCGCCAGCGCCGCTGCCAACGCCAGTGCATCGTCGGCAGACAAACCAGCCGCCGGTTGCACGGCAGAGACCAACATGCCATCACGGGTCAGGGTGCCGGTTTTATCGAACACCAAGGTATCAACACTGGCCAAAGCTTCAAGGCCCTGTAAATTGCGTACCAAGACCCCTTGGCGGGCCAGAGTACCCGCCGCTGATAGCATGGCGACCGGCGTGGCCAAAGACAAGGCACAGGGGCAGGTGACGATCAGCACTGACACGGCCACCATCAGAGCATGGGCCGGATCGGTGGGCCACCACCACAGCGCCGCCAAGGCCGCTGCCACCAGTACAGCGACCAAGAAAGGCCGGGCGACTTTGTCCGCCAATTGCGCCAGCCGGGGTTTTTGCAAGGAGGCACTTTCCATCAAGGCCACAATTTGACCAAAGCGCGTAGCCGCCCCAGTGCCTTGCACCAGCACTTCGACTGGCGCTTGCAGGTTGTAGCTACCAGCAGTGATGCTGCTACCCTCTGTGCGCAATACGGGTGTCGATTCACCGGTCAACAGCGCCTCGTCGGCCAAGGTTTGGCCCACAACGATTTGACCGTCAGCCGGAAAAGCCTCACCGGGCAAAACACGCACGGTATCGCCCGCTTGCAAACGGCGCACGGCCACCCGCTCAAAACTGCCATCGGCTTGGCGCCGCTCTACGCTGTCGGGCAAACGGTTCATGACCGCCTCTAACGCGCCTGCCGTGCGGTCACGCAGGCGCAGCTCAAGCCAACGCCCGGTCAGCAAGAAGAAGACGAACATGGTGAGCGAGTCAAAGAAGACTTCGCGCCCAAATGGCCCAGTGGGGTCGAAAGTGCCAGCGGTACTGACGACGAAGGTAATGACCATCCCCAAAGCCACCGGCAAGTCCATACTGACCCGGCGTTGGCGAATATCGCGCAGCGCACTACTGAAAAATGGGCCACAGGCGAACAGCACCACCGGCAACGAAATGACCCAAGAGGCCCAGCGCAGCAGGGTTTCCATCTCTAACGTCAAATCGCCGGGCGCAGCGACATAGGCGGGCCAAGCGTACATCATGACCTGCATCATGCAAAAGCCCGCCACCAGCCAACGCCACAAGGCACGACGGTTTTCTTGGCGGCGCTGTTCGCGCGCCAGAGCATCCATCGCTGGCAAAGCGCCATACCCCGCACGGCGCACCGCCGCGACCCATTGGGAAGGCCGCACCTGCGTGGGCCGCCACACCACCCGTGCGCGTTGGGTGGCGGCACTGACTTCGGCTTGCAGCACGCCGGGCACGGCGCGCAGGGCATCCTCAATCGTCAGAGCACAAGCAGCGCAGTGCATACCCTCTAGCACTACATGGGACTCCCACGGGGTTTGTTCGGGGTCGGTAGGGCTGCTGGTCTTATCGGGGTGACAGGGGCGACCAAACGCCGCCCATTCTTGCGGATCATCGAGCAATTCAGGCAAGTTGCTGGCTACAGTGTCAGCGGCTAAGCCTGGTGCCAAAACGCTATCGGAATTCGTGGACATATGGCAAGCTTACCCCTTTTGCGTGCCATACTGGCTCGTTTGTGTTGTTTGATTGAACCATGTACCAACGTATTTTGATCGCCACCGATGGCTCTGAGCTTTCGGATAAAGCCGTGCAACAAGGTTTGGCCCTGGCCGCTTTGGCAAAAGCCCATGTGATTGCATTGAAAGTCGTGCCACGCTACCCCCGCAGCTACTTTGAGGGTGGTCTGCCCGTAGATGCCCAAGACATTGAGCGCATCGAGAAACAATGGGATGATGCAGCCCACCATTTGGTAGAGAAAATCAAAGAAGATGGCCAAGCCCAAGGGGTGACAGTGCAGCCGCTGATTGCCAAATCCGACTTGGTGGCCGAGGCCATCATTGCGGCCGCCCAAAAGCACCAGTGCGACTTGATTGTGATGGCCTCGCATGGGCGTAGGGGCATCCAGCGCATGCTGTTAGGCAGCGAAACCCAGCATGTGCTGACGCATTCGCACATTCCGGTGCTGGTGTTGCGTTAGCACTGGTGCATCCTCTGGCAATGGCTGGCTCAAGGGGCTATTTCAAGACCGAAGTGCCACTCTGTTACAGTGGCCTGATCTCCCGTTTTTCACTTTATAGAAAGCAAGAACCTTGGCCACCCCCAACTACGGATATGAAAAACGCCAGCGTGAGCTGGCAAAGAAAAAGAAAAAAGAAGAAAAATTGCGCGCTAAAGCCGCCGTGCGCCACGGCAGCGGGGATCCAGCTTCAGAAACCCCAGAAGCGCACAACGAGTCTGGCTTGCCCAGCGACGATGCGACCCAGCAACCGGGCTAAGGCCGTAGCAGCAGCCTAGCCATAGACTCAGCTGCTGCTGGGACTGTCTTGAAAGCCACCGCGACGGCAAGTAATAACCAAGGTGTCGCGGTAGCCCCCCAGTGCTTCGGGCTGGATGGGGGTGGTTTCGTGGATCATGCGCGCATCGTCCAACAGCAGTAACGACCACGGCTGTGTCAGGGTGAAGCGTTGCCCTGCAGGGGCGCAGGCTTCAAATACCCGCGTCTCTCCCCCTTTGATATCTTGGCGCGCCAGCAAAAAAACCGCGACCAAATCCACACCATCACGGTGTGCGCCCTCGGGGGTAGGGCGGCCAATGCCATCGCTGGTGTCAATACGGAACTCGTGCACCTCCATAAACCACGGCGTGGGCAGGAGTGCAGTACGTTCTTCTGGCGTAAAAACTTGGCTGCACAACTGGCCTAGCGTTTGCAACAAACGCTGCCAAATCGGCTGCGCCAAGCTTTCAGGCAAGATAGGCTCAAACCAGCGCTGCATGCCACCGTGCAGGGCGTTGTACTCCAACGGCTGCCAGTGTGCGCGGTGCGGCACGGTATGCACGGTGTCTTTTTGTACGATAAAAGATGCGTGGCGACGCTGGCGGTAGCGTCCACCGTCTTTGAGGTAACGATCCGGGGCCAAGTTCTGCCAATCGCTGTGCAGGGCTTGCAGTTCAGCCGCATTGCACCCCAACCAAGTGACCACATCGGTGGACGACAACACAGCAAAGCCCTGTGTTTGCAGCCGTTGGGGCAATTCAGACAGCGCACAAAACGGCGGCGAGAAGGTGGGTGTGACCATGAAAGAAAAACAGATGACAGTAACAAGCCATCAGTTTCGCACACGCCAAGCCAGTGCGGGCTTAAACTGGCGCATTCGACTCCTCTATCTTCGCCACCATGTCCCACGAACGTCGCCATTTCACCCGTGTCCACTTCGATGCTCCCGCCTTACTCAAGACAGACCATGCCAGCCTGCGCGTGCATGTGCTTGATCTTTCGCTCAAAGGGGCGCTGGTGGAATTGCCAGCCAACCGGACGCTAGAGCAGGGCACGCTGTGCCAGTTGCAACTGACCTTGGCACCGTCGAGTGTGCACATCAACATGTCGGTCGAGGTTGCACGCTGCGACGAGCACCAAACGGGCCTGCGCTGTTTGCACATGGATTTGGACAGCATTACCCACCTGCGCCGCCTGATCGAGTGGCAGTTGGGCGACGCAGCTTTGCTAGACCGCGATCTATCGCAGTTGGTGGCCGGAGCCAAACGGGTGGGCTACGACGACTGAAGGTTAGGCCGCCTTCGATCGGCGTTGCCCTGAAGACACCACAATGCCGCCCACAATCAGGGCAAAGGCCACGGCATGGTACGGGTGCGGAGCTTCGCCCAAAAAAGCGGCCGAGAGCAGGGCGGCGAACAGCGGGGTCAGGTTGGCAAAAAAGCCAGCAATGTTGGGGCCAGCGCGGCGCACGCCAATGCCCCACAGGCAATACGCGAGCAAAGCGGGACCAACGGCAATAAAGGCCAATGCCGCCAACAGGGGAGTACCCCAGACAATCGGTGTGCCCATGCCGCTAGCCCACTCAGCGCCAGCAAACAGGGCCGACCAGCCCAAACCAAAGACCAATTGGCCCATCAAAAAGGCGGCCCAATCGTTGCGAATGCTGGCAGGCTCGGTGGTGCGCACCAACAGCCAGCTGTAAAAGCCCCAGCCAATGGTGGCGAGCAAAATGAAAAAGTCACCCGGCACCCACCGAAAAGCCAGCAGTTGCTGCCAATCACCCCGGCTCAAGACCACCACTACGCCAATCATGGACAGCGCAGCCCCGGCGACCTGCCGCCGGTTGACCGAGACACCAAAAAACAGGGCACCAATCGCCAGCATCCACACTGGCATACTAGAGCCGACCAACGTCACATTGATCGGGGTAGAGGTTTGCAGGGCCAGATAGAGCAAAGCGTTGTAGCAACCAATGCCCAACAGCCCCAACAGCAGAAAACGCCGCCAGTGCGCCCACATGGGGCTATCACGGCGCAGCACCCGATAGGCCAGCGGCAGCAACAGCACAAACGCCAGCACCCAGCGCATAAAATTCAACGTCATGGGGGGCACCCAATCGTTGATCAGGCGGCCCACCACGGCGTTACCGGCCCAGAGCAGTGGGGCCAGCGTCAGCATGACGGCGGTAGCGGGATTCAGAGAAGACTTCATTTGGCCCGCGCCCGCAAAAACTCATCCAAAATCAACAAAGCGGCTCCCACGCTGATGCCCATATCGGCGATGTTAAACGCCGGAAAATGCCAGCCAGCCCAGTGGAAATCCAAAAAGTCCACCACGTAGCCGTACAACACGCGGTCGATCACATTGCCAATGGCCCCACCCAAAATGCTAGCCAGTGCAAAGCAGAGTAGGTTTTGTTCTGGATGGCGGCACAACTGCCAGACGATCAACACGGTAGCCGCTAGACCAATGCCGGTAAACATCCAGCGCTGCCAGCCCCCGGCATCGGCCAAGAACGAGAAGGCTGCGCCGGTATTGTGCGCGCGCACGATGTTAAAAAAGCCCGTGATGATGGTGCCTTCACCCCATTGGTAGGCCTGCAAAATCATCTGCTTGGTGATTTGGTCGGCCAACAACAGCAGCAGCGCCCAGCCCAACCAAGGCCAGAAGCTGCCGCTGGTGCGAGAGCGGCTGGGCGCGAACGCCGCGCCCATTTAGGCGTGCGCCCGGTCTTCACCGGCCCCATACAGGTTGCTGGTGCAACGCCCACACAGGGTAGGATGGGCAGCATCGTGGCCGACATCGTCGCGGTAATGCCAGCAGCGCTCGCATTTGGCAGCTTCCATCGGGCTAACGTGGGCTGCATAGGCATCACCCGCTTGCAACTCCATCTGCGAGGTAATGAAGACAAACTTCAAATCCTCGCCCAAGCTGGCTAGCAAGGCGTAATCTTCGGGCGGCACCGTGAGTGCCACCTTGGCTTGTAACGAGGAGCCGACCTTGCCTTCGGCGCGCACCACTTCGATGTCTTTGTTCACCAGATCGCGGATCGCGCGAATGCGCTCCCACTTGTCGAGCAAGCCTTCGTCGGTCGTCGTACCCACACCGATGCTGCCATAAGTTTCCAAAAAGATGGATTCCGACTGGCCAAACACTTTCCATGCTTCTTCAGCGGTAAAGCTGAGGAACGGAGCCATCCAGCGCAACATGGCATGGGTGATGTGCCAGAGTGCGGTTTGGGCACTGCGGCGGGCCAAGCTCTTGGGTGCCGTGGTATAGAGCCGGTCTTTCAGCACATCCAGATAGAAACCACCCAGGTCTTCCGAGCAATACAGTTGCAACTTGGCCACGACCGGATGGAATTCATACACCTTGTAGTGCGCCAACACTTCTTGCTGGAATTGGGTGGCACGCATCAGCGCGTAGCGGTCAATCTCTAGCAATTGCTCAAACGGCACCGCATCTTGCGCTGGGTTAAAGTCACTGACGTTGGCCAGCAAGAAACGCAGGGTGTTGCGGATGCGGCGGTAAGAATCGACCACACGGGCCAAGATTTTGTCGTCAATCGCCAAGTCGCCCGAATAATCGGTCGAGGCGCACCACAGGCGAATGATTTCTGCCCCCATCTTGCCACTGACTTCTTGCGGCGAGACGGTGTTGCCCAAGGACTTGCTCATCTTTTTGCCTTGGCCGTCTACGGTAAAGCCGTGCGTGAGCAGGCCACGGTAGGGAGCACGGCCATAGATGGCACTGGCCAGCAGCAGCGAGCTGTGGAACCAGCCCCGGTGCTGGTCGTGGCCTTCGAGGTAGAGGTCGGCCTCGGGGCCGCTGTCGTGGTGCAGTTCGGGATGGGTACCGCGCATCACGTGCCAGAAAGTGGAGCCGGAATCGAACCAGACCTCCAAGATGTCAGTGCTCTTGCTGTAGTGGGGTGCGTCTTCTGCACCCAAGATTTCTTCGATGCTGACACGGCTCCAGGCTTCGATACCACCTTGCTCGACGATGGCAGCCGCTTGATCGATGATTTCCATCGTGCGCGGGTGCAACTCGCCCGAGTCTTTGTGCAAGAAGAAGGGCAATGGCACACCCCAAGAGCGTTGACGCGAGATACACCAGTCGGGCCGGTTGGCAATCATGTCGCGCAGACGCGCCTTGCCATTGGCGGGGTAAAAATGGGTATGTTCAATCGCATCGAGTGCCAATTGGCGCAGCGTGCCTTCGGCCTTATCGCTGGCAAATACACCTTCCCCCTCGTCCATACGCACAAACCATTGCGCGGCAGCGCGGTAAATGACGGGGGTTTTGTGCCGCCAGCAGTGTGGATAGCTGTGGGTGATGGTTTGGGTGGCTAGCAAGCGCCCAGCGTCACGCAGGGTTTGCAATACCACGGGCACAGCCTTCCAAATGTGCAAACCGCCAAACAGCGGGAAATCGGCAGCGTAGCAACCATTGCCCTGCACCGGGTTCAGGATGTCGTCGTATTTCAGGCCGTGGGCAATGCAGGAGTTAAAGTCATCCACACCATACGCGGGTGCGGAGTGGACGATACCCGTGCCATCGCTGGCGGTGGCGTAGTCGGCCAGATAAACAGGCGACAAGCGGCGGTAACCGTAGCTGCCATCGGGGCTGGCCACGTCGTACAGCGGGTGCTCAAACTCCAGCCCATCCAAACTTTGGCCGGGTACAGTGGCCAGCACTTGGCCGGTCAAGCCCCAGCGTTGCAGGCAGGCATCGACCAACTGCGCCGCCACAATGAACTGGCCGCGCTCGGTTTGCACCAGTGCATAGGGCAGTTCAGGATTGAGGTTCAGGGCTTGGTTGGCCGGAATCGTCCAAGCAGTAGTGGTCCAAATGACGATAAAGGCTTCTGGCTGCACCGCAGGCAGGCCAAAGGCAGCCGCTAGGCGCACTGGGTCGTGTGCTTTGAAGGCCACGTCCAGCGTTTCGCTCTTTTTGTCTTGGTATTCAATTTCAAACTCGGCCAAGGAACTGCCGCAGTCAAAGCACCAATAGACCGGCTTGAGGCCGCGATAGACGTAGCCGCGCTCCATCACGCGCTTGAGGGCACGCAGTTCGCCTGCTTCGTTGGCAAAGTTCATGGTTTTGTAGGGCTTATCCCACTGCCCCAGCACACCCAAGCGTTTGAAGTCTTGCATTTGCTGCGCGATTTGCTCGGTAGCAAAGGCGCGGCTTTTGGCCTGCATTTCGTCGCGTGGCAGGTTACGGCCATGCAGTTTTTCGATGGCGTTTTCAATCGGCAGACCGTGGCAATCCCAACCTGGAACGTATTGCGCGTCGTAACCCTCTAGCTGACGGGCCTTGGTAATCATGTCCTTGAGGACTTTGTTCACGGCATGGCCGATGTGGATTTGGCCGTTGGCATAGGGCGGGCCATCGTGCAGGATGAACTTAGGCTTGCCGCTGCGGGCAGCACGCAGTTTTTGGTAGATGCCTTTGTCTTCCCATTCTTTCACCCAAGCCGGTTCACGCTTAGGCAGGTCACCACGCATCGGGAAGGGTGTGTCGGGCAGGTTCAGGGTGCTGCGGTAATCGGGGGCAGCAGCGGTTTTTTTAGCATCGGACATGGAAAAATCTCGAAAAAATGCAAGCAACGCAACCCCACCAGCGTGAGGCGGCACCAAAGGGGGATGAAGGTGGGCAGCGCAGCCCCTCAAATTCGGTCGCGGGTAGTTTGGCGACGGGTTTGGGCATGGGTGGCAAACCAAGCGCGCGCATCGGCACAATCGCGCGCAATACCCGCCGTGAGGGCATCGAAGCTGTCGTATTTGAGTTCGTCGTGCAGTTTGTGCAGCAGTTCCACCCGGGCAATTTTACCGTAGCCCCCCTCAGCACCGAGGTGGCTCGGCCATTCTAGGCAATGGGTTTCGAGCAGCACGCGCCCCCCGTTGACATCTTGCGGGTCGAGCGAGGGCCGAATCCCCAAGTTGGCTACGCCGGGCAAGGGCGCATCACTGAGTCCATGCACCAAGACGGTAAAGATACCGCTGGCGGCAGGCTTCCAGTGGGCAAAGCGCAAATTGAGGGTGCGAAATCCGTTGTCCGCCTGCAGATTGCTGGCCCCGAGTGCCCGACCCAACTTGCGCCCATGCACCACATGGCCCGAGATGGTGTAAGGCCGCCCCAGCAGCTGGGCGGCCTCTTGCATGCGGCCTGCCAACAGGGCCTCGCGTACAGCAGAGCTGGAGACCCGCAGGCCATGCACTTCATAGCTCATCATGCGGGCCACATCAAAGCCTGTGGCAGAACCTGCGGCATCCAGCAGTGCGTAGTCTCCGGCGCGTTGGGCACCGAAGCGGAAATCATCGCCCACCAGCACATAGCGCGCCCCTAAACCCGCTACCAACACCTCATCGATAAAGGCTTGGGGTGATTGGGCGGCTAAGCGGGCATCAAACGGCAAAATCACCGTTTGCTCCACCCCACAACGCTCCAACTCGGTCAGCTTGTCGCGCAGAGTACCAATGCGCGCCGGTGCCAGTTCGGGTCGGCGCAAAGCCCCAGCAAAATAATCACGCGGGTGCGGCTCAAACGTGAGTACGCAACTGGGCACGCCCCGGTGTCGGGCCTCGTTTTGCAGCAGCGCCAGCATGGCCTGGTGACCCCGGTGTACGCCATCGAAATTGCCCATCGTCAGGGCACAGGAGGACGCAATCCCAGGGTGGCGAAAACCGCGAAAAATTTTCATGGAGCAGACTTCTGTACGAAAGGACGATTGGAATCACTCCCACTCAATCATTGTTTGCTCGAAAAAAATGAGCATTGGCGCGGGTTTGCGGAGAGGGGTAGATTTTCATACCAGCAAAGATACCATCATGAGTTACGGATGCTGGAGTAGCGCCCTGACCTAAGAATTCTAGCCTCTCGCTTTAGCATAATTTTGTTCGCTACCTAGCTGTGCCCTGTAGTACTGGCACAATGCAAGCCTGCAACCCGGCCAGCAATTGCTGCCCATAGCCTTCGCGCCTCTCAATCTCAGCCATCAGTGTGCACGATGCTTTAAATTTCCTACCGTGCTACGCCTTTAACTTTCTCTGCAGTGCGGTAAACACCTAAGCCTAAGATCCCACCCACCAGCACCATTAGCGCCTCGATGTCCACCGGTGGGGGCGGCTCCAAACCGGCAGGTACCCAGCCTTGGGATTGCAGCAGTGCCCAGCCCCACAGCAAAAATGGATGTACCAAAAAGTTGTACGCCAGCCCAGCCACTGACACCCAGCCAACACCAGGCCGCCAGCCTGAAACCCAGACGCTAGCGTGGGCCGCCTCAACTGCGTTCACGCTTTGCTGCCCTTGTGCCAACCCGGCATCTACTTTTTGCGCATCGATCTCCAAACGGCGAAGCTCAATTTGCGCGTCTAAGCGTTCTTTATCTGAGGTGTGCAGATCGTCAATCAAATCGGCTACACCACCGGCAATGGCTGCTACTACAGGTAAAGTCATACGGAGGCCTCTTTGATAGTGCGGGCCACCCAGCCCAATAAAAATTTAGATTGCGTGCGATCACGGCGCACAATCTGTTCGTAGCGAGCCAGCTTGGCCAGCGTGTAGCGCAGCACAAACAACTCGGCATCCAACGCATTGATGGCAGCCAAAGTGACCGGGCCAACTTTACCGTCGGCAGGTACACCCACGGTGATTTGGGCTAAGCGTGCAGCGGTGGTGCAACCCGCATTGACAGCGAAGTCAAAAATCGTGCGAGCTACAGCCTGCTGCTCTATCTGCCCCAGCCGCAATGCATGCCAAAAGTTGGTCAGATAGAAGTCACTGACATCGCGCAGTGTTGGGGTTTGCCCAGCGTCTATGACCTGCCAACCGGGCCACTGGGGCCAGTTCTTTCGGCTGATGCCAGCATAAGTCTGGCCGCCACGGTCGCCTGCGACGGTATGCAGCACTAGGCCGCCTTCGTTGTCCAGCATAGAGTCAAACACAGGGTAAAAATCGGCCATTTGCGCTCCCAGCAGCATGCGTATGTGTAACCTCTTCTATTGGCCGGTACAGCCGAGTTTCGAAGTAGGGATCAAGCCCAAGAAAGTCGATCAGCTTTGCCAGCATTACTTTCATCGCCCACCACCACGCACTGCAGTCCATACCCCGTTCAAGGCCACGCCCAAGCCAATAATGGTGGCAACTGGCCGGGCTAGTGCTCCTACCCAGTTCAACACTTTGAACGCGCCTTTCATCGCTTGGAAAAACTCCAGTATCTCGGCCATCTGCTGTCGCATTTCATGTTGATCGTCACGCGTTGCAGCAACTGAGTTTTCAATTTTGTCCATGCGCTCATCGCCCTCGACCAAGCGCTGGGCGATCTGCGCTACTGGCAGTTGAGTTCCGAAATCATCTTGCATATCAAGCCCCTTTCTTTTGATTCGGTCCAATCCCTTGCACAGCTTTTTTCTCCCTTAGCCAACGCGCTTCCTGCTCGAGGACATCAATCGGATTTCCACCACGCTTGCGGATAATCTCTGGCCCACTTGCGTAAGCACGGTCTTCCAACAAGCCCCATGCTTCAGCTTCTTTCTTCGGGTCAATCCAAGGCATAGCGGGGGGCATATAAGCCGCATCATCCAGTGTGTCTAACCTGACATCGGCCGGCACACGCAACACGCCAGATGCCACTGCTACGGCAATAAACTGCTCATACACCGGCTGCACAATGCGGCCAATAAACTCATTGGCCAGCGTTGCATAAACTGCATAGCCTTCGACCAGCTCTTGGCGCTGAGCAGAATAGGTACCGTCGTAAGTGCGGGCAATGCTGCTAAACGTCGGCCCCGCCCCGGCAGCAATGGCGCGCATTTGCCCATTACGATAGGACAACAAATTCGGATTAGGCCGATTCGTGTCTATCGTGTTGATCTCTTCGCCAGGACGCAAATCATCAAACACCATGCCCGGCCGAAACCTCAAGTGGCGCGGTGCTGCGTCCGCTTGCGGGTTGTATAAATCTGGACTGCCCTTTTTAATAAACGCTGCCATGCTGGCCGCAATCTTGGCTGCAATGCGCTCGCTCTCTTCATAGTCTTTCAGATCATCAAAGCGCGTCAGCACGCTGGCAAATACAGATACCCCACGCAACTGGCGGATGCGGTGCACATTCTTCAGGTGCAACATGCGCTCTGCAGGTACAACCTTAGTCTGCCAAGCGCCAGACAACAGCGAGGTCGCCTCCAAAGGGTTCGATTTGTAAACGTGGAAACCCTTCGGCTCACCCCAATCGTTAATAGCAATACCTTGAACCACTCGCTCTGGCGTGGTTGCCTGCATCTCCATTGGCACAAAGTCCGCTTCGAGCATTTCTATACTGAAAGGCACACGCGTTCCATGCTGCAGCGACGGTACCGCACCGGTCACCAGTTGCCCGAAAACCTCACCATCGCGCAGCCATGACCGGGCCAGCAGACGCTGGGCACTTGGCCAATCGTGTTGCTTGGTCACTTCAGGCTTACGGCACCAATCCTTCCACAGCACCAAAATCTCTCGTGCCAAGGCATCGTCAATCGTGCCATCAAGTTTGCGCGGCTGTGGCTCGACACCAATCCCATTTGGCCCCACCACGTTGGTCACCAGCGTATTGAGAACGCCCAAGGCTAGATCGTGGTTTTGCTCCAGATGGCGGGCCGTTTGGCGCAGGGTAGGCCCAGCGCGCAAAATCGCATCATTGCCGCTGCCAGTCTCGCGCCGTCCTTTGCGCAACCGATCCGGTTTGGCCGCCTCGTAGTAACTCAAAATCTGGCGCGCATGGGCACGCCCTAACGCTGCCTTCGGTGCAAAGTAAGCTACCAACCCATCAACAAAATTTCCCATATAGAGCGCCCTCAATCAGAGAAATCTGCCAACTGGTGGCGGGGATAAGCGTGTTGCACCGGGGCAGCAACTGCCAATGCAGCCACAATCACAGCGCGCGCCTGCAATAGCTCGGCCATCGAGCGTAGCGTCACCAGCTTGCCATCGGCGGTGCGTACCGTCAGCTCACCGCTGGAAATGGCGGCATCGATGCCGGAGAGGTCGTTTTGAGTAAAAGCCATGCCCCAAGCATGGCGGGTTGCTGTGCAAAGCCATCAAAAACGCTGCACAATTTGCTAGACCGACATAAGCGCCTTGACTTCGGCATCCGATGCAATCGATGTTTTGCTGTCAGATGACTCTACCCCCCAAGGGCCGATGATCCAATTTTTGACCACACCACCAAAGGAAAAGCTAAAAAACCCAACGCCTGTTTTTGGGTCTTTAGCATATTGAGCGTTGTCAACAGCCAGCAGCCCATCCTCGCCCTGTTGTTTAATATCAAACCAATACTTGAGACCATATTCAATTAAAAACCCGCTTGCAACAAACCCAGTAGCGGTTCCACCATCTTCTGGCGTGAAAATCTTAAACGGCGTTCCAGATGTGCTTACTACATAAAGCCCTTTACCCACATTAAGACCTTTATTGCCACCGAAGTAGGCATTCCTTGCGTAAGAGTTAAGTGAGCTTTTCGCCTGCCCCGGACTGAAGTTGTTGTTCGGTAAAATAATAGAGGTTAGATTTCCATGATGCCAAATCTCAAGTACAGGCGTACTAGCGCTTAGACTAGATGACTCCTGCGCTGGAAAAATATTGGTATTTCCAGAGTAACTGTAGTTAATTTGCCCCCTTAATGCCATGACAACAGAAAACTGCTCATCCACCAGCAGTACAATAGCTCTTTCTATAGATACAGATGTTGCCATATCCCGGTTGGCATTCGGCGCTGAGTGAGATACTGTCAGATCAAGTGTCTTAATTCTCTGAGTGCCGTTAAAAACCAAATCCTCTGTTTCTGAACAGCTTGCGCTATATCGAGATTCTGCGTCAGGCACATCGTTTACTAAAAACTCCCTGTAATAGCAGTTAGCAGATGTATGGCGTGAGCGAATTGCGGTGTCAATCCTGACAATGCCATCATGCCCAATGTAGTGTCTGTAAATTTGCGAGCCCTCGTAGTGTGATGCCTCGCTATAGTCAACCGTGATCTGGCCGCCGCTACCATCCGATCTGCGCGGGGCAACTGTCAAAACCCATGTAAAGCTCGCATAATCTGGTGCTTTGTATTCGACATCTGCATTGGGCGATTGGATAGTCGCCTGCTCATCTATGTCCTGCACGTAGTCCAGCAACAACAGCCCATTGTCATCTTCAGAAAAATGAGCCACAGCCACTACCACTTCACCCTTCATGCGACACACTGAGAATTTACTTCCATCCTGCGCCGCAGACACCATGCCCCACGCTTGCCCAGTTCCAGCATCTGGAAGCTGGTAGATTTGCTCTTCAAGTTTTCCGGCATCACTCCCTTCTTGCTGCGGAAGTTTCTTAATCTCCCAGCCACCACGCAGTAGATTGCTTCCGCTTACTTTTAATTGCTTGATTGCGCCTTTGCTAATAAACAATCCAGATACATTGAAATAATTATTTGCAAACAGGTGCGGCGTATTCTGAATGCTAGTGCCACTAGCACCATAAATAGCGTAATTTGCAGCAAGTTTGTTTCCAGAAAAAAGCCCGGTCTTGTAAAATGTAAAATTATTTAATGGAATGCTTCCTGATTCTGTAAACGATTTTCCGCCAACAAACGCATAAAACGGCCCCCCGTTCAATTCATCAACCGTTTTCAACTTCCATTCTCCTGCGCCAATCAAGCTGGCTGGCGGCTGTAGAACCCGTGGAATGTAGTCACCCAGTACCAAACCAATGCCGCTAAAGAGACATGATTTCGGATTGGTCACGAAGCCTATGACCTTTGGTTTTTTCCAATCCATATCATCAAAGCGCACCACGCACTCATCGCCCACCTCAAAAGCCTCCGTGTTGCACGTCATGTACACCACAGGCACCGCAGACAGCGTGCCAGTCTGGTTGATCTTCAAATTCTGCGCTGATGACCTATCATCTATCAGTGTCACATCTGCCGTGTCGTTTTCTTTATCTAGCGCTGCAATCGTGCCGCGCCGATACATCGGTTTCCATTTCTGCCAGCCGGGCAGCACCGCAGCATTCCAAAACACCTGCTCTGGGCTCTGCATCTCGCGCGCAAACAACGCGCCATCGACTGTGTTGGCCGCGGGCGCACCCGGCTTAATCAAAATCAGCCCACTCTCACCCGGTATCTCTAGCGTGGCCACGTCGCCCGTAGCGTCCTCAGTCAAATCAGCGCACCAAACCTGCCTTGATTCATCCAACTGCAAGCCAGTCAAGTAGGCCATCTCTTTCGAGATGCGCTCTTTCTCTTCTTGCAGCAGGTCAAACGCAAGCTTGGCTTTAGCGACATCACCTTTGGCCTCTTGTAACTCTTTTGCGCTTTTGGTCTGGGCCTCCTGTGCCTCTTTCGCAGCGGCCTGTGCTGCAGAGACAGCTGCTTCAGCACCCTTTACCGCCGCTTGTGCAGCCTGAATTTCTGCTGGCGTGGCGATGCTTGATGTCGCTACTGCTTCCAGTTGTTGTCCGGCCAGCAGCAGAGCTTTGTTGGCTTGTGCCGCTTGCTGGGTAGCTTCCACGTAATCTTCAATCGCTTGCTCAGCGGCGATTGCTTTGCCTGCCTGTTTGACCTGCGCTTGCCCTACATCGCCCTGCTTCTTGTCCAGCTCAGGGGCCAACTGTGCCAGGCGCTTTTGCAGTGCAGTCACACGCTTGTCACGCTGCTCTTTACCGTAATCCAGTGCAATCGTGTAGTGACCCTCGGTACCGCCGCTGACAATCTTGGCCTTGCCCATGCTCAGCTCCCCACATCCATGTAGGCATCGAAATTCGACGGTGCGTAGTAATTGATGTAGCGCACCACAAACGATATTCCATTGACCAATGCCCGATGGCCAGGGCGCAACAGCCAATCGATAGCACAGCGCACTCGGTGGCCACCACTACTGGAGATGGAGCGCGCGCCCGTCAAGGGGCGATCAAAGATCGATGCCGGGTTATCGTTGGCTGCAAAGGCATCGCTGTAGCCACTTAGAGTGCAGCTATGGTTGGTAGGCCCACGGTCAAATTGCGGTTGCTCTGCCGGGGCGCGGGCCATTTCGTGCTCTATGGCCATCCCGCTGGGTAGCACTGCGCGGCGGCTAATCACAAACTCGGTGGCACCGTTGATGGCATCCATCCAAATGCTACAAGCTGGAATCACGCACTGCACATAGCTGCTGCTTCCGGTCTGCAGCGTGGCCTGCCAACTGCTGATTGGCACGCGCATAGTGCCCGTGGGAGTCACCAAATCCATCACGTAACGGGTGACGATATCGCCCAGACTGGCTGTGAAATCGTGATATGCCAGCAGCGCTGGCGCACCTAGCAGGCTGGGAGCGTGACCAAAAGCCACTAGCGGCAAGAAAAACAATGCTTCTGGCTGACCCAGCGGTGTCGGCGCAGCGCAATAAGCCTCCGCTACCGTTTGCCCAACAACCTGCACTGCGCCCAGTGGACTGGCGACACCAGCGCGCACGCCCCACACTGCCCGGGCTTGCGCTTGCGCATTACACAAAGGACTGGCAGCTGCAATGCGGAAGAAAAATGACTCGCCGAAATAAGCTTGGCCAACCGGTAGCGCCAATGGGGTAGGAGCGTACGCGCGTGCAACAAGTGCTGTCTCGGCCAATACCACTGGCACACCCAACAGCGTGGGTGCACTGGCCCAACCTTGCACCCCTTCCTTTGCACCCAATGAAAACTCTGCTGCGGCCAACTCATGCAGCGCAAACTCCCCCTGCATTACAGTGGCCCCGACAGTTGTAAATAGGTATCGATGGTACCTGGTGTCAAGGTGCGCGAACTGTTAGAAAAAGCCCACAACTCAATGTAATCGGTAGTGCCATTACAGTACACCAGCATAGCACCGCCAGTACCATAAAACGAAGATCCCCCATCTGGCCCTACTGCATGCAGTAGCACACCATTTTTACCAATACCGGCAACCAACACGCCAGAATAGTCGGTACGAACGCGCACGTTGATAAGGTAATATCCGGCGCGTTTTGGTACAGCACGCCCGTTGGCTGTATTCCATATTCCGGCAGTGTCATGGGCCACGGCATTAACCGCTACTTTGGCCCAAGTATTGTTCGGAGAATAGGCACTTCCGCTCAAATACACACTGAGATGGTGTGCAGGCAGACAGGCTGCTACATCCTGTGCTGTCATACGCAGACCTACTACAACGCCTGCGCTCCAATTTCGCGCAGTTGTTCCATCTTGGCCGCGCAGAACATCGACAAAGGTTTCAGAATTACTGGTATGAGTACGTACATACACGATCTCGATATTGCTACCATCATCCAGCACTACCTTGAACCAATCTTTTGCATCGCTGATAGCATTGCTACCAGTATTAGCCACCGGGAATGAATCACCCAAAGCGAGCGTGATTGATGTATCAGCAGCGCTGATGGCCGTTGCTAACGTCGTGCGCGCCGCATTCGCAAAAAGTTGGCCCATAGCTCACCCCTTCAGCCGACAGTAGCACTTAACACTTCCACCGGGCCACCAGCAACAATCGCCAGTGTGTTCAGCACCAGTTTGCCCATGACAGGCGCACTACCCGCTTGCGCAGGCAAGCTCAGATACACCGTGCCATCGCTATCGCAAAATTCACCGTAAGCCGCCGTACCACTCGCATCGGCACTTTCATCACGGCCGGCTGGTGTCAGCGTCAGTTGCCCGGTTGCCCCATTGACTGCTCCGCATGGGTCGGTCAGCGGAATTTGTGCAAGCAGCACATCCGATGCGTCACGAATTTTGATGGAGCCGCCAGCACTGCCCGCATCAATCAGACCTTTGAAGGCCGTATGTGCAGCCACTAAAGCCGCAACAGAGTAGGTAGCCACAGAAGGAACCGCCATTTCAATCTCCTAAAAAATCAAGCCAATTTATTTGCCACCAACAGCGACAACGCAGACTCTTGCGGGCCGGGCGTATACAACTCCAGCCCTGCTAAAAAGAAACCCTCTGGTGTCGCCACATGCACACGGGCATACACATGCAGCAAGCGCTGTACGGCCTGCTCTTGGGCCTTGCTGCGTACACGCCAGCGCAGTACAACTGTGCGGTCGGATTCGCTGTAACCGTAGTCGTTAAACAC
The DNA here is from genome assembly GCA_964478155.1 of uncultured Simplicispira sp. Classification (GTDB taxonomy): domain Bacteria; phylum Pseudomonadota; class Gammaproteobacteria; order Burkholderiales; family Burkholderiaceae_C; genus Simplicispira. The sequence goes on from CAYZGT010000018.1 coordinate 19,458, forward strand.
CGCGCCACCATCGAGTGTGGCCACCCGGTTCATGCGCCGACGCAGCTCGCCAAACTTCTGGCCAGGCAACACATCCAGCACCACTGGCCCCTGTGGGTCAAAATCAATGGGCGACAAAACTACCCGCATCATTAAGCTCCTAGCAAAAGCTTCAAGCCATCTTTGTTCACTTTGACCTGAATAGCTCGCAAAATCTCCCACATAAATGCCTCTAAATGTGGCTTCAATCCAGCCCCATCAATCTTTATCAAGCCATCGCCTTTAATCAGCGCATCGGTTTGCGCACGCATTTGGTCGATTTGTGCCTCGGTCAATTTCTTCTGCAAATCAAAAGCATCTTGGCGCAGCTTATTTTCTTTCTCAATTTGCTCTTCAATCAAATTACGCGCTGACCAATCCATATTGCCAAAGTCTTTCATTTGGCCGAATAAATCGCCCAGCACATCGCCGGTGCTGGTGATGGTGGTAGCGATGGATTCAAATGCAGCTACCGCCCTTTTGGCATCTGCCTCAATCTGGGCAGTGGTGATCTTGGTTTGGCTTTCAATGAGTTTCAGCTTTTCCTGAAAATTCATCTTCGCCAACTCTTCATTCCATTTTTTTACCGCGTCTTCGGCCTTTTTGGTTTCGTCTGCGGTCTTGGTCGTGGCTGCACTACCCTTCAAAAGGGCCTGCTCATAACCAATTACCTTGCCGGTGGCCTCATCAATAATTGGCGTGATGTTTTTAATGCTGCGGCCTGCGCTGTCATACAGCCCTGGCGCTTTTTCCATCACCTTTGCCACCTTTTCATTGGCAGCAAACGTCTCTAGCATCACCTCGTTGGCGCGCTTAAACGGGTCGCGGCTATCCTCCGTTGCCTTCACAACTTTGCCCACCGCATTGCCCAGCTTGTCAAAATCTGCGCTGGCCTCTGCCCCCTTGCTACCCATGTCCTGCGCCGACTCGCCCAGCTTGTTCACACCATCGGTGGCAGCCTGTGCCTTGGTTCCCATGCCCGCCGCCGCTTCACCACCATGGGTCAGGTCGTAAATAAAGCCGCCGAGCGTGGTTTTGCTGCCCGTCAGCGAACTCACCAACCCGTCAATCGGGTCTTTCAGCAGTGTGCCGATACCCACCCCAGCCGCCCCAGCAGCGGCCACCAAGGCCGTTGGCCCCAGCGCCGTAGCCAACCCCGCCACCGCTGTCGATGTCGCCCCAAGCGCCCCGGCCAAGCCAATCCCTTGGCGCAGAATCAAAATACCGACCAAGCCCTCTAGGGCAGGCAGCAGGCTATTCAATCCGCCAGCCAGTGCATTCGCTTGCGTCACAAAGCCAGCCATGCTGCCAAGGCTTTCGATGAACTCTTTATCCACCTCCTTGATACCACTACCGACCTTAACCAGCTCGTCGAATAATGGCTCGAAGCTCTTCACTACGCCAGCCACATAGCTACTCAGACCCAAAAAGGCCGCGCCCGCCAACTCAATGGCGCTACGCAAGCCTTCCACCGTGGTGATGTCAATGCTGTCAAACAGCTTGGAAAACGCCTCTTTTACGACTTCGATGCCGCCCGTAAAGCCACTCAAGTCCGCACCGGCCAAGGCATCGGGCAGGTTTCGCGCCACCCGAGCCACCGCTTCGGTAATGCCATCCATTTGCAGGCCGACATAAGTCACCAAATCAGCCAAGGCCCCGCTCTTCGCGTTATCAGCCAATGCCTTAAAGACATTGGCAATAGCGGTAGCCATGCGCCCAGTTTCATCCAGCAGCGGGGTGCCAATACGCACCAGCAATGCCTCTACCGCAGCACCCACCTTGGCCAGCTCTCCGTCCAAATTGCCAGCCATCTTTTTGTAGGCTTCGGCCACCGAGCCAGCGGCATCGCCCATGCCCTTGATGCCATCTCGGAACTGCTTGGCTCCACCCTCGGCCAAAATCAGGGCCGCTACCGTTCCGCCAATGTCGCCCAGCAGCGTTTTCATTTTTTCGCTGCTGCCGCCGGTCTTTTCGTTCATATCGGCCAGCACACCGGCCAGCCCCTTGGACTTGAGTGCCTGCTCGCCAAACGATAGACCCAACTCGTCGGCCAACTTCTTCGCTTCTTGGCTCGGGGCCATGATCCCGGAAATTGCGCCACGCAGATACTCCATCGACGTAGATGGCTGCAAACCCTTGGCTGTCAGCAAGGCAATGGCTGCGCCTACTTGATCCAAGCCGATGCCAGCAGCCTTGGCCACCGGTGTCACCATAGACAGTGACTGGCTCAGATCGCTCATCTCCAACTTGCCGTCGGCAATCGTCTTGAACAAAATGTCCGAAACCTTGCCCGCATCTTGTGTACTCATGCCGTACACATTCAGCGTCGACACCAGCGTCTCGGTCGTAGCCTTCAGGTCAGCCTTGGTGGCCGTAGCCAGCTTTTCCGCCGTCGATACCAGTGCGATCGATTCGCTCCATTTGACACCCGAGCCGACAGCCGCCGTCACCGCCTCGGTCACCGCCCCCAGCGAACGCCCAGATTCCAGCGAGAACTGCTGTATCGACTCGCGGAAAGTGGCCAAGTCCTTGTTACTAATATCGCCCAGCAACGTAGACAACTGCCGAAAAGCCGTGTCAAAGTCCCCGGCCACCTTAATCGCTGCCACCACCGTGGCTGCACCGGCAGCCAAGATGGCCGCTTCAAGTTGCAGTGCTGCCTTGGTCAAATCGGCCACCGGCTGCGTAGCCGACTGCACATTGCCAGCAAACTGACCCACATTACGCAGCGCCGCTTGTGTCGCTGCGCCGGTCTTGTCGATGCCGTTAAAAACCAGCTCAATTACTTGTTGCGCATTCGCTGCCACGTCTTATCCTTGTTGCTGCTGGCGTGCTGCCCGCTCTGCGTAATACAGTGCCCACACCTGAATCTCGGTATCCGTCAGATACCCCTCTGGAAATACATCGGGGCGCACCTCAAACAGAAAGCGCCCCCGCTCCACGCACAGCAGAGCCGCCGTCTTCAGGCCGTGGTCTTTCCAGAGCGCTTGGGCTTTCCCAGCACTGCCCCTTGCCCGGTCAGGTTCAAAATCTTGTTCGTCAGGTCGTAGAACGTGGTCGGGAAAGCTTCGGCCAGTTTCACTGCCACATCGCGGTTTTCTGTCCCCAGCTGTGGCGACACACTGCCAGCGGCCAGCATCTCAATCCGGTAGCTGATGTCTTGCGGCACATCGTCATCGCTCAGACCAAAAGCTTTGCGAATCTGCGCTGCTTTATCGCCATCGCCCGCCATCGCTTGCACCAGCGCCTTGACAGTATCCAAACCCTCTGCACTGGCCTGCTTAGCCCGGCCTAGCTCGGCGGCTGTCAGGCCACGCACTGTCCAAACTGCTGGCTCGCCCGCATCAAACAGCGTGCCCAGCAACTCAGGCACCTGCACATCCAATTGGCGCGGCTCCAAGGCCGCACTCAAGAATCGTTGTAGGTTCATGGTGCTGCCGGCCCTTATGCAGTCACGTCCACCGTCTGCTCGGTCGGGGTCAGCGTGCAAGCTGCACTGAAATTGCCCCCGCCCGCAGGAAAAGTACGCGACACGCCTAACACGCCTTGCGTCAATTGCTTAGGCAATGTTTTATCGCGGTCGGGCCGGAATTCAATCCAGATGTTCTTGCCGCGTTGGGACAAGAGACCATCTGTGATCCCATTTTTCAGAACGGCGGTAAAACTAGCCTGACCCAAAGCCGAGCTAGAGCTACCCACCGGGCCATCGTAGGTGTTGGTCGAGCTGATCGAGTAGGTTGCCTCGGCAGGCTTCCAATCGCTGGTGTACGGAATCTGCGCAAACAAGGGCGAAGCACCCTTGATGTAGACCAGCTTGGCTTTGCTGCCAGTGTGAATCTTGCTCAACGCAGTAGCAAAGGTCACATGGCCGGCGGCGTAGTTGATCGCATAGACCGGGTAGTCGCTGCGCTCCACATGCAAGCCTGGTACCGCATAAATCTGCCCCGGTGTCAGTACGGCAGCAGTGCTGGTCGTAGTACGCACTTGGCCGATTTCGATGCTGTCCACCGGAATAAAGGGCGGGCCACCAGCAGCGCCGCGCACTTCGCTAAAAGTGGCACTGGTGCCATCCACGCCAGCCACCACGGCCAGCACACCGGCAGCCGTCACAGTAATCGAATTCACCTTGGCCACATCGGTCGCCGCGCGGGTAATCGACACCGCACCAGCACCCACAGCCACCACGCCAGCTGCGTCAGCAGTAGCGCCGCCAGCCATGCTAGCGGTCAATGCAGCCACCGAAACCTTGTCGGCATCCGTGTGCGGGGTAATCGCACCGCCCGTCATCAGGCCATACGGGGCCACCACAGCTTCAAAGCCGGGCGCGTTGGACAGTGGAAAGAAAGAAGCGGCAAAGGCTGTAGCGTCGCCGCTATCGTCCATAGCCTCGAATGGGTAGGCGGTCTGACCGGCCTCGTAGCGGATGATGGGTGCGCCCATGCTCTATCTCCTAAGAAAAAATCAATCAGGCAATGTGAACGGGTCGCCCGCCACGTGCCGGTAAGTCACAGAAAAAAAGGCTTGCACTGTCAGTACGCCGCCAGCACCTTCGGTTTGAATGGCGCAGCCGGTGTATTCCAGCCGGGCAGCCAAGCCGCCAAAACTGGGGTCGGCAAACATGCTGGTTATCAGCCCTGCCAGTGCGGCATGGGCCTGTTTGCGCCGCGTAGCCTTGACCGTGCTGCTGGCCTTTTCAGCACGAGCCACCGTCACCGGCATGGCGTTGGTAGTCGTGCCATAGCTGTCAGTGGTTGCGCTGTCATCGCCGTCCACCAGCACCGTCACAGGCAGCTCGTCTTCAGCCGAGATGTATTCGCCATACTCCCCGGCTGAAGCCGTCACCATCGCTGCCAGCAGCCGCTCACGAATCGAATCACTCATCGGTCGGCTCCGGTGGGTACTGTTTCAGCATCAAATAGCGCATCGCATCAATCACCTGCTTTGTCAGCTCTTCGCTGGCCTGCGGCTGAATGTCGCCACGCACATCGTCAAACACCTGCGACACCGATGGCCCATGCAGCACTTCCAAATCGTTGCGCCGCGGCCCGGTGCGCCGTGCAATACCCAAGGCACGCGAAGTCTTCAGCACGATGTAGAAAGGCTTGCCGCCCGCACCGGGGCTGACCGCCTTCGGGCTGCCGCTAGGCTTCACCTTCACCCGAATGCCACCGCTAGGTTCGTTTGGTGGCTTCAGCCAGCGAATGCCGTCCGAGGCCACTTGTGCGTCGGTGCTAAACCGGCTCAGCAGCAGGCCACGCTTTTCTGCCCGAATCGCTCCAGAGAGATTAGATTTCGTGGCCTTGCGAATCGCCAGCTTGTCCTTGACATAGCCTGCCTGCAACCGCACCTGCTCACGCAACTTGGCGCTGGCCAGCGTCCGCACCTTGGGCGTGGCTTTGTTAATGGCGATACGCATGGCATCACTTGTGTTGCCACCAACAAACTCAAAGAAGCGCATGGCTTCTGCCACTTGCTCCTGATTCGCTTGTGCGCCGTATTCCGGGGTCATGCGGCCACCACCTTGTGCTCGATGCCATCGCTAGACAGCACCGAATCCACTGTCAGGGCTTCACCACTGGCCAGCGTGAACGTCTCACCCCGGCGCGGGCGATTGGGCAACTCAGACAGCCGCACATTCAGCACCGCCGATTTGCCCTGCACCGCTGCCACCTGCCCGTACTGCGCCAGGCTGCGCTCCACCACCACCGTCACCGGGCGCGAAACGCCCTGCGTATCGGTGTGCATGGCAGGCTCGCCAAACCGGGCATACACCCGGCCAACGCCCCGAGCCAACATGGTGTCAAACGATGCACTCATGGGCTATCAGGCAGTCACTGTGCCAGGCACGCCGGTGAACTTCACCAGCACAGTGGTGGTGGTAGCAGCAGCACCAGCCCAAGCCACAGCCGCAGCGCCCGTCACGTCACCGCTGGCCGGGGTGGCAGCGTTGTCGTCAAACGCGCCTGCCGACACATCCCACGTCAGGCTCTCGCCTTGGGCAATCACAGCAGCAGCCACCTTGGGCACCGAGAACACGCCTTTGATACCCACGGGGCCAGTAGCACCCGAGGCAATATCGACCAAGGCCACGCCTAGGATGTTGCCAATATTGACCACCGTACCAGCATCAATATCGGCGCTAGCGGTGTACTGGATCACGTCACCATCTTGTACAAAGTTAGTTGCCATCACGGCTCCTTATTCAGTTAATTGAGTCTTAGGGCCGCTTATGCTGTACCCGCATTGGTCACAGCGCCGCGATAGTCCACAGCGGCGATGCCGTAGTCCAGACGCACCTTGTAACGAGCGCCGTCCACGTCAAAACCATCCTTCACTTCCAGATAGGGCTCTTGCACGCCATCTAAGAACGCCACTTCCAACACCGGCGCTTCGGTGGCATCAGCAAACAGATAGCGGCGTGTACCAGTCAGGCGTGGCGTATCCACGATGTCGCGGAACAGCCCATTAACGATGTTGGGCTTTTGCAACTTGTTGGCTGTGTCTGGGTCGTACTGGGCCTCGTTGATGCTGCGGGCCGTGCCACCCAAACCAATCGGCACCAGCAACACAGCAGGACGCAGGTCGAGGTAATCGTTACCCGACACATCTTTTTGCGAGGCCATCGCTACACGGTCGGCATCGATAGCGGCCATGCTGATCGCAGCGCCGGTCGTCAAGTTGCCGTGGTCGGCGTGGAACAGCGTTTTTCCATCGCCCATAGTGGGGCCAAGGCCAGCATTCAGGGCCAGCAGCGCATACACATCAGCTTCTACGGTACGTGCAGCAGCGCGGCCCAACATGCCGGACAAGCCAACGAAAGCGCCCAAGTCATCGTTGATGATGGCTTGGCGGCTCAGGTTGATGATGTTGCCCTTGGTACCGGCTCGGATGCTGGCTTTTTCACCATCCGGAATGGATTTGTTGATGAACTCACCCAACTCGTTAATGCTATCCAGGCTGCCAAAACTGCCGGTGCGGTAGCGATTGTGAGCACGGAAGTCGCTCACGCTGCCTGTGGCGCAAAAGCGCGTCCAGGTCAAAGCAGCGCGGGCGTAAGCAGCTTGCAGCGCCTTGTGCATGGTGTTTTCCAGCAGCACTGGGAAATCGCTCGTGCCCTGCGTGAATGCAGCCGCCACAATTTCCATCTGGCCCATGCCATCCGTCGTGGTGCCAATGCGGGCCAGCGAGGCGCGGGCCAAATCCAGCAACTTATGGCCTCGATAGGGATTGCTGCTCATAGATGCTTTCACCGTCGCATCTTGCTCCACGCCCGCACGCGCTAACAGGGCTTGCACAGCTGCCGTCCGCTGCTTATCCACCTCATCGGCCACTGTCTGCACCACGGGGTGGGCTCCTTGCGGATTGGCCGGGGTAGTGCCCTCCCCCAGCTTGGCCAGCAAGCGGGCCTGCACCTGCTCGACGGTCAGACTGGTATCGGCCAGCATCTCCGTTTGCAATATGGCAATCGCTGGCTGATTCAAAAACGGCTTGAACTTGGCCACAATTTCGTTTTGCTGCTCCTTGGTACGAGCAAACGGGGCAGGTGCGGTTTGGGGCATAGCTGGTGGCTCCTTAGCTTGGCCAGCAACCGCTGGCGATGGAAAAACGTGGTGGTGGGGTGGAGTGCCAGCAGCCATAGGGCTGCCAGCTTTAAAACGAGAAAGGTCGAACGAGTGGGCCAACGAGGCAGCCACGGCCACCTCAGCACCCACCACATCAGCAAAGCCCTCGGCCAAGGCTTCGGTTGCCAAAAACCAGTGGTCTTTGCCGTCCGTCAGAATGGCCAAGGCATCGTCATAGCTTTTGCCTGACTTGTCGGCATACGCACTGGCCATCGCCTTGGCGTAACGGTCTAAAACATCAGCTTGCTCGCGCAAATCGACCGCATTGCCGCCGGCATATGTCCACGGCGCATGGATCATCAGTTGCGCGTTTTTCGCCATGGTCACGGTGTCGCCAGCCATAGCGATGTAACTGGCACACGAAATAGCCACGCCATCCACAAATACATTCACCGCAGCGCGGTGGCGTTTGAGTGCGTTGTAAATGGCCAGCGCATCAGGCACGCTGCCACCATAGCTGTTGATGTGCAGATCAATCACATCGGTATCGATGGCTGCAATATCGCGCACCATCTCCGAAGCAATCACGCCATCTTCATTCCAGCGGTCGCCAATGTTGCCGTACACATAAATCTTGGTCGGGACTTTGGCGGCAGCTTCTTCACCGCCGCCAGCCGCCAAAGGTGGGGCGGCACCGCGCTTAATCTCATACCACTTATGGGCCATCATTGCTCCTATTGATGGCCTCAATAGTGCGGCGGCGCAGTGCAAAGACTTCAAAAACGCTGCACAACTTGCACCATGCAGCAAAAAAACTAATCGGCAAACAAACTGTGCTGTGCTCGGCGCTGCTGCTTCTTACGCTCTTGCGCCAAAATCGCATACACCAACCGCCGCGATAGCCGAAACCGGCGCATTAGCTCGTCATGGTTGTCCCCAGTAAATGCCGCCCACACCGCTGCATCGCGCTGTTCTCGCTCTGTGCGCTTGCAGACATAGTTTTGGGGTACATAGCGCCCGCCGATCAAAGGTGCTAACTCGCGGGCAACCCGGTCAGCCAGACCCGCCAACAAATCCTCTGTTACGCCTGCCGCAAACACCCAAGGCCGGTCACGATGGCAATCGAGCAAAATGCACTGCACATCCGCTTTCAACGTCACGGTCTGGTCAATCGCGTCGGTCAAAGCTCCACCCCCCATCGTCGTAGCTGTGCTGCTGTCTGTGCTGCTGTGGCTCAGGCATGCCACCATGGGCCATCTCAGGCACTGCTGGCCGCACCACAATCGGTGCAGGTGCTTGCGGTAGGGCAAACAGGTCTGGAGCTGGCTGCACTGCGGCCTCAATTTGCGACCAACGGGTGTCTGTATGCTTGTGCAGGCCCAAGCCCATTGCCGCGTGCAGCGCGTAGTTGCGGCAATCCAAAACCTCATTGCGCGGGCGACGTGGCAACCAGCGGTACACATCACGCCCCTGCACCTTTACCAGCACCCGCTGTTCTGCTGTCAGCTGCTCATACCACTCGCGGGGCAGTTCATCGCTGGTATGGACAAAGCCGGGGCCGGGGCGCTCAATCGACAACTGCCCCAGCAGCAAGTCTTTCGCCGTATCCACACCAACACCCCACAACTTGATGCCGCCCGGCCATGTCTTGCCACCCCATGTCACGTCTTGCGAACTGGCTGGGCACAGCACAGGCCGGTAATCTTGGGGCATCCCCTTAATGGCACGTAAATTGGGCAGTTGATGCTGCTGGGCGCGCACCCAGTTGTACACGGCCTGGGTTTGGTCAGACGAATCAATGCTGATGGCGCTCAGGCCTAAACTGCCGCCCGGTACCACCGCTTGCGGCCAGCGCCGCTGCAAATAATCCGTCACGCGCTGCCAATCGTCTTCCTTGGCGGGGTTGCCCTCGATAATCTTGTGCTCTACCACCCAACTCTCCAACCCCCTGCCCCAGCCCCACACCGCAATCTCCCAACGGTTGCGCTGCACATCAATACCCGCTGTCAAAATCAATGCCCCACCAGGCACCATGCCCAAGGGATAGGGCTCGGCACGTTTTTGCAGCACATGCTCATCCGTGCGGTCGCCCACCAGCTCCCAAGTATTTGCCAACGTCTCGTTGGTAAAACTGGTCATCGGGCCAGCGTCGCCCGCTTTCAACGCACGGTGGGCCTTTTCAAATTCGTCAACGATGCTCTCCCAGCTGCGCTGTGGGCTATAAGCAGACCAAATGTGTACCCCCAACGTGCGTGGTGGGCGGCATGGCTGGCCCATTGCATCACGCCAGACCCCATCTTGGTCGTAGCGCATCCCAGTTTTACTGCACACCCACGCGCCCGCTAACGGCCAGCCGCCCGACAGGTAATCGGACTGTGTAATCGACCCGCGGCAATGCGGGCAAACATGGCGCACTGTCTCGGGCTGGCCCCACTGCCACTTAAACCCGTGCAAAGCAGCTTTGCCACCCCAGCTCAACGGATGTTCAAGCCCGCAGCGCGGACAGGTGATGTGGTACTCGACACATGCCTGGGCATCGTTGCACGCCCGCTCAACATGGCATATGCCCTTCACCCGTGGTGTGCTCCCCCCGACAAACTTAGGAAATGGCGCGCCCTCTAACCGGCCCTTGGCCAAGCTGCCGGGGTCACCGCTTTTCTCAATCGATTGATCAAATGCAGACCATTCATCCAAGATCGATACCGCGACAGTGATCCGGCGATAAGCACGGGCCGCCTTGCCACCCAGTAAGTGCAAAACGCTGTGGCGAAAGGGCTTGTACTTGATCGTGTCTTCAGTCTTGTTCGACTTGCGTGCCCGATGCACGGCAACCACACCTGTTTCTGGGTCTAGCAGCGGCTCAATTTCGCTCTTGACGTAGCTATCACGGTCATCGTCTGTGGGCTGCCACAGCGCCTGTTTGCGCCGCCGGTGCGCGATGTTGTAACAAACAAACGCCGTAATCATCTTGGTGTAGCCCACCCGCTTGGATTTCTTGACCGCCAGCTCCTCAATGCGGTCATCCGACATGAAATCCATAATCCCCAGCTGGAATGGCCAAGCCACCCAGCCCCCTTTTTGGTGGCTCGACTCCCCGGCCAGCAAAAAATGCTCGGCGGCCCACTCGCTCAGTGTTTGCGGTTTTTCTGCGCGCAGGCCGCTCAGGCCCAACCCAAGCGCCGCATTGATGGCTGCTACTGTTTCTTTGGCCAGTGGGGTAGTCATGCGCCATCACCCCCGTCTGTGGATGCTGCCAACTCCAAATCGTCACCCAGCTGCAAAGCATCGTCTTCTGGCTCTTGCAGCAGTGCATCTACCCGCGTGGCCACCAGCTTAGTCGTAGCGCGTATCCACTCATTGCGGGCATTGGCCAATACAGCTAACACCGTAGCGCGTGCAGCTTCTGGTAAATCGGGGCAAGCCTTGCGCAACTGGCCATCTATCAGTTCCATCCGATCCACTACTGCGCTGCTGGCCATGCCCAACACATCGCCCAGTAGCCCTATCGGCGCGTACTCGCCACGGGCCACAGCATTTTTCAGGGCCTGTGCAATGCGCTGCTCGCGCGCCAGCGCTGCCCGTTCTTGCACCAGGTCTAAGCCCCCGGCATCAGCACCCACGCGCCCAGCAGCTTGGTCACGCAAGCGTTGGCAATAGGCAATCAGCACTTCGCCCAGCGTGCCATCGCCCGAAATCTTGCCCTCCGAGACCATTGCGCTGATAGCTGGTTGCGTAACACCTACCAAATCTGCCAATGCTGTCTGGGAAAATTTATCTGATAAATCAATAACTTGCATAATATAACCCCCTTAGGAGCACCACGAAACAGCCAGAAATCGCGCCTGCGCCCCGCAGGGGGCACTTTGGCCGGGAGTACCTTGCGCGCCAGCGGCCTGTCCCACGTCGCCAGCCCGGCAGCAGCCACAGGTGCGCGGGCCACGGCGCAGCTGGCTGCTACTGCCGCTGGATGCACTCTGGCCAGATCGTGACGCAGCACTGCACGCCTAAATCGACCATTGCCAAAGCTGTGATGGCCATGTCTGGGTGGCTTGCATCAAATGCTGTGCCGACAACGTACCCAGCCTCAATGGCATAGAAGCAATCGCGTTCACCGCGCAAACCACGCCGCACTAGCTCATAGGCCTGACCGCCCACTTGTTGCGCCTTGAGCTTGATGGATGCGTAGGTGTTGGGCATGTGGGCTTTGATTTGCGCAATCTTTGCCTCTACATCTTCTGCGGGCCTTGGTGTGTCCATCGTGTCCATTACTTTTTATAGAGATATACGGGTGGGTAGATTGCGTGCGCGTGCTTGCGCTTGCGCACCCACGCCCGCCACACGCAGTACACGGGCCGGGGACGCATCTGCAATCGAGCAGGTAATGCAGCGGCTACAACTCCAAAAATTGGGGAGTTGGGAGTTGTGGATATGTCCATGCAAAACGATGGACACGATGGACACTTTGGGCTCAGGTCATGGCCACTGCCCCAGCAACGTCCCCGCTGCTGCGCTACCACTGGGGGTATGGTCGCCCCCTGTGCCCTTCGGGCGCACTGGCGCGATCACGCCTCCCCCAGTGCTGGTTGCACAGTGCGTTTCGCGCGCCATTACCATTTGGTCAAAATGGCGCATCGTCACCTGCCTGTATAAACGGGTTGATAGAGCCACTGCTGGGTGCAGGCGCAGGGCTTGCGCTTGCCGCCGGTGCAGCGGGTGGGAGTTGTTGCGGGGCCGCTTGCATCGCGCCCTCGCTGCGCTGGGGCCAGTTGGCTGGGCGGGTGTAGCCGCTGCTGCGCACACCACCCACTTGGCGCTTGCCATGCGTCCAACCCTCATGGGCCAACCAGCTGCTGATTTCCTGTTGCAGCCCCTTGGTGCTTTTGCCCACATCCACACACAGCGCCTTGAGCAACTGCGGCAGCGTGACAAAATCGGTCAGTTCATTGATCTCGGAGTCGCCACCCGTACCACCTGGGGGGCGGGTCAGCAAGTGCATCAGCTCAATTTCGACGGCACTTTCTTGCAGTCGGCTCTCTTGCATCGGTGCAAACAGCCGCGCCTCTTGCTCTGGTGTGGGCGTGTACTGGGTGTTTTGTTGGTACAGCGCAAACGCTTCGGCCAGCAGTTGCTCACGGCGCTGCTCTACCCAGTCGGTATTGATGATGTTGCGTACTGGTATCGGCCAAAAGCGCCGGTTGCCTGTGCGGTCACGCAGATAGTTGTTCTCGTTCGTCGTGCCAACCAACACGCACTGGCGCAAAAAGGTTTCTACCGTGGTGCCATAGGCCACCCGGTATCTATCAGCCTTACTGCTGATAAACGCCTTAATGGCCCCCACTTCGGCCCGGCTAAAGTGCGTCAGCTCGGCAATCTCATACAGCCATAGCCCTTGCACCTGTTCTTGGGCTTCTTTGCCCTTGCCCACCTCAAAAGGGGTGTCGGAAAAATACTGTGACCCGGCCAGCACCTCGACCAGCGTCGATTTACGCAAGCCGCCCGCACCCTCTAGCACCGGGCAGTAGTCAAACTTGCAACCGGGTCGCATCACCCGATTGACCATGCCCAACAGCCAGTAGCGCCCCACGAGGCCCAAATACTCCAACATGGCCGGGGCCAGCGTCTGGGGCGATTCACCCAGCACATGGACCAGCCACTTATCAATGCGTGACTTACCATCCCATTGCAGACCGTGCAGCATGTCCCGAATCGGGTGCCAGCGTTGCATGTGGGCCACCGTCACAATCGCTTCGGACAGCGCAGTTTTGGGAATGCTGGGCAGGCCGTAGGTGTCGCTCAGATACTGTCCCAGCATCAAATCCGTGGCATTACCCACGTCCCCCGCAGCGCCATGCGGCCACGGCCAAGCCACGCGGGCCTGTACGTTGTTGGTCAATTCGTTATAGGCCAGTACACCTGCCAACGCCGGGTCACGCTGTAGCGCCGCAATTACCAGTTTGCGCGATACCAGCCAGCGCTCTTTTTCATCGTCGTAGTACGGCCTCAGCCAGCGCGGTATCCATTTGCCACCAATCAAATCACCAGAGCCCTCAGCGCCGCTATCAGCGCCATGGGTGGCAACGGGGGGCACGTTTTTTGGCTCTGCGGCTTGCGCTGGCGTGGGCAAAGGCTGTGCTGTAGCGAAAAAAGCCAACACTTCGGTAATGCCCCAACCATCCGTCACGATGGCATCGTGGCAATCCCAACCACTGACCACCGCGCCCGGTGCTGGAATCGCCAGCAGCTGGACGGTACAAGCCTGCTGCTCGCTCAGCAGCGCACCTATCCCCAGCATGGCCGCCATGCCCGGCTGTTTGTCGGCAGGCAGCAGTGGTTTGGCTTGCAGCAGCGCCTGTTGGGCCAACTTGTCTGGCGTGGCCTTGCGCTCGGCAGGTGTAAGCGGCTCATGCTGGGCATCGCAATCGGGCCACAGCAGCACCGTAGCCCCGGACAGCCAGCTCCAATCGGCCCGGCTCCAAACTTTGCACCCGCCGGGCCAACTGACCACGCAATACACACCCGGCGCACCTGCATCCAACAGTGCTTGCAAGGTATCGGCCTTGCGCTCCCCCTCTACCACCACCACCGTGCGGCCATTGGGCAACGTTTGGCCCGGCAGGTACAGGGGGCGTTTTCCGTCCCATTGCCGCCACTTCCATGCTGCGCCGCCATCGCGGGCCGATTCGCACCAGGTATAGGGCAGGGTGTCTTTGCCACCATCGCTGGTACGAAAGCGCACCACATAGCCGTACAGGTTGCTCCCTTGTTGGTAGGTAGCGGTGTACTCAATATCCTCTTTGGCGCGGTGGTAGTGCTTGAAAGTGGGGGCCACCGCCGTACTGGGCACGGGGCAAATGGTGCGCCAACCCTCTTCACTTGAGCGCCCCGCTGGCGCGGGCAGCGCCGGTGGGGGCAATGCTGGCGCGGTGGCAGCAGTTGTATCACTGCCTTGTCCCAAGCCTTTGACGATACCAGCCACCTGCTCTAACCCCTGCTCACGGGCCACTTGCAGTGCAGCTTGGCCTTGGGGCAGGCCGTGGACAGCCGCATACAAGCTCAGCAAATCGCTGCCTTTTTCATCCGACGCGAAATCAGCCCACTTGCCAGTAGTCAGATTGACCGAGCAGCTAGAGCCCTTGCCCCCCGCTAAAGAGCCGCAAACGTACTCATGCCCGCGCACTACCCCGCCCGGTAGCCACGCGGGCACCAGCCTATCGGCAGTTTGCAGCAGCGCAGCCGCTAAATCCGCAAAGCGAATGGGGGGCAAGGGAGCAGAAAAACTCACGGGTACTGCTTAGGATTGGGTTTGAAGACTGAGTGCAGCCACCAACATAGGAGACTCAGGCAACACGGCGCACCCCCATGTCCACTACAGTGGCTTGGCCCGGCTCAGGGCTAGGTGCTGTCTTGGGTTGGGCCAAGCGTGTCCCTTGCTGCTCGCGCAGTTTGCGGCGATGCTCACGCATCAACTCGTCATAGGTGGTGCCATGTTCTGCCATGCAAACCAAGTCGCGCAGGTATTCGCTCAGGCTCATGCCGAGGTCGTGGGCGGTGCGCCGGGCACTCATGGCCGTTACGTCCGGCACATGGGTTTTAAGTTCTTCGGTCAGCTTGCCGGGTTCAAACAGGGTCAGCGGGTTCATGGCGTGGCCTTGGGGTTAGACGGGGATATGGGGCGGTGGGGCATCTGCCAAAGCAGCCAGCTCAGGCCAGATGTCGGCCCAATCACCGGGGCGCAAGTCTTTGCGGTTGACGGAGCCGCACGACAGCCGCTCAATTTCTACGCACTTTTGCACGGGCACGCCCCGAACTTTCCAGTTGCCAATTGCGGCACTGGTCACATTTAGCTTCTTAGCAAGCGCGCCCCGACCTCCGGCAAGGGCTGCTGCCGTATCAATTGGGTGAGGTTTGCATGTCATCCCCACACTTTAACACGTTGCGTGTTAAGAACAAACACCATGTGTTGGTAAATAAGACGTTCAATCCGCCCATGAAATCTGTGGGCGAAAGAATCAGGCAAGCAAGGGAGTTCCGGGGGCTATCCGGGCAAGAGTTAGCGGAGCTTGTAGGCTACAAACACCAGTCAGCCATTGGCAACCTTGAGAATCGCGCAACAGGCAATGGTGGTAACAAGCTGGTGGAGATCGCCCGCGCACTGAATTTTTCTGTGCATTGGTTTTTAAGCGGCCCTGACACGCACGATATGCGCAATGTGGCTCCGTTTGCCAGCGCTACAGCACAAGAATCCAGCCCGATTTATCTACCGGCCAAGCCGCCAACGCGCCAAGACTTCGCATTGCCCGATTGGCCGTTCGAGCACATCACCGCCCAAGAGTACGCGCTACTCAGCCCCAAGCAGCAGGGCATGATTGAGGGCTACATTCGCAGCCTGATAGACCACAGCGCCCCGATTAAAAGCACAGAGCGCGCTGCTTAGCCAGCGCAGAGCGGTGGTTTTACGCTTCCCAGACGGGAAACGCCTGTAGCACGCATCAACATTAGGCCAGCGCAGAAATGAGTTTCTGCGGAACAGACAAAGGGGCCTGCATATCGGGCCGCCCCGACTCCACCACCACATCGTTATAGGCCACGTCGCGCAGTAATTCCACCTCAGCAACATCTGTTTCACGGGCCTTGGCTAGGGCCGCGCGCAAGGCATCTTCATCTATGCTCTCATAAAACACGTTTTGTGTTGACTTAATAAACACAAAACGTGATAATTTCTACATTGCTTTTTAAGCAGCACCGGCCAGATGGTCAACCGGCGGCACACAAGTGTTGGGAAGGGTCTAAGGACTGCGCCACAGCAGCCCTGCCAGTTACCCGTGGAGCCATGAAGGTGTTGCCCTACACCGCAAAGGATGGGCACTGTGATTGAAACAAGCTGGGAGCCGGGCCACCGGGAGTAACCAGCTACCCTGCCCAACAGCAGGGGCATCACGTTTGCAGATGTGGCTGATGCCGTCACAAATCAAAGGGCACGATGAGTCTGCAAGCGTGATGAAGCCACTGGATCACCCGCACACCACAGCCACCCAATCGAACCGCTAAGGCGGGCGGAGCCTCGGGGGTGACGACTCGAAAAGCCGAGGCGACTTTCACGGCAAGCTGTTGTCGAACCGCCAGACAGCGCACGGGCACTGATACCCCATCAGCACGCAGCGGCCAGCACTGCCTCTCTAATTATTAAAAGGTGAAACAAATGTAAGCAAAGCCTGCTGGAGCCAGTCCAGCGCTCAATCCCCTGCGGAGCATAAAAGCAGGGCCATCTATCATGCGTGCAAAGGAGATACGACCCCATGCACCGCCTCATTTTATCGCTGCTATTGGCAGCCGGTAGCCAACTGGCCCAAGCACAGCCCATCACCTGCTACACCGTGCGCGACAGTGCAGGCACATTGCTAGAACAAAGCGCCGAACCGCCGGTAGACCTGAGTAAACCACTCAGCGAAGGCGTAGCAGAAAAATTCGGCCCCAACGCCAAGCTCGTGATGTGGCCCACAGACCGCAGCTCGTGTCCAGACGCAGCCTCCGTTGCCGCCGCCAGCCCCGGCAAACGCAATGCCGACACAGCCAACTTTGGCAGCTACCAAGCCAGCCACCTCACCAGTGGTTACAGCAGCAGCTACGACGGCGGCTACAGCAGCGGTTACACACCCCGCAGCAACCATGCCTACGCTGGGCGCAGCAGTAGCAGAAGGTCAGCCAGCAGCTATAGCAGCGGCCACCCCCACCGCAGCAGCTACATCAGTGGCAGCAGCTCGCATAGCCACTACGCTGGCGGCGGTCGCCGGGGTGGCAGGGGCCGCAGATAACGCTAATGCAAAATGGCAGCCCATGACCAAACCCACCACCGTGCTGCTGCTGGCCGCTTTGGCTTGCATCCCCAGTGCCCATGCAAGCTGGGAATGCACCATGCCCAACGGGCGCACCATCCAACGCCAATTTGGGCCATGCCCACCCGATGCCATCGATGCCAGACAAACCGCCCCCGACACCAGCGCCGAGCGGCCCTTTGTCCACATCCCTAAACCTATAGAGCCTGCCAAGCCTCAAGAAAGCCCAAGGGCAGAGCGGCCAAGACCGGCCCCTAAAGAGCAGCCCAAAAAACCACAGGAAGAAGACCCACGGCTATCAATTGTGGATAAAGCTTATGCCATCTGCGCCCATTTGCGCCGTGGCGGGGCTACCACTTGCGAAGTGCAAGTCAAGTTATTTGCTGACAACACCATTGATGCCACCATCAGCCTACTGCCTTCACAGGCCGAAGCCGTCTGCTTATCCATAGCAGCCCAAACCCGCAAACCGGGCACGGCTTTTACTTACCAGCGCGAGGAAGGCTTGCACTGGTGGCTCAAACTCTACCACCCCTTGGGCAGCGGAAACCGCCCGATGGCTAACTGCCGTTTATAGGCCAAGCAGTCTAGCCACCCCGGCAGCTTTGCGCTAAACTACCCGTGCCCTGCAAAAAAAGCAGGGCACGGGTTTGACAGCCCGGTTTCACTTGGCGCAGCAAGCCGCGCCCAGACAGGTAGCGGCTTTTTTTACCCTCATGCTGCGCGCACGGATTCGCTTTATGGCGGACTGTGTGGGGACACCCGCGAGGGTGTGCCGGTTCCAAGTGCCGGTCTGTCAACCCTACACGGTCTGCCACCACCTTTTGACAGGGGTGACGGCAGGCTCCCATAGTCCACTTGGAGCCCATCATGGCTGACAACACCTACCAAATCACCCCCGAGCTTTTAGCTCTGGCGCAAGAGCAATTTGACGCGCTGATTACCCCGGCGCAAGTGGCCGACCACGAAACCATCGCAGCACCCAAGTGGGCACAAACATCCAGCGCCATGCTGCAAGTGCTGTGCCAAGACAAGGCCACGCTGCTGGCCCAGTTTGGCGATAAGGCCAACAACTTGCCCGCGCTGTTGCAAGGCATCCGGCAGCTCAGCCTGCACCTGCAATTCCAGCAGCGCATGGCCGACACCGCCGCCTACCGCCTGACGGTAGTAGCCAGCACCCTCCTGACGCGCCACTAAGCAGCGCACCTCCCAGCAGCCTATTTGCCAGCCCAGTTTGGGCATGGCAGCGGCTGCCTGCACCCCTCATTTAATTTTTGATTTGGAGGTCGCCATGACCGCATTCAAGCCCCTGACCACTGTTGCACTGACCTGCGTCGATACCCCTGACCGTTTTGGTACTGCCTACATCGGCACCGAAGAGCACGAAATCAGCGTCGAGCTGCATAGCGCCGCCTGCAATTTCAAGTTTACCGTGACCATCGACAGCGCCTGCGCCCGCCAGCTGGCCGCCGCACTGTTGGCCCAAGCCGATGTTTTTGATGCCATGAATGCAACAGCTAAAGGAGCAGCAGCATGACTACAGCCGTTTTCACCCCCTACACCGACGAAGAGCTGCGCACGCTGGACGCAGACATCGATCTCAACAGTGCCAGCCTGCGTTTGCTGCAATTCGCCATCCGTGCCGAATTGCCCCCCGGCACCAAGCTGGTAGCCATGATGCTGTGCTGCCATCACAACAACCAAGTGGGCGCTGCTTGGCCCAGCCCAGACCGCTTGGCCAAGCTGTGCGGAATGCACCGCCGCACCATCGTAGACCACCTGGCCAAGCTTAAAAACATGGGGCTGGCACTGGTTGGCAAAATTCCTGGCGTGCGTACTCCGGGCTACGCGCTGCAAGAAAAAGCCTTGCAAGCCATCGCCATCGATGGCATCAAGTGGTCAAAAAACATGCTCGGCAGTGCCGAATTTATGCAGCCCCCAGCCGCGCCAAGTATGGTAAATCCTGCAAAAAATGCAGGAATCACCATACAAGGAACTGAAGGAACAGAGGATCTGAAAGAACTGGGGGGAACTGGAGGAACGGACGCGCGCGCAACCCCGGCCACGCCAGCCCCCGGCCCGGTCAATGCTGCCGACGCACTGCCCGTCCTCCCCTGCCCTGTCCCTTTTGCTTTGCCTGAAAGCAGCGCCGCCTTGGTGGCCCTGATCGACCAAGTGAACGCCCAGCGTGCCAACAACGGCAAAAAGCCCTTCGTGCTGGCAGACCTGCAGCAGCTGCGCACCGAAGCGGCTAAAGCAGGCATCAGCGCCGAAGATGCAGCCAAGTGGATTCTGGAGCGCAGTGGCCGCAACTTCTTCAAAGCGGACTACTTTGCCCCACCCGCACCGCCAGCTGCGCCAACCGCCCCGGCTACGCCCGCAGCGCCGGTGCAACCACCGGCACCCCCTGTCAAACCCTTGTCGCCGGAAGAGCAGGCCCAGCAAGCCGCCGATGCCGTGGCAGCACGCGAGAGAGCGCGCCAGCTCGTGGAAGAAATGCGTACCGCTAAGGACGCAGGCTTGGAAGCCGCACACGACCTCTTGATTGACATCGACAACCTGCGTGGCCCCAAGTGCTGGGTGGACATCGTGCAAGACTTTGCCGCTGGTAAGCCTGTCAAGGTCTATCCGCTGGAAAACGCTTGCGGCGCTTTGAAAATCAACGTCAAAGCCCTGCGTGCCCAAGTCAAAGCCCGTACCGCCGCCCACGCTGCCTAAACCGAGGTACATCCCCATGCAAGACCTCTTTTTACCCCGTTGGGCCGCTATCGGCTTGGCGACCTTGGCTGCCATCATCGGACTGGCTTCCAGCGCAGTCACCGCCCGGTTTTTCATCCTTGGCCTACAGCACACCGAGGCCGACACCACAGCGCAGCACGCCTTGGTAGCCGCTGGCCTGCTCATGATTGCTGCCGAAGTGGCCGCGTTCTTCATCGCTGCCCTGCTGCCCAAAGGCCATAGCTTGCGCCCGATGCTGCTGTGGGCGGGTGCCGTGTTGGTAGCGTTTGAGGTGCTGACCGTGTTTGCCACCCAGCACGCCTTGGTACAAACCGGCCAAGCCCTTCAAACCAGCCAGCAAGCCCGCATCCAGCACCTGCAAGCCAGCATTACGACCCAACAAGCCCAAGCCGCGCAACTGGTGGCCACAGCCCAAGAGCAGGTGGGTAGCCGCTTCATGCAGCAGCGCCAAGACGGCCAGCAAACCTTGCAAACCGCCCAAAGCTTGCAGCAGCAGGCGCACCAGCAAGCGCAAGAGCTGGCAACCCTGCTGGCCGCACAACGCCCCACGCTGGCCGACACCTTTGGTCAGCAAGGCATGGTGGCCTACAGCGCTGCCCGTGCCCTACTCATGACCATCACCGGCTTGGTCATGCTAAGTGCAGCTGGTGCCTTGTTGCGCAGCGCAGCACCCGTAGGCCAGCCGGTGTTACGCCACGCGCCGATGCCCACCGTCACCGTGGCCCCGGCCAGCAGCGCATGGCGGGCCGCCGTGCCTGCCGTGTTGGTCAGTGCCGCGCCGGTGGCGTGGCCCATGCCAGCGATCAGTGTGTCAGCAGCCAGCGCGCCAGCCGTGCCCGTGCCACGCGCTGCACAGGGGGGCACGGTGGTGGCACAGCCGCCAAACGCTGTGCCAGCGCCCGATGCTGGGCCGCGCTACCAAGCCGCCCGTGCCGCTGTGATGGACGGCAGCTTGCCCAACCCGAGCGTGCGGGCCATCCAAGCCTTGGTGGGTGGCAACACCAGCGCCGCCCGCGCCATCCAAGCGTGCCTACAGGCTGAGGGCTTGATTGAACGCCACGGCCAAGGCTACCGACTGGCCAGTGAAAAACAGGGGGTGTTGCTGTGACCACAGCTGCGATTGCTGACCTGTTCCCCGAAACCAAGCTGCATAAAGCCAGAAGCCCCCGCCGCAAGTTGATGCACGTTGCCGATGCGTATGAGTCAGACGGCGCTCCTATCTGCCGAATGTTCTGCCAAACATGCAAAACAGAGAGCGACTGGATGGAATTCAGCTCAGTCACAGAAGCCAAGCGGGGTATCCCATGCCCGAAGTGCAACCAACCCACCGCCACCTAAAAGGAGTTCACATGGCACAAAGCATCATCATCATTGGCCCACAAGGTTGTGGCAAAACACGCAATGCGAAGAGGCTTGCTAAGACCTATGGGCTGGAGTCCATCATGGATGAAATAACGCCTGACTGCATCTTGCCCAAACAAGATCACTTGATTCTGACCAACACGCTGACCCCTGATATGCGTGGCATGAAAGTCATCCAGTTTGCTGACGCTATGAAAGCAGCCAAAGCACAACCAACAACGAAAAACACATTTGACCAGACGCTGCGTGCAACTGAGAGCCTACCGATGCGCCGCCCTGAAGTTGTAACGGTAGCAAAGCGGCTGCGCAGAGAAAATCCCAGTCTGAGTGAGATGGATTGTTTAGTGCAAGCGAAAGCACTGATCACAAGGGAACCAACGCATCACGGCCTTGGCTCTGATTTGAAATGACCTAGGGTGCAAAGGAGGTTTTGCTGTGACATCCACGAAACGTAAGCTGCGCAAACAACACCGAGGCACCCATCGGCCAGGTACATGGGCTGCCACGTCCTACACCTTGCTTGATGAGCTGGCCGCCACCAGCACCACGGCCCCATTGCCTGAAGCCTACCGCACCTACCATCTGGAGCGAATGCAGCAAGGCTTGGCTGCACTAGAGACGCAGGCAGCAGCGCTGGCTGAGGATTGGCGTGTCTGTTCAGACGCCATCAACCTGATGGAAACCTTGGTCAATTGCGGCCCTTGGGCCACCTACCAAGGCCAGCTGGTCGATGTGGTGGACAGCAGTGGCTTGCTGCGAGAGGCTACGGACGCAATGGTGCTGGTCATTCGCTTGCCCGTGGGTGAAGCACCACCGCCCGGCCTACTGCACAGCGTACGCATGGTGCTGGAAGACTATGCGGAAGCCATAGGGGTACTCAGCCACCGCAGCATGGTGCGCTGCCACCGCATGACCGCCAAACGCATCGCGGGCATTTTGCGCGGCGACAAAAAAGATGGCGACGTGGTTGTTGTGAGTGCGTAAGGCCGTGTGCCAGTACAAAATTAAGGTAAAGCGAGAGTTGGAGCAACTGGAACTTGCGTTGACCCAATCCTTGCATGGACTCCTGACACGGGGGGAGAAGGTGTTGGGGTTTTTGAATGTGGTGAATATGAATATTTTCTGTTTGTGGACGAGGAGACTGGACGTTTTTGGTATGACGACGAGTGTGGGCATTGATGTGCCTAACGCCTCTCAATCACCGGCTGCGCAGCAGTCCGCGTGCATTGATCCGTTAGAACTGAATTTTTGAGGAGAAAAAATGAATGTAAAAACTGAAAAAACATTTCTTGTGCAGATGGATGCACAAGAGGCCGGGGTAATTCTTGCCTTGCTGGGGTTAGTTGCAGGCCCACAGAATTCCGTTGGTCGCGCAGTAACCGACTCCTTGCAGGATGCACTAGAAAAAGCAGGAGTGGTAAAAGTTGATGCTTTTGAAACCGAAGAAGTCACTGCAAAAGACATCCCCATCTAACGACTGAGATAACCGGCTGCGCAGCAGTCCGAGTTAATTGACGGGTTAGAGCTGAATTTTGAAAGGACAAACAATGAAGCGGATTTACAAAAACTGGCCTGTGCACAACTTGATTGGGCACCCTCTCATGCAGATTTTTGAGTGGCTTGGAATGCCGGAAATTGCCACACGAGTGCATGACGAAACTTTGCCCGCTAACGCCTGAAATCACCGGCGGCCATTTGGCCGTCCGCGTGGATTGCCACGTTAGAGCAGTATTTTGAAGTGAAGAGAAATGGTAACAATCACCGATTTCAATACTGAAGTGCTTGTTCAGCACACACCTCTCACAGAAAAGCAGGCTGTGTCGATACTGTGCCTAATTGACAAGCGTGACGCTAACAAAATCAGCAAAATTCTTGCAGAGGAAGTTGAATTTGAGCCTAATGGTAGCTATTTTGAGCGACTCAAACAACATCTAATGTTGAACGCTATCTAACGCTAATTAAGCGACAACCCAACACCATACAAGCGCCGCCTAAACGAACATCCTACACGCAAAAGCTGCTTAGCCAAACCTAAAAATCACCCCACCCAGCCCGCCCAGTGCGGGCTTTTTTTCGCCCTGACTTATGCACAAGACCATCACGATCCACGTCACCGACCAGCCCGAAGGGAGTGTGTTGGTGCAAACGACTGCCAACAATATGCTGCCGCGCGCCAAGTTGAGCCCAGCGCTCGCCATTGCGTACCAACTACTACAAGGGTTGCCAACTGGTATCCCGGTTATGTACTGGCATAACGATGACAAAGCTATCGACCTGGTGCGCAAGCTGCTCGATGACGGGCCGGACGGCTTTGGCCACAGCGTCAGTGAAGAAGTACGCCGGGCTGCTGCCCGCGTGCTAGCCACTGCTGGCGAACATTGGCACCATGCCGAGGCCAAACGATGAGCAACTACTCAAAAGAGCGCATCGAGTTTGACTCCCTGCTACGTAGCAAAGCCGCTCCCAACTACGCTGCACTGCACCAGCAAGCCCAGCCGCTTGAGCGCACTGGGCAGCTGCAAGCCATCGCCAGCGGGCCACGCCATGCGCCGCTGCACCTAGACCCACCCCCAGCCGATAGGCAACGCAGCACCGCACCCTACTACCCGCCCAAAATGGGCAGCACCCGCGTGGGCGCATTTGATGCGCTCAAAGTGCCTAGCTTGATGTTTAACGAGCGCCGGAGAATGCCATGAATAAGCCAGAACCCACTGTCCAACCTACCCGATTGATCCGCCGGGCTACCCTGCTCGAACGTGTGCCATATTCTGACCGTTGGATACTCGACCTCGAAAAGCGCGGAGAATTCCCAAAGCGGCGCATACTGGGCAAGCGTTGCGTAGCATGGGTAGAAGCAGAAGTGGAGGCGTGGCTGCAATCGCGCCCTACTGGCACATTGGCATCACCAGTGTCTCAGCGTCAATCTTGAGCGGCTACCCAGCGGTCAATCATGTCTGCCCAGTCTTGCAACATGGTGGTGCGCTGCTCACGGTACTCTGCCTTGTTGTAGACCGCACGCACGCCCTTTTGTTCGTGCGCCAGACATTTTTCAATCCAATCGGTGTTGTAGCCTGCCTCGTGCAACAGCGTGCTGGCCGTGCGGCGCAGATCATGCGGACCAAACTTGCCCAGCTTTTGGCCTTCCTTCTGAGCAAGCCGGTACGTCAGGGTAAGGACTTGGTTCAAGGTAGCGCTGCTCATCGGGCTATCAATGTCGTAGCGCGATGGCAGTACATACCGAGAGCCGCCCGCCATCGTCTTGAGGGCGACCATGATGTCCAGCGCTTGGCGGGACAGAAACACCAGATGCGGCTTGCGGCGCTTCATGCGCTCAGCCGGAATCGTCCAAACGGCATCGGTGAAATTAACCTCTGTCCATTCGGCTTTGGTCAATTCGCTTTTCCGAACCAACGTCAGCAGCAACAGGCGTGCTGCTGCACGGATGCTAGGAGAGGTGCCGATACGCTCCATATAGCGATAAAACAACCGGATTTCAGCCGGCTCAAGTGCTCGCTCTCTGGGCTCAAACCGAGCAATGCTGGTGGGGGGCACCAGATCAGCTGGGTTGGCAACCTGCTGGCCCTTGGCAATGGCAAACCGATATACCAGCATCACAATTTCTCGGGCATGCACCGCAGTGGCCGGAGCACCACGGGCCACAATGGCATCTGCCAACATTCGCACATCTTCGTGCGTAATTTCTGTCAGCCTCACATTCCCAAACTTCGGCGCAACGTCCCGCTCATAAACCGAGCGCCGCATGTCTCTCGTGCTATCAGCCATTTGGTGCTGATCTAGCCACTTCTGTGCCCATGCACCAAATGTCTCCCCAGCATTAAGGCGGGCCTTTACCCTCACCTTTTCTCGAGCCGGGGACTTTCCGGCAGCAATCATCTTTTTGGCCTCGCTGAGCTTGTCACGGGCCTCACCCAATGTCAGTCCATCTGGCCCATACTTGCCCAAGGTCAAAGTTTCCTGCCGTCCGTTGATACGGTAATTGAACCGGAAGGACACTGTCCCAGTAGGTGTGACAGCTGCATACAGCCCATCACGGTCAGGCACTTTGTACAGCTTGCCTGTGGGCTTGAGCGCCCTGAGTTTGGTATCGGTGAGCATCAAATCCTCCTGAATTCGATTGCAATACCATCACCAAAAAGTGCCATCTAAAGATGATGAATCGCCTTATAAATCAATAGTTTATATTGCAACAATACCATCATGATTGAGCGTGCTTTATGCTGGTATTTGGCAAGAGTGCTGGTATTTTACCTAGTTCATGCCAGCAAAATAACCAGCAAAAAATCGCCTCTTGCGACTGCCAAATAGCTCGCGTTAGTTCCAGATAAAAAAGAAAAAAGCCCATATTTACATGGGCTTAGGTTTACTTTAGGGCTTGTCAGTTCCGGCTAGTTCCGGTTGCAGAATCACTCCCACTCAATCGTGGCCGGGGGCTTGCTCGACACATCGTAGGTCACGCGGTTGATGCCACGCACTTCATTGATGATACGGCCAGAGACTTTTTTGAGCAGGGCATAGGGCAGCTCGGCCCAATCGGCCGTCATGAAGTCCGACGTTTGTACCGCACGCAGTGCCACCACATAGTCGTAAGTGCGACCATCGCCCATCACACCCACGCTCTTGACGGGTAAGAAGACCGTAAAGGCTTGGCTGGTCAGGTCGTACCAAGTTTTGCCGCTGGCCTCATCGACAAAATTGCCCAACTCTTCGATAAAAATGGCATCGGCACGGCGCAGCAAATCGGCGTATTCCTTCTTCACCTCGCCCAAAATACGCACCCCCAAACCGGGGCCGGGGAAGGGGTGGCGATACACCATATTGCGTGGCAAACCCAAGGCTACACCCAATTCACGCACTTCGTCTTTGAACAAATCGCGCAGTGGCTCCAACAATTTCAGACCCAATTGCTCGGGCAGACCACCGACGTTGTGGTGGCTCTTGATGGTGACGGCCTTTTTGCTCTTAGCACCGCCCGATTCGATCACATCGGGGTAAATCGTGCCTTGGGCCAAGAAAGTCGCCCCCTTATGACCACCATCACCCGCTTTGAGCTTAGCAGCCTCGGCCTTGAAAACATCGACAAACAAACCACCAATGATTTTGCGTTTTTGTTCTGGGTCAGAGACACCGGCCAGCTTACCTAAGAACAACTCGGAAGCATCGACCCGAATCACCTTAGCGTGCAACTTGCCCGCGAACATCTCCATCACCATATCGCCCTCGTTCAGGCGCAGCAGGCCATGATCGACAAACACACAGGTGAGCTGGTCGCCAATGGCACGGTGGATCAGCGCGGCCGCCACGGATGAATCTACGCCACCGGACAGGCCCAAAATCACTTCTTCGTCGCCCACTTGCTGGCGGATTTTTTCTACCGCTTCGGCGATGTAGTCACCCATGATCCAATCGGGGCGCGCTTGGCAAATATCCAGCACAAAGCGATTCAGCAGTGCTTGGCCTTGCACGGTGTGCGTGACTTCGGGGTGAAACTGCACCGCATAGTATTTGCGCGCCTCGTCGGCCATACCGGCAATCGGGCAGCTCGGCGTGCTGGCCATGACTTCAAAGCCAGGCGGCAGTTGGGTCACCTTGTCGCCGTGGCTCATCCAAACCTTGAGCATGCCGTGGCCTTCGGGGGTGGTGAAGTCGGCAATGCCTTTCAGCAAAGCGCTGTGGCCGTGGGCGCGCACTTCGGCATAGCCAAACTCGCGCGTGTGACCACTTTCTACCTTGCCACCCAATTGTTGCGCCATGGTTTGCATACCGTAGCAAATGCCCAGCACCGGCACGCCCAGGTCAAACACGGCTTGTGGGGCCCGGTCGGTGCTGTCTTCATACACGCTGGCGTGGCTGCCGGACAAAATCACGCCCTTGAGCGTACCGTCTTGGGCAAAAGTGCGCACCCAGTCGTCAGAAACATCACAAGGATGCACTTCGCAGAACACATGGGCTTCGCGCACGCGGCGGGCAATCAGTTGCGTGACTTGGGAGCCAAAGTCGAGGATCAGGATTTTGGAATGTTGCATGGCGGTGAAAAGAAAAAGGCCCGAACACCACTGGCTGGGTTCGGGCCTGTCAACACAGAAAAATCAATCGGCGCGGTAGTTAGGCGCTTCTTTGGTGATTTGCACGTCGTGGACGTGGCTTTCGCGGATACCAGCGGTGGTGATTTCGACGAACTCGGCTTTTTCGTTCATCTCTGCAATGGTGGCGCAACCGCAATAACCCATCGCGGCACGTACGCCGCCCGCCATCTGGTAGACGATGGAAACCATCGAACCCTTGTAGGGCACGCGGCCTTCAATGCCCTCAGGCACCAGCTTGTCGGCATTGGGGTTGCCAGTACTGGACTCTTGGAAGTAGCGGTCGGCACTGCCTTGCTGCATGGCACCAATGCTGCCCATGCCCCGGTAACTCTTGTAAGAACGGCCTTGGTACAAAATAACCTCACCGGGGGCTTCTTCGGTACCGGCAAACATGCCACCCATCATGATGGTGCTAGCCCCGGCGGCCAAGGCTTTGGCGATGTCACCCGAGTAGCGGATACCACCGTCGGCAATCAGAGGTACGCCCGTGCCCTTGAGGGCAGTCGCCACATTGTCAATCGCCATGATTTGCGGCACACCGACACCCGCCACAATGCGCGTGGTGCAGATAGAACCGGGGCCAATACCCACCTTGACGGCATCAGCGCCAGCCTCCACCAGCGCCAAGGCGGCTGCGCCCGTGGCAATATTGCCACCGACCACATCCACCTGCGGGTAATTTTGCTTGACCCAGCGCACACGCTCAATCACACCTTGGCTATGGCCGTGGGCCGTATCCACAATGATGGCATCGACCCCGGCACGCACCAAAGCCTCCACGCGCTCTTCGGTGCCAGCACCCACCCCCACCGCAGCGCCAACACGCAGGCGGCCAGAGGCATCGCGTGCTGCATTGGGAAAGCTGGTTTGCTTGGTGATGTCTTTAACGGTAATCAAACCCTTGAGCTCGAACGTGTCGTTGACCACCAGGATGCGCTCAAGCTTGTGCTTGTTCAGCAGGGCTTTGGCAGCTTCGGGGCTGGTGTTGTCTTTTTCGTTGACGGTGATCAGGCGCTCGCGCGGGGTCATGATGTCGCGCACCTTGACATCGTAGCGGGTCTCAAAGCGCAAATCGCGCCCGGTAACGATACCGACCACTTTGCCACCATCGCAGACCGGAAAGCCAGAAATGCCCAATTGTTCAGACAATTGCAACACCTGCAATACCGTGTGCTCTGGCGTGATGACCACCGGATCGCGCAACACACCCGATTCGTAGCGCTTGACGCGTGCCACTTGGGCGGCCTGCTCTTGGGCCGTGAGGTTTTTATGGACAATGCCGATACCACCCTCTTGGGCGATGGCAATAGCCAAGCGTGCCTCGGTCACGGTATCCATCGCGGCGGAGACCAAAGGCAGGTTAAGCGCAATGTTGCGCGAGAAACGGGTAGCCAGGGAGGTGTCCTTGGGCAGGACTTGGGAGTACGCTGGCACCAACAACACGTCGTCGAAGGTGAGTGCTTTTCCAAGAAGGCGCATGTGAAAGCTCCAAAAAACCGATTGTAGCCGCCTAGAGCAGCCAGCACCGCTACACTTGCACCCATGAAAAAGCACTACGCCCTTTTGCTTGCACTGCTTGCCACCCTGTCATCGGGCGTTGAGGCCCAATGGCAATGGGTAGAAAAAGATGGTCGCAAGGTTTTCAGTGACCGCGCCCCCCCTATCGATGTTCCAGAGCAAAACATCGTGCGCCGCCCCGGCGGACATCAGCGTGTTGCTGCGCCCCCTGCAGCCAGCGAAGCCAAATCAACCGAAGCCGCTACGGGCTCTACCAGCGCAACAACCAGCGCCAAACCTGCCGGGATAGACAAAGAACTGCAAGCGCGCAAAGCCCAAGCTGAGGCCGCAGAAGAGGCAAAAAAGAAAGCCGAAGAAGACCGCCAAGCTAAAGCCAAAGCAGAAAACTGCAACCGTGCACGTACTGCCAAAGCCTCTTTAGACTCTGGGCAATTGTTGCGCCACACCAATGCTCAAGGTGAAAGCGTCTTCATGGACGAAGCCACCCGCAAAGCAGAAACCCAGCGCCTGCAAGGCATCATCGATAGCGATTGCAAGCGCTAAAACGGCGGTGTTAATTGGCGGATGAGGAGGCTGCTGCTTTGCTGCGGTGCGCAAACAAACCCGCAGCCCGCGCACCTTGGCGGGCAAAGCGTTCGCGCCGTGCCACTTTGGGGTCTACCGTCAGTGGGCGGTAAAGCTCCACCCGGTCTGCATCGCGCAGAGGCTGGCTTAGGGGCTGCACCTTGCCCCACACGCCACAGGTAGGCCAAGCCGACCTGGGCAAATCGGGCGCTAATAAGCCACTGGCTTGTATCGCATCCGCCAGTGTGGCACCGGGGGGCAGTTGCACGGTGCGCTCTTGCACGTGGCCCGGCTGCAACGAGGCCGCCACCACCACCCGTATTGCGTGATCAGCCATAGACTTGCTGCGCCCGTTTGATAAATGCATCCACCATCGTAGCGGCAATGCGGTCAAACACAGGCCCGACCAAGCCTGCCAACACCTTGTTGGAAAAGCCATAATGCAGCTTCAATTCCACGCGCGAGGCCCGTTGCGAGCCATCTCCCACGCTGTGAAAATGCCAATCGCCGTCCAACCGTGAAAATGGCCCCTTGACCAAGCGCATCTGTACCCGCCGCCCTTGCTCGTGGGTATTGCGCGTGACAAACGATTGGCGCAAACCACTCAGGGCAATGCCAATTTCGGCCAGCATCCCGTTGCCATCGCACTCCAACACCTGCGCCCGATCACACCAAGGCAAAAACTGTGGGTACTGATCGACCCCAGTGACCAAGGCAAACATTTCTTCGGGGCTATACCAAATGAGGACGGACTTGCTAACGGTTTTCATGGAGTGGTGGTAGGCAAACTAGAATCGCAGGTAACGCGACAACAGCCATTGTAGGGAGGCCCTTGATCTCCCGGTTGGCACCGCAACTATTTCCGATGGCCAAGAAACCCCAAACCTCCTCCCGCATTGCCGACAACAAAAAAGCGGCCTACAACTACTTCTTTGAAGAGCGCTACGAAGCGGGCGTGGTGCTGCAAGGCTGGGAAGTCAAAGCCCTACGTGAAGGCAAAGTACAGCTAACCGATGGTTATGTGGTGATCCGTGAGGGGGAGTTATTTTTGTTCGGTTGCCAAATCAACCCGCTCAAAACCGCCTCCACCCATGTCAACCCGGATGCGGTGCGTACCAAAAAGTTGCTCATGCACAAGGCAGAAATTCGCCGCTTGATTGGCAAGGTCGAGCAAAAAGGCTATACCCTGATCGCCCTGAACCTGCATTGGAAAGAAGGCAAGGTGAAGTGTGAAGTGGCTTTGGCCAAAGGCAAAGCCGAACACGACAAGCGCGACACCATCAAAGACCGTGAAGGCAAACGCGAAGTCGAACGCGCCATGAAAGTACACCACCGTTAAAAAACGGCGGTGTCTGCAACGGGGCGCAGCGCAAGCGGTGCGTTAGTCTTTCAATGCCGCCAGCGGGTGTGCGTGGGCGGGCCAAGGACTGACAAAAAAGGCTTGCACCAGTTCGGGCGATACATCTTCAATGCGCTGTGGGTTCCAGCGTGGGCTTTGGTCTTTGTCCACCGCCAAGGCGCGAATGCCTTCTAAGGTTTCGCTTTGGCCGGGGCGCAAATAGAAGCAATGGCGCACCAAATCGCGCTCCATGCGCAAGTCATCGGCCAAATTCAGGTTACGCGCCCGGCGCACTTGCTCCAGCACCACATGCAGCATCAGCGGAGAGCGCTTGCGTAGCAAAGCTGCCGTGGCCTGGGCCCAATCGCTGCTGGCAGCCTCTAGTGCTGCTACGATCTCTGGCACGCTCTTGAGCGCAAAATACTGGTTCATCTCGGCATGGAAGCCCTCTAGTTTGGGCACAGCGGTTTTGAGTTGGCTGGCCACAAAAGCGCGCACCGCAGCACCGTTGGCAAAGGTTTGGCTGCCGAGGGCCTCCCAGACACTGGCTTGTTGCTCCGAGGGCAAAAAGCCATCGGCCAAATTGAAGGCAATGGCATCCCCCGCGCCAATGGTCTCGCCCACCAACCCCAGCCACTCGCCCGCACGCCCCGGACAACGGCTTAGAAAATAGCCGCCACCCACATCGGGAAACAGGCCAATCGCGGTTTCAGGCATGGCCATTTTGGTACGCTCAGTCACGATACGCAGGGCTGCGCCTTGGCTGATACCCATGCCACCGCCCATCACGATGCCATCCATAAAGGCAAGGTAGGGCTTGGGATAGCGGTGAATCAGGTGGTTCAGGGCGTATTCTTCGGTAAAGAAGTCCTCAATTTGCGGGTCGCCCACCGTGCCTGCTTGGTGCAAAAAGCGAATGTCGCCACCGGCACAGAAAGCACCAAACGGGCCGTCTTTGTTGCTGCCACGCACGGCCACGGCCAACACCCGTGCATCGTCTTTCCAGGCCAACAAAATGGCCATCAAATCACGCACCATGCCCAAGGAGAGCGCATTCAGTGCTTTAGGTCGGTTCAAGGTAATCAGACCCACTTGACCGCGCACTTCGCTCAATACTTCAGAGACAGTCTCCGCCATTTTTCTTCCTTTCTGGTTCCATAACAAGACAAAGTACACATTGTGCGATATGGCACAGCACCGATTGCGCCATTGCGGTGACTCGGTGGCGTGTCAACATGGCATACAATAGACGGCTACCCATGCACAGCGCGTTCTGCATACCTACTGAAGCCGTATCCCCGGCACCTTCCTAGTCTGCCCCACGGGCGCAGCAACCTCTATAGCCCGCCACGCCCAGTGCGGCCACCCTTGGCAGGGTGCATGGTTTTTTTGCTGGCTGTGCCATACGCGTTGGCACCTCAGCTAGTCGTCGATAGACACTCCAACTTGCTTTTTACGAGATACAACATGGCCAAAGAAGAATTGATTGAAATGCAGGGCAGCGTGACCGAAGTGCTGCCTGACTCGCGTTTTCGCGTCACCCTCGAAAACGGACACCAACTGATTGCCTACACTGGCGGCAAAATGCGCAAGCACCACATCCGCATTCTGGCCGGTGACAAGGTGTCGCTAGAGATGTCGCCCTACGATTTGAGCAAGGGCCGCATCACGTTCCGCCATCTGGCCGGTCGTGGCCCCGGTCCAGCATCGCGCTAATGGGTGACTTTCCCTGATTTTTTAGCCAGTTTTCTAAATCAGGGCTTTTTTCTGTATATAATTCAAGTCTTGTCGGAGCGTAGCGCAGCCTGGTAGCGCATCTGCTTTGGGAGCAGAGGGTCGC
>CAYZGT010000019.1:0-51202 GCA_964478155.1 uncultured Simplicispira sp.
GTACTCACCGTGAAAGGGTGATGTCCTAGGCCTCTAGACGATAGGGTCAAAACCTTGGAACTAATCCGGCAGAAAAACTTGGTGGAGATAAGCAGGATCGAACTGCTGACCTCTTGCATGCCATGCAAGCGCTCTCCCAGCTGAGCTATACCCCCACAACCTACAACAAGCAGTTTTTAATTTGCTTGCTGCGTTTAACTGAGACTTGAATTATAGAACGATTTTTGAGCGATTTTGCAATCTTGCCAAAAATTTTTCTTTTCCTAGCAATTCCAGCACCGCATCGACCGAAGGGGTGTGGGCTGTGCCCACCGTCAACACACGCACCGGCATAGCCAGTTGCGGCATTTTAAGCCCTTGCGCGGTCAAAACTTGCTTGAAGGTAGCTGCAATGGCAGTTTTTTCCCAAATGCAGGTCTCGAAAGCCGCTGCCAGGGCATCCAAAGCGGGGCCAATGGCGGCGGTGACGTGCTTTTCTAACTCTTCGGCACTGGGGCTGACGCTGTTGGCATAGAACACATAGGCCCAATCGGCCAAGGCCACAGTGGTGTCGCAGCGGTCTTTGAACAGGGCGCACAGGCGTGGCAGGCGGCCATCGGCCAAATCGGCAGCAGCGATACCGCGCTTTTCTAGTTGTGGTGCTACCAAAGCGGCCAAGGCCTCATCGCTCGTGGCTTTGAGGTGTTGGGCATTGACCCAACGCAGCTTGGCTTCGTCAAACTGCGCTGCACTGCGCCCCAGGTGGTCTAAATCGAACCACTCTAGGAACTGCTGGCGGCTAAAAATTTCGTCGTCGCCGTGGCTCCAGCCCAAACGGGCTAGGTAGTTGATCATGGCATCGGGCAGGTAGCCTTCGTCGCGGTATTGCGTGACCGGCTTGGCCCCGTTGCGTTTGCTCATCTTCTCACCCTGCTCGTTCAGCACGGTGGGTAAGTGGGCATAAACCGGCGGCTCTTTACCTAAAGCTTGAAAGATGTTGATTTGGCGCGGGGTGTTGTTGACGTGGTCATCGCCCCGAATCACGTGGGTAATTGCCATGTCGATGTCATCGACCACGACGCAGAAGTTGTAAGTGGGCGTGCCGTCGGGGCGGGCAATCACCAGATCGTCCAACTCGTCGTTGCGGATTTCGATACGACCTTTGACCTTGTCGTCCCAAGCGACTACGCCGTCTTTGGGATTTTTAAAGCGCAATACCGGTTGCACACCTTCGGGTACCGGAGGCAGCACCTTGCCCGGCTCGGGCCGCCAAGTGCCGTTGTAACGCGGCTTTTCTTTGGCGGCCATTTGGCGCTCGCGCAGGGCATCGAGTTCGGCCACGCTCATATAGCAGGGGTAAACATGACCCGCCGCTTGCAATTGGGCCAGCACTTCTTTGTAGCGCGCCATGCGCTGCATTTGGTAGAACGGGCCTTCGTCGGGGTTCATGCCGAGCCAGTCCATGCCTTCCAAAATGACATCAACCGCCGCCTGGGTAGAACGCTCTAGGTCGGTGTCTTCAATGCGCAAAATGAAATCACCACCGGTAGCGCGGGCAAAAGCCCAAGGGTAGAGCGCCGAGCGGATGTTACCCAAGTGGATAAAGCCGGTGGGCGAGGGCGCAAAGCGGGTACGCACCCGACGGGCAGGGGTGGAGGGGGTCTGTTCAGTCATGGCAGGGTGTCCAGGCCGCGCGCAAGGTCGGCTTTTAAATCGTCAATATGTTCTAAACCCACGGCCACGCGGATCAGACCTTGGCCTAAACCGGCGGCTTGGCGTTGGGCCTCGGTTAGGCGGCCATGCGAGGTGCTGGCGGGGTGGGTGATGGTGGTTTTGGTATCGCCCAAGTTGGCAGTGATGCTGCACACTTGGGTGCTGTCAATCACATGGAAGGCCCGGGCACGGCCCTCTTCGGGGCTGGTAGCGCGTACATCGAACGACAACACGGCACCACCCAACCCGCATTGCTGGCGCATTGCCAGTGCGTGCTGTGGGTGTGAAGCCAAACCGGGGTAATAGACCCGCGCCACTTGGGGCTGCTGCTCTAACCACTGTGCCAAGGCCAAAGCGTTGGCGCTTTGTGCTTTGACGCGCAAGGACAGGGTTTCCATGCCTTTGAGCACTACCCAAGCATTGAAGGGCGACAGGTTCATGCCCGCACTGCGAATCAGGGGGGCCAGCTTGTCATCAATCAGGGAACGGGGGCCACAAACGGCACCGGCCATGACGCGGCCTTGGCCGTCCAAGAATTTGGTGCCGGAGTGGATGACCAAATCGGCCCCCAGCTTGGCCGGTTGCTGCAAGGCTGGCGAGGCAAAGCAGTTGTCTACCGCCAGCAGCACCCCAGCGGCATGGGCGATGTCGGCCAAGGCGCGAATATCGCACAAATCCGTTAAAGGATTGGTGGGGGTTTCGGCAAACATCAGCCGGGTTTCGGGCCGCAGCGCCGCTTGCCAGGCGGTGGCATCGATTTGGGCGACGAAACTCGATTGCACGCCAAACCGGGCCAGCTCTTTGCCAATCAAATTGATGGTGGAGCCAAACATGGACTGCGAGCAGATGACGTGGTCACCCGCTTTGAGCAGTGCCATGCACATCAGCAAGATGGCCGACATGCCGCTGGCGGTGCCAATGGCGCTTTCGGTGCCTTCTAAAGCAGCCAGACGGCGCTCGAAGCTGCTGACGGTGGGGTTGGAGGTGCGCGAGTAGGTATAGCCGTCTTCCTCACCCGCAAAGCGGCGCGCTGCGGTGGCAGCATCGGGCTGTACAAAGCTGCTCGTCAGGTAGAGGGCTTCGGAGTGCTCGCCGTAGGCGCTGCGTGGCATCGCTTGGCGCACAGCCAAGGTGTCGGGGTGCAGGCTGGCCAGTAGTTCTGGATTCATAATTGGGGCCTTGGGGCAAAAAATCCAGCGGCCAACTCAGCGCCGCGCATTGGGCAACGACAGGCGCGAAGTGTCTTCGTCGTCTTCTTGGGTGGCCGGGCGTTCATCGTTCAAGCGCTCAATATCGGCCAAGGTGATGTCGCCCGTGACGTAAATGCCATCAAAGCAAGAGGCGTCGAAGCCGTCCAAATCAGCGCGCAGGCTGGCTACGGCCTGCTTCATGGCATCGACATCTTGGTAGATCAGGGCATCGCAGCCGATGAGTTCGCGCACCTGCTCAATCGTGCGGTCGTGGGCCACCAGTTCACTGCTGGTGGGCATGTCGATGCCATAGACGTTGGGATAACGCACGGGTGGTGCCGCGCTGGCCATATAGACTTTGTTGGCCCCGGCTTCACGCGCCATTTGCACGATTTCACGGCTGGTGGTGCCGCGCACGATGGAGTCATCCACCAGCAGCACATTGCGCCCTTTGAATTCGCTGCCAATGACGTTGAGTTTTTGGCGCACCGATTTTTTGCGTACCCCTTGCCCCGGCATGATGAAGGTGCGGCCGACATAGCGGTTTTTGACGAAGCCTTCGCGGTAAGGCAAGCCGAGCAACTGCGCCAATTGCATGGCACTGGGGCGACTGGATTCTGGGATTGGGATGACCACATCAATTTCGCTCGGTGGCACCGCAGAAACTACGCGTTTGGCCAAGGTCTCGCCCAAATTGAGGCGGGCCTGATAGACCGAGATGCCGTCGAGCACCGAGTCGGGCCGTGCCAGATAGACAAATTCAAAAATACAGGGGTGCAAACGCGGCGCTTGGGCGCACTGTTGGCTGCTGATATTGCCTGCCAAATCAATAAAAACGGCTTCGCCGGGAGCGATGTCGCGGTCTAGGATGTGGCCCGAGCCTTCCAGCACCACCGATTCGCTGGCCAGCATGATGGTGCCATCGGTGTTGCGGCCCAAGCACAGTGGGCGGATACCGTACGGATCGCGGAAAGCCAGCAGACCATGCCCGGCAATCAGAGCAATGACAGCATAGGAACCACGGATGCGTTTGTGTACCGCGGCCACAGCGGCAAACACATCAGGCACCGCCAAGGCTTTGCCACGGGTGGCTTTGTCGAGTTCATCGGCCAACACGTTGAGCAGTACTTCGGAGTCGCTCTCGGTGTTGATGTGGCGGTGGTCGGTGTTGAACAGCTCCGAGCGCAGGGCTTGGGCATTGGTCAGGTTGCCGTTGTGTACCAACACAATGCCAAACGGGGCGTTGACGTAGAACGGCTGCGCTTCTTCTTCGCTAAAGGCATTGCCAGCGGTGGGGTAGCGCACCTGGCCTAAGCCACAGTTGCCGGGCAAAGCGCGCATGTTGCGTGTGCGGAACACGTCTTTGACCATGCCTTTGGCTTTGTGCATGAAGAACTTGCGTTCTTGCTGCGTGACGATACCAGCGGCATCTTGGCCGCGGTGCTGCAATAGCAGCAAAGCATCATAAATAAGTTGATTGACTGGAGCGTTGCTGATAACGCCGACAATTCCACACATAGCTGACTTTCATCTGTTGGCGGGGTTGACCCGCATACTTTCAGGACATGGTGGAGCTATTGGCCCCACCACCCCACGAATTTTGTGACCGATTTTCTTACCAAGCCAGGTTTTGCAGCAGTTCTCGTGGCAAGGCTGGTGCCACGGCTTGCAATGCCAAAGATAACCAAGGCGCACTGAACGAATCTTGCCACCAAGGTTGTTGTTGCAGCGGCGGGATCCATTGCATCAGCAGCGTAGCCACCAGCAACAACAGCCCTGCCCGTGCGGTGCCAAACAGGCACCCGAGTACCCGATCTACCGGGCGCAAGCCCACCACTTGCACCAGCTGGCGGCCCAAGGTAGCTACCCAGCCACACAAAAAAGCGGCTGCAATAAACACCATGACAAAGCTGGCAGCATAGCGGCCAGCACCTTGTAGAGGCCCCAGAGGCAGGTGTAGGGCGGCCTCTGCGGCAAACAGGCGGGCCAACACGAGCGCAGCCCCCCAGGCCAGCAGCGACAGCACCTCAAACACCAAGCCGCGCCAAGCTCCAAGCAACATCGAGCCCAGCAGCAGCGTAAGGACACAGCCATCCAAAACAGTCATGGCAGATAGCTCAGTGGCTTAGGAGCCGGTAATGACAGCCGGTAATCCCAGCCCGCGGGTGCGTTCAGCGGCCTTGTCGGCCTCGGCACGGCCATTGAAAGGCCCAACCCGTACCCGTGTGCGCGTGCCGTCTTTGGTGTCAATCACTTGGGTGTAGGCCCGCAGTCCGGCACTTTCGAGTTTTTGCCGCACTTCAGAGGCTTTAGCGCTGTCGGCAAAGGCACCAATTTGGATGGTGAAGCGCTTGCCCTCGTCGGCAGCGGCGCTGCGGGTTGGGGCTGCAGGGGCTGGGGCCTCGAAGCTGCGGCCTTCCAGCAAGGCGCGTGCGCGCGCAGCATCATCGGCACGGGCCGGTTTAGGCTCGGGCTTGGGTTCCGGTTTGGGTTCGGGCTTTGGCTCGGGTTTGGGCTTAGGCTCCGGTTTCACCTCGGGCTTGGGTGGCTCGGGCTTGGGTTTGACTTCCGGTTTAGGCTCGGGTTTAGGCTGTGGTGGCTTTGGCTCCGGTTTGGCTTCGGGCTTGGTTTCTGGTTTGAGGGCCGATTTGGCCGGTGCTGCGGCCATGCCCGGCAGCCCCGGCAAAGCAGGCACCATTGGGTTGTTGGGAGCCAGTACTTGTTCTCCAGCCCCTAAACCGGCTGCAGCATTGCTGGCTACCGTTGTGCTGCCTTCGGCACCATCTGCGGGCACCACCAAGGGGGCCACCTTGTTGCGGTCGGGCACCTCGATCGGGATATCGACGGGAATCGGGCGTGGTTGCGTGTCAAACAGCATCGGAAAACCAATGACACCCAACAGCACCAGTACCGCTGCACCAATCAGCCGATGCCGGGCACGCCGACGCATGACCTCGATGCTCTCAGCCCGAGGCGCGCGCGAGGGCCTCATGGCGGTGTCATTGGGAGCAGAGGCGGAGGAGGTGGGCCACCGAAACTTGAAAAATGCCATGAATAAGCAACCACGGGGCGGACATTAACTGTCCAGATGTTTGGCTTGCAAACGGGGAGTACCATTTTGCAAAACAGCACCAACCGTATAGAAGGAGCCAAAGACGACGATTCTATCAGCCGGGTCTGCCGCTGCGACAGCTGCTTCTAACGCTGCTTGTGGGTTGGCATGGGTGCTGGTGGGCACTTCGCGCCGGCCCCCGGCTGCGATTTGCACCGCGTGCCATTTTTGCTGCAAATGGGCCGCAGAGTCGGCACGGGGCGTGGGTAAATCGGTGAAATACCAACGGTCGATTAGTGGCCCAACCTTGGCCAGCATGGGGGCCAAGTCTTTGTCGGCCATCGCACCAAACACCGCATGGGTAGTGGGAAAGTAGCCCATGGCATCCAAGTTGGCGGTGAGCGCAGCCACGGAATGCGGGTTGTGCGCTACGTCCAACACCAGCGTGGGTTGGCCCGGCACGATCTGGAAGCGCCCCGGCAGGCCGACCATCGACAAGCCGGTGCGTACTGCTTGCGCGGTGATGGGCAAGCGCTGGCGCAGGGCTTCTAAGGCAGCCAACGCGCCCGAAGCATTCATGAGCTGGTTGGCTCCGCGCAGTGCTGGATAGGCCAACCCGGCGTAGCGCCGCCCACGACCACTCCAAGCCCATTGCTGCTTGTCGCCAGAGTAATTGAAGTCATGGCCGAAGCGCCACAGATCGGCCCCGATTTCGCGCGCGTAATCCACCACGCTTTGGGGCGGCATCGGATCACTGACGACAACCGGGCGGCCAGTGCGCATGATGCCCGCCTTTTCGCGCCCGATGCTTTCGCGGTCGGGGCCGAGGTATTCGGTGTGGTCGATGTCGATGCTGGTGATGACGGCGCAATCGGCATCAATGATGTTGGTGGCATCGAGCCGTCCGCCCAAACCCACTTCTAAGATGGCCACATCCAGCAAAGAATGGCTCATCAAACGCAAAATAGCCAGTGTGGTGAATTCAAAATAGCTGAGCGAAACATCGTTGCCGTTTTGCGTGCGGGCCGCCTCTACCGCCTCGAAATGGGGCAGCAGTGCTTGGGCTTGCACGATGTCACCGTGGATGCGGCAGCGCTCTTCAAAATGAACCAAATGGGGCGAGGTATAAACCCCAGTGCGCCAGCCCGCTTGCAGGGCCACCGCTTCTAGCATGGCACAGGTAGAGCCTTTGCCGTTGGTGCCCGCCACGGTAATCACCGGGCAGTCAAAGCGCAGGCCCAAGCGGCGCGACACTTCGCGCACCCGATCGAGGCCCATATCGATAGCTTGGGGATGCAGGCGCTCGCAATGCGCTAGCCAGCCGCTGAGGGTGTGAATTTTGGTGTGCATACAGGGAGCTATTGTCGCCGAGGCTACTGTGGCGCATCATGGTGGACATGAGTACCACCACCAACATTACCGTGTATGGCATTGCCAACTGCGACAGCGTGAAAAAAGCCCGTGCTTGGCTGACGGCGCAAGGCTTGCTTTACCAGTTTCATGATTTTAAAAAGCAGGGCGTACCGGCTGAGCGCTTGGCCGCTTGGATGGCCGCTGTAGGCTGGGAGCGCCTCTTGAATCGCCAAGGCACGACTTGGCGTAAATTGGAGCCAGCACTGCAACAGACGGTGGTAGATGCCACCAGCGCTAGCGTTTTGTTGTTGCAACACAGCAGCGCTATCAAGCGCCCCGTGGTGGAGTGGCAGCGTGGCAATAGCCTCACCACCACGGTGGGTTTTGATGCCGCACAATGGGCGCAGCAGCTGGCTTAGACCCTGCAACGGCAGCCTTGACTTGGCTTTACGCGCTTTTTACGCAGCCGTGGCAACCGCTGTGACCCGACAAACGTTAAACCTGCAACAGGACGAAAGGATTTTTCTATGAAGCGATTGTTGTGGCTGGTTGGATGCTTAAGCGTGGCCACACTGGCCCACGCACAAGAGCAGGCACGCGTCATTTCTTCTACCCCGATCTTGCAGCAGGTCGCGGTGCCGCAGCAGGTTTGCCAAGACCAGACGATTGCCACCGCTCCGCGCACTACTGGGGGCGGGGCGTTGCTTGGGGCGATTGCGGGCGGTGCAGCGGGCAATGCGATTGGCGGTGGCAGTGGCCGTGCGGCAGCGACCGCCCTGGGCGTGATTGGGGGCGCTTTTTTAGGCAACCAAGTAGAAGGCCAAGGCCGCCCACCGC
Organism: uncultured Simplicispira sp.; assembly: GCA_964478155.1. GTDB lineage: Bacteria > Pseudomonadota > Gammaproteobacteria > Burkholderiales > Burkholderiaceae_C > Simplicispira. The sequence continues at coordinate 8,125 of CAYZGT010000019.1, forward strand.
AATACCAAGACGTGCAACGCTGCACGACCGAGACTTTCTATGAAAACCGCACCGTGGGTTACAACGTGGTGTACGAGTATGCAGGCCGCCAGTACAGCACCCGCACCGAGCGTGACCCTGGTGGTTGGTTGCCGGTCAGTGTGCAACCCGTGGCCGACCAGCGACATGGCCGCGTCTACTCCACCGCACAACCCGAATACATTGAGCAGGGCCGCGTCGTCTCGGGCCAGCGCCGTGATGTCTTGCCACCGCCACCCGCGGTGTACGTCAATCCCCCGGTGACAGTGATTGAATACAACCGCCAGCGCGATGTCTACCCACCCCCGCCGCCTCCACGCCCGTACCACCACCGGGAGGAATGGCGCTAATTTTGTACTGGGCTGGTGCGGCTGCCCATGCAGCCGCCTAAAATTGCCGCTTTACCTTTGACGCTTTTTTGCCCATGACCACCGAAAAAATCGACGGCGTTTCCGTTGCTACCCAAGCCAATGTGTACTTTGATGGCAAATGCGTGAGCCACAGCATTACCTACCCCGATGGCACGAAAAAATCGGTGGGCGTGGTTTTGCCTGCCACCCTGACTTTCAACACCGGCGCACCCGAAATCATGGAATGCGTGGCCGGTAGCTGCGAGTACAAATTGGCGGGCACCGATGTTTGGCTGCAAAGCAGCGCCGGACAACAGTTCAGCGTGCCGGGCAACTCCAGCTTTGACATTCGCGTGACCGAGGCCTACCACTACATCTGCCATTTCGGCTAAACCCTTTTTATCGACAAGATTTGAGCCTATGGCCACCATTCTTCAAAACCTTCCTATCGGCCAAAAGGTCGGTATTGCTTTTTCTGGCGGTTTGGACACCAGCGCCGCGCTGCGCTGGATGAAAAACAAGGGCGCGCTGCCCTACGCTTACACCGCCAATCTGGGCCAGCCGGATGAGCCCGATTACGATGCCATTCCGCGCAAAGCGATGGAGTACGGTGCAGAAAAGGCCCGCCTGATCGACTGCCGCACCCAACTGGCGCACGAAGGCATTGCTGCGCTGCAAGCCGGTGCTTTCCATATCAGCACCGCTGGTATCACCTACTTCAACACCACCCCGCTGGGCCGCGCTGTTACTGGCACCATGTTGGTGGCTGCGATGAAGGAAGACGATGTCCACATTTGGGGCGATGGCTCCACCTTCAAGGGCAACGATATTGAGCGTTTTTACCGCTATGGCTTGCTCACCAACCCGGCGCTCAAAATTTACAAGCCTTGGCTAGACCAGTTGTTTATTGACGAGCTGGGTGGTCGTGCTGAAATGTCGGCCTTCATGCAGAAGGAAGGCTTCGGCTACAAGATGAGCGCCGAAAAAGCCTACAGCACCGACTCCAACATGCTCGGCGCTACGCACGAGGCCAAAGACCTGGAGTTTTTGAACAGCGGCATCCGCATTGTCAACCCCATCATGGGCGTGGCTTTCTGGAAAGACGATGTGGTGGTGAAGGCCGAAGAAGTGTCGGTCACCTTCAACGAAGGCCAGCCAGTGGCGCTGAATGGTGTGGAGTTCAATGACCCGGTAGAGCTGATTTTGGAGGCCAACCGTATCGGTGGCCGCCACGGTTTGGGTATGAGCGACCAAATCGAAAACCGCATCATCGAGGCCAAGAGCCGTGGCATCTACGAAGCCCCTGGCTTGGCGTTGCTGCACATCGCCTATGAGCGTTTGGTGACCGGCATCCACAACGAAGACACCATCGAGCAATACCGCATGAATGGCCTGAAGCTGGGCCGCCTGCTGTACCAAGGCCGTTGGTTTGACCCGCAAGCCATCATGCTGCGCGAAACCGCCCAGCGTTGGGTGGCCCGTGCCATCACTGGCACCGTGACGCTGGAACTGCGCCGCGGCAATGATTACTCGATTCTGAACACCGAATCGCCCAACCTGACCTACCACCCCGAGCGCCTGAGCATGGAAAAGGTCGAAGATGCGCCGTTTAGCCCGCTAGACCGCATCGGCCAATTGACCATGCGCAACTTGGACATTGTGGATACCCGCGGCAAGCTGGGTATTTACTCGGATGCTGGTTTGCTCTCGCTGGGCGGCAATGCAGCGTTGGCACAATTGGGTAGCAGTGATGCCAAATAAACCAGTCTAGTTTGGACTGTGCAGAAGCCACCGCAAGCGGTGGCTTCTTTTTTTCTACCGCCATGACCGTTACCCTGAACAAAGCAGAAATTCTGCACCGAGCCTACGCTTTTGCCAAAGACTACGCCCAAGCCAGCTACGAAATGGGCCAAGCGCAGAACTTTATCCGTGACCTGTGTGAGGTGTTCGGCTTCTCGGCCAAGCGCTTGGTCAGTTTTGAGCAGCGGGTGAAAAAATCCAGCGGCAGCCGTGGGCGTATGGATGGTTTCTACCCCGGTAAACTGCTGATTGAGATGAAATCACGCGGTGCAGATTTGCAAGCGGCCTACCAGCAAGCGCTGGACTACCTGCCCGGTTTACAAGATGCCGAGTTGCCCGCCTATATCTTGGTGAGTGACTTTGAACACCTGCACCTGTACCGGCGTGGTGATGGCAGCCCGCCGCTGTGCCATACGTTGGCGGAGTTTCCGCAGCAGATTGATGCCTATTTGTTTTTGGCCGGTTTTGAAACCCAAGCCCGTGCCGAGCAAATGGCGGTGAATGAAAACGCGGCACGCAAAATTGCCCAATTGCACGATGCCATGCGCGATGGTGGCTATCAAGGGGCCGATTTAGAACGTTACTTGGTGCGCCTGCTGTTTTGTCTGTTTGCTGAAGATACCGCCATTTTTGACAGCCCCGGTGCCTTCAGTCGCTATGTGCGCCAGCATACGCGCGAAGACGGCAGCGATTTGGACGGCGCACTGCAAAACCTGTTTGACACCCTGAACCGTGCCCCGGATAAGCGCCCCAAAAACTTGCCGCACGAGTTACGCGCTTTTCCGTACATCAATGGCAGTGTGTTTGCCGGGCGTTTAGAGCCTTGCTACTTTGACAGCGGTGCGCGCCGGGTGCTGTTGGACTGTGCTGAACAGTTCGATTGGGCACAAATCAGCCCGGCTATTTTTGGCTCGTTGTTTCAGGCGGTGATTCACCACGATGACGAGGGCGTAACCGCCAAGAGCAGCAAGCGGCGCGAACTGGGCGCGCATTACACCAGCGAGACTAACATTCTGCGCGTGATTGGCCCCTTGTTTTTGCACGGTTTGCAGGCTGACTTGAAAACCGCACGCGGTAGCAAAGCCCGGCTCAAGGCATTTTTAGAGCGCCTGCGCGGCTTGCATTTTTTTGACCCGGCCTGTGGTTGTGGCAATTTTTTGGTGTTGGCCTACCGCGAGATCCGCCGTTTAGAGTTGGACGCGGTCGAGGCTTTATGGGCTTTGGAGCAGCGCCAACGCACCGTGAGCGGCACTTTGGACGCGAAAGAGTTTGCGCAAATTCAGTGCGATGTCCACCAGTGCCACGGCATTGAGATTGAGGCCAGCGCAGCCCATATTGCCACCGTGGCGCTGTGGCTGACCGATCACCAAGAAAACTTGCGCGCCAGCCGGGTGCTGGGCGGGCACTTTAACCGTCTGCCGCTGGTACGCAAGGCCAACATTGTGCAAGGCAATGCCTTGACTTTGGATTGGGCCGAGGTGCTGCCCCCGGCGCAATGCAGCTATGTGATTGGTAATCCGCCGTTTGTGGGTAAGAAGGAACAAACCGCTGCACAAAAAGCCTGTTTTCAGCCAGTGATGAATGCTTTACATGGCGCAGGTGTGCTGGATTTTGTGGCTGCTTGGTATGTGAAAGCTGCACGCTATATGCGTGGTGATAGTTGTCCCGGTGCAACGGCTAGCGTGGCGGTGCAGCCAGGGCAGATGCCGAATGCTCATACGGAGCCTGCGGCTCCCAAATCGCTTTCGACATCTACCCCAGCCGCACCGGGAAAAGTGCGCTGTGCTTTTGTTTCGACCAACAGCATCACGCAGGGTGAACAGGTGGGGGTGCTGTGGGGCTGGATGTTGGCCCAAGGCATCAAAATTCAGTTTGCCCACCGCACCTTCCAATGGAGCAATGAGGCCAAAGGCGTGGCCGCCGTGCATTGCGTGATTGTGGGCTTTGGCTTGGAAGACCGCAGCGACAAAATCATCTACGACTACCCTGATATTCAGGGCGAACCTATCGCCGTTTCCGCACGGAACATCAACCCTTATTTGGTGGATGCGCCGGATGTAGTTTTGGGGAAGCGTGTGCATCCTATTTGCCCTGTTCCCACGATCAGCTACGGCAGCATGGCAAATGACGACGGGCATTTGTTGTTGGATGCACAACAACGCACCGATCTGCTGGCGCGAGAGCCGCAGTTGGAGCCTTTTGTACGTCCGTATGTAGGCGCACAGGAATTCTTGAACAATGGGCAACGCTGGTGCTTGTGGTTAAAGGATGCTGCACCAGCCCTGCTGCGTGGCTCTGCGCAACTGCGCCATCGCATTGAAGCGGTCAAGGCCTTCCGAACAGCCAGCAACCGAGCGGCAACCCGAGCCCTGGCTGCGACTCCGGCCTTGTTTGGTGAGGACAGACAACCTGACAAATCCTACTTATTGTTGCCCAAGGTGTCTTCGGAAAATCGACCTTATATGCCGTTGGGATTCATGATGCCAGACACTATTGCCAATGGCAGCGCATTGATCCTTGCAGGGGCAGGCTTGTTTGAATTTGGCGTGTTGCAATCACGAATGCACATGGCTTGGATGCGGGCCACGGCGGGCCGACTGGAAAGCCGTTACCAGTATTCCGTCAGCATCGTTTACAACAATTTCCCTTGGCCTGATTTGCCCGAGACTACCCCACAGCAGCCCGCATCCGCCACAGTGCAAAAACGCCGCCAAGCCATCGCCAATGCCGCACAAGCCATCTTGGATGCCCGTGCCCAGTTTCCTGATAGCACTTTGGCCGACCTCTACGACCCTTTAACCATGCCGGCGCAACTGACCAAAGCCCACCAGCAACTCGACAAGGCCGTCGATGCTGCTTATGGCTACCAAGGCACGCTGGATGATGCGGCGCGGGTGGCGTTTTTGTTTGCCCGCTACCAAGCCCTGACGGCGGCTACCGCCCCAGTGGTTCCGGCAAAACCGACACGTCGGCGCAAGACACAAGCCCAGTGATTGCGGTGGGGGGCGCTTTAGGCTTAGAATTTGATGGCCGCACCAATGAAAATCAGCGCAGCCGGTCAGCCTTCGGGCCCGCGTGGGTTAGAGCGCTTCCACGATTGGTGTGGTTTTTTATTTGGCTGGCCTGATTACTACACTTCTGGCCCGCATTCTCTCGATATCGGAAACGTTTGTGCGCCTGAAAGATTGCAAAAAGACAGCCTTTCCGGTCTTAGTGGTTTTAATCACTGCGTAGAACCAAGCACCTTGGTCTTGCAGCAGGCCTAGGTGCATATCCCTGTCGCGGAACACCTCCCCCCTCTCCAGCATCGCCTGAACTCTTCGGTAGTCTTCGGCCAAGATATCTGGATGCTCCCTGTATTGCTTCGCAGCGGTGGATTGCGACAGCAGCAACAGCGATGCCTCCGAGGGCAGTACCCCTTTCAAATCATTCGGGATAACGGCAATAGGGCGCTCGCCTACCACTTGCCCCTGGATAAATAAACCAAAATCTGAACTGGAGAAAGTGGCGCGTATAGCCTCTGCGTGGCTCAACATAGCACCTGATTGTGCCCCATGCCGCAGTAACCTATATCCCCAGCATTCAATGTTATCTGACCCCAATTTTTATGGAGTGTTGCCATGTCCGCTTTGGCCCAAGCGCAAACCACCTTCAGCGCCGATGACTATCTGGCTTGGGAGGCCACCCAGCCCGAGCGCCATGAATTGGTAGATGGCGAGATTTTTGCCATGGCTGGCGCTGAAGATCGCCATGTCACGGTGACAGGAAACGTCTATATGGCTTTGCGCCAACATTTACGCGGCACGCCCTACCGTACCTTCATGGCAGATATGAAAGTACAGGCCGATGCTGCCAGCAGCTATTTTTACCCCGACGTGGTGGTGACGTGCAGTGCGGCGGATGCCCAAAGCCGCCAGATCAAGCGCGAACCGCTGCTGATTGTCGAAGTGCTGTCGCCCGGCACCGAAGCCTACGACCGGGGAGAAAAATTCCAGCGTTATCGCCAAATAGCCAGCTTGGCTGAATACGCGTTGGTGGATATCGAACACCGCCGGGTAGAGGTGTTCCGTAAGCGGGCTGAGGATGGACTCTGGGTGCTGCATCCTTTTGACACCGGAATGCCTGTGATTTTGACCAGTGTCGATTTAACCTTGGATGCCGAAACACTCTATGCCGAGATAGATCTCTGACATAAAAACAGGGTCAGAGTGAAATTTCAACGCTTCTGGCTTGTCTAACTCATCGCTTGGTCGGTGGTGTCGATGGTTGCATCTTCGGGTGGCACTGGCGATAAGCCAGACAGGCGGGCCAGCCGTTGCGCGGCTTTGTAACCTTGCTCTACCGCACGGCGCAGGTCACTCAAGCGCGCCAGCCAGTCGTACACCGCCCCCACATCCACCCCGCCCCCTGCGCCCGCGTGCAGCAGTGCGGCTTTGGCGGCTTGGTAGCTGTCTTCAAATTGCTCACGCGCTTCGGTTAACAACCAAGTGTTGCCGGGGCCGGGTTGTTCGCCTTCGGGGTCGGCGGCGTTAAAAAACTCTTGGGCCGCGCAAAACACCGGCACGACGTAGGCGATCAGGTCATGATCCGGTGTATGGGGGTGTTCGGCTGCCGGTGTGGGGTTGGCCGCCCCCGGAATCAAAATATGCTGCAACGCATCCGGCAAAATTAACAAAGACGGGCTGGCTGCTGTGGGTGTAGGCTCGGGCCGGGGGGTGTGCCAACCTTGGACTCCCAAATGGTGCATCACGCGGGCCAGGGTATCAAAATGGGTGGCAATGCGTAGCAGTTCGGGCAGTTGGCTGGAGACATCCAGCGCCATGGGTTGGCGGCTGAGTTCGCCCACAAACTGGCCGATGGCGCGTTGCAGGTGCTCTACTGCTTCTAGCTCGCGCGCCAATTGCTGTTCGGCATGGGCTGGCGCTGGTGCCCACGGCTGGCAACACGGATTGAGGCGCGTGGCATGGTCGGCCAGTTGCAGCGCCAAATGACCCATGCGGGCCAACTCGCGCCGCAAGGCTTGCAAGGCCAGCACCGGCACGGCGGTGACGTTGCGATCGAGGTAAATCGGGCGGGCCAAATCTTCGTGGGCGTTGACAAAACGGGCTAGCAAAAAGTGCGCTAACCAACGCGACAGCGGCCACATCAGCAGCACCCCCAGCGCGTTAAAGGCGGTATGAAACACCACCAATTGCGTGACCACATCGCCACTGCCGATCAACTCGACGCTGATGTTTTGAATCAGCCACAGCAAGGGCGAGAGCAGCGCAATGGCTACCACCGCCGTCACGACGTTGAATAGCACATGCGCGGCTGCCAAACGCTTGGCATTGGCCGTAGCCCCAATGGCAGCCAAAATACCGGTCAGGGTCGTGCCGACGTTGGCCCCAATCACCACCGCTGCGCCCACTTCAATCGACATCATGCCGCCTGCCACAGCCGTCAGCACCAGCGTGAGGGTGGCCGAGGAGGCTTGCAGCACGATGGTCAGGGCCAGCCCAATTAACACGGCCAAGCCCAATCCTTGCCAGTCGTTCCCCAGTTGTGGCAACGCTTCTGGCCCCAGGGCAGCAAACCCGTTTTTCAGCATGTCGATGCCCAAAAACAGGACACCAAACCCGGCCAGTGCGGTGCCCAAACCTGCCCGTTTAGTGCCTGCCCCAGTGAGTTTGAGTGCCATGCCCACGCCAATAAAGGGCAGGGCGAAGGCATCGATTTTCATTTTGAAGCCAATCGCGGCTACCAACCAGCCGGTGACAGACGAGCCCAAATTCGAGCCAAACACCACCCACAGGGCCGAGGAAAAGGTGAGCAGCCCCGCATTGACAAAGCCAATTGCGGCCACCGTCATGGCGGTGGACGATTGCACCAAGGCGGTTAAAGCAATGCCGGTAATGAGGCCATGCAAAGGAGTGCGTGTCCAAGCGGCCAAAATGCGCTCTAGCGCCCGGCCTGCGGCCAGCTTCAGCCCATCGGTGAGCATGGTCATGCCCAACAAAAATAAGCCTATGCCGCCCAGCAGGGCAATCAGCATCATGGTGGGGGAAGGGCTGGCAGCGCTCATGGCACATCCTCCGAAAAAATGGCCCTAGCGGGCAAAACACACACCCTGCAACCGCGTCAGGGGCGTTGGCGGGCCGGGCGTACCCGTGCCGCACTTTGGCAGGCGCGGCGGAAGCGGCGCAGGGTTTGTTCGGCCAAAGCCATCACACTGCCGGGCGTGGCACTGGCGGTTTCGCCGTCCATGCCGGGGGCTTGGCCGGTGAGCAGGGCGATGCCATCGCGCACATGGCTGGCGGTGTAGATGTGAAAGCGCCCTTCGGCCACGGCTTGCACCACCTGCGGTTCTAACATCAGGTGGTGGCGGTTGCGTGCCGGAATCAACACACCTTGCTGGCCGTCTAAACCAGCAGTTTGGCAGGTATAAAACCAACCTTCAATTTTTTCGTTGATGCCCCCCACAGGCAGCACTTCGCCATGTTGGTTCAGTGCGCCGGTGACGGCAATGCCTTGGGCCAAGGGCAGGCCGGACAAGGCTGAGAGCAGGGTGTACAACTCGGCGCACGAGGCCGAATCGCCTTCGACACCGCTGTATTCTTGCTCGAACACAATCGAGGCATTGAGCGCCAGCGGGGCAATGTGGCCAAACAAGGCCATGAGGTAGCTGTGCAAAATCAACACGCCTTTGTCGTGGATCGGGCCAGACATTTCCACTTCGCGCTCGATGTTGAGCAAGCCTTCGTGGCCGGCAAACACCCGCGCCGTAATGCGTACCGGAAAACCAAAGCGGTAGTCACCCAAGTCAATTTGCGTCAGGGCATTGATTTGGCCGATATGGCTGCCGCTGACGCTGAGCAGGCGCTCGCCATCGGCAATCGATTCGTGCAGGCGCTGCTCGGGGTAGTTGTGGCGCAGTTTGCGCGCTTGCAGCGCCGCCTCGATGTCACATGGCTCGACCAGAGCGGCTTGGCGGGCGCTGCACTGGGCGGCGCTTTCTATTACCAAGGCTTCGGTTTGGGCAAACAGGGCGCTTTGCCGCGTTTGGTCATCCGCTTCGCGGTGGCTTTGCTCTAGCAGGCGGGCCACGGCAGCAGCAGAAAAATGCGCCAAGCTGCGCTTGCGCACCGTCTGGGCGACAAATACGGCGGTGTTGTGTCGCGTTTGCTCCGTGGCGCGGAAGGATTCGGCAAAGTCCACTTTAATGCGAAAGCGCCGCGCTACTTCCGGGTCGGCCTCTTGCAAGGCGTAATACTCATCCACCGAGCCAATCAGCACAATTTTGACCTCGATGGGCAGGGCCTCGGGTTGCAGCGCTACTGTCGCCAAGGGGCCGTGGGCGCTGGCGGCAGGCTCTTCGATTTGCAACCGGTTGCAGCGCAAAAAGCGGCGCAGGCGCTCCCACAAGCCTTCGTCTTCGAGCAGATCGCGCAGGTGCAGCAGCAAAAAGCCACCGTGCGCGCGCAACAGGCTACCGGCATGGATGCAGGAAAAATCGGCCAACAGCATGTCGTCTTGCGCTTGGTATTCGATGCTGCCCAGTAGGCTACGCGCTTGTGGGTTGTCTTCGATGATGACCGGGGCGCAATTCAGGCCCGCGTTGTCGACCACCAAATTGACATGGCAGCGGGCCAGCAGTTGCTCTAGCTCGTCTTTGCGTTCATCTTCGGCACTGTCGTTGCCCGCATCGCTGGCTGGGCTGAACAGGGCTAAATGCTCTAGCACCTGTTTTTCTACCTGTTCCCACCATTGGGCCAGTCGGATTTGATCGGGTTCCGTAGCGGTGTGCAGGCTGTCGCGCAGGGTTTGCAGGCTTTGCGTGAGCAAGGGCTGGGCCGTTTGGCGGCGCAATTGTTCTAGGGCTTGGTCGCGTGCCCGTTCCAAGGGCCGGGTGGCTTCTAAGAACTGGGCAATGGCTTGGCGCAGTTGTTGTTCTGCGGCATCGATCTCGGTGCGGCGTTCGCGGGGCAGAGCTTGGGCTTCTTTTTCCGTCAGCGGGTGGCCTTTGGCCCCAAGCAGGGTAAAAACCATGTGGCCGTTGTCGCGCGTGAGGCGAAAGTGCAAGCCTTCAGCCAAGGTATCTAAGGCAGCGAAAGCGGCACTTTCTTCGGTTTGGTAGTTTTTTTCGATGCGCTCGGCCTCGGCCCGAAAATCAGCCCCTTCGAGCCGTTTGGGCAGTTCGGTTTGCAAGCTGCGCGTGAACTGTTCCATGCCTTGGCGCAAGGCCCTGCCTTGACCGGCGGGCAGGCGCAAGGCGCGTGGCCGCTCGGGGGTGTCAAAGTCGTGCAGGTAGCACACATCCGGGGGCACGGGGCGGGTTTGGGCCGCCGTCTGCATGGCTTGGCGCAGTAAAGAGGTGCGGCCACTGCCCACTTCGCCCAGCACAAACAGGTGGTAGTCGGGTTGTTGCAAGCCTAAACCAAACTCGGCGGCGGCTTGCGCCCGCTCTTGGCCGATCCAAGGCACGGGCAAGCCCTGTAACTCTGCGGTGCTGGAAAAACCCAAGCGGGCAGGGTCAAGGCAAAGGCGCAATTGCGCGGGCGCAAGGGACGTAGCGGGCATAACGGCGTGGGCTCTCCAAAAGATGCAAAAAAGGGCGTGTGGTGTTATTCAGCCATGGGGCAGCGGCCTTGCGGGGCACCACCGGCCAAGGCCGCGGCTTGCGCTTGCGCCAAGGCGGTTCGGTCGGGGGCTTGGGTCGGCCAGCCAGACAGGTGCTGGCGTGCAATTTGGCACAGGGCGTGAATCCACGCTGGGCTGTCGTTCAGGCAGGGGATGTAGTGGAATTCTTTGCCGCCTGCGTGCAAAAAGGCTTCGCGTGCTTCTTGGTTGATTTCTTCCAGCGTTTCGAGGCAGTCGCTGGTAAAACCGGGGCAGATGACATCGACGCGCCCAATCCCGGCTTGGGCCAGTTGTACCAAGGTGGGTTCGGTGTACGGTTGCAGCCATTTGGCTTTGCCAAAGCGGGATTGGAAGGTGACGTGGTAATCGTCCTTTTGCAAGCCCATGCGCTCGGCCAGCAGGCGCGCGGTTTTGTGGCTTTCGCAGTGGTACGGGTCGCCCAGATGCAGGGTGCGCTCGGGCACGCCATGAAAGCTCATCACCAGTTTGTCGGGCGGGCCGTGGCGTTTCCAGTGGTTTTTCAGGCTGGCGGCCAAGGCATCGATGTAGCCAGTATGGTCGTGGTAGTGGTGGACAAAGCGCAGTTCGGGGATGTTGCGTGTACGCGCCGCCCAAGCGTATACCGCATCGCATACGCTGGCGGTGGTGGTGCCCGAGTATTGCGGGTACAGCGGCAGCACCAAAATGCGTGTAGCCCCTTCGGCTTTCAGGGCATCGAGTTGGCTGGCGATGGAGGGGTTGCCATAGCGCATGGCATGGTGTACCAGCACGTAGTGGCCCGCGTCGCCCAAGGCATCGCGCAACAAGGTGGCTTGCTTGGCCGTCCAGACTGCCAAGGGCGAGCCCTCAGGTGTCCAAATGCTGGCGTATTTGGCAGCCGATTTGCGTGGGCGCGTGCGCAAGATGATGCCGTGCAAAATCAGCCACCACAGGGGCTTTGGGATCTCGACCACGCGCTGGTCGGACAAAAACTGCCCTAAATAGCGGCGCAGGGCCGAGGCAGTGGGGGCATCGGGCGTGCCCAAGTTGCACAACAAAATTGCGGTGCGCGGCGCTTGGCCGTGGGTGTAGGCAGGTTCGGGGCGAAAAGGCATCGGCATCAATCCAGAGATCCCACCAAGCGCACGGCCAGGGGGGTGGTTTTGGGTAAGTCGCCCGTAATATCGCCGGTTTGCAAGTCCATCGCCCAACCCAGCAGGGGGGACAAGGTGCTGCCCCCTTCGCCAGTACGGTTTTGCGAGATGTTGGCGTAGTCGTACTGGTTGGCTTGGCTATGGCGGATGGTGGGGGTGGATGTCCAATGCAAACCGGCAGGGGCTTGCGGAAACAGCTCTGGGTGCAAACCCGGTGGTTTGCCATGTTTGTCTACCAAATGGCGCAACTCGGGCAGGCGCGGCAGTCGCCAACGGATGTTGCCAGATTCGCTGCGCGCTTGTGCCAGCTCTAAAGCATCGGCATAGACAAACTGCATGGGTAGGCCAACACAGGTGATGCCCGTCCAGCGCATGCCCTCGGCGCAGCGCGGCCAAATCAGCCGGGCGCGCAAGTCCAGCACATAGGCCCCATCGTCTGAAACAACCAAATGCGCGGGCGGCGGTGCTGTGTGGGCAGCACCTTCGGGCTTGGCCTCGGGCTGGGCGGGCGTGATGGTGACGCGGACACCGCCAGTAGCCGGGGTTTGTGCACTGCTGGGGAGGGCGCTGAAGGCGCAGATCCAAGGCAACAGCGCAGCGGCGGTGCGCAAGAACACAGGCAGATGACCGGGCATGGTGGCCTCCGTGGGCAGGCGATGGCGCTTAATGGGCCTTGTGGTGTTGTTGTTCCCAGCGCGACTTGCAAGCCACGCAGTGTTGGGTTTGTGGCTCGATCTTCAGGCGCTCGAACGGAATTTGGCAGCCGCATTCACCACACTGGCCGTAGCTGCCGTCTTCCATCGTTTTCAGGGCATGGTCAATGCGTTGGATGTCGGCCGCTTCGATGTCGGTCAGGGCCTGCTCGACTTCGCGTGCGACGTTGCGTTGCACCATGCCGCCTTCGTCCGCAGTGGGGGGGGCCAAGTTTTCGCGCTTTTGTGCGATTTGTACCAGCAGTTCACTGCGGTGCGCCAGCAGCAGGGCTTTGAGTTCTTCGCGTTGGCTGGCGGTGAGCGTATGGGGCATAGTCATTCTCCTGTCAGAAAAAGGCTAAGCATACAGGCCAGCAAGGCACCGCTGCGGCAAATCCCTCTGGCTGTTGGCCAGATTCTGCGCTCTAGCGGTTCTCTGGTGCGGTGCTGGGCGCTGCGGCTTGGGCCACTGGCGGCGGCAACAACCAACGGTTGGCTTGTTGCACGGTGTCTAAACGGTCGGCACCGGCCAGAGATTGCAGGCGCAATTGCGAGACCAAATACAGGTAACGCGCTTGGGCCAAATCGCGCAGGGCCAGGGTTTTTTGTTGCTCGGCATTGAGCACATCCAGCGTGGTGCGTACACCAGCCTCAAACGAGCGCCGGTTCGATTGCACGGCCTGTTGGGCCGAACGCACGGCTTGCTCTAGCGCTTGGATACGCAAGACCCCTTCGGTCACGCCGCGAAACTCGCGGTGGACGCGCACGCCCAAATCGCGCCGGGTGGCCTCCAGCATCTCTTGTGCCCGCTCTTGGGCGGCCAAGGCTTGGCGCACGGTGGAATTGACCTGCCCACCAGCATAGAGCGGAATGGACAATTGCAAACCGATGGTTTTGTTGTCGTAGCGGGTGTTCACGCTGGTGACGCTGTCGCTGTTGGTGCGTGACCACTGGGCCACGGCATCCAAGGTGGGCAGGTGGCCAGCGCGGCCTTTGGCCACTTCTTGCTTGGCAGCTTCTACCTGGGCGCGCAGGGCTTGCAGCTCGGGGCTGTGGGCTTCGGCTTGCTCTATCCAGGCCTCGACCGAGGCCGGTACCGGTGCGCTGGCTTGAAAGCGCTCCACGTCCAAACGGGCCAATTCGTGCATGGCTTGGCCGGTCAGCACCTCGATGCGGTGGCGTGTGAACACCATGTTTTGCCGGGCTTCTAGCTCTTGCGCCACCGTCATGTCCAGCCGTGCTTGGGCTTCGTCAATGTCGGTGCGTGTGCCGGTACCTGCGTCAAAGCTTTTGCGTGCTGCATCCAGTTGCGTGCTGTAGGTGGTTTTTTGCGCCAAGATGAGGGCCAATTGGTCTTCGGCCAACAGGGCATCAAAATAGGCTTCACCTACGCGCGTGACCAAGTTTTGCTCATCGCGCTCTAGCGTGGCATCGGCATCGGCCACCTGGGCCTGCGCTTGGCGCACTTGCGCCAGTTGGTACGGGCGGTAGAGTGGCTGGCGCACCGAGAGCGATTGGTTGCTGGAGTAGTAATGGGTCTCGGTGGTGACCGGGCCGAGCAGGCCGCGCCCGGTGGTGGTCAGGTCGTTGTAGTTGCGCCCCATGTTCACGGCCACATTGGGCCGCAATTGGGCTTTGGCTTGCGGCAGGCGCTCGCGTGTGGCCTCAGCACCAGCACGGGCAGCGCGTATTTGGGCATCATTGGTTTGTGCGGCTTCGTAGGCTTGGCGCAAATCCAGGGCCTGAGCAGCGCCCCCAGAAAATACGGCGGCAGCGGCCAAAGCCAAGGCTTTGAAGGGCAGCAAACGTGGGCTCAAGCCCGTGCCTGGCTGGTAGGTTGTGGGTATCAAGGAAGGCATGGCTTATTCCTCTTTCATGGCAGCAGAGATGCGCTTGGTCAGCGGATGCAGCAGGTAGGTCAGCATGGAGCGCTCGCCGGTCTTGAACACCACTTCGACCGGCATACCGGGTTGCAGTTGGCGCGGGCCCAAGGTTTTCATGCCCTCGGGGGTGACTTGCACCCGTGCCAAGTAGTAGCTCATGTTGGTTTGCGGCTCGGTGAGCAAGTCACCCGAGACCGAGGTCACTTGACCATTGACCACCAATTGCGGCGAATGGGCAAAGGAGGAGAAACGCACATCCACCGACAAACCGGCTTTCACGCGGTCAATCAGGTGCGGGGCCACATGGGCTTCAAGCAACAGGGGTTCTTTCTCGGGCACGATGTCCATCAGCTTTTGGCCGGGCTGCACTACACCGCCCACGGTTTGCACAGCCAACGCGACCACTTGCCCAGCGGCAGGCGATTTGATTTCGGTACGGCCCAAATCGTCGGTCACGGCTTTGAACTTTTGCTCTTCCGCCAGTACGTCGCGGCTGACATCGGCCAATTGGGTTTCGACTTCACGGCGGTAATCTTGCTGGCGTGAGATGGCGCGTTGGCGCAACTCCCCAATGCTGCGTTGGGCACGGATGGTGTTGCCTTGCAGGTCGGCGATGGAGGAGCCGGACTCAGCCACCATGCGTTCCAACTCCAATTGGCGATTGCGGGGTGCGTAGCCTTCTTTCACCAAGCCCCGAATGTGGCCCAGCTCTTCATTCAGCAGCGCTTGTTGGCTCTTGCGGTTGGTCAAGATGTGCTCGTAGCCTTGCAACATGCCTTGCTGGCCTTGGATGCTTTCTTCAATCGATTGCAAATCCGAGCGCAACAGATTGCGCCGGGTTTGGAACAGCTGTTCTTGGTTCAGCATTTGTTGCTGAATCAGTGGGTCGCTGGCGGCTTGCTGCAAATCGGGGTGGAAGCTGATGCTGGTTTTGCCGGCTTGTTCGGCTTGCAAGCGCCCTTGCATGGCGCGCAGGCCCAAGTAGCGTTGGCGCACCGATTCGTAGTTGGCACGGGCCACGGCCTCGTCCAAGCGGATCAGCAATTGGCCTTCTTTCACCACATCACCCTCGCGCACCAGCACTTCTTTGATGATGCCACCGCTCAAATGCTGCACGGCCTTGCGTTTGGTGTCGATAGCCACCATGCCTTGGCCGGGCACGCCCTCATCCAAGGGGGCCAAACCGGCCCAGAGCAGGAAGCCGCCAAAACCAATGCCCAAGGCCCACAGGCCCATGCGCCCAATGCGCCGCGCATCGCCGGGGGCTGCTGTATCTGCGGCGCTGTCAGGAGAACTCAAATTTACGTTAGCCATGTGAAAAAACTCGACCGTATGGGGGAATAAGGAAAAAATCGCGGCTTAGGCGGGCTGTACCGCCACGGCGTTGCCGGGTTGCGGGGCGGCTGGCGCTGCGGCACGCAAGGCGGCCAAGACTTGGTCGCGGGGGCCGTCGGCCTGCACTTGGCCGTCGCGCAACATCAGCAGCCGGTCGGCCACGGCCAAAATGCCGGGGCGGTGGGTAATCAGGAACACGGTGCAGCCCGCTTGTTTCAGGCCCTGCACAGTGCGTACCAAAGCGGCCTCGCCCACATCGTCTAAGTTGGCGTTGGGTTCGTCCAGCACCACCAACACCGGGTTGCCATAAATGGCACGTGCCAAACCAATGCGCTGGCGCTGTCCACCCGAGAGCAAACCACCGGCCTCGCCAATCGGGGTGTCGTAGCCCTTGGGAAAGCGCAAAATCATCTCGTGCAAACCAGCGCTGCGGGCGGCAGTAATGACTTTGTCGGAATCGACCTCGCCAAAGCGGGCGATGTTCTCGGCAATCGTGCCTTCAAACAATTCAATGTCTTGTGGCAGGTAGCCCAGGTGCGGCCCCAGTTCGGTGCGTTCCCAGCCATCGATGGGCAGGCCATCGAGTAGCACCTCGCCCGACACGTCCGGCCAAATACCGACCATGGTGCGCGCCAAAGTGGATTTGCCGGAACCCGATGGGCCTAACACCACGGTGACGGTACCTTCTTCTACGCTGGTGCTGACACCTTTGAGAATCGGGGTTTTGCGTCCGGGGGCACTGGCGACTACGTTGCGCAAGGTTAAAGCCCCTTTTGGGGCCACGCGCGACAGGGCGGGGTCGCGCTCGGGGTAGTCGCGCAGCAGGGCTTCAAGGCGCTCAAAGGCGGCTTTGGCACCGATAAAGGCGCGCCAAGTGCCCACCATCATGTCAATCGGCGACAAAGCGCGCGTCATGAGCACGTTGGCAGCAATCATGGCACCGGGGGAGATTTGGCCGTCAATCACCAACAGCGCACCGGCCCCTAAAGACAGCGATTGCTGCGAATAGCGGATAAATTTGCTCCAAGCGGTAATGCGGTGCGTGAGCGACTGGGCGCGTGATTGCAAGGCCAAAGACTTTTGGTGGCGCTCGGCCCAATGCGGGCGCAAGTTATGCACCATGCCCATAGACTCCAACACTTCGGCGTTGCGCAATTTACTTTGCAGGTAGGCGTTGGTGTCGGCGGTGGCCTTGGCCGCTTCTTCCGAAGGCTCGACCATACGGCGGTGGCCAAACCACGCCAAGGCCAGTTGCACCAAGGCAAAGCCAATCGACAGCCAGCCCAGCATCGGGTGCAAGAAAAACAGCACGGCGATGTAGATCGGGGCCCAAGGCGCATCAAAGAAGGCAAAAATGCCATTGCCGGTGATGAATTGCCGAATTTGAATCAAGTCGTTAAACGCGCGCGCTGGGCCGCTGCTGGATTGGCCCAAATACGATTCAAAACTGGCATTGAACACGCGCGTGCCCAGCACCGAATCCAGTTGTACCCCGGCACGTACCAACACGCGCGAGCGCACCCATTCGGCAAAGGCCATCACGCCAAACAGAAACAGCGTAATCAGGGACATGGCCAGCAGCGTCAGTTCGCTGCGGCTCATCATCACCCGGTCATAGACTTGCAGCATGTACAGCGTGGGCGAGAGCATGAGCACGTTGGCCACCATGCTAAAGATGCCCACCGTGAGGAACTCGCGGCGAAAGCTCCACAGCACTTGCGTGAGTTCGCTGCGTTGGAAAAAAGAAGGCTTGCTCATAAAGTGGTTTCCATTGCCATCGCTCAGGCGGCTGTGACTACGGCATTGGCCGGGCGCGGTTGCGGTTGGGCTTGCTGTTGCGCGGCTTTTTGCAAGGCAGCCAGCACGTCGTCGCGTGGGCCAAAGGCTTGTACTTGGCCGTCGCGCAAAATCAACATCTTGTCGGCCACGGCCAGCACACTGGTGCGGTGCGTCATCACGACAAAGGTGGTGCCACGGGCTTTGAGGCCCGCAATGGCACGGGCCAAGGCGGCATCGCCTTCTTCGTCCAAGCTGGAGTTGGGTTCATCCAGCACCACGAACACCGGATCGCCATAAATGGCACGTGCCAAACCTACGCGCTGGCGTTGGCCGCCCGAGAGCATGGCTCCTTCGCGCCCGACCGGGCTGTCATAGCCTTGTGGCAGTGCCATGATGAACTCATGCAAGCCCACGGCCCGTGCCGCAGCTTCGACCTTGGCCATATCCACCTCGCCAAAGCGGGCGATGTTTTCGGCCAGAGATCCATCAAACAGTTCAATGCCCTGTGGCAGGTAGCCCACATGGGGGCCAAGCTCGGCCTTGTCCCAAGCAAACACGTCCACACCATCCAAGCGCACTTTGCCCATCGCAGCAGGCCATAGCCCCACCAGCAGCCGCGCTAGGGTGGTCTTGCCCGAGGCCGAGGGGCCGACTACGGCCAGCACTTCGCCAGGGGCCAAGGCAAAGGCCACGCCTTTGAGGATGCTGTTGTTGCCGGTGCCCGGCGCACCAGCCATGAGCTGCTCTACTTGCAGCAAACCACGCGGCGCCGGCAGGGGCATGTTCTCGGGGCGGGCAGGGACGGCTTCCAGCAGCTGCTCTAGCCGCTCCCACGAAGCGCGTACATTGACTACGCCTTGCCATTGCGTGACCACCTGTACCAGCGGTGCCAATACCCGGCCACCCAACACCGAGGCAATAATCAACATGGCATCGCCACCGTTGAGGCTGTTGTGCAGCAACAACCAGCAGGCCAAGCCCAGCAATAAAGAACTGAGGATGTTTTGCAGCAGTTTGGAGACCGCTTGGTAGCCGCCAGCGCTTTCGGAGGCTTTGGCTTGTAAATTCAGAAACTGGCGCTGCTTTTGCATCCAGCGGGCATGGATGTCGCGCAACATACCCATCGACTCAATCACTTGGGCATTGCGCAACGAGCCATCGGCGTATTGTTGCGCGGCCATCGCGCTGCGGTTGGCGGCCATGAGGGGCGGCTTGGTGCTGCGCTCATTGAGCCAGCCGACCAAGGTGAGCACCACCGAAAACGCGACCGACGACCAACCCAGCACCGGGCTAATCAAAAACAGCAACACCAAAAAGACGATGGATACGGGCGCTTCCATCATCGCCAGCAGGGCGGGCGAGTAGAGAAACTCACGCACTTGCTTGAAATCGTTGAAGGGCTGTTGGTTGCCACCGGGAATGCGCTTGAGGTTGGCCTCGAACACCGCGCGGAAAATGCGCCCAGACAGGCGCTGGTCTAACTCGACGCTGGCGGCGCGCAACATCTCGGCGCGCGCCCATTCCAGCATTTCCATCACCACATACACGCCCAGAATCAACAGGGTGAGCATCCACAGTGTCATGTGGCTACGGCTGTTGACCACCCGGTCATAGACTTCCAGCATGTAGCCGGACGGGGCCAGTACCAGCAGGCTCGATAACAAGCTAAACCAGCCAGCACGGACAAAATAGGGGCGTAAATTGGCTACAGCCTTACGCAACTCAGACGGGGGTTTGTTCGGGTTCATACAACTTCTTCAACCATCACATATTCGGGAATCTCGGCATCCTGCGCCACCGTGGGGGCGGGGCCTGCCGGGGCGGGTTGTTCGGGGTCGGTCAGGGCAAAGGACAATTCATAGATGCCATCGGCGCGGCGGGCCAACACAATTTCACGCAGTTTGTTGGCGTGGAAGGCCGCCTCTTCCTCCGGGCGCAGCGTGATCTGAAAGCGCATCCGGCCATCCAAGGTAAACATCGACAACTGCCCAGCTTTGAGGCTGAGGGTGTGGCGGTCAAAGTACACCGGGCAGGTATCGGCAAAGCGCAGCAGCGGCAAAGGCTTGTCGCCCAGCCGGGTTAAATGGAACGGGCTGCCGGGGTGCTGAAACACCAGGCGGCAACTGCGCGAGACCGAATAAATGGCATTGCACACCATCTGTGAGCCCATCTCAGGGAAGCGCTCGCGCAGTTGCCGATAGGCCAAGTGGTGCAAGGCCACCCGGTTCCAGATGCGGGTTTGCTGCACCAGCGGTGCCAGGGCATTGCACACCTGGGCAAAGCCTTGTTGCAAGGTTTGCAGGCGCAGCACTTGGTCGGGCGAGGCGTTGAGCGGGACGCGCAAAGTGGAATTCATATAGGAAGCGCAGTATAGCGACTTCCTATATGAATTTCATATAAGAGATTGGTAAAGTTGTTCAGTTGTACCCAAAAACTGTGGATAACTCTGTGGGAAACCCCCCATCGGGTATGCGCAAACCCGCATCCATGCTAGCGCGCTACACTTTGCCCAAAAAAAAGGCAGTGGGCTGCCAACACCGGTTTCGCACAGCAGGGCTATAATTTTGACCCCCTGTCCCAGTCCAGTTTTGGCAGCGGGCATTGTTTTAAGCGTTGGCTTGGGCCTCAAAACGGCCACTGAGCAGCTCGCCCAAGCGCTCTGCCCCCATGCGAAAACCACAGGCTTGGGCATGACCGCCGCCGCCCATGCTCTCGGCCAGTGGAATACAGTTGAACTCGCTGCGCGAGCGCAAACCGACCTTCACGCCTTTTTCTCCGGCACTCCACATCAGGGCAAACGTGCCCGACTTGCGCGCCAGCATGTCGCCCACCAAACTGTGGAACATGCCCGGTACGTTCACCATCAGGCCGCTGATGCCATTAAAAACAAGGGGTTGGGCGTTTTCGGCCAAATCGGCGCACAGCTTGCGGTATTTTTCATCCATCGCCGTACCACGGGCGACAAAGGCAGCTTGTTGGCTGGCATCGAAACGGGTAATTTCTTGCCAGCGCTCCAAGGTTTGCGGCTCCATGTCCAGCGCCGATAAAAAGGCGGCGCTTTCGGGAAACTCCCATTTCCAGATGTCGCGGTCTTCGATGTAGCGCAGCAGGTCTGGGATGGGTTGGTCGGGGTGGAAAAACTCCCAAGCCAAGCGCGCCCCGGATTTGTGCATGTCAAAGTGGACGACACCACAGCGGCAGGCAAAGCCTGTGAGTTTTTCGGCGGCGCTTTTGTGGTGGTCTAACAACACCAATTTGGCCGCTTGTTCTTCGATGCCACGCAAAATCTCGGCTGTGAAAGAAAAATCCAAGATATACACCGCCCGGCCAGCCACGGGCGGCAAATCGGCCAAGCTTTGCACATCGCCGTGGTCAAGTCCCACCAGTTCTGCCTGACCGCCGTAAAACAGCCAAGCGGCCAAGGCTGCGCCAAAGCCATCGGGGCAGCGGCGACCGTGGTACAAGATTAAAGGACGGGGGTCATCCAGCGCCGGAGCCACCAACAGTTGCAGGGGAAGAATCGGTTTTTTCATGGGGAGACATTGTCGCCCCCTGTGCCTTGGCTGGCGCTGACAACAGCGTGCCGCAGTGCTGGCAATACTGGGCGTGTAGGCTGTGGTCGCGGCTGCCGCAATCGGGGCAGGGCTGCTGCAGCAGGCCCGGCAGTTCGTGGACGCGCCGCTGCCAGCTCATTTCAGCCGTCACAATGCCAGTGGGCACGGCCAGCGTGCCCCAGCCGAGCAGCATCATGAGCGAGGCAATCAAACGCCCCAAATCGGTTTTGGGGGTGATGTCACCAAAGCCGACGGTGGTCATGGTGGTGATGGCCCAATAGATGGCGGTCGGGATGTTGGTAAAACCATGCGCTGGGCCTTCTATCACGTACATCAGCGTGCCCATCACCAGCACAATCATCAGCACCACCGACAAAAACACCATGATTTTGCGCCAGCTCGCAGCCAAAGCGCCGCCCAGCGTTTGGTATTCCATGACAAAAGCGGTGAGCTTGAAGATACGAAAGACCCGTATCAGCCGCAGCACGCGCACATCAATCAACACATGCAGGCCGGGAAAGAAGATGGCCAGATAAGTGGGCAAGATGGAGAGCAAATCGATGATGCCAAAGAAACTGCGTGCATAGCGCCCAGGTCGGCGCACGCACAGCAAGCGGGCGATGTACTCCAGCGTAAACAAGACGGTAAAAACCAATTCAGCCCCGGCTAAGATTTGGTGCAACCAATCAGGCAGGGCCTCCATGCTTTCAATCACCACCACCAACACGCTGGTGACGATCAGAAAGATCAGTATCTTGTCAAACCACAACCCCGCTGGCGTGTCCGAGCGAAAGACCACGGTATGCAGGCGCTTGCGCCAACCGGCATCGGGCACGCCAAATTGCTCGGCATAAGATTCGGATGCAGGCACAGTCGCGCCCGTCGTGGTTGGGGTGGAGGCAATAGAAGTCGACATCAAGCAGCTCTTAGGACGGACGGCCTTTTTTACGCGCAGCACGGGCTTGTTTTTTGGCCTCGCGCTCTGCGTCTTGTACGGCGGCCGCAGCGCGCCAGGCCTCAAACTCGGATGGGGTTTCTAAGGTGATGCGGCCCAAAATGGCTGTGCGAAAGTCGGTCAGCACAATTTCGGCGGCTTTTTGCAGATTGACCCGGCCCCCCCCCAGCATGGCCCCGCGTTTGCGGCCAATC
This sequence comes from uncultured Simplicispira sp., assembly GCA_964478155.1. GTDB lineage: Bacteria > Pseudomonadota > Gammaproteobacteria > Burkholderiales > Burkholderiaceae_C > Simplicispira. The sequence goes on from CAYZGT010000019.1 coordinate 30,437, forward strand.
GCTTCTAGCAATTCATCATCGCGCATGGCGGCCACCGTGGCATCGGGCAGGGCCAGTTTGTAGCGTGCTTGCAGCAGCGGCCCGTAGTGGGCTTGCAAGCGGCGCAGCAGTTCGAGCACCACCAGTTCTTCATCGTAGGCATTCCGCCCCACGGCCCCGCTCGCGGCCAGGTGGTAGCCGCTTTGGGCCACACTGATGCGCGGCCACAACATGCCGGGGGTATCCCAAAGGTAAAAATCATCGGCCAGCGTAATGCGTTGCTCTAGCTTGGTGATGCCGGCTTCGTCGCCCGTTTTGGCTTGGCGTTTGTTGCTCAGGGTGTTAATCAGGGTGGATTTGCCCACGTTGGGCACACCGCAAATCAGCACACGCATAGGTTTGGCCAGTCCACCCCGGTTGGGGGCCAAGCGGTGGCAAGCCTCAATCAGTTTGCGTGCCGGTGCCGGGTCGGAGGCATCCAGCGGCACGGCGGCGGTGTCGTGGTGGGCGTTGTACCAATCCAGCCACAGGGCGGTGCGTTCTGGGTCGGCTACATCTTGCTTGTTGAGCACCTTGAGCGTGGGTTTGTGGCCGGTCAGTTCGGCCAGCAGGGGGTTGGCGCTGGAGCCTGGTAGGCGTGCGTCTAGCACCTCGATCACCACATCGATGTCTTTGATGCGTTCGGCAATGGCTTTGCGCGTCAGGTGCATGTGGCCGGGAAACCATTGGATGGACATGGTAGAAAGGCTTTCAGAGAGAAAAAAAGAGCGGCAAGGCAGCCGCCGTGGTGTTGGTCAAATGGCGTGGTAGTACAAACCTGCGGCTAAGGCTAAGCCATGCAGCACTGCTGCGGCAATGCCCAATACCAAAGCCGGGCGTAACTGTGCTGGCTGGCCGCCGTAGCGCCCGAGCTGCACGCTGGCTAGCAGCGCCAACGGGGCCGCCAGCAAGGCGGCGCTGGCCCCCAATGGCAGCTGTTGGAGCAGCACCAGCAGTAGCACGCCCGCATGGGCCAGCAAAGCCAGCACTGCATAGAGCCGGGCTGCCCCACGCCAGCCCCAGCGCACCGCCAGGGTGCGTTTACCCACCAGCGCATCAGAGGCCGCGTCCGGAAAGGCGTTACCCACCAAAATGTTGGCAATCAGCAGTCCATAGCCCAGCGAAGCCCAAACTGGCAGAGCCGCAAAATGGCCGCGTTGCACATAATCAGCCCCCACCACCATCAGGGCCCACGCCAGCCCCACGGCCAACTCGCCCAAGCCCCGGCACATCAGCGCCAATGGTGGTGCTGAATAAGCCCAGCCTAAAAACACCCCGACCAGCCCCAGCGCCAGTAGCCCAGACCAAGCCCCGCTGCTGTAAGCCAGCCATAAGCCGCCCGGCACCAACAGCGCCAACAGCCACAGGGCCAAGCGGCGCATGTCTTGTAGCTGCACTGCGCCCGTTTGGATTAAACGGGAGCCACCAGTGAATGGAAACAAGCCCTGCTGATTGGCCGCATCAGCACCGTTGCGTGCATCCTCGTGGTCATTGAGCACATTGGCCGCAGCATGGGCCAGCAAAGCCAGCGCCAGCGTGGCCCCAGCCCTGCCCGCTGACAGTTCTACCCCGGCATAGGCGGCCGAAGCCAACCCGAGTAGGCAGGCCACCGCCGTAATCACCAAAAAACCGGGGCGTACCATGCGCCAACACAAGCCCACACTGGCCAAGCCAGCAACACCAAACAAAGACATAAACGATACAAGACCATCCACTGATGGCCGCAAAATGCAAACAGTCTGAATTGTGCGCCAGCGCCCGGCCAGATACAGACAGTCCTGTTCGGATAGATGTTCGGGATAATGAATGTTATGAACCCGCCTTTACCCCTGCACTCTGACACACTGCCCCCCTTTAGCACTGCGGAGCGCGTGTTGCAGAGTTTGCTGGTGCCATCCCTGATGGCGTTGGTGTGTTGGCTGGCGGCAGAGGTCAATTACCTGCTGTCCCATGCGCTGGCCGAGTTGTTCTCTATCGTGATTGGGGCGGTGGCGATGGTGGTGGCTGCCACCTCGTTGCGCTTTACGCGCAACCATTTTGTGGTCTACATGGCAGTGGGTATAGGCTGGTGTGGGGCGATTGATTTGGCGCACCTGTTGGCTTTTAAGGGCATGCAGTTGCTGCCGGTGGACAGTGCCAACCCAGCCACCCAGCTTTGGTTGGCTGCCCGCGGTTTGCAGGCGCTGGTGTTGCTGACCGCGCCGTTGCTGCTGTTGCGCCGTGTGCGCGTGGTATGGCTGCATGTTGGCTTTGGCAGTGCGGTGCTGCTGTTGATGCTGGCAGTGGCCAGCGGCTATTTTCCGGATGCCTACATTGATGGTCAGGGCCTGACACCGCTGAAGATTTATACCGAATACGCCATCATTGCCCTGATGGCGTTAGCGATGGCGCTGTTTTGGCGCTGCCGCCACAGTATGTCCCGGCCGTTGCTGAGCCATTTGCTGATCGCAGTGGCTGTATTGATCGCGGCAGAATTTGCTTTTACCCGCTATGTCAGCGTCTATGCCAGTGCCAACCTGATTGGGCACTTGTTGAAGATTTTTGCCTATTGGCATATCTATTTGGCCTTGGTACACACCACGCTGCGCGAACCGTTTAGCGTGTTGGCCCGCACCGCCAGCACCTACGATGCCGTGCCCGACCCGACCTTGGTGATAGATGCCCAAGGCATTATTCAGCAGGCCAACCGGGCCGCTGCCACCTATTGCCAGCAAACAGCACTGGATTTGGTCGGGCAATCTAGCCATGCCTTGTTCCACGACCCGGCGGTACAGGCCTCCGATTGCCCAGTGTGCCAGTGTTTAGCGGCCCAGCCAGCCAGCTTCCATGTGGAGTTGGCCTGTGGCACCGGCCCACAGCGGCGCTTGCTTGAGTGCAGCTTAGCCCCGCTGCTCTTGCCGGGAGAGGCCCGTGGCTATGTGCAGGTGGTGCGTGACATCACCGAGCGCCAGCACCTCATGGCCGAACGCGAAGCCTTGGTGTTCAACTTGGGCGAGCGCGTGAAAGAGCTGCGTTGCTTGCATGCCATCGCCCAACTGGTGGAAACCCCCGGCCTGCAACTGGCGCAAATGCTGGACGGTGTGGCCCACTTGCTGCCAGCGGCTTTTTTGCACCCAGAGCGCATCCAGGTCAGCTTAGAAACGGCTTGGGGCTATTTTGGCAGCCCTTGGCCGACACCTGCCCCTACCGTGCGCCAAGAGCGTCCGTTGCGGATTCATGGCCAGCACCAAGGCCGCTTATTGGTGTGGTATCCAGAAGCCGCCACCGATACGGCCACAGCCTCGCCAAGCTTTTTGGCCGAAGAAGCCCCCCTGCTTGACAGCGTGGTGCAGCAAATGGCCGATTGCATCGAACGCATCCAAGCCGCCGACAAGGTGCAGCGCCTGTCCAATCTGTACGAGTTGCTCAGCACCACCAACCGTGCGGTGGTGTATTCGCAAAACCGCGATGAATTGCTGGAGCGCCTGTACCACGGCCTGATTGCCCACGGCACCTTCCCTATGCTGTTTTTGGCGCTGTATCCGGCACCGGGCCAGCCTTTGCAGTTGGCACGCACGCACGGCATCCCTCCCGATTTGCTGCCCATCCTGCAGCAAACCATAGAACGGCCCGATAGCACGATCCAAGGGCTGTTGCCCGGCTTGGTCGATGGGCAAATACGGGTCTATGACGTACCGGCTGCGGCTGAAGACCCTTGGCTGGTTTTTCTGCACCAGCAACATATTTGGCAGCGTGCCTTGTTGCCCTTGTTCTACGACGGCCAACTGTTGGGCGTATTTGGTTTGTATGCCAGCCAGCAAAATCTGTTCGAGCACGACGAAATGCTGCTGCTGAACGAGATGGCCTCGGATTTGTCCTTTGCCTTGCGTAATTTCAGCAATGCCCAGCACCTGCGCGCCGCCCAAGCGCAAGCCAGCCAATCGGAGCAGCGCTTTAGTGAGCTGTTCAATGCCTCGCCCTCGCCGATGCAAATTTACAGCTTGGCTACGGGCGAGTTGCGTACCCTGAACAAAGCGTTTCAACAGTGGTTGGGCTATGCACCAGAAGACATTGCCAATGTGGAACTGTGGTTTGAGCGAGCCTATCCCGATCCGACCACGCGCCAGCAGCTACGCCAGCATTGGGAGCAAGGCTTGGAGCTGGCCTGCCAAGGCAGGGTGATTGAATCGCCCGAGTTGGTGTTGTGCTGCAAAGATGGCAGCGCCCGCATTGCCCGAGGCACGATGGCCCAAGTGGGGGATGAGGCTATCGTTGCGTGGACGGACTTGACCGATATCCGTTGCAGCCAGCGCACCTTGCTAGAGAGCGAAACCCGCTTTCGCAACATGATTGAGCAGACCATCAGCGGGATTTATGTGCGCCGGGGTGGACGCATCATCTACGTCAACCCCAGTTATTGCGAAATGATCGGCTGGAGCGCCCAAGAGTTGCTGGGCAATGACATCCTCAACTTCACGACCCACGACAGCCCCAACTTAGCCCGTATCCAAGCGGCTTGGCAACGCTTAGAAACGGGTGAGCGCAATGTCGCCTACAGTGTGCCCATGCGGCGCAAAGATGGCAGCATCATCCAATTGGGCTTGCATGCGAACCAGATTATTTGGGACGATGGCGAAGAGGCTACCATTGTTTTGGCCCAAGACGAGACCGAACGCCAACGTGCCGAAGCCCAAATTGCCAGCTATGTGCGCCAGTTGGAAGACTCCATGAAAGCCACGTTGCAGGCGGTGTCGAACATGGTCGAAATGCGCGACCCGTACACCGCCGGACACGAGCGGCGCGTCGGCCTGATTGCCGGGGACATCGCCCGGCACTTGGGCTGGCAAGAAGAGCGGTGCGCCATGCTAGAACTGGTCGGTTTGGTGCATGACATCGGCAAAATTGCCGTGCCCGCCGAAATCCTGACCAAGCCCAGCCGCCTGAGCGACTTAGAGATGGAAATCGTCAAGTGCCATGCCCAAACCGGCTATGAAATTTTGAAAGACGTGCATTTTCCGCTGCCGGTGGCTGACATCATCCGCCAGCACCACGAGCGCTTGGACGGCACTGGCTACCCACAGGGACTGCGTGGCGAGCAAATCATGCCCGAGGCGCGCGTGCTGGCGGTGGCGGACGTGCTCGAATCGATGGCCGCCGACCGGCCTTATCGCCCCGCCTTGGGCCTGGATGTGGCCTTGGCCGAAATTGTGCGCGGCCGGGGCAGCATTTACGACACCGAGGTGGCCGATGCTTTGGTGCAGATGGTGCAAGAGCAGGGCTATACCCTGCCCCAATAAGTGAGTTGCTGTCAGTTTTTCAAATCGAGCTGATTTACACCCCTTTGTGCGGGTATGAAATAACGGTTTGTACAGTGAAAATTTTTGACGGATAAATTACATTTACGCACATTGTTTATGATGGTTTTTAATTGTTCGTGCTGTAGTATTTAAATTTAATTTAATAACGTAAGGCTGGGTAAATTCCATGAAACTCGTAAAATCTGCCATTGCAGCACTCACCGCTTTACTGCTTTCTACACAGGCCCAAGCCGTACGCACCGGCTATGATATCCAGCAAAATATCCTTACACTCCCCAGTGTAGAGTTGGAAGGGGTACGCTTTAACTTCCCAAAAGTGCGTATTTTATCGTTTGAGGTAGTAGATGCTGGAATTGTCAGCGAAGTGCCTGCCGGGTTTTCAGTGTGCGCTGGAGATTTATTGACGCAAGCTAAACTCGATGCGATACAGATGGGTATGACTTTAGACCAGGTCAACCAAATTGTAGGATGCCTATACAACCCACCCACCCAAAGCCTGCACGATAATTGCACTGGATGCGCTGATTATTCTTACGAGAAATTCTCTTGGGGCTCTGTGTTGCATAACTATATTACGGTCGATATAGATAATGCTACCCATCTTGTCGTTCGCAAAAGCGGGCTAATTCGTTAGCCATCAAAATGCATCAATAAAGGCGGCCCTATAGGCCGCCTTTATACTTTTTATCCACCCAACTCGCTCGGGTCAATATAGCGTTGGCGCCAATCCTCAAACGGCAGTGTGTCTGCTGCTTCCAGCGCTTTTTGTTCTGCCAACGATTGCGCGGCCAAGGCCTCAAACTGGGCTTGTTGGGCTGCACTCCACGGCAGCGCCAGCACGGCATCGCGCGCTTGTATCGACTGTTGCAGGGCAAAGGCGCTAAAGCTGTTGCCTGCGGCTTGGGCCATGGCCTGCAACACCCGTGCCGAGGGCGTGTGTGCCGGTTGCTGGAATTGTTGGCGTGCAGCCGCTAGGGCGGCGCTGTAATCTTGCGTGCTGTGGGCGGCATCCAGCGCCTCGGCCACCGGGCCGCATTCGGCCAAAATCTCTGCAGCCCAATCGCTCAAGGCCACCGGCTGGCCCATGCGTTCCAACTGCAAGCCCGGCGCGCGACCTTGCTCGGCGGCGCGGTGTTGGTTGCGCTTGAGTTGTTCGATTTCGTCGGGGGTATCGGGCGGGCTGTCGGTCAGTAGGCAGTGCAGCAAGAAGATATCCAAAAAGCGCATGGTCTGCGCGGCAATGCCCACGGGTTCAAACGGGTCTAAGTCCATCAGGCGCACTTCGACGTACTCTACGCCGCGTTCACGCAGCGCGTGCAAGGGGCGCTCGCCGCTGCGCACGGTGCGCTTAGGCCGAATGGTGCCGTAAAACTCGTTTTCAATCTGCAACAGGCTGGTGCCCAGTTGGTTGTAATCGCCACCGGGGTTGCGGATGCCCACGGCCTCGTAGGCGGGGTAGGGTTGCGTCAGGGCTGCGTGCAAGCTGTTGGCATAGCCTTCTAAGCCGTTGTAACTGACTGCCAACGAGGCTTGGGCATCGCTTTGGTAGCCCAGCCGCCCCATACGCAACGAGGTGGCGTAAGGCAGGTACAAAGATTGTCCGCTCTCGCCCAAAGGTTGCAGCCGGTGTTCGCGCCCTTCTACAAAGCAAGGACAGACGGCGGGCGAAGCGCCAAACAAATAGAGCAGAACAAAAGCATGGCGGCGGAAATTGCGGATCAGCGCAAAATAATCCTCACTGCTCACGCCCGGCAACGACCAGTTGTAATGCAGCCCAGAAATGGTTTGCATCCGGCGACCATAGCGGTGCCCCAGTCCCATGCGATAAACGCTTTTGGCCCGCCCAACGTTCGAGCTGCCAAAGCGCGCCAACGGAATGGTCTCGTCGGTGGGCAGACCGCAGGGCATGCTGGACACCCACAGCATTTCTTGGCTCTCGGCCTGCAAAGTGCGCAGCACAAATTGGTGGATGTGCGTCAGTTCATCCAAACAGTCTTGCACCCCTTGGTGCGCCCCGGTAATCAATTCAATTTGCGATTCGCTGTAATCGGTGGTGATGTGGGGGTGCGTCAGGGTGGCACCCAGCGCCAGCGGATGCGGTGTCAGGGCCAAGCTACCGCTGGGCAAGACGCGCAGCCCCTCTTTTTCTATACCTCGGCGAATGCCCGTGAGGTCAGTGACAGACTGCTGGGCTAGGCGTTGTTCTAATGTGCTCATGTGCATGCTATTTTTCTAAAGACAGGCTGGAACTTAGCACGTCCGGGCCACAGCACGGTGTCGCCAACCCGGATAGGCCCACACAGCAAGCCGATCTCGGGTTATCCCTTATTTCTTTGGATAATCCTGTGGATAACCAGAGAAAACACGCCATATTGCAAGCTAAGTGCTTGAAATACCAACATTTTTTACAAAATGCCCATTTTTTGGGCAATGCTGCTGCAACCATGAACCACCCTACCACTGCACCGAGTGTTCCTTTCTTCATTGCACGCACCGCTCCCGACGGTCAGCAATGCGATGCTTGGCCCGAGCAGTCCTTGCTGCTGTCGCTAGAGCAAGGCGGCATCGACTGGCCCAGTTCTTGCCGCAATGGCAGTTGCCGCACTTGCATCGGCCAATTGGCCGAGGGCCAAGTGCGTTACAGCATCGACTGGCCCGGCCTGACCCCAGAAGAGCGCGCCAGCGGCTGTGTGTTGCCCTGTGTGGCGCATCCGCTCTCGGATGTGGTGTTAGAAATGCCCGGCATCTAAGTGCCTGAGCAACCCTGAGTGCCGAAAAGCCTTTCAGGCAGCGCTAAAATGGTTTCTTTTTGGGTCAGTCTATGTCAACTGGACTGGCCCGCTTTGCGGCGGTGCTGCAACGTGTGTTCTTTGGGGCGTGTGCGGGCCAACAGCGCCCAACGCCAGCACCGGGGGGCCTGCGTTGCGCCCCCAAGCTACGGCCTAGCAACGAAAGCCTCCTCCCCATGAACACCCCCCTCAGCCCCGTACCTATCTCGCCGGTACAAGACATCGTGGCCGAAATGCGCGCCGGACGCATGGTCATTTTGGTGGACGAAGAAGACCGCGAAAATGAAGGTGATTTGGTGCTGGCGGCCGACCATGTCACCCCAGAAGCCATCAACTTTATGGCCCGCTTTGGTCGGGGTCTGATTTGCCTGACCCTGACGCGCGAGCGTTGCGAGTTTCTCAAGCTGCCCCCCATGGCGGCGCGCAATGGCACTGTCTATAGCACCGCCTTTACCGTGTCGATTGAAGCGGCAGAAGGCGTGACCACGGGCATTTCTGCCGCCGACCGCGCGCGCACCGTGCAGGTGGCCGTGGCTAAAACCAGCCAACCGACCGATTTGGTGCAGCCCGGCCATATCTTCCCCCTGCAAGCGGTGGATGGTGGCGTGCTGATGCGTGCAGGCCATACCGAGGCCGGTTGCGATTTGGCCGCTATGGCCGGTTGCAGCCCCAGTGCTGTGATTTGCGAAATCATGAAAGACGACGGCACCATGGCCCGTCTGCCGGATTTGCAGTTGTTCGCGGCGGAACATGGCCTGAAAATTGGCACCATTGCCGATCTGATTGAATACCGTAGCCGCCATGAGTCGCTGGTAGAAAAGATTGGTACGCGCACCCTGCAAACGGCCTTTGGCGCGTTCACCGCCCATGCTTACCGCGACCAGCCCAGCCAAGCCGTGCATTTGGCCTTGGTCAAGGGCGAATGGGCCGCCGACGATGTGGTGCCAGTGCGTGTGCACGAGCCCTTGTCGGTGTTGGACGCCTTGGAAGTGAACCGCTCCATGCACTCGTGGGGTTTGGATACCAGCTTGGCCTACTTGGATCAGCAGGGCAAGGGCGTGGCCGTGTTGCTCAACTGTGGCGAAAGCGCCAACCAACTGCTGGCCCAATTTGAAGGGACGGCGCGCTCGGCCCAAGCGCCAGAGCGTGGACGCATGGATTTGCGTACCTACGGCATTGGGGCGCAAATTTTGCGCGAATGTGGCGTACACAAAATGAAACTCATGGGCCGACCCCGGCGTTTGCCCAGCATGACCGGCTACGGTCTCGAAATCACCGGCTACATCCCGAAGGAATAAACAACATGCTCCACGCAGAAAAAGGCAGCGCCCCGCGCTTAGATGGCAGCAAGCTGCACATTGGCATTGTGCAAGCCCGCTTTAACGAAGGCATTACCAACGCCTTGGCAGCTGCTTGCCGCGCCGAATTGCTGGCGCTGGGGGTGGCGCAAGAAAATATCACCCACGTCTCGGTGCCCGGTGCTTTAGAAGTGCCTTTGGCTTTGCAAGCCTTGGCCGACCGTGAAGAATTTGATGCCCTGATTGCCTTGGGTTGCATCATCCGGGGCGAAACCTACCATTTTGAATTGGTGGCCAACGAGTCTGGTGCGGGCGTGACCCGTGTGTCACAAGACTACCACCTGCCGATTGCCAACGCTATTCTTACCACCGAAAACCTAGAGCAGGCCATTGCGCGCCAAACCGAAAAAGGCACCGATGCTGCGCGCGTCGCGGTAGAAATGGCCTGTTTGCTGGAGGCATTGGCATGACCGCGGCATCGTCCAACCCTACCCCACCACGTCAGCGCAGCGCCCGTCCAAACGGCACTAGCGCACGTAAAACCGCTTCCAAGTCGGGCCGCAGCCGGGCGCGCGAGTTTGCTCTGCAAGCGCTGTACCAGCATTTGGTGGGCGGTAACGCTGCCGAAGCGATTGATAGCTTCACGCGCGATTTGTCGGGCTTTCACAAGGCCGATGCTGCCCATTACAGCGCCTTGTTGCATGGCTGCGTTACCACTGCCGCTGATTTGGATGCCTTGATTAGCCCACTGCTCGATCGCAAGCTGGCCGACATCTCGCCGATTGAACACGCTGTGATGTGGATTGGAGCTTACGAGTTTCAACATTGCACCGATGTGCCTTGGCGCGTGGTGATTAACGAATGTATCGAGTTGGCAAAAGAGTTTGGCGGCACCGATGGCCACAAATACGTCAACGGCGTACTGAGTGGTTTGGCGCCGCAACTGCGCGCAGCCGAAGTAGCCGCAGACAGTGCTTCAGGCCACGCACGCAGCAAAAACGCGGCAGTGGCCCCAGCACCGAGCGCAGAGCTCTGACACTGGCAATCCGGCACCTTGGCGCTTTATGGCTACCGCATTTCAGTTGCCCATTCGCATCTATTGGGAAGACACCGATGCCGGGGGCATTGTCTTTCATGCCAACTACCTGAAGTTTTTTGAACGTGCGCGCACCGAATGGCTGCGCAGCTTGGGCATTGAGCAACAGGCTTTGCGTGTGCAAATGGGTGGCCTGTTTGTCGTGAGCGAGATGCAACTGCGCTATGTTGCACCGGCGCGGCTGGATGATGCCTTGGTGGTCACGGCCCAACTGCAAACAGCGGGGCGGGCCTCTTTAACCTTGTTGCAAGAAGCTTTTTTGCGCGGCCCTACCCCCGAGGTATCGCCCCAACTGCTCAGTGCGGCCACGGTGCGTATTGGTTGGGTGGATGCCCAGACGCTGCGCCCCGCCAGAATTCCCGGCCCCCTTCTGGAAAAAATTTCACCATGAACTCCCAAGATATGTCCATCCTCAATCTGGTGCTTCATGCCAGTTGGGTGGTGCAACTGGTCATGCTGCTGCTGTTGAGCGTGTCGGTCGCCAGCTGGGCGGCCATCTTTCGTAAGCTGTTTGCCCTGAAACGGGTCAAAACGCTGAACGAAGACTTTGAGCGCGATTTTTGGTCTGGCACCAGCCTGAACGATCTGTACTCCAGCGCAGCGCAAAATGCCAAGCATGGCGGCCCGATGGAGCGCATTTTTGCCAGCGGGATGCGCGAATTTCAAAAACTGCGCGAGCGCCGCATTGTGGACCCCGGCGTGCTGCTCGATGGTGCGCGCCGTGCCATGCGTGCCAGCTTTCAGCGCGAGATGGATGTGGTGGAATCTAGTTTGTCGTTTTTGGGTTCGGTGGCCTCGGTGTCGCCCTACGTGGGCTTGTTTGGCACGGTGTGGGGCATCATGCACGCTTTTACTGGCTTTGCAGGCATGGAGCAAATTACCCTAGCCACTGTGGCCCCCGGCATTGCCGAAGCCCTCGTAGCCACAGCGATTGGCTTATTTGCCGCCATTCCGGCGGTGGTGGCCTACAACCGTTTTGCCCACGACTGCGACCGGGTAGCCAACCAATTAGAAACCTTTATCGAGGAGTTTTCTAACATCTTGCAGCGCAATTTGGGGGCACAGCCCGTGTCTTCGGCCTCGGGCCATTAAGTCAGCCAAGGAAACACGCTATGCCTGCCATCGCTTCGCGCGGACGTGGCCGCCGCACCATGAACGAAATCAATATGGTACCGTTCATTGATGTGATGCTGGTGCTGCTCATCATTTTTATGGTGACGGCCCCCATGTTGACACCCGGTATGGTGGACGTGCCTACCGTGGGCAAGGCCAATAAGCAGCCAGTCAAGTTTGCGACTGTGGTGGTGGGCAAAGATGGCTTGCTACAGCTGTCCACCGATGGCAACACCCGCAGCGTGACCGAAAAAGAAGCCGCTGCCGCCGCTTTGGCTTGGCAGCAAAGCCAACCGGAAGGCAGTGCTGCCGTCATCATCGCGGCGGAAAAAACGGTCTCTTATGAGGCGGTGGTCAAAGCCATGAGTGCTTTGCAAAAAGCTGGGGTACAGCGCGTGGGCCTGTCGGTTAAACAAGGTGGTGGCTAAACGCCGCCGCGCCATCGCCTACGCACGCTACCATGCCTATGCACCATCCTGAGCGTGAACAGTTTGCCCCCCCAAGACCACCGGGGCGGCTGCGGGCTATTGCCTTGGCTGTGTTGGCCCATGGCGTGTTGGTGGCTGCCCTGACTTGGGGCGTGAATTGGAAAGCCAGCGAAGAAGACAGCGGCTCGGTGCAAGCCGAACTGTGGGCGGCCCTGCCGCAGCAGGCTGCCCCGGCGTTGCCGCCCCCGCCACCTCCACCGGCTCCTACAGAGGCACCAGCCCCTGTGCCTTTGCCCCCAGCCCCGCCGCCACCACCAGCACCTAGCTTGCCACCGCCGCCACCGCCCCGTGCTGCGGTGGCCGATAGCCGCGAGGCCGACATCGCGATCGAACGCGAGAAAAAGCGCCTAGAAAAAGAAAAGAAAGAACAAGAGCGTCAACGCCAATTGGAGCGTGAGCGCGAGCGCGAAAAAGAACGCGAGAAAGAAAAAGCCAAAGAACGCGAAAAAGAACGCAAAGAAGCCGAGCGTGAGCGCCAAGAGCGCCTAGAAAAGGAAAAGAAAGAGCGCTTGCAAAAAGAGAAAGAAAGAGAAAAAGAGAAGGCAGAGCAAGAGGCGAAGGAAAAGGCACAAAAGGCTGCGCGCGAGAAAGAGCGTGAAAAGCAGCGAGAGAAAGAACGCAAAGAAAAAGAAGCGGCTGAACGCCAAGAGCGCGAGAAGGTGGAAAAAGAGAAAGAACGGCGCGAACAGCAGGAAAAAGAAAAACAAAAACAGGCAGAAGAAAAGAAACGCCAAGCCCAAGAGCAGGCACAGGCCAAAGCCGCTGAAGCACGTCGGCAAGAAAACCTACGCCGTATGCAAGCCCTGGCCGGAGCCAGTGGTGGCGACGATGCCCAAGGCAGCGCCCAACGCAGTGGTGGCCCACAAACGGGCGGCAGTGGCAGCGGTGGCCGGGGTGGCAATAGCAGTGGTGCCGGTGGCCCATCGGCCAGCTACGGGGGCAAGGTGGCCGCCAAGGTCAAGCCCAATATTGTTTATCCAGACGATGTAGCAGGCAATCCGCGGGCGGTGGTGGAAGTGCGCGCTGCCCCGGATGGCACCATCGTCGCGACCAAACTGATCCAGTCCAGCGGCGACAAGGCTTGGGACACCGCCGTATTGCGCGCACTGCAAAAAACCGAAAGTCTGCCACGCGACCTGGATGGCCGGGTGCCACCCACGTTAGAGATTGGCTTCCGGCCCAAGGACTAAATAAAAAAACCGCAATCCTTTCTGAGCGCAGAAGGCATTGCGGCTGCTTGCTGGTTCGGCCCATTGCAGCGGGCCGAACACCAAAGTGCTTAAGAACCGACCAAATCGCGCACTTGTTGCAACACGGCGGGGTCTTCCATGGTGGTCAAATCACCCGGATCGCGTTTTTCGGCCACGGCTTGCAAGGCACGGCGCAGCAGTTTGCCGCTGCGGGTTTTGGGCAACAAACCAACCAAATAAACACGCGAAGGCCGGGCCACAGCACCTAAGCTGTGATCAACCAATTGCATGATTTCGGTTTCTAGGGCTTTGCGGGCAGCATCATCCCCCAGGCTGCTGGCATCACGCGGTACGGCAAACGCCAAGGCCACTTGGCCCTTGAGGTTGTCGGCCACACCGACCACGGCCACTTCGGCAATGTTGGCGTGCGAGGCAATGCACTCTTCGATTTCGCGTGTGCCCAAGCGGTGCCCAGCCACGTTGATCACGTCATCGGTGCGGCCCAAAATGAAGTGGTAGCCGTCGGCATCGCGGATACCCCAGTCAAAGGTGCTGTAAATCAGGCGGCCCGGAATGCTCTTCCAGTAGGTATTGACGAAGCGGTCATCATCACGCCAGACGGTTTGCATGCAGCCGGGGGGCAGGGGGCCTTCAATCGCCACCACGCCTTTTTGGTTCGGGGTGGTCAGTTCTTCGCCAGTGGCTTCATCAATCAGTTTGACGTTGTAGCCATACACCGCCTTACCGGGGCTGCCGAAGCGGGTGACCTGCTGCTCTACGCCGTTACACAGCGAGAGAATAGGCCAGCCGGTTTCGGTTTGCCAGTAGTTGTCAATGATCGGCACATTGAGCGAGCCGCTGATCCACTGTGCGGTCGGCTCATCCAGCGGTTCACCGGCCAACCACAGGGCTTTGAGGCTAGAGACGTTGTATTTGGCCAGATAAGCGGGGTCTTGTTTTTTGAGCACACGCACCGCCGTGGGGGCCGAGAACATGTGCGTGACCTTGTATTTCTCGACAATGCTCCACCAGATGCCCGCATCGGGGCGGGTCGGCAAGCCTTCGTACATGATGGTGGCCATACCAGCAATCAGGGGGCCATAAATAATGTAGCTGTGGCCCACTACCCAGCCGATGTCGCTGGTAGCAAAGAAGGTTTGGCCGGCTTCAGCATCAAAGATGTGCTTCATGCTGGCGGCCAGTGCCACGGTGTAGCCGCCGGTGTCGCGCTGCACGCCCTTGGGTTTGCCCGTAGTGCCGCTGGTATAGAGGGTGTAGCTAGGTTCGGTGGAGTCCAACCATTCGCAAGGCACTTGGGCATTCAGGTGCTGCTCGCGCAGGCTGGCCCAATCTTGGTCGCGGCCTGCTACCCAATCCATCGGGGCCAAGCCACGGTTGACCATCAACACGGCTTGGGGTTTGTGGCTGGAGAGGGTAATGGCTTCGTCCAGTAGCGGCTTGTACGGCACCACTTTGCCACCGCGCGAACCGGCGTCGGCACTGACCACCGCCACAGGTTGGGCATCTTCAATGCGCGAGGCCAAGGAGCCCGCAGCAAAACCACCAAACACTACCGAATGCAAAGCCCCGATACGCACACAAGCCAGCATGGCAAAAGCGGCTTCGGCAATCATGGGCATGTAAATCAGGACGCGGTCGCCCTTTTTCACGCCCAAGGCTTGCAGGCTGGCGGCCATGCGTTGTACCTCAGCATGCAATTCGGCAAAGCTGTAGCTGCGCTCGGTGTTGGTTTCGGTAGAGATGGCGATGAGCGCGGCCTGATCGGCGCGGGCAGCCAAGTGGCGATCCACCGCGTTGTGGCACAGATTGGTGGTGCCGCCGACAAACCAACGGGCAAAGGGCGGGTTGCTGTAGTCGCAAATTTGCTGGGGCTGGGTTTGCCAGTCAATCAGGCGAGCCTGCTCGGCCCAAAAAGCATCCCGTTCAGTGATGGAGCGTTGGTGAAATTCGGCGTAGCTGGTCATGCAATGTCTCCGAGGGGCGCGCACGGAGTGCGCAATTTTGAATTCATAATTATTTATCTTGTGTGCTTGCGGGAAGCTGACGTGGCCCGCCCGTGGAAACCATGATTCCTGAGAAAAATGAAGGGGTTAAAGCGAGGTGGCTGGTTGTAGCAGGGCTTGGCGCTCCTTCACAATTTCACGCAAAAACCCCCATACTGCTTGGATGCGTGCCAGATGTTTGCACTCGGCGGGCATGCTCATCCAAAAGGTGCGGGTAAAGCGGGCCTCTTCGGGCAACACGCGCATTAACAAGGGGTCGCGGTCGGCCAGAAAAGCGGGCAGCACCGCCAAGCCAGCCCCGGCACGTACGGCTTCGTGCTGGGCCGTAATGCTGGTGCTGCGAAAGGCAAAGCGCTCAGGCTGGTGCAAAGCGTCCAGAAATTGCAGTTCTTTGGTGAAGAGCAAATCATCGACATAACTGACAAAGGCATGGTGGCGCAAATCTTCGCGCTGCTTGACCAGGGGGCGGCGGGCCAAATACTCGCGCTGGCCGTACAGGTGCAGCACATAGTCGGCCAGCTTGGTGACAATGACTGGCCCACGTCGGGGGCGCTCTAAGGAAATCACAATATCCGCCTCGCGCCGTGACAGTTGCACCATGCGCGGCAATGCGAGTAAATCAATCGATAACTGCGGATGGCGCTGTGTCAGCCGGGCCAGTTGGGGGGCCAAAATCAGCGTACCGAACCCTTCGGTTGCCCCAACGCGCACCAAACCTGCGGGGCCACTGCCACTGCTGGGGGCAATGCGCTCGACCCCCAACACGGCGGCTTCCATCGCCTCGACGGCAGGCAACAATTGCCGCCCCAACTCCGTCAGGCGTTGGCCCCCGGCTTCGCGGGCAAACAGCGCCGCCCCCATTTGTTTTTCTAAGGCTTGGATGTGCCGGGCCACCGTGGTGTGATCGACCCCCAAATGCCGCGCGGCCCCTACCAAAGTGCCTGCACGCGCCAGTTGCAGAAAGTGGCGCAGGTGGTTCCAGTCCATATGACAGTGATGTGTAAATTGTGCATTTTTGCAGAACCATTGCGCGTAATTGCCTATTGTGAGAGTAAAAGCGCACAGCTACCATGCAAGTTCTCGGGCGTATAGACCCATTTTCAGGAGACTTCCTTCATGACTGCACCTTCCGTCAAACTGCTGATCAACGGCCAATTTGTCGAATCCCAGACCACCCAATGGCGTGATGTGGTCAATCCGGCCACCCAACAAGTGTTGGCCCGTGTGCCTTTTGCTACGCCTGCAGAAATTGACGCTGCCGTTGCTGCTGCCAAGGAAGCCTTCAAAACTTGGAAGAAAACCCCCATCGGTACCCGCGCCCGTATCTTCCTGAAGCTGCAACAGCTCATCCGCGAAAACATGGGTGAACTGGCCGCCCTGCTGACGGCAGAACAAGGCAAGACTTTGCCCGATGCCGAAGGCGATGTGTTCCGTGGCTTGGAAGTGGTAGAGCACGCTGCCAGCATTGGCAACCTGCAACTGGGCGAGCTGGCCAACAACGTGGCCAGTGGTGTCGATACCTACACCCTCTTGCAACCCTTGGGCGTGTGCGCTGGCATCACCCCGTTCAACTTCCCAGCCATGATTCCGCTGTGGATGTTCCCGATGGCGATTGCCACTGGCAACACCTTTGTGCTCAAGCCGTCCGAGCAAGACCCGTTGGTGACAATGCGCTTGGTCGAGCTGGCGTTGGAAGCGGGCATTCCTGCCGGTGTGCTCAATGTGATTCACGGTGGCGAAGATGCCGTGAATGCCATTTGCGACCACAAAGACATCAAGGCGGTGTCGTTTGTGGGCTCGACCAAAGTGGGCACGCACGTCTATAACCGTGCCACGCTGGCAGGCAAGCGTGCCCAGTGCATGATGGGTGCCAAGAACCACGCCATCGTGCTGCCCGATGCCAACAAAGAACAAACCCTCAACGCCATTGCCGGTGCCTCCTTTGGTGCCGCTGGTCAACGCTGCATGGCCTTGCCGGTGGTGATTATGGTGGGCGAGGCCCAACAATGGGTGCCCGATCTGGTAGCCAAGGCGCAAACCCTCAAGGTCAGTGCGGGCACGGAAAAAGGCACCGATGTTGGTCCGGTCATCTCGCGTGGTGCGCTGGCCCGTATCGAAGGCCTGATTGAGCGTGGCGTGGCCGATGGTGCAAAACTGGAGCTGGATGGTCGCAAGCCCACAGTACCTGGTTTTGAAGACGGCAATTTTGTCGGCCCGACCATCTTCTCGGGCGTGCAGCCCGGCATGGCGATTTACGACCAAGAAATTTTTGGCCCTGTGCTCAGCTTGGTGGCAGCCAAAGATTTGGATGAAGCCATCGAATTCATCAACGCCAACCCCAACGGCAACGGTACCGCCATCTTCACCCAGTCGGGTGCAGCAGCGCGCAAGTTCCAAGAAGAAATCGATGTCGGCCAAGTGGGCATCAACGTGCCGGTGCCGGTGCCAGTGCCGTTGTTCTCGTTCACGGGCTCGCGTGCTTCTAAGCTGGGCGATCTCGGCCCCTATGGCAAGCAGGTCATTCTGTTCTACACCCAGACCAAGACTGTCACGGCGCGCTGGTTTGATGACAGCACGGCGGGTCAAGGTGTTAACACCACCATCAGCCTGAAGTAATAAGCCACGAGGCTGTGGGCCGGGGTGGCACTGGCGCTGCCCCAGCCTACGGCCTTGCAGAACCCTGCTGGAGACTGTTGTCTATGGATTTTGAGCTGACCGAAGATCAACGGGCTTTCGCGCAAACCGCACGCGATTTTGCCCAAGCCGAATTGGCCCCCCATGCCGCCCATTGGGATGCCGAGGGCATTTTCCCGCGTGAGGCCATCGCCAAGGCGGGCGAGTTGGGCTTCTGCGGCCTCTATGCCCCTGAGAATGCGGGTGGTTTGGCACTGCCCCGACTCGATGCCACGATGGTGTTTGAAGAACTCGCCGCGGTAGACCCCTCTACCACCGCCTTTATCACCATCCACAACATGGCGACTTGGATGCTGGGCACTTGGGCTACCGATGCCGTGCGTACCACTTGGGGCGAAGCATTGACCACCGGCCAAAAGTTAGCCAGCTACTGCCTGACCGAACCCGGTGCCGGTTCAGATGCTGGTTCCATCAAAACCCGCGCCCAACGCACCGATGCTGGTTATGTGATTAACGGTGCCAAAGCCTTTATCTCGGGTGCTGGCAGCACCGATATGTTGGTGCTGATGGCCCGCACCGGCAGCACCGAAGACGGCGCTAAAGGCATTTCTGCCTTTGCCGTGCCAGCCGATACTCCCGGCATCAGCTACGGCAAAAAAGAAGAAAAAATGGGCTGGAATAGCCAACCCACGCGCACCATCAGCTTTGACAATGTTTGCATCCCCCACGACCACCTGCTCGGCCAAGAGGGCGAGGGCTTCAAAATTGCCATGAAAGGCTTGGACGGTGGCCGCATCAACATTGCCACCTGCTCCGTGGGCGCGGCCCAAGGCGCATTGACGCAGGCACAGGCCTATATGCAGGAGCGCAAACAGTTTGGCAAACCGCTGGCTAGCTTCCAAGCCCTGCAATTCAAGCTGGCCGATATGGCGACCGAGCTGGTAGCGGCCCGGCAAATGGTGCGGCTGGCCGCCAGCAAACTTGATGCTGCGGCCACCGATGCCAGCACCTATTGCGCGATGGCCAAGCGTTTTGCCACCGATGCCGGTTTTACGGTCTGCAACGAGGCACTGCAACTGCACGGCGGTTATGGCTATATCCGCGAATACCCGCTAGAACGCCTGCTGCGCGATGCCCGTGTACACCAGATTTTGGAAGGTACCAACGAGATCATGCGCGTCATCATTGGCCGACGCATGTTGGATGCCGATGCCCCAGACGCTATCCGCTGACATCACCTCACCCTCATAAAACACACTGGAGACATCTTCATGAATATCGCATTTATCGGCCTCGGCAATATGGGCGGCCCAATGGCCTTGAACCTGCACAAGGCGGGTCACACCGTCAAAGCGTTTGACCTGTCCAGCGCTGCCTGCGACAAATTGGCCGCCGAAGGTGTGGCGATTGCCACAGATACCGCCACTGCGGTGCAGGGTGCTGAAGTGGTGATCAGCATGCTGCCCGCCAGCGCCCATGTTGAAGGGCTGTTCTTGGGTACGGGCACACAAGCCGGTATCTTGCCCCTGTTGCCTGCGGGCACTTTGGTGATTGACTGCTCCACCATCGCTGCTGCCAGCGCGCGCAAAGTGGCCGAAGCCGCACAAGCCCAAGGCGTGCAATTTATCGATGCCCCGGTGTCGGGTGGTACCGGCGGAGCGATTGCAGGTACTTTGACCTTTATGGTGGGTGGCGATGCTGCTGTGTTAGAGCGTGCCCGACCCTTGTTGGAAAAAATGGGCGCTAACATCTTCCATGCAGGTGCTGTGGGGGCAGGGCAAACCGCCAAAATCTGCAACAACATGCTGCTGGGCATTTTGATGGTGGGCACTTCCGAGGCGATTGCTTTGGGTGTTGCCAACGGTTTAGATCCGAAGGTACTGTCAGAAATCATGCGCCGCAGCTCGGGCGGCAACTGGGCGCTAGAAAAATACAACCCTTGCCCCGGTGTGCATGAGAACGCTCCCGCCAGCAAGGGCTATGCTGGTGGTTTTGGCACCGATTTGATGCTAAAAGACTTGGGCTTGTCGCAAGAAGCGGCCACCGCCGTCAAGGCCGCTACGCCGCTGGGTGGCATGGCACGTAACCTGTACGCTATGCACAGCATTGCGGGCCATGGCGGGCTGGATTTTTCTAGCATCATCCAGTTGGTGGGTAAAAAAGGCTAAAAAGCGCTAAACCTTCTGGCTTCGGTGGGGACATAAAGGCAGCTGTGGCTGCCTTTATGTTTTGTGTGGTTTAGTCCATATAGCTACACTGATTAAAACAGCAAATTGTTGTACCCCAGGTGCCAGTCCAAACCCATCAAACTGGCTGCTGGTACCCATTCCACATGGTCTTTCAACTCCACATACACATCGTCTGCGGGCTGCGGTTGCCCCACAGGCACTTGGTACAGCGTCCCACCAATTTGTAGAAACTCTACATTGCGTACCACATCCACCGTGCCCGTGAGCTTGTTACGCAGCAGGCCATCGTGTCCAAACCCCGTGGCACGGGGGGTAATCGCTCCTTCATAGTCCGATAACGCCCCGACGTACACGGCCATGTCGATACCCTCGCCACCGTCGAGTATGTTGTTGCCACTGCCACCCACCAACACATCGTTGCCTGCCCCGCCGAGCAAAGTGTTGTCTCCTGAAACCGCTGACCAGCCAGTTTCGTGCAGTGGCTGGTCGATCAGCTGTACGTTGCCGTGGGCATCGGTGAGCGCGGCTGCATGTTGCTGGTGGCGTGCTAAAGCCAACCAAATCTCGAACCAGTAGCCTCCTGCCTCCAGGTACTGCGCCCCCAAGGCCGCCCACTCGGGCTGGGCTTGG
>CAYZGT010000020.1:0-48711 GCA_964478155.1 uncultured Simplicispira sp.
GCGTCAGGCTGTCCATGATGGTCTGGTTGAACGCATGGCCCATGTGCAGCGTGCCCGTCACGTTCGGGGGCGGCAACTGGATGGAGAAAGCGGGTTGGCTGGCATCGGCTTGGCCGCTGCCGCGCACACCGGCAGCACCGTAGCCGCGTGCTTCCCATTCAGGGCCCCAGTGGGCTTCTAAGGTAGCGGGTTCAAACGATTTGGACAGACTGGCCAGGCCAGGTTGCTCGGGGGTGTGGCTCATTGGGAATCTCGGAAATGACAACGGCATCCACCGGGGATGCCGTCGGGTTGGCAGGTCACGGAATGGGGAGCGATTCTACCGGCCTGCCTTGGGAAACTGCAGCCGCCTTAGGCAGCGGCTTTGGGCACAAACTCGGGGCGGTCGTTGGTATCAGGCTTGAGCGGGGCATCCACTTTGCCTGCGGCACGTTCTTCGCGCCATTGCGCTTTGCGCGCTGTCCAAGCGTTTAAGCGGGCATGGGCGGTTTTGCTTTCAGCCTCTAGCTGGGCCGCATCGGCCACTTGGGCCGACAGCTCCAAGCGGATACCGTTCGGATCGAAGAAATAAATACTTTTGAAGATGTGGTGATCGGTCACCCCCAACACCTCGACCCCATGCGCTTGCAAGCGGGCCTTGGTGTCTTTGAGCTCTTGCTCGGTATTGACGCGGAAGGCGATGTGGTTAATCCACAGTGGGGTGTTGGGCGAAGGCTCGGGCTTGACATCATCACCAATGTCAAAAAAAGCAATGAACGAGCCATCTTGCAGCCGGAAGAAGAAATGCGTGTACGGGCAGTATTCGCCCGTGGATGGCACATAGTCGCTCTGGATGATGTGGTACAGCGGCAGCCCCAAGATGTCTTCGTAGAAATGGCGTGTTTCTTCGGCATCACGCGCCTTGTAGGCGTAATGGTGTAGCTGCTGGATCGGGGCCGCAGGAGGCAGGGTAGACAAATCGGGTTTGAGGGAGGGGTTCATGGGTTGTCTCCAGTTGATTGTTTTACTAAACGTAATTAGTTTACCTTAAAGGAATTTAATCTGCCATCTGGTGCATTCTGGTAGGATTTTTTCTGCGCTATCCTGTGGTCATGAGCACCATTGCGAACAACCTTGAACAACTTCATGCGCGCATAGCGCGCGCCTGTGCGGCAGCCGGGCGTGATGTCGGTAGCGTGGCGCTGCTGGCGGTGTCCAAAACTTTTGGCCCCGAGGCCGTGCGCGAGGCCGCAGCAGCCGGGCAATGCGCTTTTGGCGAAAACTACTTGCAAGAAGCGGTAGAAAAAATAGCCCTGTTGCGGGCAGATGCCACGTTGCCCCACGCACTGCAATGGCACTGCATTGGCCCAGTGCAAAGCAACAAAACCCGTCTGGTGGCCGAACATTTTGATTGGCTGCATACGCTCGACCGGCTCAAAATTGCCCAGCGCCTGTCTGAGCAACGCCCGGCGCACTTAGCGCCTCTGCAGGTGTGCATTCAAGTGAATGTAGACGGGGGGCCGAACAAATCGGGGGTAGCCCCCAACGAGGCACTGGCTTTGGTGCAAGCAGTCGCGGCCCTGCCGCGCTTGCAATTGCGTGGCCTGATGGCGATTCCAGAGCCTGCGCCAGATTTCCAAGCCCAATATGCCGTGCATCAAATCGCGCAAAAACTGTTTGAGTACATCAAGCACAGCGGCGGCCCTGGCCTAGAGGCTTGGGACACCCTGTCTTTGGGCATGACGGCCGATTTAGAAGCCGCCATTTTGGCGGGCAGCACGCTGGTGCGGGTGGGTAGCGGCATCTTTGGCAGCCGCCACTACCCTAGCCCGTAAAAGCAGGCGTTAGCGTGCTATTTTGGGTGCAGCAGGCGCTGCCTTGGGGGTCAAAGCGCCGCAATCGCTGCCCAACCAGCGCGCATCCATCTCCATGGTGGTACGCATCTGCCGACCGCCCTCTTGCACCGTGTTGTCTGAATAGACACTGTAAGCACGGTTGTTTTGGAAGGTGATACGGCTCTCTCCCTTCATCACCGGCTGGCGGCATTCATAGCGCACCAGCATGGTGTTGCCCGAACGCTGGGGGGCAGACATTTTGCAATCGCCCTGTTGTGCTGGCAGCACTTCGTCTTTTTGCGCCATTTCGGGGGTAATGCACACCTTGGTGCGAATACCGCCGCCACTGGCATCGATCGACATGCCTTGCTGCGCCAGCATCGCCTGCATTTGCTTGCGCTGCTCGGGCGGCATTTGTGCCATCTGCTTTTGCATTTCAGCCATGCCTTTGGCCATGCCAGCATCGCCCGCACCAGAGCGGGTTTGCATCTCCCACAAGCCCGGTTGCAGGTTTTGGGCGTGGGCAGATGCAGCCCCCCACGCCAGCAGCGCCAGAATGTAAAGAGGCTGCTTTTTCATGATGTCAATCGTCCAGCAGCGAGACATCACGCACCGCGCCCTTGTCGGCTGAAGTGACCAACTTGGCATAGGCTTTGAGCGCAGCAGACACCTTGCGCGGGCGTGGCTGCTCGGGCTTCCAGCCCTTGGCATCTTGCTCGGCACGGCGCTGGGCCAGTTCTTCATCGCTCAGCAGCACATCAATACGGCGCTTAGGGATGTCGATGCGGATACGGTCGCCATTGCGTACCAAACCAATCGCACCCCCGGCAGCGGCCTCGGGCGAGCAGTGGCCAATCGACAAGCCGGACGTGCCACCCGAGAAGCGCCCATCGGTGAGCAAGGCACAGGCTTTACCCAAACCCTTGGACTTGATATAGCTGGTGGGGTAGAGCATCTCTTGCATACCGGGGCCACCTTTGGGGCCTTCGTAGCGCACGATGACCACATCACCGGCCTTGACCTTATCGCTCAGAATGTTGGCAACCGCCTCATCTTGGCTTTCGGTCACATGGGCGGGGCCTTCAAACACCAGCAGTTCATCATCCACGCCCGCGGTTTTCACCACGCAACCATCCAAAGCGATGTTGCCATGCAGCACCGCCAAGCCACCTTCTTTGCTGAAAGCGTGGTCGTAGGAGCGGATACAGCCTTCAGCGCGGTCGGTATCCAAACTGGGCCAACGGCTAGCTTGGCTAAAGGCCACTTGCGTTGGTACGCCACCGGGGCCAGCCAGGTAAAAGGTTTTCACGGCCTCGTCGGTGGTTTGCAAAATGTCCCATTGCTTCAGGGCATCGCCCAAAGTGGGGCTGTGGACGGTGGGCACATCGGTGTGCAGCTTACCGGCACGGGCCAATTCGCCCAAAATCGCCATGATGCCACCAGCGCGGTGGACATCTTCGATGTGGTATTTGTTGGTGTTGGGGGCTACTTTGCACAGCTGCGGCACTTGCAAAGACAGGCGGTCAATGTCCTTCATGGTGAAAGGAATGCCCGCTTCTTGCGCCACCGCCAGCAAGTGCAAGATGGTGTTGGTAGAACCGCCCATGGCAATGTCGAGCGTGATGGCATTTTCAAACGCCTTGAAGCCAATCGCACGCGGCAAGACGGTTTCTTCGTTGCCTTCGTAGTAACGCTTGGCCAATTCCACAATCAACTGCCCGGCGCGTTTGAACAGCTGCTCGCGGTCGGCATGGGTAGCCACCACGGTGCCATTGCCCGGCAAAGAAAGGCCCAGCGCCTCGGTCAGGCAGTTCATGGAGTTGGCAGTGAACATACCCGAACACGAGCCGCAGGTGGGGCAGGCGGAACGCTCTACCTCGGCCACATCAGCATCCGTCACCTTGTCATCGGCGGCCATGACCATCGCATCGATCAAGTCGAGCTTCTTGATTTCGATGGTTTTGCTGCCGGGCTTGCTCAGTTGCACTTTGCCAGCCTCCATCGGGCCGCCCGAAACAAACACCACTGGAATGTTCAGGCGCATGGCAGCCATCAACATGCCGGGGGTGATTTTGTCGCAGTTGGAAATACACACCATCGCATCAGCGCAATGGGCATTGACCATGTACTCGACCGAATCGGCAATGATGTCGCGGCTGGGCAGCGAGTACAACATGCCATCGTGGCCCATCGCGATGCCGTCATCGACCGCAATGGTGTTGAACTCTTTAGCCACACCACCAGCGGCTTCAATCTCACGCGCTACCAGCTGGCCCAGGTCTTTCAGATGGACGTGGCCGGGCACAAACTGGGTAAACGAGTTGACCACCGCAATGATGGGCTTTTGGAAATCGGCATCTTTCATGCCGGTAGCCCGCCACAGCGAGCGGGCACCAGCCATGTTGCGGCCAGCGGTGGAAGTTTTGGAGCGGTAAACAGGCATGGGATTTTTTCCGAAAAATGGGGCTGCATCTTGGTGCAAGATGCCAGCCAATTATGTCCCAGCCCCAGTAGCCCCAATGGCTCTTGGCACTTAGCGGGGCTTTTTCGGGCGCATACCCAGATTTTCTTTTTGCCGATCGAGCCGGTCTTTTTTGCGCTGGTCCATCTTTTCCATCGCCTTGCGCTTGGTGTAACCGGTCGAGTCGGCCCAGCCCCACCACAGCAAGGTCAGGCCAAAGGGCGACAACACCCACCACCAAGACCACTGGGCCACTGGCCCCACCTCAAGGTATTTCAGCAAGGCTAACACAAGGCCGAGCATGAGCAGATACATGGTAAAAAATCCTCATTCACTGGGCTATCTCTGCCACGCAGATGTCAGCCCATATCACTACAATGGCGTTAAAACAATGTAACCCAACCTGAAGAAAGCCCCTCGCTATGAAACGTTCTCTTGCTGTTCTCGCTTTGGCTCTGTCTGCTACCCTGCCCGCTATGGCCGATCAGGCTTTGGCCACCGCCAAAAATTGCATGGCCTGCCATGCCGTGGATAAGAAGTTGGTAGGCCCGGCTTACAAAGACGTGGCCGCCAAGTACAAGGGTGATAAGGGTGCCGTAGACATGCTGGCAGCCAAGATCATCAAGGGTGGTGCTGGCGTTTGGGGTCCCGTGCCCATGCCTGCCAATGCGCAAGTGAATGAGGCCGAGGCCAAGAAGTTGGCCGCTTGGGTGCTGGCACAAAAATAAATCTGCGCTGTAGCCGCAAGCACCGCCTAGCCCGACAGGGCAGGCGGTTTTTTGTTTTTTAGCGTTCCAATTTGTAAAAATTGCGGATAGTCGCCCACGCATCTTCCACATCATCGGTGATATGGAACAACTTCAGGTCGTGCTGTGAAATCGTGCCTTCCTCGACCATCAGCTCCCAGTTAATCAATCGGTTCCAGTAGTGGCTACCAAACAGCACAATCGGCACCGGCTTGGCTTTTTTGGTTTGCACCAACGTCAACACTTCAAACAGTTCATCCAAGGTGCCAAAGCCCCCCGGAAAGGCCACCAGCGCCTTGGCACGGATCATGAAGTGCATTTTGCGCAAAGCAAAATAGTGGAACTTGAAGCTCAAAGACGGCGAGATAAAACGGTTGCCGGCCTGCTCGTGGGGCAGGGCAATGCTTAATCCCACGTTGGGGGCATCGGCATCGTGCGCGCCCCGGTTGGCAGCCTCCATGATGCCGGGGCCACCGCCAGTACAGATATAAACGCGGTTTTCTGGCTTTTGGCGCTTGCTGTACTCGGCCACCAGACGGGCAAATTTGCGCGCTTGGGCATAGTATTCGGCATTGCGCACGGCCCGCTCGGCCACGGTTATTTGGTGCGCGTGCCCCTTCTCTTTGGCTTGGGCCAATTGCTTGGCCGCTTGTTTGGGCGAGACAAAACGCGCACTGCCATAGACCACGATGGTGTTGTCAATGCCCTGTTCTGCCTGGCCCAAATCGGGCTTGAGCATTTCTAGCTGAAAACGGATGCCCCGGGTTTCACGCCGGAACATAAATTCGGGGTCGGCAAAGGCCATGCGGTGGGCATCGGCATGCAAGGGGTTGCCTTGGTGGGCATCGGTGTGCAGCTCGGCCCACGCATCTGCCAAGCGGCGTTGGTTCAGTCGGGTATTAGCGTCCATAGTATTGCAAAAAAGAAGGCAAGAAACGGTAGCGCAGACAGCGCCATGACATCAGCGCTGCCGCAACCACCAAGCAATGGTCTGTAATCCGGCACCGGTCATGCACAAAGAGCCCAGCAGGTGCAGCGCACTCCAGCCTAACGCCATTAGATAACGCTGTTGTTGCAACAAACCTACTACTTCGATAGAAAAGCTAGAAAAAGTGGTCAGTGCGCCCAAAAATCCCGTCACCAAGGCCAAACGCCAAAGCGGATCGAGCTGCGGCAAGGCTTGAAACCATCCTACCAGCAAGCCAATCAGGTAGCCGCCCAGTAAATTGGCCGCCAAAGTGCCCCAAGGCAACAAGGCCCCAGTGCTTAACCACAGCCCCAAGCGCCAACGGGCCAAGGCCCCCGCACTGGCCCCCACGCAAATGCTGCACACCTGTAATGCTATCGACATAGGTAGGGGTCTAAGGTTTATCGGCACGCACCGGGTGAATGCGGCTCAGGCTGGGCGGAACCTCTTTGCGCCGCGCTTGTCGCGCCCGAAACAGGCCTGCGCGCATCAAAAAGATGGTGGTAATGGGCACGGTAATAGCCAGAAAAATGGCAATCAGCAGCAGATGCCATGCCACACCGCCCGATACCATCGAGAAATAAAGCATGGTGGCCGCCAAAATGCACCAGCAGCCCAAGGTTGAAATCATGGCCGGAGCATGCACCCGCTCAAAAAAACTGGGCAGCCGCAGCAGGCCGCTAGAGCCGAGCAAGGCTATCGCGGCCCCCAGCAGCAATAGCACGGCCACCACCACTTCGGCCCACAAGGGCAAGACCTGTGCCTCCATATTATTCAATCACCTCACCACGCAACAAAAATTTAGCCATGGCAGTCGAACTGACAAAACCGAGCAAGGCCACCAACAAAGCCGCTTCAAAATAATGCGGGCTGTTGTAGTACAGCCCCAGCACCAGCATAGCCAACATGCCATTGAGGTACATGCAGTCTAGCGCCAGCACCCGGTCTTGTGCCGCCGGGCCTAACAACACGCGCACCAAGGTGCAGGCCATCGCCAGCACCAACATCAGCACCGCCAAAGGCACCGCCCACGACAAAATAGGCAAGGTGGTCATGACTCAAAAATCTCCATCAAGGGGCGCTCATAGTGTTGTTTGATGTAGTTGGCAATGGCCTCTGCGCTGTCTACTTCCAATACATGCAATAGCAACACACTGCGGTCTAAGGCCAACTCGGCCCAAGCGGTGCCGGGGGTAATGCAGACAATCATGGCCAACACCGCCAAGGCGTTGGGGTCGCGCAAATCCAGCGGTACATGAACAAAACCGGACGGATGACAGCGGCTGCCGGGCAGCAGCAATAAACGCATGACGGCAGCATTGGAGTGGGCAGAATCCCACAGTACCCGACACAGCAAGCGCACGATGCGCAAGGGCCGACGCACGCGCACCGGCAAAGGGCGTAGCTCTTGTGTCAGTAAGGGGATGCACAAGGCCAAGCATCCACCCAAGAGCAAATGCCCCAAGCTCAGGCTACGGTTGAGCAACAACCACAGCAACAGCAAGGCCAACGACAGCAAGGGCATGGGCAGCAGGCGCTTCATGGCTGTGCCTCCTGCCCCACTGAAGGTTGTCCGCTGGGCAAATACACCGGTGATGGAATGGGCCGAGCGGACATGACAGCGCGCACATAGGTACTGGGTGAATGCAGGGCATCGGCGGTGGCTTGGGTATAGCGCAACACCGGCTCAGCCGCCAGAGTCAGCCAGACACAGCCTAACAACAACCCACCAATGGGCAAGGCCTCCACCACGCGCAGTTGGGGCGCGGGCCGATTGTGGGAAGCCCAGAAATGCCGAATGCCAGCGCGCGTCAGGGCCAACAGCGCCAGCAAACCCGAGGCAATCAACAAGGCCAGAAAACTCCAGCCCGGCCAGCCCGGTTGGTGCCCAGCCGATCCGCCCAAGCCCAAGGGATTGAGCACCGCCGTCAACATGGCAAATTTGCCGACAAAGCTGGCCAACGGTGGCAAGCCCGCCACCATCAGGGTGCAAGCCAAAAAGGCCACGCCCATCAAAGCCGCCGCTGCCGGAATGACCCGGCCTACCAGCACTTCTTCTTCGTCGTCCAAGTTCATGCCGACGGTGGGCACCAGTTCTGCATCGAGAAAAGGGGCTTCGTCCGCCAAGGGCTCGTACGGCATACTGCCACTGCCTTCGGTACGCCAGCGATCAATCAAATCACTGAGCAAAAACAGGGCGCTCACGGCCAAGGTGGAGCCGGGCAGGTAGTACAACAAGCTGCCGGTGAGTAAATTGTGTCCAAAGCCCAGCGCGGCCAATAAAGTACCGGAAGACAGCACGGCGGCATAGCCAGCCAAATGCCCCAAGCGCTGCGAGCCCAACATGCCCACCGCCCCAAAAGCCATCGTCAGCAAGCCGCCTGTGAGCAACCACAAGCTACCAAACCACGCCGAAGCCCCCGATTCGGTACCAAACAGCAGCGTCCACAAACGCAAAATGGCATAAATGCCGACCTTGGTCATCAAGGCAAACAAGGCCCCGACTGGGGCGGTGGCAGCACTGTAGGCCGGTACCAACCAGAAGTTAAGCGGCCAGGCAGCCGCTTTGATCAGGAAAGCCGTAGCCAAAATCGCGGCAGCGGCATGCAGCAGCCCCCGATCATGGGCAGCAATGCCGGGCATACTGCGCGCCAAATCGGCCATGTTCAGGGTGCCCGTGATGCCGTACAGCATTGACACCCCCACTAAAAACAGCGCCGAAGCTGCCAAATTGATAGCAATGTAATGCAAACCGGCTTGCACCCGCGCGCGCCCCGAACCATGCAACAGCAGGCCATACGAGGCAGCCAACATGATTTCAAAAAAGACAAACAGGTTGAACAAGTCGGCGGTTAAAAAAGCCCCGCTCAGGCCCATTAACTGAAACTGAAACAGTGGATGAAAATGCACCCCAGCCCGGTGCCAGCGGGCACTGGCAAACAGCACGCAAGCCAGTGCCACGGTACTGGTCAGCACCAGCATCAAGGCGGTCAGACGGTCTAAGGCCAACACAATGCCAAACGGCGCGGGCCAATTGCCCGGCAGATAGACCCCCAAGCTGGTGGGCAAGCCCTGCTGGTTGCTCCAGACCAGCAGCACCAGTGCCACCAGCAGCCCCAGAGCGGTAGACAACAGATTGAGCGTCAGTTTGAGGCGCTGTTGTTCCTCGCGCAAAATCAGCATCAAAGCGGCTGTCACCAAGGGCAGGGCAATTGGGGCCAACATCAAATGGGGCATGGCCGACTGCGCCAGTGAGAGCAACAGCGCCTTCATGCGTTCTCCTCGGGATGCTGGCTCGGGTCACGGCCATCGACATGGTCGTTGCCAGCCAAACCGCGCGAGGCCAGCAGCACCACTAAGAACAGAGCCGTCATGGCAAAGCCAATCACAATCGCGGTCAACACCAAGGCTTGCGGCAGTGGGTCGGCGTAGTGGGCCAGATCTTGCGCTACACCGGGGCGCAGCACCGGCTCCATGCCGGTGGCCAAACCCAAACGGCCCATGCTAAAGATAAACAGATTGACGGCATAAGACAGCAACGACAGCCCCATGATGACCTGAAAGGTACGTGGACGCAGCAACAGCCAGACCCCCGAACCCGTTAACACCCCAATTGCCAAGGCCAAGGTTATTTCCATCAGTGATCTTCCGTGCGTTGTTGCGCTTCTTCCATCATGCGGGCATGAAAACGATGTCCACGCACCGATTGATGGGCGATAGAAGTCAAAATCACCAGCGTAGTGCCCACCACCAAGGTAAACACGCCCAAATCAAAAAACAAGGCGCTGGCAATGTGCAGCTCCCCCACCAAGGGCCAGTGCACATGGGCGGTGTGCGTGGTCAGGAACGGATAGCCCCAGTACAAGGCCCCCAAGCCAGTCGCCAAAGCAAATAGCAGCCCGGTCGCCATCCAGCGCCGGGGAGTGAGCGGCATGTGGGCCTCGACCCACTGGGTACCCGACACAATGTATTGCAACAACAGCCCGACTGAGAACACCAACCCAGCGACAAAGCCACCGCCGGGCTCGTTGTGGCCGCGCATGAAGAAATGCACCGCCACCAGCATGGTAAAAGGCAACAACAAACGCACCAAGACCGCTGGCACCATCAAATAGCCGACGGCGGTATCTGTGGCTTGGCGTGGGTTGATCAGGTCAGTGTGCAAATCAGCGGGCAAACTGCGCTGTTGCACCGGCAGATCCATCGTCTCGGGGGCAGGGCGAAAGCGCCGCAGCAGGGCATAGACCGTCAGGGCGACGATGCACAGCACCACAATCTCGCCAAAGGTATCAAAGCCCCGGAAATCGACCAACATCACATTGACTACATTGGTGCCACCGCCGCCAATCAAGGCGTTCTCTAAGAAGAACGTAGAGGTGCTGTCGGGAAAGGGCCGACTCAGCATCGCCAGCACCAGCGCCGCCATGCCACCGCCAGCCGCCAAAGCAATCCACAAATCGCGCAAGCGCCGCGCTTTGGCGCGCACGCGCTGGCTTGGGGGCGCTGGAATATCTTGTTCCCGCCGGGGCAGCCAACGCAACCCGAGCAAAATCAACACCGTGGTGACAATCTCGACCATCAACTGCGTCAGGGCCAAATCTGGGGCCGAGAACCACAAAAAGGTCATGCTGGTACACAGCCCGGCCCCACCCATGAGCGTGAGCGCGGCCATACGGTGGTATTTGGCCTGCCAGGCGGCCCCCAAGGCACAGACCATGCCTGCGATCCATAACGCCACAAAAGCGGGTGATACGGGCATGGTAGAACGGTTGCCGATGTGCAGCCCACGGCTCCACAAAGGCACGGTGGCAACCAGCAAAGTGATACAGCACAGCCAAAACATTTGCCATTGCAAACGGTGCGTTCCAAGCCAGCGCCGCCCCTGCCGCCCCAGTAGAGACAAGCGTGCCAACAGATGCTCAAACAAACGCTGACCATCCAAACAGCCCGGCCAGCCCCGCAGCGCCTGCGCCACCGCGCGTTGGCGTTGCCAACGCAACAAGCCATACAACAAGGTGCCACCGCCCAAGGCGACCAAACTCATGATGAACGGCGTGTTGAAGCCATGCCAAACCGCCAAACTGAAGGCGGGCAAAATACCGCCCACCACCGGCAAAGCCGCTGCGCTCAGGTACGGGCCGACCGCCCACGCTGGTAAGGTACCCACCACCAAACAGGCGCACACTAGCAACTCCACCGGCACGCGCATCCAGTGGGGCGGCTCGTGCGGGGCGTGGGGCAAATCGGTCGCTGGCGGCCCCCAGAACACATCCACCGTAAAACGCAGCGAATAGGCCACGCTAAAAATACCCGCCACGGTGGCCGCTATGGGCAAAAAGTAATTGATGAGCGTGCTGCCATCAATAAACACCGTCTCGGCAAAAAACATCTCTTTGGACAAAAAACCATTCAGCAGCGGTACCCCAGCCATCGCAGCCGCCGCCACGGTAGCCAACGTGGCCGTGACAGGCATCATGCTACGCAGCCCAGACAAACGCCGGATGTCGCGCGTGCCGCTTTCGTGGTCCACAATACCCACTGCCATGAACAGCGAAGCTTTGAACGTAGCATGGTTCAAAATATGGAACACCGCTGCCACCGCCGCCAGCGGGCTGTTCAAGCCCAGCAGCAAGGTAATGAGGCCCAAATGGGAAATGGTGGAATAGGCCAGCAAACCCTTCAAATCGTTCTGGAACATGGCCAGATAACCACCCAGCAGCAGGGTACAAACCCCGGCCCCGCCCACCAGCCAGAACCATTCTTGCGTTCCACTGAGTACCGGCCACAGCCGGGCCAATAAAAACACCCCCGCTTTGACCATGGTGGCCGAATGCAAATAGGCCGACACCGGCGTGGGTGCAGCCATCGCATGGGGCAACCAAAAGTGGAACGGAAACTGCGCGCTTTTACTGAAAGCACCCAACAAAATCAGGGCCAGTGCTGTCAGGTACAAGGGATGGTCACGCACCAGCTGCCCCGCCACCAGTACATGGTCGAGGTCGTAACTGCCCACCATATGGCCCAGCACCAACATACCGGCCAGCATGCACAAACCGCCAGTGCCGGTGACGGTGAGGGCCATGCGCGCCCCCCGGCGGGCATCTTTGCGGTGGTGCCAATAGCCAATCAACAAAAAGGAGAACAGGCTAGTCAGCTCCCAAAACAGCGCCAATTGGATCAAATTCCCTGACAGCACCACACCCACCATGGCCCCCATAAAGGCCAAGAAGAAGGCAAAAAAGCGCGGCACCGGGTCGGCTGGCGACATGTAATAGCGTGCATACAGCACCACCAAGGCACCGATGCCCAGCACCAACATGCAGAACATCCAAGCAAAGCCATCCAGGCGCAACACCAAGTTCAGGCCCAAAGAGGGCAACCAAGTGATTTCTTCGCGCACCACGCCACCATCGGCCACCTGCGGAAAGTAAAGCGCTGTTTGCACGCAGCAAAACAACGCTACCGCCCCAGCCAAAGTGGACTCGGCATTGCGTGCATTAGAGGGCAGCACTGCTGCCAAAGCACTGGCGACAAATGGTAGAAAGATCAGAAGAATCAAAGACATGCCCTTACCATTCTACGGGCTAGAAAAGTACATTCCGCACGGTAGCCACACCCACCGGTAGGGATGGGGAGAGTAATATCCGACCCCAAGGCAGTGCTGGCCTGCCTGGGTGTCAGCGCATTATTCTTTGCAGGAGCAGCACCGGATGCAAATACAAACTCTTTTTGGGATTGAACTGCCCATCATCCAAGCGCCTATGGCTGGCGTACAAAACAGTGCCTTGGCGATTGCGGTGTCCAATGCGGGCGGTTTGGGCTCTTTGCCATGTGCCATGCTGAATGCCGAAGCACTGCGCACCGAGCTAGAAACCATCAAGGCCAAGCTAGAACCAGGCCGCCCTTTCAATCTGAACTTCTTTTGCCACCCCATACCCGCTGCAGACGCGGAGAAGGCAGCTGCATGGCAAGCCCTGTTTGCGCCGTACTATGCTGAGTGGGGCATCTCCCCAGCGCAAGTACCTTGGGCCTCTAGCCGGATGCCGTTTAACCAAGAGATGGCAGCGTTGGTGTGTGCGTACCGGCCTGCCGTGGTCAGTTTTCATTTTGGCCTACCGGCCCCAGAGCTGCTAGAAATGGTGCGCAGTGCTGGAGCCAAAATTATGTCCTCGGCCACCACGGTAGAAGAAGCCCTGTGGTTAGAAGAGCGCGGCGTAGATGCCATCATTGCCCAAGGACTAGAAGCGGGCGGCCACCGGGGCATGTTTTTGAGCGAAGACCTGAGCAGCCAAGTGGGCAGCTTGGCGCTGTGGCCGCAAGTGGTCAAAGCCGTGAAAGTGCCAGTGATTGCTGCTGGGGGCATTGCCGATGCGGCTGGCGTGCGTGCCGCTTTGGCTTTGGGTGCAGCCGGGGTGCAAGTGGGCACGGCCTACCTGCTATGCCCAGAGGCCACCACCAGCCGTATCCACCGCGCAGCCCTGAAAAGCCCTCTGGCACACACGACCACCTTGACCAACGTGTTTTCTGGGCGGCCAGCACGGGGCATGTTGAACCGTTTGGTGCGCGAACTAGGCCCGATGCATCCTTTGGCCCCCGCTTTTCCACTGGCCACGCCAGCCTCTGCAGCGTTGCGCCTGAAGGCCGAATGCATGGGCAATGGCGATTTTTCTCCCCTGTGGGTCGGGCAAAATGTCTCTGGCTGCAAAGAGGTGCCTGCTGCTGAATTGACACGCGCTTTAGCCAGTGGCCTTTAGGCAATAAAAAACCCTGCTGTTTTTCAACAGCAGGGTTTTGTTTACTTGGGGTGACTGATGGGGTTCGAACCCACGACAACAGGAATCACAATCCTGGACTCTACCAACTGAGCTACAGCCACCGTAGAGCGAAATTATAGCAAGAAAAATACTCGTCTGCAAAAAATTTAATTCTTTTCTACATTCGCACTGGCGCTAGTAGGGCGTGGAGCCTTGATTTGCACCTTGAAACGGGTTTTTAAGAACTCGTAGTAGGCTTGGGCCTCGGCAGCAGCCAACCACTGCACGTACTGCTGCTGGCGTTGCTCTTCTAGACCTGCCGGGCCGGGTTCGCGCGGCACGATGCGGTTGATGCGCGCCAAGGTGTAACCTTGGTTGCCCAAGTCGACCCCGACCCAAACCGGCAGCTCCGTGGTTTTGGCCGACAAAATCGCATCCAGCAAAGCCGGGGCTTGGTTGTGGCGTTGCTCACGCGAGACTACCAACGTAGCACCCAAACCCGTAGCGGCTTCCGGTTTAATTTGCCAAGCGGCCAAACGGGCCTCGCCTTCTTTGCGCGCCAGTTCAGCAGACTTTTCGGCCACGTAGAGTTTTTGCACCTGCTCGCGCACGGTGTCAAAGGGCAAAGTGGCTGCGGCTTGGTAGGCCGTGATACGGCCTGCCACCAGTTGGTTATTACCCAACTCTAGGGCTTCGGTGTTGCGCTTGTTGGCAATCGAGTCTTCAGAGAACAGCGCCGTCAAGAATTTTTCGTTGTTCAAAGGAGCTGCTGTACCAGGACTGGGCTTGCGCTGCACTTGGCTGGCCGTTTTCACCTTCAGGCCCAATTTTTCTGCCACGGGCTGCAGGCTCTCGGCCTGTTCATACACCGTATTGGTGAAGGTTTCGGCCACTTCGGCAAATTTGCGTTGCGCTTGTTGTTGGCGCAACTCGGCCTCTAGGCGTGGGCGCAGTTCTTCAAAACTGGGCTGGCGCGGGGTTTTGATGTCGGTCAGTTGGATGAGGTGGTAACCAAATTCGCTCTCGACCACTTCGCTGAGGTCGCCTTTCTTCAAGGCAAAGGCCGCATCTTCAAACGGTTTGACCATCGCACCCTTGGCAAAGAAACCCAAATCACCGCCTTGGACAGCCGAGCCGGTATCTTGCGAATGTTTTTTCGCTACCTCCGCAAAGCTGCCGGGATTTTTACGCAATTGCTCTAACAATTCTTGGGCACGGGCTTTGGCCTTGTCGCGCTCAGCTGCAGGGGTGTCTTTGCTGGCGTTGATGAGGATATGGCTGGCGCGGCGCTCTTCTTTACCGGCCCATTGGGCCAAGTTCTCTTGGTAGTAAGTACGCAGGTCGGCCTCGTTCAGGCTGATACTGGCGGCAACGCTGGCCAGATCGAGCACCAGGTATTCGATGCTGGCTTGTTCGGGCTGCTGGAACTTGGCCGTATTGGCTTGGTAATACTGTTGCAGCAATTCAGGGGTTTGTTCTACTTTGCTGATAAAGCTGGCGGGCTTGACTTCGACCAATTGCACTTCGCGGCGTTGCAGCAGCGCATCCATCGTGACTTGGGTTTGGGCCGCAGTACCAAAAGCGGTACTGCCCAAATGGCCCAACACTTGGCTGGTGGCCAAGTCGCGGCGCATGGCAGCTTCAAAGCCCTCGGGCGTGAGGCCTTGGGTAGCAACCAAGGCTTTATAGCCTTCAATATCTAGCGTGCCATCGGCACGGCGCAAAGCCGCAATTTGTGGAATTTCATTGAGCTGGCGCGCCAACTGGCCATCGCTGGCAACCAAATGGGATTTCTTCACCGCTGCTTGCAAGACGCGCTCGCGCACCAAACGCTCGAGCGTGGCATAACGCGCCTCGGGGGTATCGAGCAAGGCTGCATTGAGCTGCGGTTGCTGGGCGCGCAGACGGTCGGATTCTTGCCGATGGGCATTATCCCAATCGTTTTGGGTAATCTCATGTCCATCGACCAGCGCCACCACCGGACTGCTGCCTGAAAAATAGCTGGAGTCGATACCTACCAAAATGAAGGATGGAACGATCAGCAAGAACAGCAAGAACATCGCAATCTTGGAGTGCTTGCGGATGGATTCAAACATGGTCGATCTTTCAGTGACAAAAAAAAAGCGAACTTGCGTTCGCCTTTGTATTCGGTGGTGGTGGGTGCTAACGGGGTCGAACCGCTGACCTACGCCTTGTAAGGGCGCCGCTCTACCAACTGAGCTAAGCACCCCACCGGAAAGCATTATTGTACAGCATCTTTGAGCGATTTGCCGGGTTTGAACTTAGGAAGTTTTGCGGCTTTGATCTCAATGGTGCTGCCGGTACGGGGATTGCGCCCTTTTCGGGCGGCACGCCGACCGACAGAAAAGGTACCAAAACCCACCAGCGAGACGCTACCGCCTTGTCTGAGGGTGTCTTTAATAGCATCGATAGTGCCTTGGAGCGCGCGGGCGGCAGCGACTTTGGAGATATCAGCGTGGCTGGCGATGTGCTGGATGAGTTCGGTTTTATTCACAAGAAACCTCTGGGTAGCGGATGGGTTGCAATGGCCGGGAGCACCTGCCGCAAGGTGGCACGGGCCGCGATTTTAGTCGCAATTGCCACGGCGGCGGCTGCGTGGGGCGATGCGCTGCAGGGCCGTTTGCAGGGCCTGTTGGGCCGCTGGAGCCAGCACCCCCATACGCACCCAACCGGGCAAACCAAAGGAGTGGCAGTCGCGCAATTGGATGTCTTGCTGGCGCAGTTGCGCCAGCAGATCCGCGAGGTTGGGGGTGCGAGGCCGAACCACAAAGTAATTGGCCAAACTACCCGCTTGCACGGCCCAATCCCATTGGGCGCACAGGGCCAGTTGGGCTTGCTTCCATTGGCGCAACGTGTGCAGACTGTGCGCCAACCACGTTTGGCTGCGGGCTTCTGTCCACGCTTGTAACAGCGCTACGCCATGCGCCCCCACCGGCCAAGAAGGCGCTAACGCCACCAGTTCGGCCACGTCTTCTGCTGCCTTGGGGTGCAAAGGAGCGATAGCGTAGGCAGCGCGCACGCCCGTCAGACCCAAGGCTTTGTTCGGTGTCCAGAGTTGCCAAACGTGGGTCGGAACCGTGCTAGGCTGGCCTTCGAGCTGCAAAGGTCGATAGGCGCAATCGAGTACCTGCCAGCGGTGGGATCCTGCGCTGGTGGCGGGCTGGGCCAGCGCAGGTTCGGGCTGACCCAAGGGGCTCGAGGGTTCGCACAGCCAATGTAAATCGGCAGGGGCCGCATGAGGACGGCGGTAGAGGGGCAGCCCCCAAGCCTGTGCCGCTTGGGCATAGTCGCCATAACTGTGGCGCGGCAAAGAAACCGCCTGAGCGCCGTGGCGGGCGGCCAACATGGTGATGCGACCAATAAATTCGCTGGCACTGGCCGCCAGCACGATGCGCGCGGGGCTTACTCCATGAAATTCCGCCAGTGCAGTGCGTAAAGCGGTATAGCGGGGGTCAGGGTAGCGGCTGGCATCGGCTTGCTGCACCGCTGCCAACGCATACGGACAAGGGCCGCAGGCATTGCTGTTGGTCGAAAAATCCCACCGTGCTGGGCCACGGGCATCGGGGCCACCGTGGTGCGCCGGTTCGGCCAGCAGAGCAAAAGGCAAAGATGCGTTCACAAGCCAAGCTCAGCAGTTAAAACGCCCATACGCAGGCCAGACACAGCACCAGCAGGCAAGCCAAACCCACGGCCCGTGCCGCCAAGCGGCAAGCTTGGGCACTGTGGCTGGCGCTGGCCAGATAGCCCGCTGGGTGGAGTTGGTACACCCCCGGTTTGCCCAAGCGAATTTGCAGTGCCAAAGCCATGGCGGCCATCGGCCAACCGCTGTTGGGTGATGGGGTTTGGCGTGCTTGCTCGGCCAAGTTGCGCCACGGTACACCGGCCGCAGCCAGACCCAATAACAGGGCCGTGAGCCGTGCCGGCAGCCACGAGAGCACATCATCGGCCCGCGCGGCCCATTTGCCCGCCCATTGCCAATAACGGGCCTGCTGCCCGTGGCCGCGCCAACCGGGGTAGCCCCACATGGCATCGGCTGTGTTGGCCAGCCGGTAGAGCGCAGCACCGGGCAAGCCCGCCAGCAAAAACCAAAACAGCGGCGCAATCACCGAGTCGCTGAGGTTTTCGGCCAAGGACTCAATGGCGGATTCGCGCACCTGCACCGTATCCAAGGTCGTGACATCCCGACTGACCAACCACGCCAAGCGGGCACGACCGGCCTCCAACGATTGGCCCAGTGCGGCTTCTACCGCTTGCACTTCAGAGCGCAACATACGCCACGACAACAGGGGTTTGAGCCACACACCCAAACACAGCGCAGCCACACTGGTGGACAGCCAAGCGTGGCCCACCTGTGCGGCGTAATGCAGTGTAGCCACCTGCAAGCCTGCGTACACCAAACTGACCAGCAGCGCCAGCAAACACCAAAACAAGGCAAAGCGTGCAAAAGCAGTCCAGTCTGGCCCCGTGCTGGCGCTGGTGGGTGCCCAACGCTGGCTGGCCCAGCCCAAGGCATGGCCGATCCACACCACCGGGTGCCAGCGCACGGGCGGCTCCCCCCAGTAGTGGTCTATGGCCAAAGCCACCAGAAGTGCCCCAACGGCTATGCAGCTGCCTGCAGCGTCGTTGGCCCATAACGGCCCCCACAGCCCACTACTGGCATCAAACATCGGTGCCTTCTTGCAGGGTAGAAAACAGTGCCGACGGGGTGTTCCAGTGGTCGTCAAACACCAACGATGCCAGCGGCGCACGTGATGCCCAACGTTCACGTTGCAGCATCGGTTCTTGGTAAAACTCCTGCACTGGCCCCAAAC
Source organism: uncultured Simplicispira sp. (assembly GCA_964478155.1). GTDB lineage: Bacteria > Pseudomonadota > Gammaproteobacteria > Burkholderiales > Burkholderiaceae_C > Simplicispira. The sequence continues at coordinate 18,575 of CAYZGT010000020.1, forward strand.
AGAGCAAGGCCATTGGTTCAGCGCCCGCAGGCAGGCCCAGTAATTGGCCCAAGGCCAGCGGGTCGAAAATAGAAACCCAGCCCATACCCAGCCCTTCGGCCCGTGCGGCCAGCCATAGGTTTTGGATGGCACAACTGGCTGAGGCCAAATCCATCTGCGGCATGGTGCGACGACCAAACAGATGCTGTTCGCGGCCATCGGCCAGTGCCACCACCAGCAATTCGGCTGCTTCCAGAATGCCTTGCACTTTCAGGCGCATAAATTCTTCTTGGCGCTGCCCCAAGGCTTGGGCGGTGCGGATCCGTTCTTGCTCGACCAAAGCGTGCAGGGCCGGGCGCAGGGCAGGCTGGGTGATACGGATAAAACGCCACGGCTGCATAAAACCAACACTGGGAGCATGGTGTGCCGCTTGCAACAGACGCAGCAGCACCTCGGGGGCGACGCTGCCACCACTAAAGTGGCGCATGTCACGCCGCTCATGGATGGCGCGGTACACGGCCAAGCGTTCGGCTTCGGTAAAAGCCTGGGCGTTGGCCTGTAGGTGGGTGCTGGTCTGCTGCGGCATCGCTCAGTCCTCAATGCCGCGTTGGGCTGGAATGCCGGCCTGAAAGGCGTGTTTAATCAGCTTCATTTCGGTCACGGTGTCGGCCAGTTCGATGATTTCTGGCGGGCAGCGCCGGCCTGTGAGCACCACATGCACTTCTTTCGGGCGTTGGCGCAGAGTGTCTAACACCCCCTCCAAGGGCAACCAACCGTAAATCAGGGGGTAGGTGATTTCGTCCAGTACCACCATGAAGTAATCGCCCGAGAGGATGGCGGCGCGGGCTTTGTCCCAACCATCCCGCGCCAGTTGGGCCGAATGCTCTAGGTCTTGGCTTTTCCAGCTAAAGCCATCGCCCAAACCTTCCATCGGCAAGCCGATTTGCTCAAACATGCGGTGTTCACCAAAGCGGGCACTGGGCACTTTCATGAACTGAAAAATCTTGACGGCCTTGCCCCGGCCGTGGGCGCGCAAAGCCAAACCAAAAGCAGCCGTGCTTTTGCCTTTGCCGTCGCCGGTATGGACGATGGTCAGGCCACGGCGCTCGCCGGTGGGTTTGTCGTAGCGTTTTTCGGTAGGTGGGTTTTCTATCTGCATGGTCAAAAATTCAGTGGAATGGATCAAAAACCGCTGGGGGCTGTGGGATGTGGCGTGAGACAAGGCAAGGCCACCCACATGCCAGCGGCTTGTTGGATGTGGATACGTTGGTCAAACACCTGCTCTAAAGCGCGGTGGGTGGTGCCATCACTGGCACTGCCGTGGTGTTGTAAGCGGCCCTCGGCCACAATGGCGATATCGTCGGCTTGCAAGGCCAAAGACACTTCGTGCAGCACACTGACCACGGTATGGCCTTGGGCCACCAAAGCGCGCACCAACAACAGCCAGTCGGCTTGGTGCGGTGGGTCTAAATTGGCCAACGGTTCATCCATCAACAGCACCGGGGCTTGCACGGCCAAGGCGCGCGCCAGCAAAACCCGTTGGCGCTCGCCACCCGAGAGTTGGCCCAAGCTGCGCTGTCGCCAATCCCAAGCTTGGGTGGCGCGCAGGGCTTGCTCTACCGCAGCGTGGTCAGCTGCACTGGGGGCCGCCAGCCAAGCTTGGTGTGGCAAACGGCCCAACATGGCTACGTCATAGACGCTCAGATCATCGGCAGTGGCTTCGTTTTGGCCTAACCAAGACAAGGTGCGTGCGCGTTCGCGCCGGGGCCAATCGTGCAAACTGCGCCCCCGCAACTGCACTTGGCCGGTGCAGTGCTGCAAGCCCGCCAAGGCGCGCAACAGGGTCGATTTACCCGCACCATTGGGCCCGACCATGCTCGTCCAACGCCCGGCAGGGATAGATAAATGGACATCGTGCAAGATGGTGCGCGGCCCTATCTGGACACGGATGCCTTCGGCTTGCAAAGCAGGGGATGGGGGCAAGGTACTCATGCCAGCCCCCCAGTGCGCCGATGCATCAGCCAGAGCAAATAACCGCCGCCCAGCACCGCCGTCAGCACCCCCACGGGCAATTCTTGCGGGGCTAACAGGCCACGCGCCAGCAAATCGGCCCCAGCCAACAACACCGCGCCCATCGCGCTGGCCAATACCATCAGGCGACTGTGGGGCACGGGGGCTACGGCGCGCACCAAATGCGGCGCTGCCAAGCCCACAAAGGCGATCAAGCCGGTTTGCGCTACCGCCGTGCCAGTAGCCAGCGCCAGCACGCCAACCAAGGCGGCACGCAGCGGGGCCAATGGCAAGCCCAAACTGTGGGCCGTGGCCTCGCCCAAGGCCAAGCCATCTAACACGCGCGACAAGGCCCAAGCGGCCAGCAAACACAGCGCCCACACACCCGCCATGAGCCAACAGGCCGTCCAGCCAACAAAGCCGGTCGAGCCCAACATAAAAGCCTGCATGGCCTGCATCGAGTCGGGCGAGAGCAACAAAATCAGCGAAGTAAAGGCACCCAGCACCACGCCCACAATCACACCGGCCAGCAACAGCCGCAGTGTGTGTTGCACGCCGCGTGCCAACAGCAACGTGAGCAGTACCGCCAGCACCGCCCCGGCAAAAGCGGCCCCAGTCAGGCCCAAGCGGACTAACCAATGCCCAGAAAACACTGACACGCCCGCGCTGCCCATACCGCTACCCGCACCAGCCAAGCCGATGCCTGAACCCATCAAGGCCAGCGCCAACGCCACCCCGAGCGAAGCCCCCGAAGCACTGCCGAGCAGGTAGGGGTCGGCCAGCGGGTTACGAAATAAGCCCTGCGCCACAGCACCTGCCAAGCCGAGCAAAGCCCCGGCACACCACGCCCCCAAGGTGCGCGGCAAGCGAATCTCCCAGACAATTTGCCACGCCATGGCGCGGCTGGACTCCTCTGCCTCGGCCCCCCACAGAGCAGGCCACAGGTTTTCTAAGCCCGCACTGCCCACGGCTGTGCCGAGCGGCAGCAGCAACAGGCTAGAACACACCAACACCAGCGCCAGCCAACGTGCGCGCGCACAGGGGCTGCTCATCGGGCAGGGGCCTTGTCGGTCAGGCAGCGCGCCATCAGGCGCGCCCCTTCGGCCATGCGCGGGCCGGGGCGAATCAACATGTCAAACTCTACCGGAGAGAAAACGCAAATACTGTGGCGGCGCATGGCCTGCATAGATTGCCAACCTGGGCGCTCGCTCAGGCCCTCGACGCTGCGTGCGCCCACCATGATCAGGTCGGGGTTGGCGCGCACGACAAACTCGGGGTTGAGCTTAGGGAACGGCCCCAGCGTCGCGGGCAAGATATTGCGTGCGCCCAAACGGGTCAGGGTTTCACCAATAAACGAGGAGCTGCCCGCCCCATATGGCCCCCGGTTCACTTCAAAATAAACCCGTACTTGGCGGGCGTTGGCAGGCACCGACTGTGCTGCCGCTTGCACGCCCGCATCGATCAAGCGCCAAACGCGCTGGGCATCGGGCACCGCCAGCACTTGGCCGATTTTGCCCAACACGCGCTGCACATCGGCATGGCTTTTCGGTTCCAGTGCCAGCACCGGCACGCCCAAAGATTCGAGCCGGGCTGCGCCGCGCGAGGAGGTGGCCATCAGCACCACATCGGGGCGCAAAGCCACAATGGCTTCAATGTTCGGATCCAAACCACCGCCCACCTTGGGCAGCTTCTCTACGCTAGCAGGCCAGTTGGAATAGCGATCCACGCCGACCAGGCGTTGACATTGCTCTAAAGCACACACCGTTTCCGTCAGCGAGGGCAACAAACTGACGATGCGTTGCGGGGGCCGTGGCAAACGCACGACTTGGCCCCGGTCATCGGTCAGTTGGATGGGTTGGGCTTGCGCCACAACGCTGGCGACAGCCCCTAGCAACACGGCACACAGCCGGGTCAAACTGCGCACAAGCCGTGGCATAAAGCGTCTTTCTCACTGTCTTTCAACGTCAAGGGCAAACCGGCAGCCATCAGCGTGACGCGCTGGCAGGCTTGGGCTACCTGTTGGTTCAGCTGACCCAGGGCATCGACAAAAGCGCGCACCTCGCGCCCGAGCGGAATCACGCCCAAACCGATTTCATTGCCCACCAGCACCACCGGGCCGGGTGCTTGTGCCAATGCGGCACACAAGGCGCTGGCTTGTGCGGGCCAGTCTTCTACCGTTGGGGGGGGTGTGGTGGCATCGGCAGGCATCAGCCAATGGGTCAGCCACAAGGTCAGACAATCGACCACGATCAGGGTATCTGGCCGGCTGTGCTGTTGTAGCGCCTGCGCCAAGTAGCGCGGCTCTTCGAGCGTCGCCATGCCGGGCACGCGCTGCGCCCGGTCTTGCTGGTGGCGTTGGATGCGTTGCTGCATTTCTTCGTCCCAAGCTTGGGCCGTCGCCAACATCAGGGCACGGTGGTCGGTCGATTGCGCCAGCCAGTCGCGGGCCAACAATTCGGCCCGGCGTGATTTACCGCTTTTTTGTCCGCCCAAAATCAGCTCGGTGCGCGCGATGGACAGGCTCATGCACCCACCTCTGCGCCCAGCCAGCGTGCCATGGTGCGCGGGCTAGAGGCAAACCACGCATGAAAATAGCTGGCGTGCAGGCTACCGTACTGGTACAAGGCTTCGCCTTTGTCCGCCTCGGGTGCTTGGCCGGGACGGCTACTGCGCGCCAATACAGGCACCGTACTTTCTAGCCGCGAATAATGGAAGGTGTGGCCGCGCAACAGCCCGGTCTCGGTGGCTAATTGCTGCATCCCCAGCCCGGCCAGCCGCTTTTGCAGCACTGCCCGGCCCGGCAACAGCCCCCACAAGGGGGCAAACTGCCCATCGTGGCCGGTAATGCCTTCACACAGCGCGACCATGCCGCCACATTCGGCCCAGATCGGCTTGCCCGCTGCCCAATGGGAGCGTAAACCGTCTTGCACCGCCTGATTCGCCCTCAGTGCAGGTGCGTGCAATTCTGGGTAACCACCGGGCAACCAGACGGCATCACAAGGCGGCAAGCCATCGCCCGCCAGTGGCGAGAAAAACACCAGCTCGGCCCCCATCGCTTGCAAACAATCCAGATTGGCCGGGTAGATAAAGCTAAACGCCGCATCCCGCGCCACGGCCACGGTGCGGCCTTGCAGCCAAGGCCCGATGGCCTCAGCGGCAGGAGGGGCTGGTGGCGCAGGAAAATCCACCGCCCAGTCTTGCCATTGCGTCCAACGGCGCTGGCCTAAGGGGGTCTGCTCTAGTGCATCGGCCACCGCATCCAGCCGTTGCAGCGCATCGCCCAACTCGTGCGCAGCTACCAAACCCAAGTGGCGCTCAGGCAACAACGATGTGTCTCCCACCGGGATCACCTTAGCCAACGCTCCTTGCCACAGGGCCGGGTCGCGCAAACCCGCTTGCAACAGTTGGGCGTGGTGTTGCGTGGCAACCCGGTTGGCCAACACCCCGGCCCAGCGCAAACCGGGTTGGTAATGCACCAAGCCATAAACCACAGCCCCAAAGGTGGTGGACATGGCCCCGGCATCGAGCACGGCCAGCACTGGAATGTTGAAGCGCTGTGCCAATTCAGCCGCACTGGGGCTGCCATCGAACAGGCCCATCACGCCTTCAATCAAAATCACATCGGCTTCTTGCGCCGCAGCGTGCAGCCGGGCCGCCACATCCTCGGGGCCGGTCATCCAACCATCCAAAGAATGCACCGGGGCGGCGCTGGCCAGTTCATGCCAATGCGGGTCTAGAAAATCGGGGCCACACTTGAACACGCGCACCTTGCGCCCTTGGCGGCTGTGCCAGCGCGCCAAGGCCGCCGTGACGGTGGTTTTACCCTGCCCCGAAGCCGGGGCCGCAATCAGCAAGGTCGGGCAACGGACACTGCTCATTGGGGTGTCCATTTCAGGCCCAGATACAGGCTGCGCCCAGCCGTGGCATAGGTGCGCGCCAACTGGTAATCTTTGTCGGCCAGATTGTCGATACGTGACAACAGCGTAAAGTCGCGGGCCAAGCGCTTGTTGGCATACAGGTTCCACAAGGCGTAGCCACCCAGCCGGTTGGTATTGGCAGCGTTGTCAAAGCGCTGCCCCGAGGCTTGCATTTCTGCCCCCACATTCCAGCCCGAAAGCACCGTTTCGGCCCCCAAGGTGGCATGGCGTTTGGCACGTCGTGCCAATTGCTTGCCGGTGTCTAGGTCGCGTGGGGTTTGCCAATCGACCGAACCACGCCATTGCACCCCGGCCAGCCGGTAAGACCCGGCCAGCGTCATCCCTTGGTATTCCGCCCGGGCGGTGTTGGCATAACAACCAAAATCGGAGGCACAACTCCCAGCGCCCGCAAAGCTAATCAGGTTACGTACCCGGTTGCGGTAAGCCACGATAGAGAAGGTGCTGCTTTTCTCGACCCAGCGCAGACCGATTTCGGCATTGCGGCTTTTTTCGGGTTGCAATGTGGCAACACCGTATTCACTAAAGCGATGGTAGAGCGTGGGCGCGCGAAACGCCGTACCCACCGAAGCCGTGGCCCGCCATTGGGGGGTGATGGCGTAACCATAGGCCAAGCTGCCGGTGTTTTGGCCGCCAAATTCGCTATCGTCGTCGTGGCGGGCATTGATTTGCAGCGTGTGGCCGTGGGCGCTGTAGCTGTAACCCAGTGCCACACCGTCTTGGCTGCGCTGGCGGTCGAGCGTCACGCCCCACGCATCCAGGGCGGGGTTGTACAGTTGATCTTCGCGGCGTTCTAAGGCGGCCGTCAAACGATGCGCGCCCCATTGGTAATCGTGCTGCCACAGGTAGCCCCGCAGGGTGGTTTCGGTCAGGTAGGGCGATGGGGTGGTTTCGTAACGGCTCACAGCCTCAGTGATGGACAGGCGCGTGCGGTAAGCATCGCTCCATTGGGCTTGCCAGTTCAAACCTGCGCTGCGTAAGCGGTGCAAATTGCGATCGTTGGCGGGTGTGCTGGCGTTGTAGCTGAAAGCATCGTAGCCTGACTGCATGTGCTGGGCCAGCAGGTTGCCTTCTAGCCGGTGTTGTGCGTTGATGCGCAAACCCAAGCGCGCATAGCCCGAGGTACTGCGGTAACCATCGCGGTCAGGGTTGTGGCTGCCGCTGTTTTTGGTGTCAAAGCCATCGCTGAGAGTGCGGCTCAACCCCAAAGCGTAGTCGAAAGCCCCTTCAGCACCCGTGCTACCGCTGATACCGGCTTCGATGCTGCGCGTGCCGTGGCTACCCAGTGCCACACCCACCGTTGCTTGGGCTGGCCCCTCCCCTTTGCGGGTAAACAGTTGAATCACGCCCGCAACCGCATCCGAGCCATACACCGCCGCTGCCGGGCCACGCAACACTTCAATACGCTCAATCTGCGCCAGCGGAATTTGCTCCCATTGTGCGCCACCCGTCGATTGGGAGTCAACGCGCACCCCATCGATATACACCGCCATGAAACGTGATTCCGCCCCGCGCACAAAGACGCTGGCACTGCTACCCAGACCGCCATTGCGGGCAATTTCGATACCCGGCAAACGGGCTAATACGTCTGGCAAGCCAGTAGCGCCACTGGACTCAATGGTCTCGCGATCCACAATCGACACATCGGCCACCAAATCAGCCAAAGGCTGGGGGGTGCGCGTAGCAGTGACCACCACATCCGACAAGGACGGAGCGCGCAAATTTTGAGCCACCAGCCAAGGCTGCTCAGAGCTGACCGTTTCGGCTTGGGCCGAGAGGGCCAACAACAACAGGCCACAGGCCATGGCGACAGGACGCAAACCCAGCAAAGTGCTAGAGCGGGCTTCAAAAACAACAGACTTCATGGAGAGCAAAGAAAAAAGCAACCCGTGCCAGCCTCCCCGCCAGCATTGGGTGATACAGCTACACCACAGCGCAGAGGCTGTGCATAACCACGGTGTTGGCCGGTATCCGGGCTGGCGGAACACCCTTCAGCGCCTTCCCAGTGCTTGTTCAAGGCATCCAGTGGCGTATGGCTGAAGAGAGAGTCGCAATACCGACTCGTCCGCTGACCGTTGCGGGGGCAGCGCAGGTTTGGTAGCCGCCTAAATTGGGGCTTTGTTTCCTGCTTCCCGTTGAACTGCAGCATGTGAACCACACTGCGAGCACCAACGGCGGCGATTCTACGGTGCTTTGGCCTTTGGCAACCCTACAATTGCAGGCATGGCCCCCTTGCAAACCATTGATCTCATCACCGCGCGTGTGGAGCACCTGCTCCAGCGCCTAGCCCAGTCGCAGCAGACCCAGGAGCAGCAGGCGCAACAGCTCGCTGAGTTGGGTCGAGAGAGACAGGCATTAGAAAAAATTCGCGAACAGCAAGCACAGCAAATTGTGCGGCTGCTCGAAGAGCATGACATGCTGGTGCAAGCGCACACCGCGCTGCAAGAAGACGGCCTGCGCCAAGAAGCCAAGGCCCTGCACCTAGAGCAAGAGCGCGATGCCTTGCAAAAAGTGCATGCGGCCCAAACCGAGCAATTGGTCAGCCTGACGCGCCAATTTGAGGAACTGCAACGCAACACCGCGCCGCACGCCGAAAAATTGGCAGCTTTGCAACAAGAACACGCGGCCCTGAAGAAAACCCACGAAGCTTTGCAACAAAGCAGCACAGCGCAGTTGGCACAAATCAACGCCCTGACCCAAGAGCGCGAGGCCCTGCAACAGCAAACCCAAAGCCAAACGGTGCAACTGGCGACGCTGACGCAAGAGCGCGACCAACTCCAACGCACCACCAAAGAGCAGGTCGAGCAAATTCGTGCCCTCACGCACGAGCATGACACCCTCAAAGCCCGCCTGCAAACCGCCCGCTCCCGCATGGATGCCCTGATGGAAACCCTGCCAATCAGCCCCGCCGAGAAAGAAGGGGGCGCGCTATGACCATGAAAAAAATCGAGGTGCAAATCATGCAGCAAAGCCTGCTGCTGAGCTGCCCAGAAGGTGGCGAAGACTACCTGCGCGAGGCCGCAGCACGGGTCGATCGGGCCATGACGCAAATTCGCGACGGTGGCAAAGTGCGTATCCGCGAACAAATCGCCGTGCAAGCGGCCATCAATTTGGCCTTTGAAATGGTCAAAACGGCGGTGGCACAAAAAGAAGCCCTAGAGCGCGCCCAATGCGCCGAAGCCACCACTGCCAAGGCCTTAGCCCAAGCCGAAGAAGCCAAACTGTTAGCGCAAGAAGTGTCCGGCCCCGAATTGCAAGCCAAATGCCAAGCCTTGTTGGAGCGCTTGGATGCCGCACTGCAAGCACCAGCGCAGCCTCAACCAGCCACCTAAGCCGCCGATTGGTGCAGCGCGGTGCAAGGTGTGGAGGACAAAGCTACAATGGCTCCCGTCTGCGGTGCTGCCGGGCTTTATATTTCCTTGAACCAATGCTCATTGAGCCTGGGCTTGGTACATTGCCTGGCAAGCGTGATCGTCTCGCGTCAGATGAACCCAATGCCTGGCTGCCCTTGCCCCCCTGAACCCCCGGTTCAGGATGCCGGTTCGGTGGCACTTGCAGACACCCTCTTCTCCCTTGGCCACTGACCGGCCCTCGGCGCTGCGCCAAGCCGTGCCAGCTTCTCCCCCTGCTTATGTTAGACCCCCTGCTGATCGTTGAGTTGGCCCTCTTGGGCCTGTGTAGTGGCTTTTTGGCCGGTTTATTGGGCATTGGTGGCGGCATGATGCTGGTGCCATTTTTTACCTACTTCCTCACCCAGCGTGCTATTTCGCCCGATTTGGCCGTCAAGATGGCGATTGCCACCGCGATGGGCACGATTTTGTTCACCTCCATTTCTAGCGTGCGTGCCCACCATCGGCGCGGCGCAGTGCGGTGGGATTTGGTACAGCGTTTGGCCCCCGGCATTGCCTTGGGGGGTATGGCAGCGAGTTTGGGGGTGTTTGCCTTGCTCAAAGGCTCGTTCTTGGCCTTGTTCTTTGGGGTGTTTGCCGGCTTTTCGGCTTTGCAAATGTTCAGCAACCGCAAGCCCACCCCATCACGGCAAATGCCCGGCACAGCAGGGCAAGTGGCTGCAGGCAGCGGCATCGGCTTTTTGGCCGGTTTGGTCGGGGCTGGAGGGGGCTTTATCAGCGTGCCCTTTATGACATGGTGCAACGTGCCCATCCACAATGCCGTGGCCACCAGCGCGGCTTTGGGCTTTCCCATCGCGGTGTTCAATGTGGCCGGTTATATCTTGGGCGGCTGGTCGGTAGCAGGTTTGCCAGCGTATGCTTTGGGCTATGTCTGGCTGCCGGGCTTGGCCATTTGCGCCAGTTGCAGTGTGTTCACGGCCCCGTTGGGCGCACGCGCGGCCCACAGCCTGCCGGTTGCGCCGCTCAAGCGCATTTTTGCCAGCATTTTGCTGCTGCTGGCGCTGTATATGTTCTGGAAAGGTTTTACGAGCCTATGAACACGCCTAGCGGTAGCCTGCGCATCGACAAATGGTTGTGGTGCGCGCGCTTTTTCAAAACGCGCAGCTTGGCTGCAGACGAAATCAGCAAAGGCCGCGTCAGTGTGAATGGTCAGGTGGTCAAAGCCTCGCGCGAGGTACGCCCCGGCGACTTGGTAGCCCTGCGCCAGGGGCAGATACCACGCACGGTGCAAGTGTTGGGCATCAGCCACACCCGTGGCCCGGCCCCAGTAGCGCAGCAGTTGTACCAAGAAACCGCCGACAGCATCGCAGCGCGCGAACTGGCAGCCGAACAACGCCGTTTGGCCCCCGAGCCGGCCAGTAGCCTGCACGAAGGCCGCCCGACCAAACGCAACCGGCGCGATTTGCAACAACTGCACGACTGGGGCGACCGCTGGAGCGCAGTGCTGCCCGATTGAATTTCCGCCAACAGCCCGCACACCAACCACGATTTGTGTAGAGTATGCCCATGCGTGCGCTGAAAATTTCTTTCTCTGTTGCGGTGACCAGTTTATGCAGTGCGTTATTGCTCACCGCCTGCAGTGGCCCGCGCACCAAGGTGCTGGGGCCGCAAGAGAGTTTCGCTTCCGTCAGCACCTATTCACGCTTGTTTGATGCCACCTCCACGCAGACCTGCGAGGCCGCGCGGCGCGCCCTGCTCAGCCAAGGCTACATCATCGAAACCAGCAACCCCGAGCTGATTGAAGGCAAAAAGAATTTTCAGCCCAACGGTGACACCCATTTGCAAATGTTGATTCGGGTGGTGTGCGTGCCCGAAGGCAGTGCTGGCAACGTCAGCTTGGGCTTTGTCACGGCGGTGCAAGACAGCTACACCCTGAAAAAAATCAACAACTCGGCCAGCTTGGGAGTGGGCGGGGTCGGTTCAGTCTCGTTGCCGTTTACCTCGGGGGGTGAATCGCTGGTCAAGGTAGGAAGCCAAACCATTGCTGCCGATAGCTTTTACGACAGCTTTTTTGATTTGGTCAAACGCTACCTGCTGGACAACACCCCACCCGACTGAATTTTTTACACCACCAAGGGTTCTGGCTCTAGGCGAATGCCAAAGCGCTCATACACGCTGGTTTGAATCGCTTTAGCCAGCGTCATGACCTCGCCGCCGGTCACGCTGTGCTCGCCTTGGCCCCGATTCACCAACACCAGCGCCTGTTTTTCATACACCCCGGCCTTGCCCACGGTCTTGCCCTTCCAGCCACAGGCATCGATCATCCAACCAGCAGCCAGTTTGATGCTGCCATCGGGCATCGGGTAATGCACAATTTTGGGGTCGCGGGCGATGATGTCTTGGCATTGCTCAGGCGTGACGGTCGGGTTTTTGAAAAAACTGCCTGCATTACCAATCAGGGCTGGGTCGGGCAATTTGGCACGCCGAATCTCACACACCCAGTCAAAAATTTGCTGTGGTGTCGGCGCAACCTCGGCCTCGGCGGCACGCCGTTGCAGCTCTAAATAGCCCAATTCGGGCTTCCAAGGTTTGGGTAGACGCAAACGCACCCGCGTAATGATGGCCCGCCCAGCCAACCCCATGCCACGCGGCAAGCCGTCGGTGCTGGTGCCGTGGGCAGGGAGGTGTTTGAACACCGAATCGCGGTAGCCAAAGGCACACTGCGCGGCATCCAAGGTAAAGGTTTGGCCGGTCAGCATATCAAAAGCCTCCAGCGACTCAAAACGGTCTTGCAGCTCCACACCATAGGCACCGATGTTTTGCACTGGTGCTGCACCCACGGTACCCGGAATCAAGGCCATGTTCTCCAACCCCGGCCAGCCTTGGGCCAAAGTCCACGCCACCAGATCGTGCCAAGACTCGCCCGCACCGGCTTCTACAATCCAAGCACGCTCCGTCTCTTGCCACAAGCGTCGGCCCCGGATTTCCATTTTCAGCACCACCGGCTCCACATCACCGGTAAAGACGATATTGCTGCCGCCGCCCAGCGCCAGCCACGGTTGTCGCCCGAGCAAGGGGTGGGTACGCAGGGCCTGCAAATCATCCACGCTGCGCACGCGCAGCAGGGTTTGGGCACGGGCCAAGATGCCAAAGGTGTTGCAAGGCTGTAAGGAAACGTTTTTCTCGACTAACATCGCCCGGATTGTCGCACTGGCCTGATCGGGCCTTGCACCCCTGTGCGGCAGCTGTTTTTGGAAAGAACCTGACCATGCCCTCCTTTGATACCGTTTGTGAAGCCGATTTTGTCGAAGTAAAAAACGCCGTGGACAACGCGGCCAAAGAAATTGGCACCCGCTTTGACTTCAAGGGCACCTCTGCCGCGATTGAGCTCAAAGACAAAGAAATCACCCTGTTCGGCGATGCCGAGTTTCAATTGCAACAAGTTGAAGACCTGCTGCGCAACAAGCTGACCAAACGCAATGTGGATGTGCGCTTTTTGGACATTGGCAAGCCACAAAAAATCGGCGGTGACAAGGTCAAGCAAGTCATCAAAGTGCGCAACGGCATCGAGAGCGAACTGGCCAAAAAAATCCAAAAGCTCATCAAAGACAGCAAGCTCAAGCTGCAAGCGGCCATCCAAGACGAAAAAGTGCGCGTCACCGGGGCCAAGCGCGACGATTTGCAAGCCGCGATGGCTTTGATTCGCAAAGATATTGCCGATATGCCCTTGTCGTTCAACAACTTCCGCGATTAAGCCGCATCTTTTTGGTGTTTGCTGCCATGCCCTACCCTGCCACCGCCCTGCTTGCTGCCACCCTGCTGGTGCTGACTGCCTCCTGCGCCAGCGCCCAGAGCGTGGCCCTGAGCGGTGTGCTGGGTGGCAAGGCGCTGCTGGTGGTGGGGCAGCACGCGCCGCGTGCCGTGGCCGTGGGCGAAACGCACCAAGGGGTGCGCGTGCTCTCGGTCAGCCAAGACCAAGCCGTGGTCGAGGTACAAGGCCAGCGCAGTACCCTGCAGCTGGGCCAAGCCCCCGTCAGTGTGCGCGGCAGCAGTAGCAGCGGCCAGCGTCTGGTGCTGATAGCCGATCCGCGCGGGCATTTTGTGCAGCAAGGGCAAATCAACGGCCAGCCGATGTCGTTCATGGTCGATACTGGCGCTTCGACCATCGCCATCGGGCAGGCCCAAGCCCAACGCTTAGGGCTGGACTACCGCAGCGGCCAGCCCGTCCGCATGAACACTGCCAATGGCGTGACCCAAGGCTGGCGCTTGCGCCTAGACAGCGTGCGCTTGGGGGAAGTGCAAATCACGGGCCTAGAAGCCGTGATTACCCCCCAACCGATGCCGCATGTGTTGTTAGGCAACAATTTTCTCAATTATTTTCAGATGACCCGCACCCCAGACCAGATGGTGCTAGAGAAGCGCCGCTGAGCGCCTAGCCGCATGAATTCCAGAGCCGCGCAATCTCGTCCAGCCCAAGACGAAGAATACGAAGATTTGCTGGGCCTGTGGGCCGACCTTGAGTCCGCTCTGTCGGTGCTGTTAGCGCATCCCCTGCAAGCGCGGGATTTTGCTGCCAAGATACGCCAATGCGACCGTTGGCTACAAGACTTGGTGGCACACGATATTGATGCCGCGCTGTACCTGATGTTCCAGTTGGCCTCGACTTCCACCGTGGGCTATAGCACCTCACACGCACTGGTGTGCGCCACTTTGTGCCACATCATGGCCGGAGAGTTGGCCTTGTCGCAGCGCGAACGCAATGCCTTGGTGCGCGCCGCCCTGACCATGAACATTGGCATGACGGCCCTGCAAGACCAGCTGGCCAACCAACACGAACGCCCCAATGCGGCCCAGCAAGAAGCCATTCGCAAACACCCCGAAGCAGGGCAGGCCATGTTGGAGCAGCTGTACATCACCGACCACCTGTGGCTGGACGTGGTAGGCCAACACCACGTCAACCTGCCGCAACGCACACCGCTGGCCAGCTTGGAAGATGTAGACCGGCTCACCCGCATTCTGAATACCATCGACCGCTACGCCGCCATGATCAGCCCGCGCCACAGCCGCCCTGGGCGCAGCACCACCGACTCGGTGCGCGCCTTGGTGGGCCCCGGCATTGACCAGCGCGACGAAGTGGGCTACCTGTTGGTACGCACGATTGGACTGTGCCCGCCGGGCACCTTTGTGCGCCTAGACAATGGCGACATTGCGATTGTGCTGCGCCGCAGCGACAAAGCCAATCTGCCCTTGGTTGCCAGCTTGGCCGACCGCGAGGGCAAACCGTACAGCCCCGCACGGCTACACCAAACATCCGACAGCAAGCCGCATATCCAGTCTTCGCTACCACGCGCCGCCGTCACCATAGAGCTGAACCACCGCACCATGGTGCGTGTCGGGCTGTATGCCGCCCAACGCAGTATGGGCTTGAGCGCCACCCCATAGCCTGTGCATTCAACCCTACGCCACTGTGTACGGCCACCGCTTTTTCGGAGGAACGTTCTATGCCCCATCCACCCTTGCCCCCTTCTGTGCCAGCCAGCACCACCAACACCGAGCTAGAGCTTCTGGCCACCCCAGCACCCGAGCAAGAAAAACCATCCAGCAACCAGACTGTCGATAACGTCAGCGACAGCTTAGAGTTGGTGGTGGATGTTTTAGACTGCATTTCCGACGTGGGCGAAACGGTGGTCTCTACCGCAGGGGACGTGCTGTCTGCCGTGGGCCAAGGCATTGGCAGCGTGCTGGAGGGGTTGGGCTAAAACGCACCACCCGATGCGTTGGTGATGTTTTACAAGCGCCGCAACCGCTCTAACGCAGCCCGCAGCGTCTCATCTCGCTTGGCAAAACAAAAACGCACTACCCGCTGGTCAAACCCATTGCCATAAAAGGCCGACAACGGAATCGCTGCCACGCCCACTTCACGCACCAACCATTGGCAAAAATCCGCCTCGTTCAGGTCGCTGGCGGCAGAAATGTCGACACACTGAAAATAACTGCCCTCGCTGGGCAACAGGCGCAAGCGCGAGCCTTGCAAACCTTGGCGGAACAGATCACGCTTGGCTTGGTAAAAAGCAGGCAATTGCAGATACGGCGCAGCGTCGGCCAGATAGGCCGCTAGGCCATATTGCATCGGCGTATTCACGCTAAACACATTGAATTGGTGTACCTTGCGAAACTCGGCCATCAAGGCAGCCGGGGCGGCCACGGTACCCACTTTCCAGCCCGTGACGTGGAAGGTCTTGCCAAAGCTCGAAACCACCACCGCACGGGCGGCCAAGCCAGCAAAACGGGCCACGCTTTCATGCCCAGCTCCATCAAACACCATGTGTTCATACACCTCGTCACTGATGAGCAGCACATTGGTCGGGGCCAGCAGCTCTTGCAACTGCAGCATGTCTGATGCGCTCCACACCGTGGCACTGGGATTGTGCGGGCTGTTGATGATGAGCGCACGGGTGCGCGGCGTGATGGCCGCGCTGATGCGGTCAAAATCAGGCCGAAAACTGCCCGGCTTTAACGGTACACGCACCGCCACGCCACCCGCCAGCACGATATTGGGCACATAGCTGTCATAACAGGGGTCGAGCACGATGACTTCGTCGCCCGGATGCACCAGCGCCAAAATGGCGGTCAAGATGGCTTGCGTGGCCCCTGCCGTGATGGTGATTTCCGTCTCGGGGTGGTAATTGCGCCCATGCAAGGCGGCGATTTTGGCAGCCACGGCTTGGCGCAGCACCGGCACACCGGCCATGGGGGCGTATTGGTTCTGTCCCGCCTGCATCGCTTGGTTGACGGCATCGCGCAAAACCGGGTCGCAATCAAAATCGGGGAAGCCCTGCCCCAAGTTCACCGCCCCATGCTCGGCAGCCAAGGCCGACATGACGGTAAAAATGGTGGTGCCTACTTCGGGCAGACGGCTGGTGAGGGCTGGGGTGTTGGCAGCGGCGCTCATGCGGCGTTCTGGCTCACAATTCATAATCGTTCACATGCCCGGTCATGGCACGGGCTACCAAGTCGCGGCTGAGGCGGTCGCTGATCAGCTCAGCAAACTTGTACACAAAGTTGCGTAAATAAGCGCCACGCTTGAACGCCACCCGCGCCACGCTCTGGCCGAACAGGTGCCCGACCGGACGCACCAGCAAATCACCCACCGGGTCGTCGCGCATCGCCATCTCGGCCACAATGCCAATACCCAAGCCCAACCGCACATAGGTTTTGATCACGTCCGAGTCAATCGCCTCTAAAGCGATGCGTGGTTGCAAACGCCGCGCTGCAAAGGCGGCATCGATCTTGCCCCGCCCCGTAAAGGACGGGTGGTAGGTAATCAAGGGCTCGTGGGCAATGTCTTCAATGGCGATGCGTTCTTTTTGCGCCAAGGCATGGCCCGGTGGCAGCACCAGCACATGCTGCCATTCGTAGCAGGGCAGCGTGACCAGCTCGGGGTAATCGGCCAACGACTCCGTCGCCATGCCAATCTCGGCCACCTCGTCAATCACCATGCGCGCCACTTGGTCGGGGGTGGTTTGGTGCAGACTGACGTTGACCTTGGGATAAGCCTCGCGCAAACGCGCCACGGGCAGTGGCAGCACATAACGCGCTTGGGTGTGCGTGGTGGCAATGCTGAGCGTGCCGTTGTCTTGGGCACTGAATTGCTCGCCAATGCGTTTCAGGTTGCTCACTTCGCCCATGATGAGCTCAATACTGCGCAGCACATGCTGGCCCGGCTCGGTGATGCGCTTGAGGCGCTTGCCGTGGCGGGCAAAAATCTCTACCCCCAGTTCTTCTTCCAGCTCAATAATGGCTTTAGATACCCCAGGCTGCGAGGTATGCAATGCCTTAGCAGCTTCCGTCAGATTCAGGTTGCGGCGCGCAGCTTCTTGCACGAAGCGGAATTGATGCAAATTCATACTCTGTTTCTTATAAAGAATTGCATCATTATGGTCTATCGATCTATTAAAGATCGAACCAAGGTTATAGCGGCGGCGTGGCCGCGATCTCGGCCATCAACGCCGTCAAGCGCGGCTGCTCGCCGATGGCGGGCTGCACTGTCAGGGTGATATCGGGGTGGGCAGCACGCAAAGCCGCTACCAATTGCGGCAGGTCTTCGCGGGCATGTTTGCCGGTGCCCAAAAACATGGGCACCACCGTGATCGCACGCACACCCTGTGCGTTCAACTGCTGCACCGCTTGCGCCAAATCGGGCTGACAACACTCCAAATAGGCACAACAAGCCAACACCTGCGGCTGGGTAGCCGCCATATGGGCGCGCACCGCCTCAATCGGCAAACGCCACAACGGATCGCGCGAGCCGTGGGCAAACAAAATGACACCGTGGGTCCAAGTAGCCATAAACACCAAGCACAAGAAGTGCGCCGCACACTCAACGGCGCAACACCAACCAAGCAAAAGCCGCCAACGACAGCAAGGAATACAGCAAGCCCGGAATAGCCGCCGCTACCCATGGTGCCCACTGCTGCAAACTACCGACAAAGCCAAACACATTGTTCAGCAAGAAAAAGCTAATCCCCGCCATGACACCGCCAAACACATAGCTGGCAATGCCGCCCGAGCGGAAATGCAGGTAGGCAAACGGCAGTGCCAACACCACCATGACCAAGCAGCTCAAAGGGTAAAACACCTTGCGCCAAAACTCGATTTCGTAGCGCTGCGCCGCTTGGCCGTTGGCCTCTAAATGGCGGATGTACTGAAACAAATCAATCGTCGCCATGCGGTCGGGCTTGAGTACTGCTGCCGCTACCATATCGGCACTGATTTGGGTTTTCCAGTGCCATTGCGGCCATTGCAAATGTTCTATGCGCGCTGGAGCGTTGGGGGCTGTCCAGTGGTAGCCAGTGTGGTCTATTTGCTGCAACAACCAGCCCCCTTCTGGCGCAAACTGGGCGTGCGCGACGTGGGTGCGCGCCACCATGCGTCCTTGGGGATCAAAGGCAAACAAGCGCAAATCCAACATCTGCCCTTCTGAGCCAATGGCCCGGACATTCACCACAAAAGAAGTCTCGCCTTGGGTTTCGCGCAACCAAGCACCCGTCGCCCCGGTGCTAATCACACCCCGGTACCGTGCCTTGACCAACTGCGCCGCCCGGTCGGCCAGTGGGGCCACATAATCCCCCACCGCAAAGGTCAGCAAGACAAACAAGCCCCCCAAAGCCAACAGGGTACGCAGGGCGCGCCACGGCCCCAAGCCGCTGGTACGCATGATGGTGAATTCGGAGCTTTGCGCCAGCCGCGCCATCACAAAGATGGTGCCAATCAGCACCGTGATCGGCAACAGTTCGTACAGGTGGTTGGGCAGGGCCAACGCCACGTACAACAAAGCATGGTTGAGCTGGTAGCCGGGGCTGCGCCCGACCCAACGCAGTTCATCGACCAAATCGAAAAAGAAAAACAGCGCCAAAAAGCCCAGTGTGACAAAAGCCACTGCCGCCAGCACTTCGCGGTAAATCAAACGGCGAATGGTTTTCATGCAGCGCTCCGACGACGGTACCACCACTGGCGCGGACTCCAATGGTGGTGGCGTAGGGTCAACCACAGCCCAGCCAGTGCCATCGTGCTGCCGTGCAGCAACAACAGAAAATGCAGCACCGACAAGCGCCCGGTTCCGACCCAACTCTGCCCCAAATTGAGCAGGTTGTAATACACCATAAAAGTAAAAAGCGCCAACAACAGATTGCCACTACGGCTGGCGCGTGGGTTCACGCTGGCCAAGGCCAAGGCCAACAAGACAAAATTAAAACCGGCCAAGGCCAGCCCGATACGCCAGCCCAACTCCGCCAGATGCACTGGCGTAGGTTGGGCTAACAATTGGGCCGTGCTGCGGGTTTTGATGGGTTCGTTTTCGGGGCTATCGACGCGGGCTGAACCAATATGCGTGCCATATTCGACAAACTCGCTCACCTTGGTACTAGGCTGCTGGGTCAGGGTTTCGACACGCTGGCCGTGGTTCAAAATCACCAGCCGTTGGCCGTCGCGCACCTCCACCTTGGCACTTTGGGCCGAGGTAATTGACTCGCCCTTGGCATCGGTGGTGGCAATAAACACCTTGCTGGCGACAGCGCCGGCTGTGCTGTCGCGGTCAATAAAAAAGACGCGGCGGCCATTGGCCGACTCTTGGAACTCGCCCGGCTCAATGCGGTCAATGTCGCTGCGCTGTTCATACTGAAACTTGAGCGTTTGGATTTGCTGATTGGCCCACGGCCAAACCCCCAGCGCCAGCAAGGCTATCGCCAACAGCACCGGCCAAGCAAAACGCAACAGCGGCCCCAGAAAACTGAACAAGCCACGTCCACTGGCAAACCAAATCACCATCTCACTGTCGCGGTACATGCGCGACAGGGTGCTGACGATGGCAACAAATAAACACAAACTCAGCAGCGTGGGCAACTGCCCCAGCACGGTAAAGCCCATGACCAGCATCACATCCGAAGGACTGACATTGCCGCGTGCTGCCTGACCCAAGGTACGGATCAGCATCATGGTCATCACCACCGTGACCAGCACCACCAAGGTGGCACCAAAGCTGCGTGCCAGCTCTTTGCGGATGGATGAATCGAATAACATTGCTTCAAACGAAAAGGTGGATTATGAACTTTGACTTAAAAACCCTGACACTCTCTACTGCAGCCAGCGAAAAAAGCGATTTGCTGATCGTACTGGTAGCGGATGGTTTTACCCCCAGCAGCGATGCCCTCTCCACCTTGGTCGCGGGTGCCATCAAGGTGGGTGATTTACAAACCAAAGCGGGCAAAACTTTGCCTTGCTACCAAGTGCCCACCGTAGCGGCCCGGCGCGTGGTGCTGGCAGGCATTGGCAACGGCCAGCCCGCAGGGGTGCGCCAAGGAGTGCAAGCCTTGGCTGGTGCCCTCAGCGCCGGTCAGCCCAAACGGGCCTTGCTCTGCTTTGCTACCGCCCCTACACCCGCCGCTGTGGCCGCTGCCGTGGTCGCCCTGGCGCAAGCCAGCTACGTCTACACCACCACCAAACCCAAGGCCGAAGCGCGCAGCTTGCAACGGGTGCTGGTGGGGGTGCCCGATCCGGCTCAGGTGGCCGATGCCTTCCAACAGGGTATCGCTGTGGCTACTGGGGTCGAGCTGGCACGTGAATGGGGCAACCGCCCCGGCAACCACGCCACCCCCACCCTGCTGGCCCATGCGGCCAAAGACTTGGCCAAGCAGCCGAATATCGATTGCAAGGTGCTAGGCCCAGCTGAAGTGGCCAAACTGAACATGGGTGCCTTTATGGCCGTGGCCCAAGGTACCGCCGAAGAACTGCGCTTTATCGAACTGCGCTACCACGGAGCCGCCAAAACCCAAGCCCCCGTGGTGTTGGTGGGCAAAGGCATCACCTTCGATAGCGGCGGCATCTCACTCAAACCCGGTGCCGAGATGGATGAGATGAAGTTTGATATGTGCGGTGCTGCCAGCGTGCTGGGGGTGTTCCGGGCCTTGGCCGAGCTGCAACCCGAAATCAACGTGGTGGGCCTGATTCCGGCCTGCGAGAACCTGCCCAGCGGCCGCGCCATCAAGCCCGGTGATGTGGTTACCAGCATGAGCGGCCAAACCATCGAAATTTTGAACACCGATGCCGAAGGTCGCCTGATTTTGTGCGATGCCCTGACCTACGCCGCTCGCTTCAAACCCAGCGCCATCATCGACATTGCCACGTTGACGGGGGCTTGCGTGATTGCCTTGGGTGGTGTGCGCAGTGGTCTGTTTGCCAGTGACGATGCCTTGGCCCAAGCCCTGCAAACTGCAGGTGAGGCGGCCCAAGACCCCTGCTGGCGCTTGCCCTTGGACGAAGAGTACGCCGACGGCCTCAAGTCCAATTTTGCCGATATGGCCAATGTGGGGGGTCGCCCCGGTGGCTCCATCACCGCCGCCAAGTTCTTGCAAAAATTTGTCGGTGATACCCCGTGGGCGCATTTGGACATCGCAGGCACGGCTTGGAAGGGCGGTGCAGCCAAAGGGGCCACCGGCCGCCCAGTCGCCTTGCTGGTGCAATACCTGCTGCAAGCCAGCAACCCAGCCCCCGCCACTGAAACCGCCCCAGCGGCTCCAGCCAAAGCCGCCAAACCGGCCCGTGCCCCGCGCGCCAAAGCCAACCACCACGCCACCAAGGCATAAGTGCCAGCGCTGCCATGACGCAAATTGCCTTCCACTTCAATGCACCCGACAAGCTGCACTATGCCTGCCGGGTAGCGCGCAAGGCGCAGCGTCAAGGGCAGCGCTTGGTCATCACCGGCCCAGCCGCCACCTTGGCGGTGCTGGATGAGATGCTCTGGAACCTGACACCGCAAGACTTTATTGCCCATTGCAGTGCCAGCGCCAGCCCAGAGCTGCTACAGGCCTCGCCCATACTGCTCACGCCCGACGCACGTCAGACCCCGACACACCGGCAAGTGCTGTTGCATGTGGGCGATAGCCTACCGGCAGGCTTTGAGCAATTTGAACGCTTGATCGAGGTGGTCAGCACCGATGAGCACGACCGCCAACTGGCCCGTGCGCGCTGGCGCAGCTACCAGCAGCAGGGGCACAGCATCGTGCGCCACGACTTGGCCGCCCAAGGAAATGATTGATGAGCCGACACCCCAAGGCCCCCCCGCGCTTTATTCCCACCCTGACCGAAGTCGTACCGCTGCCACCGCCCAGCGCCAGCCCTCCCGTTGCGCCGGTCATCGCCCCAGTGCCCAGCCCAGCACCGGCCAGCCCCGCGCCGTGGATGCTGGACATTCCCACATTGGCCGATAGCATCGATGCCGCCTTAGACAGTAGCAGCCCCCCTACACGCTCGCCCATCGCGTCCGCTTCGGGTTCTGCACCCGCACCAGCCTCGGCCTTGCCCGGCACCCTATCGGCAGAACAAGAAGCCCAACTGGTACAGCGCCTACTCCAACGACTAGAACACAACTTAGAGCACCGGCTACAACAGGCGATTGACCACATCGTGCAAGAACAATCCGCCTTGCTCCTGCCGCGCTTGCGCAGCGAAGTGCGTAGCTTGGTGCAGCAAACAGTGGGCGAAGCCGTGGCACAAGAATGGATCAATGCCCGCACGCCAGGCCGACAAGACCTGCCGCCACCGCTCAGCGGCGCATTTGCAAAGCCCCTGGATTGACAATGTTAGTGGGCGTGCCCTGCAGGTAGCGCAACACATTGTCAAACGCAGCGCCAAAAGATTGCTCGTAACTGTCTTGCTCTACATAGCCGATGTGCGGCGTGCAAACACAGTTTTCCAGCCGCAGCAGGGCATGGCCTTGCAAAATCGGTTCACTCTCAAACACATCAATCGCTGCCATGCCAGGGCGGCCTCGGTTCAGTGCCGCAATCAAGGCATCCGGGGCGATCAACTCGGCGCGCGAGGTGTTGACCAGCAATGCCGTCGGCTTCATGCTGGACAAATCATCCAACGTGATACTGGCTTGGGTTTCTGGGGTCAGTTGCAGGTGCAGTGACAGCACATCGCATTCGGCAAAAAATGCCTCACGGCTATTGGCAACCGCAAAACCATCTTGCCGCGCCCGGGCCAACGAGGCTTCGCGCCCCCAAACACACACCTGCATGCCAAAGGCACGGCCATAACCGGCCACCAATTGCCCCACGGCACCATAGCCCCAAATACCCAGTGTTTTGCCACGCAACACTGCCCCCAGACCAAAATTGGCCGGCATGGAGCCCGCCTTCAGGCCCGATTGCTGCCACGCCCCATGCTTGAGGTTGGACACATACTGCGGTAAGCGGCGCATCGCTGCCATCAACAGGGCCCAAGTCAATTCTGCCGGAGCCACCGGGGAGGCCACACCCTCAGCGACCGCCACGCCGCGTTCGGTACAAGCCAGCACATCGATATGGCTCCCCACCCGCCCACCCGCTTGGGCAATCAGCCGCAGGCGGGGTAACTTTTCTACCAACTGGCGGCTGATAGGGGTACGATCACGCAGCAACACAATGATGTCGGCATCTTTCAAGCGCACCGACAGCTGCCCCAAGCCTTTGACGGTGTTGGTATAAATCTTGACGTTGTAAGCATCTAAGCGGGAAGTGCAGTGCAGCTTACGCACGGCATCTTGGTAGTCGTCCAGAATGACGATATTGACTGTCATGCGTTGTCTTCTCCAACATGAGCAAGGGCAAACGAAGCCATACGGCAGCACCACCCACGGCACTGCCCAAAGACGCAAGTTTACGCAAGCTAGCGCAGCAAGCCCGAAGCAGCAGACTGGAGGCCAAATGCTGCACCAATGCAGGGCGCGGTTAGGTGGTGCTTCGGGGCAACCGCATATGGATCAACGCCACCCGATGGCCTTGTGGATCGCGCCTCTCTTCCACGGCATACGGCTCAAATCCCAATTTGGGGTAGAGCAGCAAACCCGCCAAGTTCTGATGGAAGCACGACACCCTGACCTCTGTGGCCTGGTATTTGGCGAAAGCCAAAGCCGCCATAGTTTGGATAAGGTAGCTGCCGACACCACACCCTCTAACGGCAGGAGAGACGACCACGTTGCCAATCGAACAACAGCCACCCGGCTCTGCCCGATAAAAGTTGGCAAACGCCACCACTTGACCATCCAGCACGACCACCATTGCATCCGAACGCTGTGCAATGGCATCGCGCAAGGCCGATGCCATCAGTGGGAAACTGGCCTTGGGATACAGAAAAAACAACTCCGCTTCGCTTTGCGGAAAGCTGCAAATCAATGCAATATCTTCTTCGGTGACTGGACGATGGGTCAGTGGCATCTTTGGATTGGATGTTATATGTTTACCAAACAATTGAAATCAACCGATTATTTGCGCGCTGCCTCGGCCTCTTTCTGATAAGTGTGGTGGGACATGCCCGCATCCTTCATGCACCTATCACGTAAAATGCTATCTGCTTGCTTCATACACTCTAGCCGCTGCGCATTCCGGCCAGTGGCATAAAGTTGCTCTGAAGAACAGGCCGAGAGCAACAGCGGCATTATCAAAGAACAAATGACAGAAGTACGCATAGCATAAAAGAAATTGAAAATCAGATAATATGTGTGCAAGCGCGAAACTAGGCTAGTTTTTACTCACGCAGACCCAGAAGACTCTGAACATCAAAACCATCAAAATCGGAAATTTCCCTCAGTTTTATCGGCTTTGATAAAGTAAATTTCGTCCAAGTTTCTTTGAATTTCTCTTGTCCACCTTCAGCGAAGGGGTCGACATTGACGCGCGTCCGTATCTTTCTCGTCGAAAGATTGATACTGGTTTCTCGCTCCACCACGGGGCCTCGATTCTGACTGCTATCGTAGCCAATCAGCTCAAAATCAGCATTTTGGTAGCGAAATTTATAACTCCAATCACCATACCTGCCGTGGGCATAATGAACCCGAATGGTTTCTTTGACCACAGACACATCCAGCTCTGGCGCAAAATAAACACCACCATCTTCATTTTCAGAAGAGAAACAACGGTAATTTGCCAGCACCAGCTCATATCCCTCTGGATGGCTGAATACAATCACGATACCTCGGCGGTTGCGATCTAACTTGCCCCGGTACGGGTCTTGGACAAAATTGCTTTTATCTGTTCCTTTAACCAGAAAAACATCATCTGGTTGACCATCTTTATTCAAATCGCCTTGAACCTTTTCGAGTACCACATATTGGGGCGGAATAAAATCCGTAGGCGATTGAGCGAATTTTCCTTTGGGCTGGGCAAAGGCACTGGCCCCGACCAGAAGGGACAAAATTAATGCGATTTTTTTCATTTTACAACCCATAGGAATGCTGGAATCTGTGGATGCTGTGTAAAAAAGCCCACCTCCAAGCAACTGGAGATGGGCTTACAACACAACCAGATGTGCCGGTTAAAGTTTACAGCGAATCAATAAAACTACGCAGTTTGTCCGAACGGCTGGGGTGCTTGAGTTTGCGCAGCGCCTTGGCTTCTATTTGCCGAATGCGCTCGCGCGTGACATCAAACTGCTTGCCCACCTCCTCCAAGGTGTGGTCGGTGGACATTTCAATGCCAAAACGCATACGCAGTACCTTGGCTTCGCGCGGGGTCAGACCATCCAGAATATCCTTGACGACATCGCGCAAACCGGCCTGCATGGCGGCATCGATCGGGGCGGTATTGGCACCGTCCTCGATAAAATCACCCAAGTGGCTATCGTCATCGTCCCCAATCGGCGTTTCCATAGAGATCGGCTCTTTAGCGATCTTCATAATTTTGCGGATTTTGTCTTCTGGAATCTCCATTTTTTCAGCCAACACACTGGCATCGGGCTCAAAGCCAAATTCTTGCAGGTGCTGGCGTGAAATACGGTTCATCTTATTGATGGTCTCGATCATGTGCACCGGAATACGGATGGTGCGCGCTTGATCGGCAATGCTCCTTGTGATGGCTTGGCGGATCCACCAAGTGGCATAGGTCGAGAATTTGTAGCCCCGGCGGTATTCAAATTTATCCACCGCCTTCATCAGGCCAATATTGCCCTCTTGAATCAGATCCAAGAATTGGAGGCCGCGGTTGGTGTACTTCTTGGCAATCGAAATCACCAAACGCAGGTTGGCCTCGATCATTTCGCGCTTGGCGTTGCGCGAGGTGGCTTCACCCTCGTTCATGCGCTTGTTGATGCTTTTGAGCTCCGACAGCGGCACCACTACACGGGTCTGCAAGTTGATCAGCTTTTGTTGCAAATCTTGAATGGGCGGAATATTGCGCGCCATGGTGGCGCTCCAAGGCTTGCCAGCAGCTGCTTGTTTTTCCACCCATTGCAAATTGAGCAAATTGGCCGGAAACTCTTTGATAAAGGTTTCTTGCGGCATACGGCACTTATCGACAATGATGCGGCGCAGTTCACGCTCTTTCTTACGCACATCATCCACTTGGGCACGCACCATGTCGCACAGCTTTTCGATGGTTTTGGCGGTAAAGCGGATACTCATCAACTCGGCGGACAGCGCTTCTTGCACTTTCATGTAGGCCGGAGTGCCATAACCTTCTTTGTCGTAAATGGCGTGGATTTGGTCGTACAGTTCACGCAGTTTGTCAAAGCGTTCTAGTGCTTGCTTCTTCAGCTCTTCGAGCTTTTTGGTCAACGCTTTAGAGCCGCCTTTGCCGTCATCGTCATCGGCTTCATCAAACTCGTCAAAGTCTTCTTCGGCCACATAGTCATCGGCCTCGTTGGGGTTCGAGAAGCCATCGACGATGGTGGAGATGACGACCTTGCCGTCGCGAATTTCTTCGCCCATGCTCAGAATTTCGGCAATCGTGGCAGGCGAGGCACTGATGGCCTCCATCATGGCTTGCAAGCCGCCTTCGATGCGCTTGGCAATTTCGATTTCGCCTTCGCGCGTCAGCAGCTCGACGGTGCCCATTTCGCGCATGTACATGCGCACCGGGTCGGTGGTGCGGCCAAACTCGCTGTCCACAGTAGACAAGGCGGCTTCAGCGGCTTCTTCAGCTTCTTCTTCGGTCGCGGCGGTCTGCGCGGTGTTGGTCAGCAGCAGGGTTTCGGCATCGGGGGTTTGCTCGTACACGGCCACGCCCATGTCGTTGAGCATGGCAATGACCACTTCCAGCGTTTCAGCATCAATCAGCTTGTCAGGCAGGTGGTCCGAGATTTCGGCGTGCGTCAGGTAGCCGCGCGTTTTACCCAGCTTGATCAGGGTTTTCAGGCGCGAACGGCGCTTAGCCAAATCTTCTTCGGACAGAACCGTTTCGTCCAGACCAAATTCTTTCATCAAGGCACGCTCTTTGGCCTTGCTGATCTTCATACGCAGCGGCTTGGCCTTCTCTGCACTTGGAGCGGCTTCGGTCTCCAAATCAGCCTCTACTTCTTCGCCTTCCAAATCGGCTTCAATGTCCGACAGGTCTGCATCATCTGCCGGATCTGCATCCGGATTCACCTTGGGTTTGCGGCCCCGTTTGGCAGCAGCCTTGGGCGCTGCACCAGAAGCCTCTGCCGCCGCCTTGGCTGCTTTCGAGGGCCGCCCTGGGCGTTTTTTGGCGGGCTCGTCTGCCTCGCCGCTGTTGGCTGTGGCGCTGGCACTGGCTGCCACAGCCGCGGCCAGCACGGGGGCGGTGGCGACAGGTTTGGCCGGAGTCACTACCACCACTTTTGGCGGGGTAGCCAGCTTTACGGGGGCTACCGGCTGGACAGCGGCCGGTTCTGGCGCTGGCGTGGCGGCCAAGGGCTTGCGCTGGATGGTTTTTTTCTTTTTGATAATCACCACCGGGGCTTCCGGCTCTAAGGCAGCCGCCAAGGGCTTGAGCTGGATCGTCTTTTTGGTGGTGACGATGGTTTCTTCTGGAGCGGGGGCAGGAGCGGCAGGCTTGGTCACGGTGGTGGCTTTCTTGCAAAACACAAAGAGTAAAACCAGCGCCACGGCAACAGATGGCACGTTGCGGGCGAGTTTTGACAGGCGGGGCAAAGCCCTAGGGGCAAGATGTCTGGGCGAACATTTGGTGTGCAGTCCTTGCGGTGCCAGGGGCGGTTGTGCGTGTGTGTCACGGTGGCCCAACCCGGAGGTGCTGCTGTCGCTCTTGCCGAAAAGCCCTATATTGTAGGGCTTGGCTGAATTTCAAGGGGTGTGGCGGTTTAATTTTTCTAGCAGATGGCGGCGGCGTGTTTCTAATTGCTGGTAGCGCTGCAGTTGGCTCGGGTCGTGCTGGGCCAGTAGCAATGCTTGGGTGGTTTGTTGCTTGATTTTTTCTAACAATAGACGATGAAGCAAATCACGCAACTCAGCGCGCCATTCGCTCAACTCGCCTTCGGTTTGGGCATGGGAGCCGGTCATGAGTCGGGTTGCCAAGGCTTCGCAGGCATGGCCGTGCAAGCGCTCACGCAGCACGGCCCAAGGCACCGGGCCGTATTCATGAAATTGCTCTTCTAACCAAGCAAACAAAGGGCTGTAGGGTGGCCCCAAGGCGTGCAATACGTCTAAATCTTCGTTCGAGAGTTCATCGAAAAACGCCAAGTGTGATAACAACAAGCGTGCGGCATGGTCGGCACGCCCCACCGGCACCGCACTTCTTGGTGGCTCTACTGGCAGGCCGCTAGAGAGCGCATCGGTTTTTTTCCAGCGCGGCAGTGCCAGCTGTGTCTCTGCTGGGGCGCTGGCAGGTGCTGCGGTGCTGTAAGTACCAGCACGGGCTTGGACACGTTTCCATACCTCTAACAACTCTGCCGCCGATAACTGCGCCTGCGCGGCAATTTCACCCAGCAATTGGCGCTTGAAGGCCCCATCGGGCAAGGCCCACCACAAAGGCCGAGCCTTGCTGCTCATATGGGCACGCCCTTCGGGGGTAGACAAATCGCATTGTTGCGCCGCTACCTCGCATAGCCATTGGCTCAGGGGTTGTGCCCCGGCCACCAAATGGGCAAAAGCATCACTGCCTTGGCTGCGGATATAGCTGTCTGGGTCGTGTTCGGGTGGCAGGAATAAAAATTTAATAGTATGGGTGTCGGTCGCATGGGGCAAAGCAGCCTCTAGTGCTTTGTGGGCCGCACGTTGGCCTGCTGCATCACCATCAAAGCTGAACACCACCGTATCGGTAAAGCGAAACAGCTTGGCCACATGCTCAGGCGTACAGGCCGTACCCAAGGTTGCCACGGTGTTGGTAAAACCCAATTGGGCCAAGGCCAACACGTCCATATAGCCTTCGGTCACCAGCACATAGCCCTGTTCACGGATGGCTGTGCGGGCCTCGAACAGGCCATAGAGCTCACGCCCTTTGTGAAATACCGGTGTTTCGGGCGAATTGAGGTATTTGGGTTTCTCATCACCAAACACCCGACCACCAAAGCCAATGCACTCGCCCTTGACATTGCGGATCGGGAACATCAGCCGGTCACGAAAACGATCGTAGCGTTTGCCTCCATCTTCAGGGCTGGCAATCACCAAGCCGCTCTCTTCCAGCAGCGGATCATCGTAGTGTGGAAACACGCTGGCCAAGCTGCGCCAGCCCTCGGGGGCATAACCCACACCATAGGTGCGTGCTGTCTCGGGTGTGACACCGCGCGCACGCAAATAAGCAATCGGACGCTGAGCCCCACGCAAATGCTGGCGATAGGCTTGGGCCGCTTGCTCTAGCACCTCGGTCAGGGTGGCTTGTTTTTGCCGCTGGGCGTTGGCTTGGGCCTGCTGTTGCTGTGAGCGCTCATCTTCGGGCACTTGCAAACCGGCCTGGCGGGCCAAATCATGCACCGCCTCGACAAAGCCCATGCCGCCATGCTCCATCAAAAAACTGATGGCATTGCCACTTTTGCTGCAACCAAAGCAATGGTAGAACTGTTTGGATGGACTGACACTGAACGAAGGCGACTTTTCATCATGAAAAGGGCACAGGCCGATGAAGTTAGCCCCACCTTTTTTCAGTTGCACATAGCGCCCCACCACTTCGACCACATCGACACGGGCAAGCAGTTCTTGGATAAAAGAATGGGGGATGGACACCAGGCAATTGGCTGTTTTTTGGGTTTGGGATAGTGCAGCTATCGCCCTATGCTGCACAAGGGAGATGGTGCCCCGAGCCGGAATCGAACCGGCACGCCCCTTACTCAGGAAGCGGCGGATTTTAAGTCCGCAGTGTCTACCAATTTCACCATCGGGGCCGGGCGGTGTGGCATGTGCCACTGCCCACAAAATAAAAGGGAAGCGCGTGCTTCCCTTTTATTTTATATTTGGAGCGGGATAAGAGGCTCGAACTCTCGACCTATACCTTGGCAAGGTATCGCTCTACCAACTGAGCTAATCCCGCAGAGAACCACATTGTGTGTGGTTCCTGATTCTACCAGAGTTTTTAACTACTCTGTACTTTGGAGGCGCGGTCCGGAGTCGAACCGGACTAACCGGATTTGCAATCCGGGGCAT
>CAYZGT010000021.1:0-46835 GCA_964478155.1 uncultured Simplicispira sp.
GCATCCGAACGTGGTGCGCAATATGGGCCTCGACCCCGAAAAATACATCGGCTTTGCCTTTGGCATGGGTATGGATCGCCTGACCATGCTGCGCTATGGCGTGAACGATCTGCGCCTGTTCTTTGACGGCGATATCCGTTTCTTGTCGCAGTTCCAATAAAGCACAGCAAGCCCTCCGGCGCTCGCTGCCCGGCCCCTGAAGTATCCGAGTCTGACTATGCAATTCCCTGAATCTTGGTTGCGCGCTTTCTGCAACCCCCCACTCACCACGGCCCAATTGGCCGATACGCTGACCATGGCTGGTTTGGAAGTCGAGGAACTCCAGCCGGTAGCGCCGCCGTTCACGCGCATTGTGGTTGGGGAGATCAAAGAGGCCGTGCAACACCCCAATGCCGACCGCCTGCGCGTGTGCCAAGTGGATGCCGGACAGGGAGCGCTGCTCAATATCGTCTGCGGTGCGCCCAATGCCCGCGTCGGTATCAAAATCCCTTGCGCCTTGGTCGGGGCCGAACTGCCACCGGGCGCAGATGGCAAGCCCTTCAGCATCAAGCTGGGCAAACTGCGGGGCATCGAGAGCCAAGGCATGTTGTGCTCGGCGCGCGAGTTGCAAATCTCGGAAGACAGCGCTGGGCTGCTAGAGTTGCCGCTGGATGCCCCAGTGGGCCAAGACATTCGCCAATACCTGAACCTAGACGATACCCTGCTCACGCTCAAGCTTACGCCCAATCTGGCCCACTGCCTGAGCGTGTATGGCATTGCGCGTGAACTGTCGGCCCTGACTGGTGCACCGCTGCTGCAACCCGAGTTCCCCGCCGTGCCGGTGGGCATCCAAGACAAGCTCCCGGTATCGGTGCAAGCACCCGATTTGTGTGGCCGCTTTAGTGGCCGCATTGTGCGTAACGTCAACACCCGCGCTGCCACACCACAGTGGATGGTTGACCGACTGGCCCGTTGTGGTCAGCGCAGTGTCTCGCCGCTGGTGGATATCTCCAACTATGTGATGTTCGAGTTGGGCCGTCCCTCGCACATTTTTGACTTGGACAAAATCCACGGTGGCCTGCAAGTACGTTGGGGCCAGCCGGGCGAACAACTCAAGCTGCTCAACGGCAACACCGTGACGGTAGATGCCCAAGTGGGTGTGATTGCCGATGACAGCCAAGTCGAATCGCTGGCCGGTATCATGGGTGGCGATGCCACCGCAGTGTCAGACGACACGCGCCACATCTACATTGAAGCCGCCTTCTGGTGGCCCAAAGCCATTGCCGGGCGTTCGCGCCGCTATAACTTTTCTACCGATGCCGGGCACCGTTTTGAGCGGGGGGTCGATCCGGCCTACACCGTCGAGCATATCGAACGCATCACCCAATTGGTGATCGAGATTTGCGGCACCCCCGACACTGTGGTCGGCCCGATTGATGACCAGCAAACCGCCCTGCCCGAGCGCAGCCCGGTCACGTTGCGCGTCGATCGCTGCGCCAAGGTGTTGGGTATGGCGGTCACGCAGCAGCAATGCGCCGATGCCTTGCGTGGTTTGGGTTTGCCGGTGCAAGAGGGCGATGGCGTGCTCACCGTCACACCGCCCTCCTACCGCTTCGATCTGACCATCGAAGAAGACCTGATCGAAGAAGTGGCCCGCATGGTGGGTTACAACCAGTTGCCCACCACCCCACCGTTGGCCCCGATCACCGCCAAGCTGCGCGCCGAAAACTGCCGTAGCGCCTTTGCCGTGCGCCGCCAATTGGCCGCACTGGGCTACCAAGAAACCATCAACTTCAGCTTTGTTGATGAGCGTTGGGAGCGCGAGTTGGCAGGCAATGCCCAGCCGATCAAGTTGCTGAACCCGATTGCCAGCCAAATGGGGGTGATGCGTTCCTCGCTGTTGGGTTCGCTGTTGCAGGTGCTCAAATTCAACGTCGATCGCCGCGCCGAGCGCGTGCGCGTGTTTGAACTGGGCCGCGTGTTCTTGCGCGATGCTGGCGTGCCCAACAGCGACAACACTGTGCAAGGTTTTGACCAGCCCATGCGCGTAGCCGGTTTGGCCTTTGGCCCTGCCGACAGCCTGCAATGGGGCCGTAAAGAGCAAGCGGTGGACTTCTTCGACCTGAAAGGCGATGTAGAGGCCCTGCTGGCTCCTTTCAAGGCCCAATTTGAACCAGCGACCCACCCCGCCATGCACCCCGGCCGTTGCGCCCGCGTATTGTTGGATGGCAAAGCCATCGGTTTTGTGGGGGAGTTGCACCCACAATGGCGGCAGTCGTGGGAATTGCCCCAAGCGCCTATCTTGTTCGAACTGGAATTGGATGCCGTGTTGCAACGCAACGTGCCCCAGTTCAAAACCGTGCCCAAGCACCAGCCGGTGCAGCGCGATTTGGCCGTGGTGGTGGCCGAGCAGGTCAGTCATGCCCAGATCATGGCGGCGATTGAATCGGCTGTTGCGCCCGAGATGTTGCGCCAAGCGGTGTTGTTCGATGTGTACCGTCCCAAGCCCGTCAAAGGGGCCGAAGCAGCGCCTGCTACTGGCTTGGCTGCCGGAGAAAAGAGCCTGGCGGTGCGCCTGACCTTGGGCAGTGGCGAAGCCACTTTGACCGAGGCTGAGATTGAGGCCGCGGTGGCGGCAGTAATGGCCAAGCTGTCTGAACAAACCGGAGCCCGCTTGCGGGTGTAATGCCATGTCCTCCCAGCTCTGCGCCAACCCGGCGCTGACCAAGGCCCAACTGATCGAGCTGTTGCAGCAAGAGGTGGTGCTCAACAAGCGCGAAGCCCAAGAAATGGTTGATGCCTTTTTTGGCTTGATTGCCGAGCAGCTCATCGCAGGCCAAGAGGTCAAGCTGCTGGGATTTGGCAATTTTCAGGTGCGTAGCAAGTCGCCCCGCCCCGGACGCAACCCGCGCACTGGCGAGCCTGCGCCCATTCGGGCGCGCCGCGTCGTTACCTTCCATGCCAGCGACAAGCTGAAAGAGCAGGTACAGGCGCATGCGCTGCACCCTCGGGGTATTGTGTAACCATGTTGTTGCTGGTCATTCTGCTGGCAACCTTGGTCACGGGCATTGGCAGTGTCTGGATTGCTGCTTTACTGCTGCGTACCCGCTTTGGTAGCCGCAGTGACAGCTTGGGGCCGCAGTACCTGCTCAGTTTGGCCGCCGGGGCGCTGTTGGCTA
The DNA here is from genome assembly GCA_964478155.1 of uncultured Simplicispira sp. Taxonomy (GTDB): domain Bacteria; phylum Pseudomonadota; class Gammaproteobacteria; order Burkholderiales; family Burkholderiaceae_C; genus Simplicispira. The sequence goes on from CAYZGT010000021.1 coordinate 3,159, forward strand.
CCTCCTTCATGCACCTGCTGCCCGAAGCCTTTGAGAGCCAAGCGGGCGCGCACGATTTGTTTGCCGTGCTGTTGGTCGGCGTGGTGTTTTTCTTTCTGTTGGACAAGGCTGAACTTTGGCACCACGGCCATGAGCACAACCACGGTGTGCCCAGCCCACACCCGGCGGGCCATGCACACAGCCCAGCACGGCATGAGCATGGCGCGCACGACCACGGGCATCACCACCACGCGCACGGGCATAGCCACCACCATGCCCACGGGGCTGGGCCACGCACGGGCGGCTGGACACTCCTCACTGGCGACAGCGTGCATTGCTTTGGCGATGGGATCTTGATTGCTTCCGCCTTTATGGCCGATATGCGCTTGGGGTTGATAGCCGCTGTGGCTGTGCTGGCGCACGAAGTGCCGCACCACATTGGTGATTTGGTGGTATTGCGCCAAACCAGCGCCAGCCGCCGTATGGCTTTGCTCAAGGTGTCTTTGGCCGGGGCTGTCACAGCCATTGGTGGCCTGTTGGGCTACTTTTTGTTGGCACAGTTGCAAGACTGGCTGCCGTATTTCTTGGCCTTGACCTCCAGTAGCTTTATCTATGTGGCCTTGGCGGATTTAATCCCGCAACTGCAAAAGCGCCTCACGGCCCGTGAAACCGCCGCGCAAATTGCTTGGCTGCTGTTGGGCATGGGCGTGGTGGTGCTGCTCAGTAGCATGGCGCACAGCCACTAAAACGGCAGGAGTTATTCGCGTCGTTAGCGTCCAATGGCAAACACCACCGGGGTGTGTTTGTCTGGGGCTTGGTGCTGTTGCCGCCACTGGCGCACCGCCATGCTTTGGATGCGTGCCTCGGCCAAGGTCAGGCCGCTGGCCAGTGCCAGCCGGGTATTCGGCCCCAAGCTGTGCAGCAAAGCTTGCAACAGCGCGGCATTGCGGTAGGGGGTTTCAATAAATAACTGGGTTTGCCCGCTTTGCAGCGCCAAGGCTTCCAACGCCCGAATGCGTTGGGCACGTTCGGCGGCATCTTGGGGCAGGTAGCCGACAAAAGCAAAATTTTGTCCATTCAAGCCACTGGCGGCGAGGGCCAACAACAACGATACCGGCCCCACCAACGGCACCACGTTCAGGCCCATATCGTGTGCGGCGCGCACGACTGAGCTACCGGGGTCGGCCACAGCAGGCATACCAGCTTCACTGACCAAACCGATGTCGTGCCCGGCTAAGGCTGGAGCCAACAGGGAGCGCGCATCAAATACTGCGCTGCCCTTGTTACCGTGGTCGCCTTTTTTGTGCGCTTCGCGCGGCAGCTCGGTGATGTGTTGTGCTTGCAGCGGTTGCGCCAAGGGATACAGGGCTTCTATGCGCTTGAGGTAGGCACGGGTGCTTTTGGCGTTTTCACACACCCAATGCGTGAGCCGCGCTGCTGTAGCCAGCGTCGTAGCCGGTAGGCTATCGCTTAACGGGGCTTGGCTGGTACAACCAAAATCCAGTGGTGCAGGCACTAAGTACAGGCTACCAAGGGTGTTTGCGTTGGGGTTGGCGCTCGATGCACTCATGGCAGTACCAATCCGGCAGCGCGCAGCAGGCGGCAGGTGCGAATCAAAGGTAGGCCAATCAGGGCCGTGGGGTCGTCACTGATGATGGCATCGAGCAGGCTGATGCCCAAGCCCTCGCTCTTGGCGCTGCCCGCGCAGTCGTAAGGCTGTTCAGCCCGCAGGTAGCGCTCAATCTCATCCTCCGACAGGGTACGAAAGCGCACCTCTACTGGGGCCAGTTCTAGCTGTTCGAAGCCGGTGGCATGGCACACCACCGCCACCGCCGTCTGAAAAATCACCGTATGGCCGCTCATCATGCCCAGTTGGGTCATGGCACGCTCATGGGTGCCCGGTTTGCCCAGCGCATGACCGGCCAAATCGGCCACTTGGTCTGAGCCAATCACCACCGCTTCGGGGTAGCAGCTGGCTACCGCATGGGCCTTGGCCAAGGCCAAACGTTGTGCCAGTGCGGCTGGGGCTTCGCCGGGTTGTGGTGTTTCATCCACTTCGGGGGCGGCTACATCAAAGGGCAGGCGCAGACGTTGTAACAGTTCGCGCCGGTAGCGTGAGGTCGAGCCCAGCACCAGTGGGCGTTGTAGGGGGAAAAAGGCTTGCATGGTGGTAATTCTCTTACACTGCAGGGCATGAGCAAGACCTTCCACCCCGAGAAACTGGACATCAAAGCTTTTGCACAGGCTGGTGGGCATCTGGCCAACCACGAAACCCTGTTGCGCTACACCCGTTTGGCCGAAGAGGCCCATGGCTTATTGCACCCGGATTTGCGTGTGGACTGGCAAGCCGATGCCGAGATGCTCTCGGACGGTGGCAGCGGTCACCAACCTTGGTTGCATTTGCGTGTTGAGGCCACTTTTCCCATGCTGTGCCAGCGCTGCTTGGGGCCAGTGGATGTGCCCTTGTTGGTAGAGCGCTCGTTCCGCTTTGTGCCCGACGAGGCCACTGCCGAAGCTTTGGACGAAGAGTTTGAAGAAGACCTGTTGGCTTTGGCCCCTGATTTTGACCTGCACACGCTGATTGAAGACGAGTTGCTGATGGCCCTGCCGGTGGTACCCCGCCACGAGGAATGCCCCGAGCCGGTGCCACTGGCTTCCAGCGATGCAGATTTTGAGGCTGCCAATGCCGAAAAGCCCAATCCCTTTGCCGCTTTGGCCAGTTTGCGCGTGACCAAAGGGCAAGATTGAGGCATTTGCTATAATGCTAGGCTTCGCGCGAATCCCACCTCGTGTCTTTTGAATGGGCCCATCGCGTTTTTACCAACCCCCCTTTTACAAGACCAGGAGCCCACCATGGCTGTTCAACAGAACAAAAAATCTCCCTCTAAGCGCGGTATGCACCGTTCGCACAACGCCCTGAACGTGCCCGGCATTGCTGTCGAAGCCACCACTGGCGAAATCCACATGCGCCACCACATCAGCCCCAACGGTTTTTACCGTGGCCGCCAAGTGCTGAAGAATAAGTCGGCTGCCTGATCGCATCCAAACATTCGCACCTCTCAAGGCCCGTGGCTACTTTGTTTGTAGCACGGGCCTTTGCTTTTCCCGCTGCTTTTTCTCTTGAACCGGCTGCCTACACAACAGCCCCACACTTGTTCCGATGATTACTCTGGCTGTCGATTGCATGGGGGGCGACCACGGCCCCCGCGTCACTTTGGCGGCGTGCCGCCGGTTTTTGGACGAGCACCCTGACGCGCGTTTGTTGCTGGTGGGGCTGCCTGAGGCTTTACAAAGCTTTACCCACGAGCGCGCGCAGGCCATCCACACCAGCGAAGTCGTGACGATGGACGACCCGGTAGAGATTGCCTTGCGCCGCAAAAAAGATTCTTCCATGCGCGTGGCGATTCAGCAGGTGAAAGAAGGCACGGCGGCGGCGGCGGTGTCGGCAGGCAATACTGGCGCACTGATGGCGATTGCCCGCTACATCCTCAAAACGCTCGATGGCATTGACCGTCCGGCCATTGCGGGCCAAATCCCCAATGCTTTGGGTGGCTCCACCACGGTGCTGGATTTGGGCGCGAATGTCGATTGCACCGAGCTACACCTGCTGCAATTTGCCATCATGGGCTCGGCGCTGGACACGGTACTCAAAGGCCAAGAGCAACCCACCGTGGGGCTGCTCAACATTGGCTCCGAGGCCATCAAAGGCAGCGAAGTGATTAAAAAAGCCGGTGAATTGCTGCGCCATGCCGGTGATGCAGGCAGCATCCATTTTGTGGGCAATGTCGAGGGCAACGACATCTTCAAAGGCACCACCGATATCGTGGTGTGCGATGGCTTTGTTGGTAATGTGGCCCTCAAGACCGGCGAAGGACTCGCCAGCATGGTCAGCAGCTTTCTCAAGCAAGAATTTTCCCGCAACCCGTGGAACAAGTTGGCCGCCCTGATGGCTTACCCAGTGTTGTCGGCCTTCAAAAAGCGCCTAGATCACCGCCGCTACAACGGCGCGGCCCTGCTGGGCCTGCGTGGTTTGGTATTTAAAAGTCACGGCTCGGCGGATGAGGTGGCCTTTGGGCAAGCCCTGAACCGGGCGTATGATGCGGCCCGCAACAACTTGCTGGATCGGGTGCGCCACCGCATTACCAGCGCAGCACCCTTTTTGCTGCCGGTCGCCCCTTCTGTTGAACGTACACCCGCGCCAGCGTCCCAGCCATGAAACCCTACTCCCGCATTATTGGCACGGGCAGCTACCTGCCCCCGCGCCGCGTGACCAACGCCGATTTGGTGGCCGATTTGGCTGTCCGTGGCATAGAGACCTCGGATGAATGGATTGTCGAGCGCACCGGCATCCGCGCGCGCCACTTTGCCGAGGCCGATGTCGTCAGCAGCGATTTGGCCTTAGAGGCTGCACGTCAAGCCTTAGAGGCCGCTGGGCTGCAAGCACAAGACATTGACCTCATCATTGTGGCTACTTCCACGCCGGATATGGTGTTTCCGTCGACGGCCAGCATCCTGCAACACAAACTGGGCGCGCATGGTTGCCCTGCTTTTGACGTGCAGGCCGTGTGCAGTGGCTTTATTTACGCCCTCACGGTGGCCGATGCCATGATCCGCGCGGGCACCGCCACGCGGGCGCTGGTGGTGGGCTCGGAAATTTTCAGCCGTTTGCTGAATTTCCAAGACCGTACCACCTGTGTGCTGTTTGGCGACGGGGCCGGGGCGGTGGTGCTCGAAGCCTCGGACGAGCCGGGCATTTTGTCCACCGACATCCATGCCGATGGCAAGCATGTGGGTATTTTGTGCGTGCCCGGCCATGTCTCGGGCGGCCAAGTCACTGGCCTGCCCCTGCTGACGATGGACGGCCAAGCGGTATTCAAGCTGGCGGTGGGTCTGCTCGAAGGCGCAGCACGCAACACGCTCAACAAAGCGGGCTTGACTGAGGCCGATATCGATTGGCTGATTCCGCACCAAGCCAATATCCGCATCATGCAAAGCACGGCGCGCAAGCTCAAGCTGGGCATGGACAAAGTCGTGGTCACGGTACAAGAGCACGGCAATACCTCGGCTGCCTCGATTCCGCTGGCGCTAGACCATGCGGTGCGCGCCGGTCAGGTGCAAAAAGGCCAAACGCTGCTGCTCGAAGGCGTAGGCGGGGGCTTCACTTGGGGCGCAGTGCTGCTGAAATTCTGATTTTCTTGAGAAAAACAAAAAACCATGAAATCTTTTGCATTTGTCTTTCCGGGCCAAGGCTCGCAATCGGTGGGCATGTTGGATGCGTGGGGCGATCACCCGGTGGTAGCGCAAACGCTGCAAGAAGCCTCCGATGCCTTGGGTGAAGATGTTGCCAAGCTGATCCACGCAGGTCCGAAAGAGGCCTTGGCCCTGACCACCAACACCCAGCCAGTGATGTTGGTGGCGGGTGTAGCGGCATGGCGTGTGTGGCAAGCCGAAGGCGGTGCTCTGCCGGCAGCCGTGGCCGGGCACTCGCTGGGCGAATACTCGGCCTTGGTGGCCTCGGGCGTGCTCACACTGGCGCAAGCGGCTCCCTTGGTGCGCTTGCGTGCTGCGGCCATGCAAGAGGCCGTGCCGGTAGGCACAGGCGCAATGGCAGCCATTTTGGGGCTGGACGCTGCCAAAGTCATCGCGGGCTGCGCCGAAGCCACCGCCGTGATGGGCAGTAGCACCGAAGTGGTCGAGGCGGTCAACTTTAACGACCCCGCCCAAACCGTAATTGCCGGTAGCAAAGCAGCGGTCGAGAAAGCCTGCGAAATGCTGAAAGCTGCTGGGGCCAAACGCGCCCTGCCGCTGCCGGTATCGGCCCCCTTCCACTCCAGCCTGATGAAGCCTGCAGCGGAAAAACTGCGCGTGGCCTTGGCGGAAACGGTGTTGGCCGCCCCGCAAATTCCTGTCCTCAACAACATTGACGTGGCGGTGCAGCAAGAGGCCGATGCCATCCGTGACGCTTTGTACCGCCAAGCCTTTGGCCCGGTGCGCTGGGTCGAATGCGTACAAGCCCTGAAAGCGCGTGGCATCAGCCACATCGTTGAATGCGGCCCCGGCAAGGTGCTGGCCGGATTGGTCAAGCGCATCGATGCCGAACTGGTCGGTGCAGCCCTGTACGACCCTACCACCCTGACCCAAACCAAGGAGTTATTGGCATGAGCGAATCCACCACAAAAGCCCCCGTTGCATTGGTCACTGGCGCTTCGCGCGGTATTGGTGCGGCTATCGCCCAAGAACTGGCCGTGCGCGGCTACCAAGTGGTTGGTACGGCCACCACCGCAGAAGGTGCTGAGCGCATCAGTGCGGCCTTGGCGGCCTACCCCGGCTGCCGCGGTGCCGCCCTAGACGTGAACGATGCCCCAGCGGTAGAAGCCCTGATCGACGGCATCGTCAAGCAACAAGGGGGCTTGCAGGTGCTGGTGAACAACGCCGGTATCACGCGCGACCAACTGGCGATGCGCATGAAAGACGACGACTGGGATGCGGTGCTCGACACCAACTTGAAAGCGGTGTTTCGCGTCAGCCGTGCTGCTATCAAACCCATGATGAAGCAGCGTTTTGGCCGCATCATCAGCATCACCAGCGTGGTGGGTGCCTCGGGCAACCCCGGCCAAGCCAACTACGCCGCCGCCAAGGCGGGCGTGGCGGGCATGACGCGCGCTTTGGCGCGTGAACTGGGCAGCCGTAATATCACGGTCAACTGTGTGGCCCCCGGTTTTATCGACACCGACATGACGGCTGGTTTGCCTGAAGCACAGCAAAAAGCCCTGACAGCGCAGATTCCATTGGGTTGTTTGGGCAAGCCGTCTGACATTGCCCATGCTGTGGCTTACTTGGCTTCCAATGAAGCGGGCTATGTCACCGGGCAGGAATTGCACGTCAATGGCGGCATGTACATGTAGTTGCCAGAAGATGATGCCAGTTGCATCGGGGCAGTCGGCTGTTTTGGCTTACTTCCTGATACGGCTAGAATCGAGAATTCATTCACAACCTCCCCGAGGGAAACCATGAGCGATATTGAAGCACGCGTCAAAAAAATCATTGCCGAGCAACTGGGCGTTGAAGAGTCCCAAGTCACCAACGAAAAAGCCTTCGTGGCCGATCTGGGTGCCGACTCTCTGGACACCGTAGAACTGGTAATGGCCCTCGAAGACGAATTCGGCATCGAAATCCCCGACGAAGATGCCGAGAAGATCACGACGGTGCAAAACGCCATCGACTACGCCACCAGCCACCAAAAGGCTTAATCGGCGCACCGCGCCTTTCGATCAGCACAAGGTTTTAACGCATGAGCCGTCGTCGCGTTGTCGTGACCGGCCTAGGTTGCATTAGCCCCGTGGGTAACACGGTACAAGATGCCTGGGCCAACATCCTCGCCGGAAAATCCGGCATTGATCTCATCACCAAGTTCGATACATCGAACTTCGCCTGCAAAATTGCCGGTGAGGTCAAAGGGTTTGACCTGGAGTCCTATATCAGCGCCAAGGATGCGCGGGCTATGGACAGTTTTATCCATTTTGGCATTGCTGCTGCTGCCCAAGCGGTACAAGATGCTGGCTTGCCCACGGGCGATGCCTTGGATGAAGAGCTGGCCACGCGCATCGCTTGTGTGATTGGTTCGGGCATAGGCGGCCTGCCGCTGATCGAAAACACCCACGCCGAGTTGGTCAACCGTGGCCCCCGGCGCGTTACCCCTTTCTTTGTGCCCGCCTCCATCATCAACATGGTGGCTGGGCATGTGTCGATGCGCTTTGGTTTCAAAGGCCCCAACCTCTCGGTCGTCACGGCCTGTACCACGGGCTTGCATTGCATTGGCGAAGCAGGTCGCCTGATTGAGTACGGCGATGCTGACATCGTGGTCGCAGGCGGTACCGAAGCCACCATCTCTCCCTTGGGCGTAGGTGGTTTTGCCGCCATGCGTGCGCTGTCCACCCGCAACGATGACCCACAAACCGCTTCGCGCCCGTGGGACAAAGACCGCGATGGCTTTGTGCTGGGCGAAGGCGCTGGTGTGATGGTGCTGGAAGAATACGAACACGCCAAAGCCCGTGGTGCCAAAATTTACGCCGAGCTGTGTGGTTTTGGCATGAGTGCCGATGCAGGCCACATGACAGCCCCGAACATGGACGGCCCACGCCGTGCGATGCTGGGGGCCTTGCGTAATGCCGGCATCAACGCCGACCAAGTAGATTACTTGAACGCCCACGGCACCTCGACTCCATTGGGCGACATCAACGAAACCAATGCCATCAAAGCGGCGTTTGGTGACCATGCCCACAAGATGGTGGTCAGCTCCACCAAGTCCATGACGGGCCACCTGTTGGGTGGTGCTGGTGGCATTGAGAGCATTTTTACGGTGCTGGCGCTACACCAGCAAAAGATTCCTCCGACCATCAACCTCCACAATCCAGACCCCGAATGTGATCTGGATTATTGTGCCAACACTGCACGCGATGCCCAACTCGACATCGCCGTGAAAAACAATTTTGGTTTTGGTGGCACCAACGGTTCGCTGGTGTTCCGGCGTATTTAAGCCCCGATTGCCGGCTTGCTGCCCTATGGTCTGCCGCGCTGCATTGCACGCTGCTACCTAAGTGTTGCCATGAGCCAGTCGGCCCCCCTAGTGGCCTACCCAGTGCGCCGTAGTTACCGGTTATTGGGCGGCTTGCTGGTGCTGGCGGCAGCCGGGCTGGGGCTGTTGCTGGCTTGGGGCATGGTGCGCGCAACGCCGAGCATGGTGGCATCGGTATCGGCCTGGTTGCTCTGGCTGTTGTGTACTGTGTGGGCTTGGTGGTTCTGGTGGCAATCGCCGCACGGCAGTTTGGCGTGGGATGGCTACCATTGGCTGTGGCTGCCCTCTGCGGGCCGCAAAATGTCGGGCAGCGCCCACCTCCATTTGGACTGGCAACACAGCTTGTGGGTACGCTTTCAGGCCGATGACAGCGCCCAAGCGGTTTGGTTGTGGCTAGAGCAGCACCAAAGCCCAGCACAATGGCTCGATGTGCGCCGCGCCCTTTACGCCCCTCCCGTCCCTTCACCTCCTACTGCGACACCATGACTGCCTCTCCTCCTGCCGATATACCCACCACGGGTGACAGTGATTGGGCGCTGGTGCAGCGCACCGTTGCTGGTGACCAGCGGGCTTATGAACTGCTGGTGGTGAAATACCAACGCCGTATTGAGCGCCTGATTGGCCGCATGGTGCGTGACAGCAACTTGATCGAAGACATTGCCCAAGAAACCTTTATCCGTGCTTACCGGGCCTTGCCTCAGTTTCGTGGCGAAGCCCAGTTTTATACCTGGCTGTACCGCATTGCCGTCAATACTGCGAAAAAAGCACTGCTCGACCTCAAGCGCGACCCACTGCTTTACGAAAGCGCCATGGCCGTTCACGATGAAAACGATGAAACTTCACGGCCCGGACATGAACCAAGCACAGATGAGACCCCCGAGACGGTGTTTGCAGCGCAAGAAATTGCTGCTGCCGTCAATGCCGCTATGGAAGCCCTGCCCGAAGACTTGCGCCAAGCCGTGACCTTGCGGGAAATTGAAGGATTGAGCTATGACGAAATTGCCTTGGCCATGAACTGCCCTATCGGTACGGTGCGTTCACGCATTTTCCGGGCACGCGAGGCTATCTCGGCCCGCGTGCGGCCTTTGCTGCAAAACCAGAGCGGCAAACGCTGGTAACCAGCAGCCAAGGCATTGCAATAGCTCAGGGTGGCCCGCACAGGCCCCAAACAGGTGAAAAAATCATGGAACAGCAAACTCAGCGCGAACAACTCTCGGCCTTGGCCGACGGTGAATTGCCCGACGAAGAATGGGCGCAAGCCTTGGACTTTGCCCGCACCGATGCGGGGCGCGAGACGTGGCAGTTGTACCAATTGGTGGGCGATGTGCTGCGCTCGCCAGAATTGGCTCGCCACAACCACGACGATGGGGCCTTCTTGGCCCGACTGCGCCAGAATTTGGCACAAGAGCCGCTGCACGGTAGCAACAACATTGCTGCGCCCGCTGTGCCTGCCACACCTGTTGTGGTGCAAGAGGTGGCGGCACAAACTACCACAGTACTACCTAAGGCTGCGGCCAATGATTCGGTGTTCCGTTGGAAAATGGTGGCCGGTGTTGCTTCTTTAGCCACAGTCGCCAGTTTGGCATGGAGCACCTGGGGTGGCAGTGGCAACCCTGGTATGGCATCAGGGCAGTGGGCGGCCAGCACGGTGCCTGCTGCCGCGCCCGTTGTAGCGCAGTCCAAACCCTTGGCACCATCAGCAGCAGCGCCAAATCCGGTGGCTGTGGCCCAAGCCGACAAGCCCCAGAGTCCGCCCGCTGCTGCGGTGATGTTGCGTGACCCGCGTTTGGATGAGTTGCTGGCAGCGCACCAACAATTTCATGGTGCTTCGGCTTTGCAACTGCCCGCCAACTTTTTGCGCAACGCCAATTTTGAGTCGCCCAAGCGCTGAGCTTGGGTTTTCGGCATGCTCCGTATTGCTTAAAGCTTAAACACGCTCACGGTTTGCACCACTGCATTGGCCTGTTGCTCTAGCGATTGGGCTGCCTGTGCGGCATCTTCTACCGAGGCTGCGTTATCGCGTGTGCTGTGGTCCATTTGAATCACGGCCTGTTTCACTTGGTCGATGTCCAGCGCCTGCTGTTCGCTGGCCGCTGTGATCTCTTGCATGATGCTGGCAGCCCGCTGTACGCTGCCCACAATCTCTTGCATGGTGCTGCCCGCGTTTTCTACCAGTTGGCTGCCTACCTGTACGCTTTGTACCGAGCTACCAATCAAATGTTTGATTTCTTTGGCTGCCTCGGCAGAGCGTCCGGCCAGATTGCGCACTTCAGACGCTACCACGGCAAAGCCCCGGCCCTGCTCCCCGGCACGGGCCGCCTCGACCGCTGCGTTCAACGCCAAAATGTTGGTTTGAAAGGCGATGCCGTCAATCACGCCAATGATGTCGGCAATTTTGCGTGACGAGGCATTGATTTCTTCCATGGTTTGCACCACCTGCGCCACCACTGTACCGCCTTTGGCGGCAATGCTGGAGGTGTCGCCCACCAAGTGATTGGCCTGTTTGGCGCTTTCGTGGTTTTGCCGTACCGTGACGGACAGGGCCTCCATGGCAGCCGCAGTTTGCTCTAATGCGCTGGCTTGTTGCGCGGTGCGTGTGGATAAATCTAGGTTGCCGCGTGCGATTTGTGTGGTGGCACTGGCCATCGCTTCGGCACTGCTGCGAATGTCGGTCACCACCCGGATCAAGCTCTGCTGCATGGTGTGTACGTTGGCCAGCAGACTGTGGTCATCTCCGTTGGGGGCCATGATTTTTTCGCTCAAATCGCCCCGGCCCACATGGCGTACCAGTGCTGCTGCTTGGGCCGGTTCTACACCCAAATCGCGCCAGACCGAGGTGATGATGGCGTGCGAACCCAACCCCAGCCCCAACACAATCAGCACGCCAATGCCGATGTTGACCAGCAAGCCCTCACGCTGGGCGGTGGTCAGGCTGGCAAAACGCTCTTCCAGCGTAGCATGGGCTTGCTCACGCGATTGATCGACTTGGTGCATCAATTCTTTTTTGGCCGCGTTCATGCGCTGGAACTGCTCGGGCGATACCTGTTTGTTCAACATCCCCTGCGTGGCCTGCATGGCAGCGCTGTGGTAGGCCTCAAAAGCTGCGCTCAACTGGCCCACCAGTTCATGTTTGCCATCGAGTTGGCGCGACTTTGCCAAAGCCGCCTGCACATACTGGATGGTTTTCTGTGCGTCTTTCAGCCGATCGGGGTCGTCTTCGACCGCTGCGGCTTGAAAATCGGCTTGTAATTGGTGGATGCCACGTTCGGCATCAAACAAGTGCTCCAAAAACGGAGTCTCTACGGTGCGTAACAGCTCTAGGTTGCGGTGGTTGTTCCAGCCCATTCCCAAGCTGATGACCAGCCCGACTGCAAACACTACCCCTACACTGAGCGGCAAGAGCCATATTTTAAGGCGAAACTTCATGATATGAAAAATAGGGGGTTGCAGACGGGCCAGGACTCAATCAAGGCTTAACAGCACTTTGACCGAAGCATCTACGGCACTTTTTTCGATATACCCCAGTGCCTTGGGGTTGCTAGCCAGTGCTTTTTTCACCTCAGCAGAACTGGCCAGTTCTTTCGGTAAAGTGGCCTTGCCAGAGAATACCAAGCGCGCCCATGCGGCTTTCACTTGGGCTGCTGATTTGCCGGTGGCTTTGCTGTAAAACTGCTCGCGCACGGGGGCTGATTCAGGTTGGTCTAACAGCGCTACGGCTCCAACACCGGGCAATTGGTCGGACTTGCCCAAAAACAATGCGGCTGCTTGTTCGGCGCTCAAGGGGCTGGCAGCACTTTGTGCCCCGACCACTACGGCCACTTGGGCCCAGCATACCGGGCCGATGAGCAAACCTGCGATGAGCAGGCAGGTATTTTTAAACTGTTTCATTGCAGCCCCTTGGAATCAGAAAACACGGTCGTAGCTGATACGAAACACCGTAGAGTGACCGCCCAAAACATTGCTGTCATCTACGTTGCGGTCTATCTGGGCTTTCAGGGCACTGCTGGAGGATAAATCGTAGCGCAAACTGACCGAACTGCGGTGGTAATTACCTACGGTGTACAAATCACTGTTGGTCGTACGCTCTCTGAAACGAGCGTAGTTGATAAACGGAGTCCATTTGCCAAAGCGCATACCAGCACCCACGGTCAGGGCTGGGTCGGTGACTTTGTAATCGGCAAATTTGCGCGTCAGTTGGGTAAATTCAGACAGCACAAACCAAGTGTCCATGTCCAAATTGGCGGCCAACCCGTAGGCGCGCAAAGCGGCTTTGTTGGCATCTACCGTGTCGCCATCGCGGTTCACGGTATGCACATCCGCACCCATCAACACCGCACGCACGGTGAGCGGCCCCTGATTGACTTCGACATCACCTCCGATAATATTATTCCAGCGTACTTGGGTACGGCCCACCGGGTAATAAATGGTTTGGTAGCGCGAGTTGTTCACCTTTTCTTGTCCGGCAAACACGCTCGCCGTCAGGCTGGCATCACCAATGCTGCGGTTGTAACGCAGGCTGGCCCCGTTGTAGTTGGTGACTTCCCAACCATACAACTCGGGTGGCGGGGATACCCAAGGGTAAGCGACACCAATATCCTGAAAATCAGAATAGTAATACAGCGGAATGCGCTTGCGGCCTAAATACAATTCAAAATTTTGGTTGAGCTTGTAACTGGCAAAAGCCCAAGCCAAATCGGGCGAGTCTTTGGTGCCTCGGCTGACCAGCTGTGCTGTCAGACCGGCCTGGTCATTGATCGTGTATTTGGCCTGTACTCCAATGCGCGATTCTGGCCGCAAAGAAAATCCGCTACCATAAATGCCAGCATTGCTCCAATCGGCTATATAGCAAGGACAGGCCGTGCCGTTGATGCTGGTTGGGCTTTCGTTCGCATAGTATTCCTGATCGAGCGTACCACGCAGAACTTTGCCACCCACCAAAGAGACATAGCCCGAGAGCTTCAATTTAGATTCAACTGCGGGGGCTTCTTGCGCCAAAGCGGAAATAGATGGCAATAGCCCAGCGCCCAACAGCAACGCACCAGCCCACAATGGTGGCTTGGTCTTTGCAATGAAATTTATTTTCATAAAGATAATGGTAAAAAATAAGGGGATAAGGCCCGTTGCATCGTTGCCTTTGCCATCATCCTAGGCAGACAACGGTACACACTGCAAGGACAATCGTACCAGCGCCACCTGTGTTAATGCTGGGCTGGGTAAGATAAAACGAATACCTTACACGCAGGCCAGTTGTGCCGTCGCTTGCATGGTCAGCCAGCCTTGGTGGTCGCTGGCCCACAAGCGTATGTTTTGGTCGTCGGCTTGCAGTTGCCCGTGTACCTGAAAAGGATGCAGATCAAAGGTGGGGCGCAGCGCCTTAAATTGGAAACTGCGCAGCAGTGCTTGCGGCATGTGGTAGCGCAACAAATCGAGCAGTAAAGTGGCAATCAACGGCCCATGCACCACCAGGCCGGGGTAGCCCTCGGTTTGCGTCACATACTGGCGGTCGTAGTGGATGCGGTGGCCGTTGAAAGTCAGGGCCGAATAACGAAACAGCAACACATCATCGGGCACGATCTGGCGTTGCCACGCGGCCTCTGTCTCTGCAGCGATGGGGGTCGGAACGGGGTCGTTGGGCAAAGGAACGGCACGGTACACGATGTCATGCTCTTCTGTCAGGGCCAGCCCGTGCTCGTTGGTAATGGTGTGTTCTACCAGCACAAAAACCAAATCACCCGTGCGCCCGGCTTTGTGTGTGACCGACACAATGCGCGAAACCCGCTGTACGCTATCGCCCACGCGCAGCGGGTTGTGTGGTTCCCAGCGCAAACGCCCGCCGGCCCACATACGCCGGGGCAGCGGCACTGGGGGTAAAAAACCACCCCGCAAGGGGTGACCATCTGGCCCCAAACCACTTTGGCGCGTTTGCGGTAAAAAATACAACCAATGGCCCAAGGGCGGCACGGGGGTACCGGGGCTGGGTTCGGGGTCGTCACGGTCGAGCGTGGCCGACAGCCCCCGCAGTGGTACAGCGGTGATGTGGTCGTGCAACGTCTCGGTGCGGCCTTGCCAAGTTTGTAAATGGGCTAGCAAGGCCGGGTCTACCGTACGCAAATGCGTGTGCATTGGGCTCTCCCCCAGTTGGTTGTTTTATGCTTTGGTGGCTACCCCAGCCGTAGCAAAGCTGGCCATCTCGCGCAATAGGGCGCAGGCTGATACCAACAGCGGCCAGGCCAGCGCGGCACCTGAGCCTTCACCTAAGCGCAGCCCCAAATCCAATAAGGGTTGGGCTTGCAACTGTGCCAACATCAAGGCATGGCCGGGCTCGCCAGAGTTGTGGGAAAAAATGCAGCGTTGCAACACCAAAGGCTGCAAACAGCTGGCTACCAACACGGCGGCGGTGGTGATAAAGCCATCGACCACAATCACACGGCGCTCGCTGGCGGCTTGCAGCACGGCACCCACCATCGTAGCCACCTCAAAACCACCCAAAGCGGCCAGTGCTTCTAAGGGTTGTATGGCCTCGGCATTGGCTTGCAGTGCCTGTTGCAGTACGGCGCGCTTGCGGGCAATGCCTGCGGCATCCAGCCCGGTGCCTGCTCCGGTGCAGTCATCTAAAGAAATGCCACACAGCCGCGCTAACAGCAGCGAGGCCACCGAGGTGTTGCCAATGCCCATCTCGCCCAACAACAGCACGTTGCCGGGTAAAGAACGCACCAGTTGGATACCCTGCGTCAGTGCTTGGGCGCACTGCTCGGCACTCATGGCTGGCCCGCTAGAGGCATCTTGGGTACCGGCCGCCACCTTGCGAATACACAACTGTGGTTGACCAGCCACCGTGGGGCGCGGGGCAACATCGCGTGCCACCCCACAATCGACCACCGTCAGGGCTAAACCATGTTGGCGTGCCAGCACGCTGACAGCCGCACCCCCGGCTAAAAAATTGTTGACCATTTGCCAAGTCACATCGCTGGGGTAGGCGGATACCCCCTTGGCCGCCAAACCATGATCAGCGGCAAATACCACCATCTGTGGCGCTTCTAATTCGGGTTGTTCGGTGCCCAAAATTTGGCCCAACTGCAAGGCCAGGGTTTCTAGGCGGCCTAAGGCTCCTAGCGGCTTGGTTTTGTGGTCTATTTGGTGTTGCAGGGCTTGTGTCAGGGCAGCGTTGCTCAAGTTGGCCACGTTGGGTAGGTACAAAGGCGTAGGCATAAACAGAACAAGAAAAAAATGAAGAACAGAACAAAAACAGGGCATTCGGGCTCTGCGCCCAACACAGCAGGCAAAACCAAGACAATATGGCCCACAACCTGCTCACCTTTTTTGCGGAAAATAAAAATATGGCCACCACTACCCAGAATAACCAACGGCTTGATTGGCTACCCAACAGCGCATTGGCTGCCCTGCCTACCGTATCGTCTAGCAACTACCGGGGAGGCTTGCGCCATTTTGCCATTGGGGTCACGCTGGTTTCGACTTGCCATAACGGTGTGCGGGCAGGCTTAACCGCCACCGCTGTCTGCTCGGTCACCGCCGAGCCACCGCGCTTGGTGGTTTTCGTGAATAAAAATGTGGCCGCTTGCGATTTAATCTTCCAAAGTGGTGCGCTGTGCATCAATGTGCTGGCGACCGAGCAAGAAGAATTGGCCAAGGCGTTTGCCTCGATGATTCCGGGGGTGCAAGGCGAAGCACGTTTCAATTACGGTACTTGGGATCAGGCCGTGACTGGGGTGCCGGTATTGCAAAATGCATTGGCTAATTTTGATTGCCGTGTCGTCAAGGTCTTTGAGGAAAGTACACACCAAGCCTTCTTGTGCGAAGTGTTGGCTACGCGCGAGCGCAGCGATGGCGATGCCCTGATTTACCTCAATGGGGCGTTTCGTGGTTTGCCGCAATAAGGCTTGCCAGCACACCGGGGGCAAAATGGCGCTCAAGATAGGCGGCCATGTTGTCAAATACCTGCTCTAAAGTGGGTGCGGCCGTACCAAACAGGGCTTGCAAAGCCGCAGGGTCTTCTAGCAGGCCATGTAGGTACAAGCCCAACACGTTGCCCGCGCCGTTTTGCCAAGCCAAGCCGGGCAGCACCTCGTGTGCCACATCGCCTTTGGCGGCCATCGCCGGGTGTTGCGCGGTTTGGCCGTGGTGGATTTCGTAGCCTTGCACCTGTACCCCAGACAATGCCGCCCACGCACCGGTCAAGGGCGCAAACTGGGCTTGGGTATGGCGCAAGGTTTTGGCTGATTCAAACACCGTGACCAAGGGTAGCAAACCCAAGCCGGGGCCATTGCCGTCAATGCCGTTGGGGTCAATCAGGGCTTCGCCCAGCATTTGCAGGCCACCGCATACGCCCAGCACGCGGCCTCCGGCAGCAGCATGGGCCGTCACAGCAGCATCCAAGCCTTGGGCGCGCAACCACGCCAAATCGGCCGCTGTAGCCTTCGAGCCGGGCAGTACCACCCAATCGCTGGTGGGATCGAGCCCGGCCAGTTCTGCGGGGCTGCGTGCCCACAACAAACGCAGACCCGGAATATTCTTCAGTGGCTGAAACTCATCCAAATTGCTCAGGCGCGGGTAGGCCACCACGGCCACCGTGGTGTGGACGAGGCCTTGGCTGTGGCTGTGGTCATCAAACACGCCATCTTCTTCCGGCAGGCCATGTTGCCACCACATGGGCAAGGTCGCCACCGTGGGCACGCCCGTCAGGTCTTGCAGCATTTGGGGGGCTGGGGCCAGCAAAGCGGCATCACCACGAAACTTGTTCAGTACAAAACCACGGATCAGGGCGCGTTCTTCGGCAGGTAACAAGGCCCAAGTGCCATACAGATGGGCAAAAGCGCCGCCCCGGTCAATATCGGTCACCAACAGACAATGTGCTTGGGCATGGCGGGCTACGCGCATGTTCACGATGTCGCTGGCATGCAGGTTGATTTCAGCAGGAGAACCGGCCCCTTCGATCACCACCACATCGTTGTGGGCGCGCAAATCATCCAGCGCTTGTTGGATGGTGGGCCAGACCTTCTCACTGCGACCACGCCAAGGCATATTCGTCAGTTCGGGATCGACTTGGCCGAGCAGCACCACTTGGCTATGGGTGTCGGCCTCGGGTTTGAGCAGCAGGGGGTTCATGCCGACGGTGGGTGTAGCGCGGGCGGCCAGTGCCTGAAAGTATTGCGCGCTGCCGATTTCGCCCAGCTGGCCCGCTGGCCCGACCACCACGCGGGCGTTGTTGCTCATGTTTTGCGCTTTGAACGGCGCTACTTTCAGCCCTTGGTTGCTAAACCAGCGGCACAGCGCGGTCGCCAACCAACTTTTGCCCGCCCCACTGGTGGTGCCCAACACCATGACACACACTGCCGGACGGGTAGAAACAGAGGGAACACGGGTGGGCATGACAGACAGCACGTTAGGGGGTGTTGAAAGGGTGCGAAGAATCAAACGATAACGGCTTCTTGGGTGGGACAGGGTTTGCGGCCAAGGCTTTTAATTCTTCTTCTAGGTCTGCGGGCAAGGTGAAGTCAAACGGCGCTTCATCTCCGTCTAGCAGCATACGTGGCTTTTCCGGGGTCGATTTGGCCAGCGCGGCGGCCAATTCTGGGCTGGAGATGGAGGTTGGTTTGGGGGCCGGTGCCACCGTCTGTGCTGGCACCACGGCGCTCGGGGCCAGTGAGGTGTCTAATGTCTGCCCCGGCAGCCACGAGAAATCATCCATCGACAAACCTTGGGCGTGCTCATCTACTGTGGGGCTAGTGGATACAACGGGCGCTGCCAACACGGCGGGCATCGTAGAGGGGGCAACACCGTCTACCTCATCTTCCAGTGGCGTGGTGCGTCTGCGCGGTGGCAATATGCCCCGGCTGGTGGCGGGGGTGGTTTGGGCAATCGCATACAGCAGCATCAGATCGTCGTAGGCTTGCAGATCAAACACAGGTTGCGCTGTGCTGCGATGGAATAAACAATCTTCTAGCAGTTTCAGTACCGCGGCATCGCTCCAGATGGCTTCAATCTGGGCCAAGGTATCGGCATAGCCCAGTAAAGAGCGCCCTGTTTGGTTAAACACCGAAAATGCGGGCACATTGGCATTGAAATGCTGGTGGAAGACCGCGCGCAGTTGGTTGAAGTCTTCCGTACGCCCTAAAGAGTGGTACAGGCGCAGCAGCTCTAAATAGGCCAAGGGCGAGGAGGTTTCGTTCTCCGCGATGTGCTTTTTCATCACATCGATGGCCTGCTCGTTTTCACCCACCGAGATAAAAAACTCGGCTTGCTGTTGCAAATCAAAAATAGCCTCGGGCTGGATGATTTGTCGGTGGGGCGTAGGCCACTCTAGGGCAGATGTGGCGCTCTCCGTCTCAGAGTCGCTGGCCTCCAATGCGGCCAAAGTGGGCACTTGTACCGATGGAATTGGCAGCACCACATCGGCCAGCATGCTGGGGGCGAGGGAGGCACTGGCTGTGGCTGGAGTCGTGGCTGGCTCTACGAAGTCGGTTGCTGCTGGAATGGCTGCGGGGGCTGGATCAGGCGCTTCTTCCACGGCTGGGGGCTGGGCTACAGCCGTCGTCCAGTGCGTGGCTGCGTATTTGGTGGGGGCGGGTTCGCCTGTGCTTTCAGCATTTTGGTTGCGTCGCCACAGAGCCGCAGCACCGGCCAAAGCGGCCAACAAAGAACCCAACAGCACATAGACAACTGTGGCTGGAAAGCGCTCTTGCTGCACCTGCAGCAGTTGTTGTTGTAACAGCTGGTTATTGGCCTGTAACGCCTGCAGTTGCTCTATCTGTTTGCGTAACAAAACCATGTCAGCTTTGAGCTGCTGCCATTCTTGTGGGCTAGGGGCAAAAGGCGCTGCTGTTGGCGCTGCGCTGGTGGCCGGGTCTGCTGTGATAGCCGTCGTGGCCGGGCCGATACCTGCTGCCGTGGTTGCGATGCTGGGGGCTGCTTTGGCGATGCCCTCCAGAGGCTGCATCAACAGCCGCCCGCTGTCGGTAGTGGCCGTGACAGGGGGTGTAGCACCGGCAGTGGCAGCATCGTTCGCTACCTCGGGTGCAGGAGGCCGTTTTTTCTCCACCTTGACTTTGGCTGGGCGACGCACCGGCGCTGTGGTGGAGGCCGGGTAAGGCGCAGAAAAATGGGGTGCTTGCTGTGGTGGTGCAGCTGCGGGTAGCGCCGCAGCCGCGTTGCGCCGGGCTTGGGCGCGTGCCAAGGCCGTGACATCCAGCGGTTGTACCGAGCGCGAGCTGTCTTGTGGGGCCGAATCGGCGGGTAAATCGACTAAAAAGGTGTAAGAGCGCTGCAGTGGTGATGCGCATCCGGCGGAGAGGCGCACTGTAACCACCGGTTCTTGCACCGGAGCGGTGGTGCGCACGCGCACCCAGATGGATTTACCGGCGGCACGCGACAGGGGCTCTACGCTGCTGGCAGTGTGAAAGCCACTCTCGTCACCTTGCAGCACAGTGCTGGATAGGCACAGCGCCTCATCGGCTACCCCCGGCTCGGGGTGAACTTGAAACCGCAAATCCAGCGGACGGCCCAGTACCACGTTGCCTAACGAGCCACCAAGCGACAAAGGATAGGCCCCCGACGCAAACAGCGCCGCACTGAGGGCAAGAATAGAAGGGCGCAGCTTCACTGTATTTTTGAAAAGGTACAGCTGAATTTTGGCACAGCTGTTGCTAATAATTACTTAACTGGGGGCATTATCGGAAATAGCGGCTACCATACCGGGTGGTTGCTGGGTGAGCCAATGAGTGGCACCTTGCCCAGCCCGTACCCCGCTGGCCATACTGGCCGTGAGTAAATAACCGCCCGTGGGGGCTTCCCAGTCGAGCATTTCGCCCGCACAAAACACCCCCGGACATTGGCGCAGCATCAGCTGCTCGTCCAAAGCCTCTAGGGCCACACCACCAGCGGTGCTGATGGCCTCGTCAATCGGGCGCGCGGCCAGCACAGTGATGGGCAGTGCTTTGATGGCAGCGGCCAAGGCCGGTGCATCGCTCATGCGCTCCTTGCCCAATTGCTCGTACAAGATGCCCATTTTGATGCCATCCAAGCCCAAGCGGCTTTTCAGGTGGCTGGACAAACTGCGGGTACCGCGCGGGTGGCGCACTTCGGCCAGTACGCGCTCGGGGCTGTGGTCGGGCAGCAAATCCAAGTAAAAAGTGGCACTACCGTGCGCTTCGATCTCGTCGCGCAACAGGGCCGAAACTGCATACACCAAGCTGCCTTCTATGCCAGTAGCGGTGGCAACAAACTCGCCCCGGCGCTGAAAATGTCGTCCAGCGCTGTCGCGAAACTCTATGGACACCGATTTGAATGGCTGCCCGGCAAAGCGGCTGGAAAAATGGCTGGTCCAACCAATAGCTGGAGACTGGCCGAGCAGCTCGCGCAGAAACTCGCGCCGGGTTTCGCCACCCACACTGGCATGGTGCAAGACATCAAAGCCGCAGTTGGCAGGGCGCAGCGGTGCTACTGTTACCCCTTGTGCGCGCAACCAAGGCACCCAAGCCCCATCCGAACCCAAACGGGCCCAACTGGCCCCACCCAAGGCCAGCACCACCGCACCTGCTTGCAGTTGCACTAGGCCACTGGGGGTGCTAAAGCGCAAAGCACCCTGCTCAGTCCAACCCATCCAGCGGTGGCGCATGTGAAATTGCACCCCTAACGCGCGCAAGCGTTGCAACCAAGCGCGCAGCAGGGGTGCGGCTTTCATGCTGGATGGAAACACTCGCCCCGAGGTGCCGACAAAGGTATCTACCCCCAAACTTTGGGCCCACGCACGTACCTGCTCAGGCCCGAACTGCTGCAACCACGGCTGTAATTGGGCTTGGCGTGCGCCAAAACGGCGTACAAAATCGGACGCAGGTTCAGAGTGGGTCAAGTTCAGGCCCCCTTTGCCCGCCAGCAAAAATTTGCGCCCCACTGTCGGCATGGCATCAAAGACCTGCACGGCCACGCCTTGGCGGGCCAAGGTCTCGGCGGCCATCAAGCCTGCTGGGCCAGCACCGACAATCGCTACGCCATGGACAACATCAGGGGATAAAGAGTGAGCTGCATTCATGGGTGCAAGCCTACCGCATGTTGGGCTCCGCGCGCCGTTGGGCTATCGCCGCCATAGGCAAAAGCTGCTGCCGGTGCCGCACAGGAAAAAAGGCTTTCTGTCAAAATGCGGTCACTTTATTTTGAGCCACCCCCGATTGAAGGAAAAATTCATGGCCAGCGAATTGATCAAACATGTCTCCGATGCCAGCTTTGAGGCCGATGTGCTGCAAGCTACCAGCCCGGTGCTGGTGGACTACTGGGCTGAGTGGTGTGGCCCTTGCAAGATGATTGCCCCGGTATTAGACGAAGTGGCTACAGCCTACCAAGGCAAGCTGACCGTAGCCAAGATGAACGTGGATGAAAACCGCGAAGTGCCGGCCAAGTTTGGTATCCGTGGCATTCCTACACTGATGTTGTTCAAAGACGGTCAATTGGCTGCGACCAAAGTGGGCGCGATGAGCAAAGCCCAACTGACAGCCTTTATTGACCAACAATTGGCCTAACTAAACCGGCTGCACTCGGGGGCAGGCAGGCTGTGTCTGTGCCCCGTTCCTTGCGGCCTTTCTTGCGCCAAACGCTGCCACTAGCAGTGTTTGTTGCTGGTTTTTGCTTTATTTTCCTGTCATAATCTCCCGCTGATCCTTGGTCTGCACGCAGAGGCAGCACCCAAGCCGATCAACCGGCCCGCACCAGCGGCCCGTTACAGCCCTACGGCATCTCGCGTTCCCCCAGAGTCAGATTCATACCACTCCGCTACGGAGTTATTCCCATGCACCTTAACGAACTCAAGGCACTGCACGTGTCTGAAGTCCTCAAGCAGGCCGAAGCACTTGACATCGAAAACGGCGGCCGGATGCGCAAACAAGAATTAATGTTTGCCATTATCAAAAAGCGCGCCAAAGCCGGGGAACAGGTTTTTGCCGATGGGGTGCTAGAAATTTTGCCCGATGGCTTTGGCTTTTTGCGCAGCCCCGATACCAGCTTTACCGCCAGCACCGACGATATTTATATCTCGCCCAGCCAAGTACGCCGTTTTAATCTGCACACTGGCGACATGATTGAAGGCGAGGTGCGCACCCCCAAAGACGGCGAGCGCTACTTTGCCCTGACCAAGCTGGATAAAGTGAATGGTGGCCCGCCCGAGCAAAACAAGCACAAGGTGATGTTTGAAAACCTCACGCCGCTGTTCCCCAAAGAACAAATGCGGCTTGAGCGCGATATCAAAAGCGAAGAAAACATCACAGGCCGTATTATCGACATCATCGCCCCGATTGGCAGAGGCCAGCGCGCCCTGATTGTGGCCCCGCCCAAAAGCGGCAAGACGGTGATGATGCAACACATCGCCCACGCCATCACGGCCAACAACCCCGATGTGCATTTGATGGTGTTGTTGGTGGATGAGCGCCCCGAAGAAGTGACCGAAATGCAACGCACGGTCAAGGGCGACATCATCGCCTCCACCTTTGATGAACCGGCGGCCCGCCATGTGCATGTGGCCGAAATGGTGATTGAACGTGCCAAGCGTTTGGTCGAACTGAAAAAAGACGTGGTGATTTTGCTCGACTCCATCACCCGTCTGGCCCGTGCTTACAACAACGTGGTGCCCTCCAGCGGCAAGGTATTGTCCGGTGGTGTCGATGCCGCCGCGTTGCAGCGGCCCAAGCGCTTCTTTGGTGCGGCACGCAAGGTGGAAGAAGGTGGCTCGCTCACCATCATTGCCACCGCCTTGGTCGATACCGGCAGCCGCATGGACGAAGTGATCTTTGAAGAATTCAAGGGCACTGGCAACTGCGAAATTCACCTGAATCGCCGCCTGTATGAAAAGCGTGTTTTCCCGGCGATTGAACTGAATAAGAGCGGCACGCGGCGCGAAGAATTGTTGCTGCCGCCCGAGATTTTGCAAAAGACCCGCATCCTGCGCCAGTTCATGTACAACATGGACGAGATCGAATCGATGGAGCTGATGATCAAGAACATGAAAGCTACCAAGAGCAATGTCGAGTTCTTCGACATGATGCGCCGTGGTGGCTGATTTTTGCGCCGCTGTGCGATAATAGAGAGCTTTTCTTGCGGAAAGTACGCCAAATGGTTTGGCGCGGCTCCCGCACCAGACCTAAAGGTAAAGATCATGAAAGCAGGCATTCACCCCAATTACCGCGAAGTGCTGTTCGTGGACCTGTCCAACGGTTTCAAGTTTGTCACCCGTTCTTGCGTGAACACCAAAGAAACCGAAACGTTTGAAGGTAAAGAATATCCGCTGTTCAAGCTGGATACTTCTTCCGAATCGCACCCCTTCTACACTGGCACACAAAAGTCGGTGGACAACATGGGCGGCCGCGTGGAGCGTTTCCGCAACCGTTTCGGCAAGACCAGCCTGTCCAAGTAAGACCGGCTTTCTCGCCAGCAAGGGCAGCCCGGGCAACCGCGCTGCCTTTTTGTTTGTCCCGTGTCGCCCCTTTTGCCATCTGCCCCCGCGTGACTCCACCCACCACCCCTGCCATCGTTGCCCAAAGCGCCGTGCGCCGACTGCCGCGTCTGGCGCTGTGGCTGTTGTCTCTGGCGTATATCTTGCCCGGTTTTTTACTGCGCGATCCGTGGCGTGGCAACGATATGGCAGCTTTTGGTTATATGCGCGCTTTGGCCCAAGGCCAAACCGATTGGTGGGCACCGCAATTGTTGGGCATGGCCCCAGAAACCCAAGGTTTGTTGCCATATTGGTTGGGTGCGTGGGCCATTCAGGCGTTGGGGCCGTGGTTGGGGGCAGAATTGGCCGCCCGTTTGCCTTTCATGGCCCTGTTGGCCCTGACCCTGTTAGCGACTTGGCATGGGGTCTATGGCTTGGCCAGTAGCCGGGGCGCACAGCCGGTGGCCTTTGCCTTTGGTGGCGAGGCCCAGCCTGCCGACTATGCCCGTGCGATAGCCGATGGCGGCCTGCTGGCCCTGTTGGCCTGCTTGGGCTTGGCCCAGCCCGCCCACGAAGTCAGCTCTTATTTAGTCCAGTTGTGCAGCACCGCCGTGGTGTTTTATGCCTTGGCTGCTACCCCCACTTTGTCTGTGCTGCGACTACTGGCTTTGGCCTTGGGATTGCTGGGCTTGGTACTCAGTGGAGCACCGGCCTTGGCTTTGTTCTACAGCCTGGGGGGCACTGTCTTGTGCTGGTGGGAATGCCGCCAATCTACCTCAGACCGGGCCTTGGCTCGGCAGGGGGCCATCGCCGTGCTGGTGTTGGGGGGCTTGGCCGCTGTGCTGGCCCAATGGCTGGATCTATGGCTTTGGAAAGCCCAATGGCCACAGTGGGAAGATGCGGGCAGCTTAGGCCGGTTGCTGTTGTGGTTTACCTGGCCCACATGGCCTTTGGCCTTATGGACGTTGTGGCGCTGGCGTAAACAACTGCTGGCCCCTTGGCCGCACCGGCATTTGCTGCTGCCTTTGTGGTTTGTGTTGGTCGCTTTGGGGGCTACCGTCAGCACTTCCCCGGCAGACCGGGCTTTACTGCTGGCCTTGCCTGCGTTGTCGGCTTTGGCAGCTTTTGCCCTGCCCACCTTGCGCCGCAGCGTGGCCGCTTTGGTCGATTGGTTCACCTTGCTGTTTTTCAGTGTGTCGGCCATTGCCATTTGGGTGATTTGGCTGTCTACACACACCGGCATACCGGCCAAACCGGCAGCCAATGTCGCCAAGTTGGCACCCGGTTTTGTGCCCGAGTTTTCATGGCTGGCGCTGTTCTTGGCCTTGGCTGCCAGCGCTGCTTGGTGTGCTTTGGTGGGTTGGCGTGCCAAGCGCCATCGTGCCGCGATTTGGAAAAGTTTGGTACTGCCTGCCGCTGGCGCTACTTTGAGTTGGCTGTTGTTGATGACGCTGTGGCTGCCCATGCTCAACTATGGACGCAGTGACGCACCCCAAATGCGGGCTGTGTTGGCCGCACTAGGGGAGCAGTCCGGTTGCGTGCAGGGCTACGGCTTGAGCCGTAGCCAAGTGGCAGCTTTGCAATACCATGCCGGTTTGCAGTTGCTCCCCCTGAGTTCTGCTACTGTGTCTTGCCCGTGGTTGGTGCGTAGCCAACATGCCCTCTGGACACCGGCGTTAGCCAGCAGCAAATGGCAAGAGCATGCCCGCATGGCCCGCCCTACCGACAAAACTGATGTTTTGGTGCTGTACCGGCGTTTAGCCGATAGCCGTTGAGGCTGCGCCTTCTAACGCTGTGGTGGGCGGGCGCACCCGGTGCGCCGGAAAATGCACGCTGAAGGTAGAGCCTTGGCCGAGGACGCTTTGAATGTCTAAACTGGCATCGTGGCGTTGCAGCACATGTTTCACAATCGCCAGTCCTAAGCCCGTGCCACCTGTTTCGCGCGAGCGACTGCGGTCGACGCGATAAAAGCGCTCGGTTAGGCGTGGAATATGCACTGCATCGATGCCAGGGCCAGTATCGCGCACCGCAAACACTGCACTGCCATCGGCTTGCCAGCGCCAGCTCACTTCAATCGTGCCGCTGGCCGGGGTGTAACGCACGGCATTGCTAATCAGGTTAGACAAGGCACTTTGCAATTCAGTGTGATGGCCTGCAATATCGCCCATGCCCTCGGGGGGGGCTGGTAGGGGGAAAATCATGGTGTGGTGGCGCGCTTGGTTGCGCGTGAGCAACTGCGATAAGGCCCGGCCTTCGTCGGCACAATGCTCTAGCAGTTGTTGTATCGACACCCAACTTTCCATGCCGGGGCGTGGGCTGTCTTCTAGGCGCGACAAGGTGAGCAATCCTTGCACCACGTTTTGCATGCGAGCGGCCTGTTGGGCCATCAAACCCAAATAGCGCGTTTGCTCTTCACTGCTGAGTTGCAAGGTTTGCAAAGTCTCGACAAACCCCACCAGCACGGTAAGCGGCGTGCGGATTTCGTGCGATACGTTGGCGACAAAGTCGCGCCGCATGGCTTCTGCCTGTTCTACTGCTGTGATGTCACGCGAAATCATCAGCTTACGCCCCTTGCCATGCGGGTACATCTGCACCGACAAGCGCACGGGCCGCGCCGGAGTGCTAAAGCGCCCTTGCAACACGATGTCGTGGCTGTAGTCTTTGCGGTTGTAATACGCGGCAAAATCGGGGTCGCGTACCAAGTTGCTCAAGGATTGCAGTTGGTCGCGTTCGGCATCAAAGCCAAATTGGTTGCATGCGGTTTGGTTGCACCACTCAATGCGACCTTCGGGGTCTAACAACACCAAGCCATTGGGCGAGGCTTGCAAAGCGGCAAACACATCATCTAGCCGCCGCTCGGCATCTTGCACCTGTTGTTGTTGGGTGCGCAACAAGCGGCGTACCCGGTCTACCGCCAGCCCCCACAAGCCGTGCATGCCTTGGGGGGCGGCATCGAGCTCGCCATTGCGAAACCAACGCAAGACCCGCGCCCCGCGCCACAAATCGCTGGCAAACCAACACCAACCCGCAAAAGCACCGCCAACCGCCGCACCCCAAGCACCGGCATACCACCATCCCAGCAATAAACCCAAGGTCTGGCTCAAGGAGAAGATAAAGATACGCCAAGCCATTGCAGTGATGGGGAGTAGGTGGAGGGGAACTGAAAAAACCGTCGTGCTGCGCTCAGGCCTGTAGCAGGGCTTTGGGTTGGGCTGTCAGGCGGTAGCCCGCGCCGCGCACCGTCTCGACCATGCTGCCAGCCACGCCCAGAGCTTCGCGCAGGCGTTTAACATGCACATCGACCGTGCGTTCTTCAATGAACACATGGTCACCCCAAACCTTGTCTAGCAGTTGGGAGCGGCTGTGTACGCGTTCTGGGTGCTTCATTAGGTAATGCAGCAGCTTGAACTCGGTCGGCCCCACCTTAACGGGCTGGTCTTGGCAAGAAACACGGTGCGTGGCTGCATCCAGCGTCAAAATACCAATGCTCACGCTGTCATTGAGTTGCTCCGGCGCACGCCGACGCAGCACCGCCCGGATGCGCGCCAACAGCTCTTGGGTGGAAAACGGCTTGGTGATGTAATCATCGGCCCCGGCATCTAAACCGGCCACCTTGTCAGGTTCGTCGCCACGCGCCGTGAGCATCAAGATCGGAATCGGCTTGGTGCGGCTGTCGGCACGCCATTTGCGCGCCAACGAGAGGCCGCTTTGGCCCGGCAGCATCCAATCGAGCAAAATCACATCGGGCAGCACGGCATCGAGCTCACGCTGGGCCGACTCACCATCTTCAGACCAAATCGGCGAAAAGCCGTTGTGGCGCAAATTGACGGCGATCAGCTCGGCAATGGCTGGTTCGTCCTCCACAATCAGCACACGGGGAAGTTGTTTCATGGTTTATGCCCGGCCTGAAGGTCTAGCGTAAGACGCTGGATTCAATTTGCTCCAGCGAGGTGTGGCGCACATCCATCCCCTTGACCAAATAGATCACCAACTCGGCCATGTTTTTCGAATGGTCGCCAATGCGCTCAATGGCTTTGGCCAAGAACAACAAATCGAGGCTGGAAGAGATGGTGCGCGGGTCTTCCATCATGTAGGTGATGAGTTTGCGCACAAACCCGTCAAACTCTTGGTCGATCAGGTCGTCTTCTTTCAGGATATCCACCGCTGCTTTGGTATCCAAGCGGGCAAAGGCATCGAGGGCCTTGCGCAATTGGGCCGAGGCCATGTCGGCAGCCACGCGCAAATCCATTGTGGGCAGGGTACGGGGTACACCGCCACCACGTTGGCTGATTGACTTGACCATGCGCGCCATACGGCTGGCTTCGTCGCCCATGCGCTCCAAATTGGCGGTGGCTTTAGAGACGGCCATCAGCAGGCGCAAATCGCGTGCGGTGGGCTGGCGGCGGGCAATGATAGAGGCCAACTCGTGGTCGATTTCGACCTCCATGCTGTTGACTTTGGCTTCTAAGGTTTCGACCTGATCGACGGCTTCGAGGCTGAAATTGGCAAAGGCTTCAATGGCTTGGCGGATTTGCGACTCTACCAAGCCCCCCAATTCCATCACGCGGGCTGAAACATTGTTCAGTTCACTGTCGAACTGGGATGAAAGGTGTTTTTCACTCATGGCGTGTTCCCTTGCTTAGCCGAAGCGGCCGGTGATGTAGTCTTCTGTTTCTTTGCGTTGGGGCTTGAAGAACATGCGCTCGGTTTCGCCAAATTCGATCAAATCGCCCAAGTACATATAGGCGGTGTAATCACTGCAACGGGCCGCTTGCTGCATGTTGTGCGTCACAATCACCACGGTGTAGTCGCTCTTGAGTTCGGCAATCAGCTCTTCAACCTTGGCGGTAGAGATCGGGTCTAGCGCCGAGCAGGGTTCGTCCAGCAGCAGCACTTCGGGCTTGATGGCAATGCCGCGCGCAATGCACAGGCGCTGTTGTTGACCGCCCGACAGGCTAGAGCCACTTTGGTGCAGCTTGTCTTTGACTTCATTCCAGAGCGCAGCCTTGTTCAGCGCCCACTCCACGCGGTCTTCCATCTCGCTGGCGTTGAGGTTTTCAAACAACTTTACGCCAAAGGCGATGTTGTCAAAAATCGACATCGGGAAGGGTGTGGGTTTTTGGAACACCATGCCCACTTTGGCACGGATCAGGGCTACATCTTGTTTGCTGGTGAGCAAATTTTCGCCGTCCAACAGGATTTGGCCTTCGGCGCGCTGTTCGGGATACAACTCGAACATGCGGTTAAAGGTACGCAACAGCGTGGACTTACCGCAGCCCGAGGGGCCAATAAAGGCCGTGACCTTGTTGGCTGGAATATCCAAGTTGATGTTTTTCAGGGCGTGGAACTTGCCGTAATAAAAGTTCAAGTCACGCACCGTGAGCTTGGCATCGGTGGGTGCAATCGGGGTGACGTGGGCAGAAGAAGTCATGCAACAGTCCTTGTCTTACTTTTGGCGCGTCAGAACGCGTGCCAGGATATTGAGTCCGAGTACCGCCAACGTGATGAGGAACACACCGGCCCAAGCCAGTTGTTGCCAGTTCTCGTAGGGGCTCATGGCAAATTTGAAAATCGTCACGGGCAGGCTGGCCATCGGTTTGGACAGATCCGAGTTCCAGAACTGGTTGTTCAGGGCTGTAAATAGCAATGGTGCGGTTTCACCGGCAATACGGGCCACACCCAACAACACGCCGGTAATCACACCGGCACGGGCAGCGCGCAGCGTCACCATGGTGATGACTTTCCATTTGGGCGTGCCCAAGGCATAGGCCGCTTCACGCAGGCCTGCCGGTACCAACAGCAGCATGTTCTCAGTGGTGCGAATGACCACCGGAATCACAATCAGCGCCAAAGCCAGCACACCAGCGTAGCCCGAGAAGCTCTTAAAGCGCGCCACCACCACGGCATAAACAAACAGGCCGATCACAATACTGGGGGCCGAGAGCAAAATATCGTTCACGAAACGGGTGGACGAGGCCAACCAGCCGCGTGGGTCGTATTCGGCCAAGTAAATACCCGCCAAGATGCCAATGGGTGTGCCGATAAAGGTGGACAGCGCCACCATGATGAAGGAGCCATAAATGGCGTTGGCGATACCGCCCACATCGTTGGGTGGGGGGGTCATCTGGGTAAACAGGGCGATACTCAGGCCACCGACACCCAAACGGATGGTTTCCCACAAAATCCAAATCAGCCAAAACACACCAAACGCCATCGCTGCCAAAGACAGGGTCAGGGCCACTTGGTTGACGCGCTTGCGCCGGTTGTAGCGGGCTTGGCGTTCTGGGCTGTAGGCCGCGCTGGCGGCGGGTTTGCTCGCAGAGGGGATGGCGCTCATGTGCGGGCTCCTTCATTCTTTTGCAGATTGGCCAGCAGCACTTTGGACAAGGCCAGCACGACAAAGGTGATAAAGAACAGCACCAGACCTAAATAAATCAAGGAGGCTTGGTGCAGCCCTTCGCCCGCTTCGGCAAACTCGTTCGCCAAGGCCGAGGTGATGCTGTTGGCCGCTTCAAACATCGACAGAGAATCGAGTTGGTTCATGTTGCCAATGACAAACGTCACGGCCATGGTCTCGCCCAGTGCCCGGCCTAAGCCGAGCATGATGCCGCCCAACACGCCCGTTTTGGTAAAGGGCAATACCACTTTCCACACCACTTCCCAGGTGGTGGAGCCCAGCCCATAGGCGGACTCTTTCAGCAGCGGTGGTGTCACTTCAAACACATCGCGCATCACGGCGGCAATGAACGGAATCACCATGATGGCCAAGATGATGCCGGCCGACAAAATACCAATACCCACGGGTGGCCCAGAGAAAAAAGCCCCCAAATAAGGCACGTCAGAGAACCAAGATTGCAGCGGCTGCTGCACATAGGTGGACAAAATCGGGCCAAATACCATCAGGCCCCACATGCCATAAACAATCGAGGGCACAGCGGCCAACAGCTCAATGGCTGTACCCAGTGGGCGCTTGAGCCACGCGGGCGAGAGTTCGGTCAGGAACAGGGCAATACCAAAGCTGACCGGCACGGCAATCAGCAAGGCGATGATGGAGGTAGCCACCGTGCCATAAATCATCACCAAACCGCCGTACTCATCTTGCACGGGGTCCCAGACCGAGCTGGTTAAGAAGCCCAGTCCGTATTTAGAAATAGAGGGCCAAGCCCCGGCTACCAGCGAGGCCATGATGCCCAGCAACAGCAGCAGCGTCAGGATGGCGGCACCGCGGGCCAGCCAGCCAAATAAGCGATCGGCCAACATGCCAGACATTTGAAATGGCTTGTGGGGAGGAATAGGCTTGGGTTGCACGCGGGGTTCTGTTGAAACAGGCATGCTCCCGCTGACGGGCATCGTTGTGGACACGTTGAGTAGCCTTGAGGAGAAGTAAAAATGCAATAACGGGGGCAACGTGGGTGCGGGCCGCAGCCACACTACCCCCAGCTACCATCACTTGTAGGCGATAGCCTTGCCTGCAGCGTCTTTGATGTTGTCAGCCCACGACTTGGCTACCATGTCTTTCACCAACGCAGGCAGCGGCACGTAGTCCAAATCGGCGGCAATCTTGTCGCCATTTTTGTAGGCCCAGTCAAAGAACTTGAGCGAGGTGGCTGCATCGACCGCCTTGTCGGGGGTCTTGTGCATCAAGATAAAGGTGGGGTTGGTGATGGGCCAAGTGGCTGCGCCCGGCTGGTTGGTCAAAATCAAATAGAAGCTCTTGGGCCAGACTGCACCAGCAGCAGCCGCTTTGAAGGCATCGTCTTCCGGGGCGACAAACTGGCCGGCTGCGTTTTGCATCAGGGCATAGTTCATCTTGTTTTGCTTGACGTAGGCGTATTCGACATAGCCAATCGAGTTGGGCAGACGCCCGACAAAGGCGGCTACGCCTTCGTTGCCCTTGCCACCGGCACCCGTGGGCCAGTTGACGGCCGTGCCTTCGCCTACTTTGGTCTTCCACTCGGCATTCACCTTGGACAGGTAGTTGGTGAAGATAAAGGTGGTGCCGGAACCATCAGCGCGGCGCACGGGCGAGATGGCGGCATCGGGCAGGGCCAAGCCGGGGTTGATGGCTTGGATGGCGGGGTCATTCCACTTGGTCACTTTGCCCAGATAGATGTCACCCAGCACTTGGCCGGTCAGTTTGAGTTGTCCGGGGGCAATGCCCTTGACGTTGATGACCGGCACCACGCCACCAATCACCATCGGGAATTGCGTCAGGCCTTTCTTTTCCAGATCTTCTTCCTTCAAAGGCATGTCCGAAGCACCAAAAGCCACGGTTTTGGCTTCGATTTGGCGCAGACCAGCACCCGAACCGACCGATTGGTAGTTGATTTTGATGCCGGTGCTCTTGTGGTATTCGGCTGCCCATTTGGCATACAGCGGCGCTGGAAACGTAGCGCCTGCACCAGTGACTTCTTGTTGCGCCATAGCAGCAGAGAATGCACCAGCACCGACAACACCAGCGACCAGAACGCGAATCATGGACAGTTTCATGGGGAGAACCTCTCAGGTTGGAAAGTACAGTTGCTGCCGACTCTAAAAGCCGTTTGTGACAAGGTTGTGACATGCTTCACACTTCGTCTATCTCTGTACTTCCAAGCAAAATGGTCTATGCCCTCTGTGCTGCTCAGCGATATATGACAATCCCGTCATGGTAGTGTCATGATTGCTGCATAGTCTTCAGGCATTGGCCCACCTGCACCACCCCATGCACAACGCAACATTACTCGCTGCTGTCGATCTGGGATCGAACAGCTTTCGTCTGGAAATTGGCCGCTTCGAGCATGGCCACATCCAACGTGTGGAATACCTGAAAGAAACCGTGCGCCAAGGCAACGGGCTGGACGATGACCGCAATCTGACCCCAGCCGCCATGCAGCGCGGTTGGGATTGTTTGGCGCGTTTTGCCGAGCGGCTGGCCGATTTTCCGCGTGCACAAGTGCGGGCGGTAGCCACGCAAACGCTGCGCGATGCCCGCAACCGCGAAGTCTTCTTGCAACGCGCGATCCAAGTCTTAGGTCACCCGATTGAAGTGATTTCGGGGCCGGAAGAAGCGCGTTTGATCTACCAAGGGGTCTCGCGCATGTTGCCACAGTCGGACGAGCGGCGGCTGGTGGTGGATATTGGCGGGCGCTCGACCGAGTTGATTTTGGGCCAAGGCTTTCATGCCCAAGCGGTGGCTTCGTTCCGTGTCGGTAGCGTGGCTTGGTCTAGCCGCTATTTTGAGAATGGCCAGTTTACGCCCCAAGCCTTTCACAGCGCAGAAATTGCTGCCAAGGCGGTGTTGGATGAAGCCTTGGTGTCGTACCACCCCAGCACTTGGGAGGTGGCGTATGGATCTTCTGGCACGGTCGGGGCGGTGGGTGATATTTTGCAAGCGGCTGGTTTTGCGCCAGCGGGCACTATCAGCCGCGAAGGCTTAGATTGGCTGCAAGAGCGCCTGCTGCGTGCCCAAAGTGCGGACCGTATCCGTTTGGAGGGCCTGAAAGACGAGCGCCGCGCCGTGATTGGTGGTGGCTTGAGCGTATTGCGCGCGTTGTTCGATTTGCTGAGCATCACACAGA
The DNA here is from genome assembly GCA_964478155.1 of uncultured Simplicispira sp. Classification (GTDB taxonomy): domain Bacteria; phylum Pseudomonadota; class Gammaproteobacteria; order Burkholderiales; family Burkholderiaceae_C; genus Simplicispira. Next base: position 36,703 of record CAYZGT010000021.1, read on the forward strand.
TGCAGGTGGCCCAAGGGGCGCTGCGCCAAGGGGCGCTGTACGACTTGATTGACCGTGAGCAACCGGAAACCGATCTGCGCAGCTCGACCGTGCGCGCTCTGATGGAGCGTTTTGCCGTCGATATGGCCCAAGCAGAACGGGTGGAGCGGGTAGCTTGTGGCCTGTTTGCCCAAGCGGCCCCCCAAGCCAATCCGCATGCGCTACGCAAACTGGCTTGGGCAGCACGCCTGCACGAAATTGGCTGCCGTATCTCGCACAGCTATTCGCACCGGCATGGGGCGTATATTTTGGACAACACCGATGTGGCCGGTTTTTCGCAACCCGAGTTGCACCGCTTGGGTTTGTTGGTGTTGGGCCACCGCGGCAAGGTACACAAGCTAGAAACTGATCTAGAAGATGCTACCTTTGCCTTGCAGTTGCTGTGCTTGCGCTTGGCAGTGGCCTTGTGCCACGCCCGGCGTGATCCGGAGGTGGACGGCGTGCAGTTAGAAGTACAAGGCAGTGGCTTTGCCTTGCAAACCCCACCCGGCTGGGCCGACCGCTATCCGCAATCGACCCACCTGTTGCGCGAAGAAGTGCAAACCTGGCTCAAAACCCCGTGGGTGCTGTTGCTAGACGCGCAGCCCTGAAACCAAAGCTGCTATCAAGAAGCTGTTAGAGCAACTCGGGCGACTGTACCGTCACTAGTACGGTTTCGGTCTGCTCCAGCTTTTGCCGCTGGCGCAGCCACCAGACCGATCCTTTGCGGATCGAGCATTCACCGGCCTGTATGCCCAGCAACTGGGCTGCTACCTGCCCGAGCATTGGCTGGTGCCCGACCACCAGCACGGCCCCTTTGGCATCGGGCCAGCGTGCCAGTTCGAGCAGTTCGTGTGGCGAGCCATCGGGCAGCAGCTCGGCGCGCAGTTTGTATTTGCGCTCTAGGGCACGCACTGTTTGCTCGGTACGCATGGCCGGGCTGGCCAGCACACGCAAACCGTCGGGCAGGTGCTTACGCAGCCATGCGCCCATGCGTGCGGCTTGCTTTTGCCCGCGCGGAGTCAGGACGCGCTGCAAGTCGTCTTGCCCATCCACCAGATCGTAGGCCTCGGCATGGCGCCACAAAATTAAGTCCATCGGGTTCTCCGGTTGATTAAGCCTTGGCCGGCAGTGGACGAGCCAGCGCGTAGCGCTGCATCAGGGCATCTTGTGCGCCAGTGTTGCTGCTGCCTTCGTCGTGGCGCACGTCGCGGTATACGCCATCGGGTTGCAAAATCCAGGCATCGCGGTCATCGCACAGGTAGGCCACCACGCACTCGTCCAAAATACGCTGGCGCAGTTTGGCATCGGTGACCGGCCAAGCCACCTCGACGCGGCGTACCATGTTGCGGCTCATCCAATCGGCACTGGACAGGTACAGCTCTTCTTGCTCGCCGGTGCGGAAGTAAAACACCCGGCTATGCTCTAAGAAGCGGCCAATGATGGAGCGCACGCGGATGTTCTCACTCACCCCCGGCACCTGCGCGGGCAAGATGCAGGCCCCGCGAATAATCAGATCGATTTTGGCTCCGCGTTGACCGGCCAACAGTAGCGCTCGCACCAAGGCCTCGTCGGTCAGGGAGTTCATTTTGGCCACGATACGTGCATCTTTGCCCTCGGCTGCCGCCAGACCGACCTGCTCGATTTTTTCCATCATGCCCCGGTGCAAGTGGAACGGCGCGACCAGCAAACGGCGCATGGGTGGCAGTCGATTTTGGCTGGCCAGATGGTTGAACACGTTGTCCATGTCCGCCGTGGTTTCTTCATCAGCGGTGAGGTAGCTCAAATCGGTATAGAGCCGCGCTGTGCGCGGGTTGTAGTTGCCGGTGGACAAATGCCCATAGCGGCGCAGTTGACGGCCTTCACGGCGCGTAATCAGCAGCAACTTGGCATGGGTTTTCAGGCCGACCACGCCGTACACCACCTGTGCGCCCACCGACTCAAGGGCCTCGGCCCAGTTGATGTTGGCTTCTTCGTCAAAACGGGCTTTGAGTTCGACCACCGCCAGCACTTCTTTGCCCCGGCGCACGGCCTCGCGCAGCAAATCCAGCATTTGCGGATCGGAGCCGGTGCGGTAGATGGTCTGTTTGATCGCCAGGACCTGCGGATCGTTGACGGCTTCACGCAAGAAAGCCAGCACGCCATCAAAGCTCTCGAACGGTTGGTGGATCAGGACATCGCCCTTGGTGCGCAGTTGTGTCAGGATAGACGCGCCTTGCGGCATTTGGTGCGGCCAACAGGGCACGGAGCGTGGAAACACCAGCTCGGGCATATCGGCCAAATCAATCAACTGGGCCAAACGCACCAAATTGACCGGGCCTTGCACCCGGTATAGGGCTTGCGTGGGCAGATTGAACTGGGCCAGCAGAAAATCGGCCAAAAACTCGGAGCAACCGGCAGACACTTCTAAGCGCACCGCCTCGCCATAGTGGCGTTGCTGCAAACCTTGGCGCAGCGCGGTGCGCAGGTTGCGCGCGTCTTCTTCATCCACGGCCAAATCAGAATGGCGTGTCACGCGGAACTGAGAAAAGGCGGTGACTTCGCGCTCGGGGAACAAATCGACCAAATGCGCGCGCACCACGCTGGATAAGCTGACGCACTGTACGCCCTTGGCCACACTGGCAGGCATACGGATCAAACGCGGCAGCACGCGCGGAATTTTGACAATCGCGATTTCATTTTCGCGGCCAAAGGCATCGCCGCCTTTGAGGCGGACAATGAAATTGAGCGATTTATTTGCCACCTGCGGGAACGGGTGCGCCGGGTCGAGGCCAATCGGAATCAGCAGCGGGCGTACTTCGCGCTGAAAATACTCTTGCACCCATTGGCGTTGGGCCGCATTGCGCTCGCCATGCGGAATGATGCGAATGCCGTGGGACACCAGTGCGGGCACCAGTTCATCGTTGTACAGGGCATATTGGCGCTCGACCAAGCGGTGTACCTTGTCCGCCAAGGCTTCAAACGAGGCTTGGGTGTAAACCCCTTTGGTCTCGCCACTGCGTGCTGCGGCTAAGTGCGGGGCCGCACGTACTTCAAAAAATTCGTCTAGGTTCGAAGAAACAATGGTGAGGTAACGCACCCGTTCTAGCAATGGCACATCGGGGCGCACGGCCCAATCAAAAACCCGCTCATTAAAGGCCATGATGCTGTGGTCACGGTCTAGCAGCGTAGCAGGGGTGGTGGTGCGGTGGGAGGCGACAACAGAGCCAGCAGGATGCGACGCTGGCGTGGCGTGCTCCGCAGAAAGAGGTGGCATGGGACTAGAGGGGTTCAAAGCTAATTGTGACAGTATTGGCTGAGGATATGTCAATTTCATGACGTGCATCATGACAAGGCCGGCGGTTTAGAGCAAGCCAACCATACCGATTTTCCCTAAAACGGTTGGCATAGTGCCAGCGAAAAGCTGATCGCTCTTGCATAATCGGCACAGGATATTTGCACCGTGCTCAAACGCCTTCGCCTTCTTCGTTCTTCTCCCTGCCACGCAGGCGCATGGGCTTTTTTTTGTACTGCGCTGTGCTGTGCCGTCTGGATTTGGAAGTTAGAGCAACAAGATATCGCCCAACAGCGCCAGCAAGTCACAGGGCTGGCCAGTGACCATGCACGGGCTTTGCAGCGCAGCATTGAGTCGGCCTTGTCCGCCAACAACGTGTTGGTGGCTTTGGTACGCCAAAGCCAAGGCGAAGTACCCAAGTTTGAATCGATTGGCGAGCAATTGCTGCCCTTTTACCCTGGCATCATCGCCTTGGGCTTGGCCCCGAATGGGGTGGTGCAAAGGGTGGTGCCCCGAAAAGGTAACGAGGCATTGTTGGGTTTTGACCAGTTGCAAGACCCAATGCAAGGGACAGAAGCCGCGCTGGCGCGCGATAGCGGCCAGTTGACCTTGGCCGGGCCATTGCATTTGGTGCAAGGGGGGGTGGGCTTGGTGGGTCGCCATCCAGTGTATTTGGCCAATCCTGCCGGCGAAGGACGCTATTTTTGGGGCTTCACCTACGTCACGATCCGTATCCCTGAGGTGTTGGCTGCTGCCAATTTGTCCAGTTTAGAAGAGCGTGGCTACCAATACCGTTTGGCACGCATCTTGCCCCACTCTGGGCAAGAGCAAAATATCAGTCTGTCTGAACTGCCGCCGGGCGCACAGCCGGTGGTGCAAACTTTGTCGCTGCCCAACGGTCAGTGGTTTTTGGCTGTCACGCCCACGCAGGGATGGGGCAGTCCGCTGCGCTTGTTGGTGCGCAGCTTGATGGGGCTGCTGTTTAGCCTGTTGGTGGGCTATGTGCTGCGCTTGTTATTACAGCTTAAAGCGCACGAGAAAGACTTAGAGTCTTTGGTGCAAGCCCGCACAGCTGAGATTTTTAGCACCCAACAACAACTCCAAGCCACAGTCGATGCTATCCCCGACATTTTGTTAGAACTGGACGATGAAGGCCGCTTTCTGCAAGTGGACCACGCCCACACCAATGCTTTGGGGGCTCCGGCGGCACGTTTGCTCGGGCACCATTTATGGGATGTGCTGCCCGAAGGTGCCAGCAACACCCTGATGGCGGCTTTAGAAGAGGCACAACAACAAGGTTGTTCTAGCGGACGGCAGGTGTGTCTACCGATTCCTGGACAGGGCAAACGTTGGTTTGAGTTGTCCGTGGCCCGCAAGGCCTCGACCGGCGATAGCGCCCCCGGCTATGTGCTGCTGGCGCGCGACATCACCGAACAGCATGCGGCCTTGGAAAAAATTGAACACTTGGCCCATTTTGACCACCTGACTGGCTTGCCCAACCGCGCGCTGCTGGCCGAGCGCGCTGCACAAGCCATAGCGCAACAACGCCAGAATGGCAGCACACTGGCGGTGCTGTTTTTGGATTTAGACCACTTCAAAAACGTCAACGACTCCTTGGGACACCGCTTGGGCGATACCCTGTTGGTAACGCTGGGCCAGCGCCTGCAAAGCTTGGCCCGACCCCAAGACACCGTCTCGCGTTTGGGCGGCGACGAGTTTTTGTTGTTGGCCCTGGACACCGGCCCCGAAGCGGCGGCTGAACTAGCGACCAAGGTCTTGCACAGTTTGTCCCAGCCCTGCCAAGTGGATGGGCATGAACTCAGCACCACCTTATCGTTGGGTATTTCCATCTTTCCGCAAGATGGTGAACATTTTGACACCCTGTACCAACGCGCCGATGCGGCCATGTACCGCGCCAAACGCAGTGGTCGCAACCGCTTCAGCTTTTTCACGGCAGACCTCGAGGCTTCTTCTGCCCGTACGCTGTTGTTGGAAAACGCCCTGCACCGGGCGCTAGAGCGGCAACAGTTCTCCTTGCATTACCAAGCCCAAGTGGATTTGCGCAGCGGCCATATCATCGGGGCCGAAGCCCTGTTGCGCTGGCACCATCCTGAGTTGGGGCCGATTTCACCAGCAGAGTTTATTCCGATTGCCGAAAACAGCGGCATGATTGTGCCGATAGGGGAGTGGGTGTTGGCTACCGCTGCCCGTGATGCTAAACGTTGGTTAGACCAAGGGCGGGGCCTCAAAACCATCTCGGTCAATTTATCCGCAGTGCAGTTTCGCCATCCGCAGCTGCTAGAGATGGTGTCGCGCTGCCTCGACGAGGCACAGTTGCCCGGCCACCAACTGGAGCTAGAACTGACCGAAGGGGCTGCGATTGACGACCCGGCATCGGCCCTGGAGGTGATGGAACAGCTCCACCAGCGCGGTGCCCATCTGTCGATGGACGACTTTGGCACGGGCTACTCCTCGCTCAGCCAACTCAAGCGTTTTCCGTTGGGTAAGCTCAAAATCGACCAGTCTTTTGTGCGTGATGTGGGCGAAGATGCCAGCGACCGCGCCATCATCAGCGCCATCATCCACATGGCCCAAGCTTTGGGCTTGCGTACCACCGCTGAAGGGGTAGAGACTGAAACGCAGCGCCAGTTTTTGTTAGAGCAGGGCTGCGATGAAGGCCAAGGCTACCTGTTTAGCCGTCCGTTGCCTGCACCCGCTTTTGAAGCCCTGCTGCAGCAACAGCCAGCACAACCACCATTGCCAGCCGCGTCAGTGCCAGCAACCCGCCAATAGTCGATAGAGCGGTCTGATGGACTGCTACACTTTGCGCCATGAACCACGGCTGTCCGTTGGATGGACGGCCAGTACCGGCACCCATGCCCGCTTTACCACAAGACCTCTCTGCCATTATCTCGCCGCCGTCGGCCACGGATGCTACGTGGCTACGCACCTTGCGCGAACACCAAGTGTTGCTCGACAACGCCGGGGTTGGGATCGTCTTTATCCGTGACCGGGTGGTGGTACGGGCCAATGCCCGGTATGCCGAGATTTTTGGTTACCGTTCGCACCAAGATTTGATAGGCCAGGGCAGCGTCGGCTTTTATCCTGACCAAGAGGCTTTTCGGGCTTTGGGGCGCGCCGCTTACCCGGTCATGTCGCGTGGACGCACTTACCATGCAGAGCGGCAAATGCGCCGCTGTGACGGTAGCTTGTTTTGGGCCCGGCTGACAGGCACTCTCATCAATCCGCAGGATACCTCCGAAGGTTCGGTCTGGATTCTGGATGACATTGACGCGCAAAAAAGCATCCAATGCCAACTAGAAGCGGCACAACAAGAAAAGCAAGCGGCTTTGGCCCAAGCCCATGAGGCCCTAGAGCGCATGGTGCAAGAGCGTACCCAACAATTGCGTGAGACCGTCAACAGCCTGCACCAAGAAATCAACGACCGGCGCAAAGACCAAGAGCGTATTTACTGGTTGGCCCATTACGACCCCCTGACGGGCCTGCCCAATCGCACCTTGTTGGCCGAGCGCAGCAGCCAAGCGATTGAGTTGGCGCGCAAAGAACAAACCCCGCTGGCCGTTATCTTTTTGGATTTGGACCACTTCAAGCATGTCAACGATTCACTGGGGCATCGGGTAGGCGATGCGTTGTTGGTGGCGATTGCCCAGCGCTTGCGCGCGGTGGTGCGCGAGCGCGATACCGTATGCCGTGTAGGGGGAGATGAATTTATTTTGTTGCTTCCTGGTGCCAACGCCCAAGGGGCGGAGCGCGTCGCCAGCAAGCTGTTAGAAGCCTCACGCCAGCCCTACCAAATTGAGCACCACGAGCTGACCATGGCCCCGTCGATGGGCATTGCGCTCTATCCCGAGGATGGCACCGATTTCGCCACCCTGAACCAAGCGGCGGACGTGGCTATGTACCGGGCTAAGCTAGACGGGCGTAACACCTACAGCTTTTTCACCCCCGAGATGCGCGCCCAATCGGTGCGCTCCTTGCAGCTGGAAAACGCCTTGCGCCGAGCCCTAGAGCGCGAACAATTTACCTTGCATTACCAGCCGCAGATTTGTATTGCCACCGGCCAAATCACGGGCGTGGAGGCGCTCTTGCGCTGGCAACATCCAGAACTAGGCCATGTGTCACCGGCAGAATTTATCCCGATTGCCGAAGATGGAGGTCAGATTTTGCCGATTGGTGAATGGGTGCTGCGCCAAGCCCTGCAACAAATGCAAGCGTGGCGCAGCAAAGGCTTGGCCTTGTCTACGGTGGCGGTGAATTTATCTGCAGTGCAGTTTAGGCAGCCGCATTTTCCGCAATTGGTGATGCGGATGTTGCAAGAAACCCAGCTTCCGGCCCACGCACTGGAGTTGGAGCTGACCGAAGGCGTAGCGCTGGACGACCCGCGCATGGCCGTGGCCACAATGGATGAGCTGCACAGTTATGGTGTGCGCCTGTCGATTGACGATTTTGGTACAGGTTATTCTTCTCTGAGCCAGCTCAAGCGCTTTCCGGTGTACAAGCTCAAGATCGACCGCTCGTTTGTGCGCGACTTGGAAGAAGATGCTAACGACCGTGCAATTGTGAGTGCCATTATCCGCTTGGCCCAAGCGTTGGACATGCAAACTGTGGCCGAAGGGGTGGAAACCAGTGGCCAACTGGCGTTTTTGCGCGAGCAAGGTTGCACCGAAGCCCAAGGCTATTACTACAGCCGCCCGCTACCAGCCAGCCAACTAGAGGCTTTATTGCCTGTGGCCAGTGCCGGTAGCCCTCTGACCATTACCCCCTGATCGGTTGGGCGTGCGCGGAGGCATGGTCAAGAAGGCATCTTTACATTGCAGACCAATTGAGCGACGATCCGTCATACATGCCATTTGCCTATGTGGCCACGTTCTACGGCGGCATTTGTTACAAAAGAATACATAATCACAGCGACAACCACAGCAGTCCATGCTGGATTGCTGTATACACAGATATCAGGAGAGAAATCATGGCCACTATTCCTATCACTGCTGCTGTCTCGCCCCAAGCCCAGGCCCAGATGGCTCGGCGTGAAGCACAACAGGCCGAGCAGGATGCTAAAACCTTAGAGGCCAAGGCCCAAGAGGCGCAACGCACCGCCAACACCGAGCAGGCGCGTGCCGACAAAATCAATAAGGATGCGGAGCAGGCTGGTTTGCGCTCTGATGTGGCCAATAACAATGCCAATGCGGCTGAAGCGAATGCCCGACGGGATCGGGCCAGCGCCTCGCGGATCAATATCAATGGTGCGGGCCAGATCACCGGGGTGTGGGTAGATGCCAAGGCTTAATAGCCGCCGTACCTACGCTACCCCCGCTTTATTTCTTTAGCCCATGCACGCGGCAGCGCTTAAGCGTTCGGCACAGCGGCTGGCTATGTGGGGGTCTGCCGCTTCTACCATGATGCGCAGCACCGGCTCGGTGCCGCTGGGTCGAATCAGCACCCGGCCTGATGCGCCCAACTCGGCCTCTACCGCTTGGGTTTCTTGCACTAAGTGTGGGTTGTTGCGCCAGTCTTGGCCCGGTGGGATGCGCACATTCAGCAGCACCTGCGGGAACAAGGTTAAACCGGATAACAACTGTGCCATGCTTTGCTCGCTGCGCGCGCAGTATTGCAGCACCTGCAAGGCACTGACCAAACCATCGCCCGTGGTTTGGCGGTCTAAGACCAGCAAATGGCCCGAGCTTTCGCCGCCCAACAGCCAATGATGCCGTGCCAGCGCTTCTAGCACGTAGCGGTCGCCAACCTTGGCACGCTCTAATTGCACCCCTTTGGCCCGCAAGGCCAATTCTACTGCCATATTGGTCATTAAAGTGCCGACCACGCCCGGCACATCTTCATCGCGGCCAATGCGGTCGGTGGCCATCAGGTACAACAGTTCGTCGCCGTTGTACAAGCGGCCTTGGGCATCGACCATTTGCAGCCGGTCGGCATCGCCATCCAAGGCAATGCCATAGTCGGCTTGGTGGCTGCGCACTGCCTGCACCAGCGCCTCGGGGTGGGTGGCCCCAACTTCGTGGTTGATATTCAGTCCATCGGGTGCGCAGCCAATGGCAATCACTTCAGCCCCGAGTTCATGGAACACTTTGGGCGCAATATGGTAGGCCGCACCGTGGGCTGCATCGACGACAATTTTTAACCCTTTCAGGGTCAAATCTTGTGGAAAGGTGCTTTTGCAAAACTCAATATAGCGTCCCGCAGCATCGTCTAAGCGACGGGTTTTGCCCAGAGAGGCCGAGTCGGCCCACACCGGGGGCTCTTGCAAGGCAGCCTCGACCTCCAGCTCCCACGCATCGGGCAATTTGTTGCCTTGGGCACTGAAGAATTTGATGCCATTGTCTGGAAAGGGGTTGTGGCTGGCGCTGATGACCACGCCCAAACTGGCGCGTTGCGCGCGGGTGAGGTAGGCCACACCCGGCGTGGGCAGTGGCCCCAGCAGCACCACATCCACCCCAGCAGAATTGAAGCCCGACTCTAAGGCACTCTCGAGCATATAGCCCGAAATGCGTGTGTCTTTGCCAATCAGTACCGTCGGGCGTTCTTCGGTGCGCTTGAGTACCCGGCCCACAGCGTGGGCCAAGCGCAGCACAAAATCGGGGGTAATAGGATGTTGGCCGACCGTGCCGCGAATGCCATCGGTGCCAAAGTATTGACGTGTCGTCATGTCATGCTGCCTTGTGAAAAAGATACCTGCAGCCGGACAGCGTGGGCCAAGCAAAAAGCCCTGTTATCGGGCGATAACAGGGCTTTGCTGTGTGTGGTGGGTCCTGAGTGGCTCGAACACTCGACCTACGGATTAAGAGTCCGCTGCTCTACCAACTGA
>CAYZGT010000022.1:0-44780 GCA_964478155.1 uncultured Simplicispira sp.
ACTCGACCTACGGATTAAGAGTCCGCTGCTCTACCAACTGAGCTAAGAACCCACTTTATAAATTGTGTCGCTTGCTGCGAAGACGCAAATTATGCACTATTTTTGGCCCAGTGGGCAAGCAAATCACGCCATTTTTTGAATTTTTAAGCCATGCCATTGCGCCGCGCCAGCTCCAAAAACAGGGCGCTTTGGTCTAAATCAGCCCAGCCGTGTTCTGCAGCTTGGGCGTAGAGTTGCTCTAGCAGTGCCGTCACTGGGGCCTGAAAGTCTAACTCCTCGGCGGTGGCGATGGCATTGCGCATGTCTTTGAGCTGCACCCCGACACGCCCGCGCGCGGCGAAATCTTGCTCAATCATGCGCTGACCATGCAATTGCAAGATACGGCTATCGGCAAAACCTCCGCTAATAGCTTCGCGCACCTTGGCCATATCGGCCCCGCCTTTGGCCGCCAGCAACAAAGCCTCGGCCACCGCGCCAATGGTGATGCCGACAATCATTTGGTTGGCCAGTTTGGTCAGCTGCCCGGTGCCGTGCGGGCCGACATGGGTGGCACGTCCTAACACGGCCAACACCGGCTGGGCGCGGGCAAAATCGGCAGCCTCGCCACCCACCATAATGGCCAACGTACCCGCTTCGGCCCCCACTGTGCCGCCCGAAACCGGTGCATCCAAGCAGGCGATGGCATGCGCTTGCAAACGCGCAGCATGGTCACGTGCTTCGCGCGGCTGGATAGAAGCCATGTCGATGAACAGGCTGCCTGCTGGCATGGCCGTTGCCACACCGTGTTGGAACAGCACCTCGGCCACGACCGGGCCATTTTCTAACAGGCTGAACACGATATCGGCCCCGCGCACGGCATCGGCAGCGTGCGTATGCACCGTGGCACCGTCAGCGGCCAGCGCTTCGGCTTTGGCGCGGGTGCGGTTCCAAACCTGTACTCGGTGTCCAGCGGCACACAAACGCCGGGCTATCGGCAAGCCCATCATGCCGGTGCCCAGCACAGCCACAGACATGGGAGCGGAGGAGGAAGAAAGAGTCGGTGGTTCAACGGTACTGCGCATGGGCTGCATTGTATGCAGTGGCTCTTTCTACAATGGCGGCATGGCCTCCTATTCCTCTCCTTTCGATGCTGCTGCCACGGACACCGCCGCACTGCTGCAGAACCTCAACCCCGAGCAGTTGGCTGCCGTCACGTTGCCCAGCGGCCATGCCTTGGTGCTGGCCGGTGCGGGTTCGGGCAAAACCCGTGTTTTGACGACCCGCATTGCTTGGCTGTTGCACACCGGGCAGGCCAGCCCTGGGGGCATTTTGGCCGTGACATTTACCAATAAGGCAGCCAAAGAGATGCTGACGCGCCTGTCTGCCATGCTGCCGATTGCGGTGCGTGGGATGTGGATTGGTACTTTTCATGGTCTGTGCAATCGGCTGTTGCGCATGCACCACCAAGCCGCAGGCTTGCCGCAAACCTTCCAAATTTTGGATACCCAAGACCAGCTCTCGGCCATCAAACGGCTATGCAAGCAGTTTGGTGTGGATGAGGAGCGCTTTCCGCCGAAAAAATTGCAATCCTTTATTGCCGGTTGTAAAGAGGCGGGCCAGCGCCCACGCGATATTGCTGGCATAGACCCAGACACGCGCAAAAAAGTGGAGTTGTACCAGCTGTATGAAGAACAATGCCAACGCGAAGGCGTGGTGGATTTTGGTGAACTGATGTTGCGCTCTTACGAGTTGCTGCGCGACAACGACCCACTGCGCGCCCATTACCAGCGCCGCTTTGCCCATATCTTGGTGGATGAGTTCCAAGATACCAATCGCTTGCAATACCTGTGGCTCAAGCAATTGGCTGGGGATGAAGTGGAGGGGCAATTGCAGACCCATGCCAGTGTGCTGGCGGTGGGCGATGATGACCAAAGCATCTATGCCTTCCGTGGGGCGCGCGTGGGCAATATGCAGGATTTTCTGCGCGAGTTCGACGTGCAGCAGCAAATCAAGCTGGAACAAAACTACCGCAGTTACAGCAACATTCTGGATGCAGCCAACCAGCTGATCAGCCACAACACCCGGCGCTTGGGAAAAAATTTGCGTACCGCACAAGGCCCCGGCGAGCCGGTGCGTGTGTATGAGGCTGCCAATGACCTGGCCGAAGCCCAATGGATGGCCGATGAAATCCGCCAATTGCTGAAATCTGAGCAGATCCAGCACCAAGAAATTGCCGTGCTTTACCGCAGCAATGCCCAAAGCCGGGTGATTGAATCAGCCTTGTTCAATGCGCGCATTCCTTACCGGGTCTATGGCGGCCTGCGCTTTTTTGAACGGGCTGAAATCAAACATGCACTGGCCTATCTGCGCCTGTTGGAGAATCCGCACGATGACACCAGCTTTGTGCGTGTGGTCAATTTTCCGCCGCGCGGCATTGGTGCGCGCAGCATTGAACTGCTGCAAGACAGCGCGCGCAGCAGTGGCTGCTCTTTGCACGATGCGGTGTCGTTGGTGCCGGGGGCTGCCGGGGCCAAGTTGGGCCAGTTTGTCGCGCTGGTGGATGTGTTGCGCGAGCAAACACAAGGCCAAAATTTGCGCACCATCATCGACCAGATGCTGCAAGCCAGTGGCCTGCTGGCGCACTACCGTGCCGACAAAGACGGGGCTGACCGGGTAGAAAACTTAGAAGAGCTGGTGAATGCTGGTGAAAGCTTTGTCACCTTGGAGGGTTTTGGCCGCGATGCCGTGGCCCTGCCGGTGGATGAGCATGGTGCGCCCAGTGGCAGCGTGCCCGACTTGCTAGATGGTGATACCGGTGAAACCTTGTCTCCGTTGGCGGCGTTTTTAACCCATGCGGCGCTAGAGGCGGGTGATAACCAAGCCCAAGCGGGGCAAGAGGCCGTGCAACTGATGACGGTACATGCCAGCAAGGGCTTGGAGTTTGATGGTGTGTTTATTGGCGGACTGGAGGAAGGCTTGTTTCCGCACGACCAGTCGGTGGGTGAGCGCGACGGTTTAGAAGAAGAACGCCGCCTGATGTATGTCGCTATCACGCGGGCGCGTAAACGCCTGTACCTGAGCCACGCGCAAACCCGTATGTTGCATGGGCAAACGCGCTACAACGAGAAAAGCCGTTTCTTGCAAGAGTTGCCCGACCACGCCTTGAAGTGGCTCACGCCCCAGCGTAATAGCTTTGGCAGCTTTAGCCCCAAACCGGCCAGCGGTGCGGCTGCTTATGCCAGCTATGGCAGTCGCTCCTCCAGCAGCGCCAGCAAAACGGAGATTTTTGCCAATCCACCGACACCAGCACGCAAAGAAGCGCCGTCGCATGGACTGCGCGTGGGGGCCGAGGTGTTTCATGCCAAGTTTGGTCAGGGCAAGGTGTTGGCGCTGGAGGGCAGTGGAGCCGATGCCCGTGCCCAGGTGCATTTTGGCCGCCACGGCAGTAAATGGCTGGCGCTGGCTGTGGCGAAGCTGACCATCATCACTGAATAAACGGCTTTGCTTGGCAGAGGCCGTGGTCCCGCCGACAGGAATCGAACCTGTATCTAGCGCTTAGGAGGCACTCGTTCTATCCATTGAACTACGGCGAGACGCGAAGCGCGCTATTGTAAGCAGTCGTGTGGTGCTGTGGCGGAGGGTCAGTCGTGGCGTACGGTGTAGATCAGGTCTAAGGCGCTTTGGCTGCCAGTTTGGCCGCGCAAGCTCAGTCGGCGTGATAAGTCGTAAAACACCGAGATGATGCCTACTGCGCCAGACAGGCCGTGTTCATAGGTCAGGTACAGTTTGCTGGACAAACGCTTGCCCAAGGTAATGGCCGCCGAGCTGGCCCCGTTGTTGCCTTCTGGGGCTTTGAAGCCAATTTCATCCAGGCCCAGCTTCTGGGCCATGCTGCCACTACCGGCCCCGCGTTGCCCTAGCAGGGCCAAGGCGGCTTGTTGGAGCAACGCAGCTTCTGCCCCACCGGCGGCACTGCTGCGCCCGGTAACCACCCAGGCCAATTTTTCGGCATCGGGTAAATCGGGGTCGGCATACAAGCGGACATGTGGTTGTTGTGCCGTACCACTGACCTGTACCCCGGCACGCACACTGATGTTGGGTCGAATGGCCAAAATATCCAGTGCCGGGTTGTCGTGTGGGCCGTTAAAACGCAATAGGCCGGTTTCGATGTCCAGCATTTGGCCCCAAGCACGGTAGCGGCCTTGTTCGGTTTGGATTTCTCCGGTGATACGCGGGCTAGCACCGGCCTGCGAGGCATTGCGAATGTCGAGCCGGCCGCGCAAGCGCGTGGTAATGCCGTGCCCTTGCAGTGCAAAATCGCGGCCCAAATCCAAGCTGATAGCCATGTCAACGGGTTTGGCCTGAGGTGATGCAGCAGGCACTGCCGTTTTTGGGGGGGTCTTGGTTGTGCCAGAGCGGTTGGCTGCGCGCACGACCACCACATCGTCGCCCAAGCGTGGAGCCGAGGCATCGGGCAGCAAGATCGCAGCCCGATCCACCTGTAACTGGCCGCGCAACTTCAGTTGGCCTTGTTCCAGTTGGGCTTGCAGTGCCCCCGACAGGCTGGCCTGCCGGTCGGCCCGTACCAGCACCTGTAAGGCGTGGGCCCGTGCTTCGAGTTGCAGCCGAATGCCCGCTTCTGGGCCACCTTGGTTCCAGTAGAGGTTGCCACTGCCTTGCAGGTAGCCTCCATTGGTTGGTGCTGCCGTGAGGTTACCGCTGTAGCCTGCGATGCGTGCTTGGCTGCCTTGGCCGCCGCGCCAAGTCCATTCTTTGATTTCTAGCCGATTGCCGTGCAATACGGTGCGCAATTGACCACTGTGCAAATCAATGCCATCGACCAAAGAGCGCAGCGCCAATTGCTGCGCATCAATGCGGCCTTGCCATTGGGGCGCTTGCCGATGGCCCGAGAGCGTCGCATCGGCCTCTAGGGTGCCGTTGATGCGCCAACCCGGTGGGGCTAGAACCGACCAGACTCCCATATCGGGCAATTGGGCTTGGATGTGTGCCGCCACTGGGGCATTGGTAGGCCAGATCCAGCCACTGCCTTGGCGCTGCAATTGGCTTTGGGCTTGGGCTTGAATGTGGCCCGCTTGGGCACTGTCCCAAACCCACTGGGCGCGCATGTTTTCTTGTTCCACATCGAGCTGTAGCAGCAGTTGGCGCAAACCCGCTGGTGTGGCTGGTCCTTGCTCGCGCAGCAGTTGCAAGTCACCTTGGGCCCGTTCCAGTCGCAACTGTGCGCGCAGTTGCGGGTGTGTTTGGATGTCCCATGCCCCTTGTAGCAGCAGTTGGCTAGAGAGCCCGGTTTGCGCCAACAGCGGGTTGTGCGCTGGTGCTAAAGCATCTACCCAAGCCAACGGCAGACCGTGCAAACTGCCCCAGCTTTGCCATTCTGGCCCCTGTGCCCCCCCCCAACGCAGTTGTACTGGTTGCCATTGCACCTGCACCGCACCGGGCAACGGGCTATGGAGGTTGGCACTACCTGCCGACAGCACCAACTGGCCGCTACCCCCACTGACAGGCTGCCATTGACCTTGCAGGGCCGAGTCCAGCGCCAGCTTCCAAGGCTGGGGGTGTGTGGGCGTTTGTAGTTGCAGCTGTAGGGCGGTCAGTTGGGTCTGCCAAGCTTGGGTGAAGGAGGGTAGTTGTGACGGTTGGCCCTGCTGGCTGTCTTGGGTGGCCTGCAGTTGGGCGTGTAAGCTGGCGTGGTGTCCGGCCATGCGTGCTTGGGCATCCAGGCGCAGGCTGGCTTGCTGGCCGGTGCCAGACAACTGGCCTTGGAGCTGTTGTATTTCTACACCCGCAGCTGCCGGGGCGCTGGGGTCGGAGTGGTGGTTAGGTGTGGGTTGGATACGCAGGGTGGGGATCGACAGGTTGGCTTGCCAGCGCCAAGGTGTCGCAGGTGGGGCCGACCAATCGAGGGCCAATTCGGCCTGTCCTTGTAAGCGGGGGCCGGACAGTACAGCAGCTGCCGGGCCGGGCAAGGATTGCAACCAAGCTTGCAAACGTTCTGCAGCGTTCACCTGTAGCACCATCTGCCCTTGGTGGGTTTGGGAGGGCTGCCAATGGCCTTGGCCACGCAGCGCCGCCCCCGGTACTTCTAGGGTGATGGAGCCATCTACTTGCGGCAGCCCTGCACCTAGGCGCAGTTTCAGGTTGTGTGCTTGTAATTGGGCCTGTAGTGCTTGCACTTGCAAACGCGGTAGCTGTAGCACGGGGGCTTGCCATTGGCCTTGGGCTTGGATGTGCTGTATTGGCAAGCCACGCTGTGCTGGGCGGGCTGGGGCTGCGCTGCGTACATCCACACTGAATTCAATGGTGCTGCCATCGGGGCTGTGCGCCTGCAAGCGCCCATTCAGGGGGGCGGCATCCAGACGGCTGTGCAACAGCGCGGGTTGCAGTTGCTGCAGTTGGGCCTGGCCTTGGAGGGTGCGTGTGCTCGGGTGGTAGTGGGCCTGCAATGCGATTTGGCCTGTGCCGATGCGCAGTTCGGCTTGGGGTAGGTGCCATTGTTCGCCGTCGTAGTCGGCTTGGGCTTGTAAGCGGGTGACGGGCAGGCGTTGCTTGTCCCATGGCCCGGCCAAACGGTTGTCCAGTTGGGCGGCCAGTTTCCAGCCTGAACCGGCGGGCGTGATGTGGATTTGCCCAGCCAAACCCGTGTGCGGAGCTTGCGGCCACAGTGCGGCCACGTCCAGTCCTTGTACTTCGGCATGGGCTTGCGTGAGCGGCTGTTTGGCCCACGGGGCTATTTGGGCATGGAGATCTGCGCGCATAGCAGCCAGTGGGCTGGCCTCGGGTGGTCTCAGTTGTGCCTGCAGCCTCAGCTGGGCGTTGGAGCCAGCCAACGTGCCATCCAACTGCGCTTGCGCTTTGACCGATAACGGCTTGGCGCTGGGTGGCAAGCTGGTCTCTACTTGTCCCTGCATTTGCACACGCAGTGGCATGGGGGCGGAGGCTTGCAGGCTGGCTTGGGCACGGTAGCGGCCTTGGGCCAGTATCAAGCTGTCTAGCTGCAATTGGTGTTCTTGTGCGGCGTAGCGATAGCGGCCTGCCAGTGTGCTGGCTTCTACGGTAGTGCTGCCTTGGCTCCAGCGAATTTTGTCCACCTGAAAAGGTGCATCGATGGCAGACAGTGGCAACACCAGCGACTCTAACGGCTGGGGCGGCGGGGCTTGCGGGTCTGGGGTGGCCGTGAGTTGCAAGTGGGTGATGTGGAGCTGCTGTAACGGGAGCTGGCGCTGCCACAGGGTGGCTATATCCCAACGCAAGCGTAGATCTTGCACTTCTACCGCCAAGGTAGGGCTTTGCCAGCGCAGCCAAGCAATGTGGCCGCCGTGGCGCAACGAGCCTTGGGCCTGGCGCACCTCTAAGCGTTGTTCTGCCGGTAGCCAACGGCTGGCCCATGCCAGTGCAGTCGGCAAGGAGCTATCGCGGCCCATCCAAAGCCACACCGCACTGCCTGTCGATAGCACAGACAGTAACAGCAACAACAGCCCGCCCGCGCACCAGCGCAGCCAGCGGTGCCCTTGGGTGGGTGGACGGGTTGGCGCTGGGCTATGGGCAGACTCGAGTGCAGCGGGAGCAGGAGCAGTCATGGCGGCTTAGAAGCTGAAACCCAAACGTAAATGCAGACGCACCGTTTTTTCTTGTACCCCATAGGCCACATCAGCCTGCAGGGGGCCGACTGGGCTGCGCCAGCGCATGCCTGCCCCCAGACCGGTACGCCAGCGCATCGCGCGCACGGTGTCGCCCACGGCCCCGGTATCGGCAAACAGGGCGGTCTCCCAGTCGCTGAATTGGCCGTTGAGCACCAACGGACGCTGCCATTCCACACTGGCAACGGCCATGTAGCGGCCCCCATAGAGTTGTTGCCGTACTGTGCGGGCGGCAATCTGGCGGTAACCATAGCCGCGCACGGTGGTATCGCCCCCGGTCAAAAACAACTGCG
Source organism: uncultured Simplicispira sp. (assembly GCA_964478155.1). Lineage (GTDB taxonomy): Bacteria > Pseudomonadota > Gammaproteobacteria > Burkholderiales > Burkholderiaceae_C > Simplicispira. The sequence continues at coordinate 7,931 of CAYZGT010000022.1, forward strand.
TCACGGGCACATCGGCCCCGCTGCGGGCCAGCACCGCCCCGCCTTCGGCGCGCAAGGCCCAACGGCTGTAGCGCTTGCTGCCATTGGGCAGCGTGGTGTGCTCTGCGGGTAAAAAGACCAAGCTGCGCCCTTGCATCCGCACAAAGGGGGTGCGTTGTGGGTGCAAGGTGGTGCCGCCTCCAATTTCGTAGGCCAAGCCATGCCCGGCATTGGGGGCACTGGTGCTGTCAAAGTAACGGCCCGTCCAGCTGTGGTTCAGGCTCAGGGCGGTGCTGGAGGGCGGCGCGCCGCTGCCTTGGGCGTTGGCATAGTCGTATTGCAGGTAGTTGCTGCGGTCGATATGTTCGGTATCGCGGCGCTGACCGGCTTGCAAGCGCGCGCTACGCACCTGGTAGCTGCCGGTTTCTTCGCGTTGCAGTTGAGCACCGGTAAACCAGCGCCAGCCACGTTCGTTGGGTAGATCCATCCATTGGCTGGAGATCAATTGGTTTTTCTGGTCTAGTGATAGTTTGCTGATGGCTCGCCAACCGATGCCGGGCAGGCGGTTGTGCGTGTGGTCGATATGGAAACGCGCTCCGCTGTCGGTCGAGATGCCTACACCGAACACCCACTTTTGCAACGGCGCTTCACGCACTTGGGCCAGTACGGGGGCTGCCTCGGGCGTGGGGCTGTCGGTATCGAGGCGCAAAAAAACCGTGTCGTAATAGCCGCTGCTGGCCAAGCGCTGTTGTGCTTCTAACAATTGGGCTTGGTCGTAAGGGGCTCCAGTGGGTAAGCGGGCAATGCGCCGCGCGCCTTCTGCATCGTAACGTTGCTGGCCGGTCAGCTGTAGCGGGCCAAAACGGTAGGCCGGGCCAGCATCGTAGCGCACCGACAACGCAGCCCGGTGCTGGTCGGCATCTATCAGGGCTTGGCTGTGGGCGATGCGCGCAGCCGGGTAGTGGCGCGCTTGCAACTGGCGCAAGCCTTGTGCTTTGGCACTATCCCAAGCCGATTGGCTAAACGGCTCGCCAAGGCCCAAGCCCCAGGTTTGGCGCACTTGCTGGGCGATGGAGACCGGGGCATTCTCTAAGGCAGGGTCTGCCGTGATGGTTCCATCCAGATCGATGCTCACCTGCGCCACCGTGGTCACAGGCCCCGGTGTGACGGTGAGCACTATCGGGGTGGGCGCGCTAGGGTTGTCGGTGGGAGGGGGCAGGCGCTCTACGCTGATCTCTGGCTCAAAGTGGCCTAGCGTGGCCAACAGTTGGCGTGCATCGTCCGGGGTGGCTGCCAGCAGGCGTTGTAATTCGCGCTCTTGCAATTCAGGCAAATCGCGAAAGCGCTGCAATTCCAAGTGTTGTTGCAAATAGCGGCTGATGCGCTCGTCTGGGCAGCGCACTTGCAACACAAAGGCGCTGGCGGTTTGCTCCAGCCCCGGCGCGGCGGCGGGTGGGTGGCTGGTTTGGGCCTGCGCCCACCAACAGCTTGCCCACAGCAGGGCAACCACACCCTGCCGCCATGCGGCGGTGCGACCACGGGTTGGTCGTATAGCGGATCGCCCAGTGGCGTGCATAGCGCGTTTATTTGGACAATAAACGCATGGCTTGCTCTAGCCCTTGCAGCGATAGCGGGTACATGCGTTGCCCCATCAACTGCTGAACGATGGCGATGCTTTGGCGGTATTGCCATACGCCCTGCGGCTCGGGGTTGATCCACGCAAAGTGCGGAAAGGCGTGGGTCAGGCGCTGCAGCCACTCGGCCCCCGGCTCTTCGTTGGCATATTCGACACTGCCACCGGGTTGCAGAATTTCATACGGGCTCATGGTGGCATCACCGACAAAGATCAGTTTGTAGTCTTTGTTGTATTTGCGGATGATGTCCCAAGTAGGAAATTTTTCGGCAAAGCGGCGGCGGTTGTTTTTCCAGACAAAGTCGTACACGCAGTTGTGGAAGTAGTAAAACTCCAAATGCTTGAATTCAGTTTTCACGGCAGAGAACAACTCCTCCACCCGTTGCACATGGTCGTCCATCGTGCCACCTACATCCATCAGCAGCAGCACTTTGACGTTGTTGTGCCGCTCGGGCACCATTTTGATGTCCAAATAGCCCGCATTGGCGGCCGTGCTGCGAATGGTGTCGGGCAAGTCCAACTCTAGCTCGTGGCCTTGCCGGGCAAATTTACGCAGGCGGCGCAGAGCCACTTTGATATTGCGCGTGCCCAGCTCTTGCGTGTCGTCGTAGTCGCGGTAGGCGCGCTGCTCCCATACCTTGACGGCGCTTTTGTTTTTACCGCCCCCCCCTATGCGGATGCCCTGCGGGTTGTAGCCGCCGTGGCCAAACGGGCTGGTGCCGCCTGTGCCTATCCATTTGCTACCGCCTTCGTGCCGTTCTTTTTGTTCTTCTAGCCGTTTTTTCAGCGTTTCCATCAGCTCATCCCAATCCATTTTGGCGATGGCGGCTTTTTGCTCCGGGGTCAGTTCGCGCTCTAGCACCTTGCGCAGCCAATCGGCCGGGATGGCTTGGCTGAAGTCGGCCAGCAGCTCCACCCCTTTGAAGTAGGCGGCAAAGGCACGGTCGAACTTGTCGAAGTGCTTTTCGTCTTTCACCAGCGTGAGGCGGGCCAGATGGTAAAAGTCGTCAATGCTCCAAGCGTCTTCTGAATTGGGGCCGACGATGCCCGCTTGCAGGGCTTCGAGCAGCGCCAGCAGTTCTTTGACCGATACCGGGAGTTTGGCGGCGCGCAGGGTGTAGAAGAAGTCAATCAGCATGGCTTGGATTTTGAGAGGGTGGAGTTTTTGAAAAAAATTTATTTATCATGTTTGAAACAACCCCATCATCCATTCTGGAAAACAACCGAGAGGTATTTATGATATTAATATAATTTTCGGCATCATCATTAAATATGATATAAATAGCAATTACAGATAACTCTTCCTGCGTTAATTGATTCAGAAACAAGTCCCCATAATTTTTGTTAATATTAATATCTTCTGATATTATTTTAATAATTAACAGAACAACTCTAGAGTAGGCAGGGATTTTATTGCATAAGTTTGTTAGGTCATCATCCCAGGCATCAAGTCCATATCTAATGTCATCTAAAGAAATATTTTCATTATTAGATATTAATAAATGAAGGGTGTCAAGGCTGCTTTCTGCTCTCAAATATATATTTGAGATCGCCTCTTTTCCAATAAATTGCTCCAAAGTTTGCCCTCTCCCAGAAGCAACATGTTGAGAAAAATTTTGATTATCCAGTGTAAATTTATAAATATTTAATAAATCAAAAAATCGCTGCTCGCTACGCTGCTGTTCTGCAATTTTTGCTTGCTCCTGCATCGCTTGTTTGGACTCTTTTAGTTCTTCCCGTGTTGCAGCCAATTCTGCTTTTTGCAGCCGAACACTAGCTACTAATGCGATTAGGGCAAAGCACGCCACCAGTGGATTCAGCAAACCACCAATATAATCACCCAATTGGCCCCAAGCATCTGGATTCTTAGACCATCCATTCTGATAAAAAGCAAACACATAAGCTGCCACCAAAACCAAAAGAATGCCCCCAGCAATATAAGGTGTCCAACTTACAAACTTCACTAATCCATCGTGGTCTGATACAGATGGCTTTTCGGTTTTCTGACTCATGCTGCCATCCAGTTTTCTAATAACAATCCCGACACCCGTGCAAATTCGCGGGTGTTGTCTGTCACCAGCACCAGTTGGTGATAAATCGCCTCTGCTGCAATCCAAGTATCGTTGGGGCCTATCGGTGTGCCCGCCTGCTCTAATTCAGCCCGAATCCGGGCATAGGTAACAGACACGCCACCATCCAGCGCCAGCAACTGTGTGTTGGCAGTAATATGCTCCAACACCTGCCGCCGCTTAGGCGTGCGGTCTCCCTTGTAATAGCCCACTTCCAGCTCTCCCAGCACAATGGGGGATAAAACAAGCTGCTCAGGCGCTAAGGTACGAAAATGCGCTACCAAGGCCACATTGGAACGCCGGATCAGGGCACTCCAAATGTTGGTATCAATCAGGTAACGGGTGCGCTGGCGGGCCATGTGCAATCACCAGCCTTGTACGGGTTCTGCCATGCCTTCATCACCCGCATCAGGCCAATCCGCTACCACCGGTAATTGGTCGATGAAATCGGCCATGCTGGGGGGTAACTCACGCAGCACAATTTCATTGCCACGTCGCTCAATGTGTACCCGTTTGGAGTGCAACTGGAACTGCTTGGGCAGGCGCACCGCTTGGCTGTTGCCTGACATAAAGACGGCGGCTGTGGTCATTTTTGGCTCCTTATTAGCAATATACACATTGTATATTGCTAATAAAAATAGATCAGTATTCCTGCTTAGGCACCGTAGCGGCATAGTGCCGCAGTTTCTCCATCAAACGCTCCCGCACCTGCGGCCACTCCTCCACCGTCATGCTGTACATCACCGTATCCCGAATGCTGCCATCGCGGCGCACCGCCTGACGGCGGATCACCCCGTCTTTCTTCGCCCCCAAGCGTTCAATGGCCCGTTGCGATGCCAAATTGAGGTTGTCGGTGCGCCAGCCAACGACCGGGCAGCCCAAGGTGTCAAAGGCATGGGCCAGCAACAACAGTTTGGCCGTGGTATTCACATGTGTGCGCTGCACACTTTGGGCATACCAGGTATAGCCAATCTCTACCCGAGGTATGGCAGGCAGGATGTCGTGGTAACTGGTACTGCCCAACACCCGGCCCGTGGCGGTGTCGATGACGGCAAAGGCAAAACGCTGCCCTTGCTCGCGCGCAGCCAGCGCAGTTTCAATGTAGGCTTGGGTGGCCTCGGGCGTGGGCACCGAGGTGATGCGAAGCTTCCACAGTTCGCCATCGGCTGCGGCGTGGCGCAGGCCCTCTGCGTGCGCTAACGCCAAAGGCTCTAAGCGCACACCCCCCTGCTCTAAGGTGACAGGCTGAACAAAAGCCATGCGGCACACTCCTGCAAACGGGGTTATCAGCGGTTGCGCTGGTTCATGTAGACCAGCTTTTCAAACAGGCTCACGTCCTGCTCGTTTTTCAGCAGGGCTCCTACCAGCGGTGGCACGGAGACTTTGTTGTCGGCGCTTTGCAGCACTTCCAGCGGAATATCTTCGGCCACCAAGAGCTTGAGCCAGTCGATCAGCTCGCTGGTGGAGGGTTTCTTTTTCAGGCCGGGCAGGCCGCGCACGTCGTAAAACGTTTTCATCGCCACGGCCAGCAATTCGCTTTTCAGTGTTGGGAAATGCACCTCGACAATGCGGCGCATGGTTTCCGCCTCTGGAAACTTGATGTAGTGGAAAAAGCAGCGGCGCAAAAAGGCATCGGGCAGCTCTTTTTCGTTGTTGGACGTGATAAACACCAAAGGCCGGTGCTTGGCACGAATCATCTCGCGCGTTTCGTAGCAGTAAAACTCCATGCGGTCGAGTTCGCGCAGCAGGTCGTTCGGGAACTCAATATCCGCCTTGTCGATTTCGTCAATCAGCAGGGCCACCGGTTGTTCGGCCATAAAGGCTTGCCACAGCACGCCTTTGACGATGTAGTTGCGAATATCTTGCACGCGCTCGCTGCTCTCGGCATCGCCCAGTTGCGAATCGCGCAGGCGGCTCACGGCATCGTATTCATACAGGCCCTGCTGCGCCTTGGTGGTCGATTTGATGTGCCATTGCAACAGTGGCAAGTTCAGCGCTTGCGACACTTCTTCGGCCAGCATGGTTTTGCCGGTGCCCGGCTCCCCTTTGACCAGCAGCGGGCGCTGCAGCTTGATAGCAGCGTTGACGGCCAGCATCAAATCTTGGGTAGCCACATAGTTAGAAGAGCCTTGGAATTTCATGGGTTAAACAGAGCAAAAACGGTAAACAGCCATTGTGCGCTGAAAACGCCTTACTTGCCGTACACGTCAATTGCCGAGCAACTCACCCACAGGGCGCAGTGCCGCCACCCGATCACATACCGCCTTGATGGCAATCATGATCGGAATGCCCAACAGCAGGCCCCAGATGCCCCACAGCCAGCCCCACGCCATGACACCGGCAAACACTGCCACTGGATTCAGGCTGCTGGTACGGCTGGTCAGCCAAGGAGTAAGTAAGTTGCCCACCAGCGTATGGATGAGCAAAGAGGCCCCCCCCACGGCCAGGGCCATATTGGGTGTGCCAAATTGCAAAAAGGCCACCAAGGCCGAGCCACCTGTCACCACCAAAGAACCCACATAAGGCACTAAGTTCAGCACCGCTGCCGCGACACCCCACACCGCCGCTTGTTGCAGCCCCAGCCCCCAATAGGCCAGGCCGGTGGCTACGCCCACCAAAGCGCTCGTCCACAGTTGCACCAGCAAATAGCGGCGCACTTGGGTGTTGATTTCGTCGGCCATATCCAAGGCGCTTTGTTGGCGTTGTATGCCGGGGCCGACAATGCTCAGTAGTTTGCGCCGCAACAGGTCGCCTGAGGCCAACAAAAAGAAGCTTAAAAACACCACGGCTGCCAATTGCGCCAAGCCCGACATCAAGCCCAACGTACCCGGCCACACATAATCGCGCACATTGAACGGCGGGCGCTCTACCACCACGCGCTGCACCCCCCGGCGCGTCGCCGGGCCGGCATTCTCTTGGGCTGCTTGTTCAATTTGGCTGGCCGCTTTTTGCACTGTTTCTAAGGTGCCGCCGCTGCCAGCGCGGCTGTGGCTACGCAGTTGATCGCGCACTTTTTTCGCTGCTACGGGTAAGGCATCGACCAATTGCGAGGCCCCATCACTCAGAAACCAACTGCTGCCCGCTAGTCCGGCTACCAGTGCCAACAGCAGCACCGCCGCACTGAGCGCACGCGGAATGTGCCAAGCTTGTAAGGCTTGCACCGCAGGTTGCAAAGCGCAGGCTAGCAATAAACTTAACACAATGGGAATGCACACCGCACTGCCCCAGTGCAGCATGGCGACCGTGGCTAAAAAAGCCAACCAGACCAAAGCCAGCCGAGCCAAATCAAAGGCCGGGGCCGCCTCCGCAGGCCGAGAAGGTTTGGTTGGAGTTTTGCCAGAAGAGGGTACGCGTGCGTTCATGAGAGGATTTTGCCGCTGGAACGGCCCACACGGGTACCACGCTGGCAAAGAACAGGGCGAATCGGCATTTAATTGGCCGATTGACAGCCCCCACAGCCCGCTACCATCGCAGCCTATGCAAGCCAAGCCCTACCCTATCCGGCGCACTCTGCCTCCTCTCCTCCTGCCCCTGTTGGTTGCGGCGGCGCTGGCCGGTTGCGGCACGGTGGCCGACTTGCCCCATCTGGAGCGCCACGCCCCCAGCGGCCAGAAAAAAGCCATGGCGCTGCACCATTGGGATGTACTGGCCAACGACGTGGCCGAGCGCATTGCCTACAAAATTGGCGAATGGCCGCCGGGTGAATACCCTTTGTCGATTAAAACCAGCCAAACCTCGGAGTTCAGCACCGGCTTCCATAAGCTGTTGCTCACGCGCTTGCTGGACAAAGACATCACTATCTCGACTGAGCCGACCAAAATCGTGCTGCATGTCGATGCCCAATTGGTAGCCCACGGAGCCCCGATTTACCAAATGCTGGCGCGCAATGCAGTGCCCTTGTCCTCTGGGGTGTCAGTGTTGCGCAATTGGCAACCTCCAGCACCGGGGCGCACTGGCCCAGAAATAGGTGATGTGAGCGGCACCAGTACTTTACCCATGCCTACTGCACCACACCACCAAAACATGGGGCCGTGGCCTACGCGCACCGAGGTGCTGATTACCACCTCGCTAGAGAGTGAACAGCGCTACCTGACGCGCACCAGTGACATCTATTACCTTGATGCGGAGGATGCCTTCTTGTATGCACCGCCGCCGCCGCCCCCAGCACCCACTTCCATCAAAACATGGCGGGTGGTGGCACCATGAAGCGCCGCACTGCCACCTTGGCCCTGTTGGCCGCTGCAGCCGCCCTGCCCGGTTGTGCCCGTTACTACTACGGCGAGGCCGCCCATGTGCGCGCTGATTTGGTCGAAAGCAATGCCAAAGCCATCGACATCCTGCTAAAAAATGTGGCGCTCGACCCCGCCCGGCCCTTGTTGGTGGCGACGCTGGTCAGCGTAGACCGGCTGCAAGAGTCTTCGCGTTTGGGGCGTACCCTGTCCGAGCAACTGGCAGGCCAGTTGGTACAGCGTGGCCTGTTGGTGGTTGAGCCACGTTTGCGCGACAACTTGGTGATGCAACCCGGCCAAGGTGAATTGCTGCTCTCGCGCGAGCTGCACGAGGTCAGCCAACGCCACGATGCCCAAGCGGTGCTGGTAGGCACTTATGCCGTATCGCAGCGGGCGGTGTATGTCAGCCTGAAGCTGGTGCAGCCGGTGGGTAATCTGGCCGTGGCCGCCGCCGATTACACCCTGCCGATGGACGATAACGTGCGCACCTTGTTGTACGCGCGCTAAAGCGTAGGCACTGCGAGGCACAGCTCCGTTAGACTGCGCCGTTTTCTGCTTTTGCTCTCTATGCTATGCCCAACTCCAGCAGCAATCCGCAAGTTTTGATCAACACCAGCTACGGCCCTTTTACCGTTGAGCTGTACCCCAGTCAAGCACCGGCTACCGTAGCGAATTTTTTGGCCTATGTGGATGCCGATTTTTACGATGGCACCTTGTTCCATCGGGTGATTGACCAATTTATGGTGCAAGGCGGTGGCCTCACGCGCAATTTGCAACCCAAGCCGACCAGCGCACCGATTGCCTTGGAGTCCAACAATGGCTTGAGCAACGACCGAGGCACTATCGCGATGGCGCGCACGTCGGTGCCAGATTCGGCCACCTCGCAGTTTTTTGTCAATACCGTCAACAACACCGGACTTAACTACCAAAGCAGCAGCCAACCCGGCTATGCCGTGTTTGGCAAGGTGATTGACGGGATGGATGTGGTGGATGCGATTGGCCATACGCAAACCGCCCGTTTCACTTTCAACGGAGTCAACTACCAAGACGTTCCGTATCCCTATTTTTTGAGCATTTACAGTGCGGCCCGCTATACCCCGGCAGACACCTTGCAGCCCACCAGCCACACCTTGCAGGGCAGTGCTTACGGGGTGGCGATTGCCAGCTACAGCGGTAGCCGCTTGGATTACGGCGTGAAGCTCAATGCCGACCGCACCCTGACGGTCACCAAAATCGACGGCCAGCACAGCAGCGAAACCGTGACCGATGCCGGTCGACTGCGTTTTACCGACGGCCAATATGCCTACGATTTGAATGGCAACGCGGGCAAAACAGCTTTAATGATCAATGCGGCGGCGGGCTTGAGCGCCTTGACCCCCGGCATCGTAGGCATTGGCCTGAATTTATTTGACCAAGGTTTGAACTGGCAGCAAGCCGCGCAAGCCGTAGTGGACACCGGCCTCTTTGCGCCACTCAGCCACGCTGATTTTGTTAAAACGGTGTACAAAAACGTGGTCGGCACGCTGCCTGATGCGGCTACCCAAGCCACCTTTACCACGATGTTGGACAATGGGGATGCCACGCAGGCCCAGCTATTGGCTTTGGCGGCTAATACCGACTTCAACGCCCACAGTGTCAATCTGGTCGGTTTGGCCCATATGGGCTTGGCTTACCTCTAACCCAAGCTCTCCAGCCGCGCTACGCTGACGCGTGCTCAGTGCAGCATCAAAGAACCAGCTGCCTTGCTCTTGCCAGCGCGGGCGGGTGGGTTGCACAGGCCGCAGGTGTAGTGGCGGTTTTCATACAACTCGGTCACGAACTGACCACCGCATTGCGCGCATTTGGTGCGGGTCAGCATACCGGCATCGACGAACTTCACCAAACGCCAAGCGCGGGTAAAGGACAACAGCGGCTCCACTTGCGCCATTTCGATTTGCTCGGTGTACAGGCGATAGGCTTTGGTGAGCTGGTCTACCGGGTCCAAGTCAATGCCTTTGGACAGGTACTCGTAAATGTTCAAAAACAGCGAGCTGTGGATGTTTTCTTGCCAAGTCAAGAACCAATCGGTCGAGAAGGGCAACTGACCCTTGGAGGGCGATTTGCCAGCCACTTCTTTGTACAGGCGAATCAGGCGCTCATACGACAGCGTGGTTTCCGATTCCAACACCTGCATCCGGGCACCCATGCCGATCAACATGGCGGCGCGCTCAATTTGCTTCGATTCATTGAGCACGCTCTTGGCGGTGGTCTTGGCCACTTTGGTGTTGCTCTGGGCGGCAGTGGTGTTGGCGGTGGTCATGGTGCAATCTCCAATCAGGGTGGGCAGGGCAATACAGGCTTACAGAACTTCCGACACGCGGCTGGCCATCAGGATGTTGGCGTGCAGGGTGTTGGTGGCTTCGTTGCCCACCTTTTTTGGGGTGTTGTGGTTGGTCAGCAAGCTCCAGACCAGGTTGTCATCCACGCGGAAGCTGCAAAGTAGCGTGTTGCGCGAGGCTAATTTCATCACTTGCGCAGCCGACAAGGAGGCCAAAATATCGGCAGCTTCTTCGTTGATGCCCAAACGGAACACCGCTTCGGCCTTGTCTTGGCGAATCAAGGTTTGGGCCAGCATCAGGTAGGTCAGGTTGGCTTCGCGAATTTCGGCCAGCAGTTGTTCGTTGGTCATGGTGCAATCCTTTCAGTTCGGTCGGGGTTTTCAAGCCACGGCACATGGGTGAACCGTTGAAATGGATTGTGAAGACAGGCCAATCAAAAATTAAGTCGGGCTTTGTCGGTACTTTGTGTCAGGTAAACCGACGGCTGTGTAGGAATTTGCCTTACAAACCGTGCAGCAGTTGTCGTCCGCTTCCCAGAACGCTACCTGCTGCACTGCAACATGGTTTTGGGGCTTGCGCGCCGTGTTCTGGGGTGAGTCCATCGGCATGGCAGTCGGCCTTGGCGCGAGCGGTTGGCAAGCACTGTGGTTTTTTCGGCACGCTACCGAGTTCTCTGGCCAACGGCGGGTGTGGTTGGCTATTCCTCTTGTGCTGGCGCACCCGGTGCAGCACGGGCGCGCAGTACGGTGGCAGCAATGCCACTGCTGATAATCAGCCCCATGCCCAACCAGCCTTGTAGTGGGATTTGATCGCCAAACAAAAACAGGCCGTACAGGGCAGAAAAGACGATACCCGAATACTGCAAATTGGCGACCACCAAGGTGCCGCGCTGGCTGCCGCTGGCCCGGGCATAGGCGCGTGTCATGCACAGTTGCCCGCCCGAGGCCAGCACACCAATCGGTAGCAACCACAAGCCCGGCCAGCCCGGCCAGTTGGAGATGCCCATGACCAAGGTGGCTATAGCACCTGCCAAGGTAGAACCGATAGCAAAGAAAAACACCGTGCGCGTCTCCGGCTCGCCCACGCGCGATAAGGTAACGACTTGCAAGTAGGCAAAGGCTGCCGACATACCCGACAGCAGCCCGATGATGCCAGCAAACATTTGGTTTTGGTCTAGGCTGGGGCGTAACACCATCACCACGCCCGCAAAACCAGCCAGCACCGTCAGCACCAGCGGCCCTTGCAGGGCGGGTGCTGAGGCGCTGGATGAGGGTCGCCAAGCCAGCACTGCCCCTCCGACAAAAAAAGCGGCAATCCACACGCTACTCATGTAGTTGAGCGTCATGGCGGTGGCCAGCGGCAAGGCCCCAATCGCATAAAACCACGTACCCATGGCTGTGACGCCGATCAAACTGCGCCAAGCGTGCATCCACGGATAGTTGGTCTGCAATACCACCCGTTGTGAGCGCGCCAGCGCCCACAGCACCAGCATGCCAATCAGCCCTCGGTAAAACACCAGTTCTGCCGTATTAAAGTAGGCCGAAGCGAACTTGATGCACACACCCATGCTGGCAAACAAAAAAGCCGCCAGCACCATCCAGAGCACTTGCATGGAATATTGAGAAAAGTAGAAAGAATCTGGCCAACAAAAAGCAAAATAGCTGCCAGCGCTGTAGGGCCAGCACTGGCAGCTATCAGGTTAGCAGCAAGAGCGTATCAGCGTTGCGGTACCGCTGCACCCATCGTGGCGCGGTACCACTCGTGGAAGTGCTGCATGCCGTCTTCCATCGGGCTTTGGTAAGGGCCAACCTCGTTCTCGCCGCGTGCCAGCAGGGCTTTGCGGCCTGCATCCATGCGCTCGCCGATTTCGTCGTCTTCGATGCAGGTTTCCATATAGGCGGCCTGCTGGGCTTCGACGAATTCACGCTCGAAAGCGACGATTTCTTCGGGGTAGTAAAACTCGACCATGTTCAGCGTTTTGGTCGGGCTGATCGGGTGCAGCGTCGAGACGGTCAGCACATGCGGATACCACTCGATCATGATGTGCGGATAGTAGGTCAGCCAAATCGCACCGCGCTCGGGCAGTTTGCCTTCACGGTATTGCAGCAGCACGTCTTTCCACTTCTGGTACACGTCCGAGCCGGGTTTGCCGAAGCTGGAGGCCACGCCCACGGTTTGTACCGAATACTCTTTGCTGAACTCCCAGCGCAAATCGTCACAGGTGACAAAGTTGCCCAAACCGGGGTGGAAGGGGCCAACGTGGTAATCCTCTAGGTAGACCTCGATAAAAGTCTTCCAGTTGTAGTTGCACTCGTGCAGTTCTACTCTATCCAGCGCAAAGCCTTCAAAACTGAGTTCGGCCCGTGGCCCCATGCCAGCCAAATCGGCGGCAATATCGCGGCCATTGTCTTCAAACAGCAGGCCGTTCCACTCGCGCAGGGGGTAGTTTTTCAAGTCCAAGGCCGGGTCTTGGGCAAAATGGGGCGCACCCAACAAGCTGCCGCTGGGGCTATAAGTCCAGCGGTGCAGTGGGCACACAATGTTGCCCCCTGCATAACCCTTGCCTTGGCCTTGCAAGGTACCGCGCCCTTGCAACATCACCGCTTGGCGGTGGCGGCAAATGTTAGAGACCAACTCCACTTGGCCTTGGGCGTTGCGTACCAAGGCGCGGCCCTCGCCTTCTTGGGGCAGGGCGTAATAATCCCCGGCGTTGGGTACTGCCAGCTGGTGCCCCACATAGCGGGGCCCGCGCTGGAAGATAAGCTCCAACTCGCGCTGAAACAGCGCCTCATCAAAGTAGCTTGAAACTGGTAGTTGGCTTGCAGCCTGCTGCAGTCGAAGACTTAAATCAGACATGGACGACCTGACCTAAAGACTCCCCACAGGGAGGTGCGCTCAAGGCGCGGGTGAGAAAAAAATAAACCGGCTGGGGGCCGGCTTGCAGGGAATGGGATTATAGGCTGTGGGGTTATTGCCGTGGGGCATTCCCGCAGGGGCCATGCGTGTATTGCCAGCGGTATCGGCCTAAAATTGAAGGTTTCAGACTTTTGCAGGCCCGTTTCCATGCCCCACACCGTTCCCCCCCTTGACATGGCTGCTTGGATGCAAGGCCATCTGCTGCGGGTTGAGGCTTTTTTGTCGGACTGGGTGGGCCAAGGTGCCCCAGCGGGTTTGGGCCAGGCCATGCGCTATGCCGTGCTCGACGGTGGCAAGCGGCTGCGCCCGTTGTTGGTATTGGCGGCGCGCGAGGCCGTGGCCAGTGCCGATAGTCCCAACAGCCCTTTGCACCCCACGGCAGACGAGGCAGCCCTGCGCGCCGCCTGTGCGGTTGAGCTGATCCACGCCTATTCTTTGGTGCATGACGATATGCCCTGCATGGACAATGACGTGCTGCGCCGGGGCAAGCCCACGGTACATGTGCAGTTTGGCCAAGCCACCGCCCTGTTGGTGGGGGATGCGCTACAAGCCTTGGCTTTTGAGCTGCTGGTGCCCGAGGGCAGTACCATCCCCGACCACATCCAAGCCCGCCTGTGTGGCTTGTTGGCCCGTGCTGCTGGAGCCCAAGGCATGGCGGGGGGCCAAGCGATTGATTTGGCCAGCGTCGGCATTGCCCTCACCGAAGACCAATTGCGCCAGATGCACCGCCTCAAAACCGGGGCCTTGTTGCAAGGCAGCGTGCTGATGGGCGCTGCTTGTGGCCAAGCCGATGGAGCTGCACAAGCGGCGCTGGCCGACTATGGTGCCGCGCTCGGGCTGGCGTTTCAGGTGGTCGATGACATTTTGGATGTCACGGCTGACGCTGCAACGCTGGGCAAAACGGCGGGTAAAGATGCCGCACAAGACAAACCCACCTATGTCTCGTTGCTCGGCTTGGAGCGTGCCCAAGCCTATGCCCAACAGCTGCACCAACAGGCTTTGGCGGCACTGGCAGCCAGTGGCCTGCCCGATACCCGGGCACTGGCTGGGCTGGCCGACAAGGTAGTACACCGCGCCCACTAAGTCTCCTTCATTCCTCGTTCTGCTCCAGTTGCCCTCCTTAGCCTGTCTTCCATGCCTACCAAGCCTTATCCCCTGTTGCAGACCGTCAATTCACCGGCAGACCTGCGCCGCCTACCGCGCACCGAACTCAAAGCCTTGGCGACCGAGTTGCGTGCTTTTGTCATTGACAGCGTAGCCCAAACCGGCGGCCACCTCAGTTCCAATTTGGGCACGGTAGAACTGACCATCGCCCTGCACCGCGTTTTTAACACCCCAGAAGACCGGCTGGTCTGGGACGTGGGCCACCAAACCTATCCGCACAAAATTCTGACCGGGCGACGTGACCGCATGTCCACCCTGCGCCAGTTGGGCGGCTTGAGTGGCTTCCCACAGCGCGCCGAGAGCGAATACGACACCTTTGGCACCGCGCACTCCAGCACCAGTATCTCAGCCGCTTTGGGCATGGCTTTGGCGGCGCGCAGCAAGGGCGAAGATCGCCACGCCGTGGCCATCATTGGCGATGGGGCCATGACCGCGGGGATGGCCTTTGAGGCGCTCAACAACGCCGGGGTGGAAGACTGCAAACTGCTGGTGGTGCTCAATGACAACGACATGAGCATCAGCCCGCCCGTGGGGGCACTGAACCGCTATTTGGCACAACTCATGAGCGGCCAGTTTTATGCCAAAGCTAAGAACGTGGGCAAAAATGTGCTGAAAAACGCCCCACCCTTGCTAGAACTGGCGAAGCGGCTAGAGCAGCAGGCCAAGGGCATGGTGGTGCCCGCCACCCTGTTTGAGAAATTTGGTTTCAATTACATCGGCCCGATTGACGGCCACGATTTAGACTCCCTCATCCCCACGCTAGAGAACATCAAGAGCCTGTCTGGCCCACAGTTTCTGCATGTGGTCACGAAAAAAGGCCAAGGCTACAAACTGGCCGAAGCCGACCCCATCGCCTACCACGGCCCCGGCAAGTTTGACCCGAGTGTCGGTTTGGTTAAACCGGCTACGCCGCCCAAGCCCACCTTTACGCAGGTGTTTGGCGATTGGCTATGCGATATGGCGGCGCAAGATGAGCGCTTGGTTGGCATCACCCCAGCCATGCGCGAAGGTTCGGGCATGGTGGAGTTCCACCGCCGCTTCCCGGATCGTTATTACGATGTGGGCATTGCCGAGCAGCACGCCGTGACCTTTGCTGCCGGGCTGGCCTGCGAAGGGCTCAAGCCGGTGGTGGCGATTTACTCCACCTTCTTGCAGCGCGGCTATGACCAGATGATCCACGATGTAGCGTTGCAAAATCTGCCGGTGGTGTTTGCTCTAGACCGGGCTGGTTTGGTCGGGGCCGATGGGGCCACCCATGCCGGAGCCTACGACATTCCGTTTATCCGTTGCATCCCCAACATGGCCTTGGCCTGCCCAGCCGACGAGCGCGAGTGCCGCCAATTGCTCAGCACCGCTTTTGCGCAAAACCAGCCGGTGGCTGTGCGCTACCCGCGTGGTACTGGAGTGGGCATGGCCCCGCTGCACAGTTTAGAGCCGCTGCCCTTTGGGCAAGGGGAGATCCGCCGCCAGCGCCAACCGTCGCAGGTCGCTGGGCCACGCATTGCCATTTTGGCCTTTGGCACCCTGCTCTATCCGGCGTTGCAAGCCGCTGAGGCACTGGATGCTACCGTGGTCAATATGCGCTGGGCTAAACCCTTAGACACCGCACTGCTGCTGCAAGTCGCAGCCGAGCACGATGGCCTGGTCACGCTAGAAGAAGGGGCGGTGGCGGGTGGTGCAGGCAGTGCGGTGCTAGAAGCACTGGCTGCTGCCCAAGTGCAGCGCCCTGTGCTGACGTTGGGCTTGCCCGATGTCTTTATTGAACATGGCGATCCTGCCAAACTGCTGGCGCTGCAAGGTTTGGATGCGCAAGGCATCGAGAAATCGGTACGTATCCACTTTCAAATGGCCCAACAGCCCTAAAAAATGCGGCACTGGCCCCAGTGGCCTGTGCCAACGCTGCACCGTCCAGCCCGGTGTAGCGTATAAAACTGGTGTTGAGCTTGGCCCACAGCCCAGAAGTTCCTGCCACGGCAGGTTTTGCAATCCTCGTTTCGGAGTACTTTTATGGACCGTCGTTCTCTTATCAAAAATGCTGGCTTGGCCGGTGTATTAGCCGCTGGTGTGGCTCCCGCTGTCCATGCCCAAGCCACCGTGCGCTGGCGCTTGGCTTCGAGCTTTCCTAAATCGCTCGACACCATTTTTGGCAGTGCCGAAATGTTTGCCAAAACCGTCAAAGCCCTGTCGGGTGGCAAATTTGAAGTGTCTGTCCATGCCGCGGGCGAGTTGATGCCCGCCTTTGGCGTGGTCGATGGCTTGCAAAACGGCACGGTCGAAATGGCGCAAACCGCTGCCTATTACTTCACCGGCAAGAACCCCATTTTCGCCTTTGGTTGCGCGGTGCCGTTTGGCCTGACCGCCCGCCAAATGGACGCTTGGAAAAACCACGGCAATGGCCGCAAGCTGATGGATGCCTTCTTGGCTGAGTACAACATCAAGAGCTACAGCGCGGGTAACACTGGCACACAAATGGGTGGTTGGTACCGCAAAGAAATTAAAACCGTGGCCGACCTGAAGGGCCTGAAGATGCGTTTGGGTGGCGGTCTGTTTGGCGAAGCCATGCAAAAGCTGGGTGTGGTGGCACAAAACATGCCGGTGGGCGAGGTCTATCAATCGCTAGAAAAAGGCACCTTGGATGCCACCGAGTTCGTTGGCCCCTACGACGATGAAAAACTCGGCTTCAACAAGGTGGCACCGTTCTACTACTACCCCGGTTGGTGGGAAGGCAGTGCCGAGCTGGAGTTCTACGTCAACACCAAAGCCTACGCCGCCCTAACCCCCGAGTTCAAGGCCATCGTTGATGCTGCCACCATTGTGGCCGCGCGCGACATGACCGCCAAGTACGATGCCTTCAACCCGCAAGCCCTCAAGCGCTTGGTCGGGGCTAAAACCCAGCTCAAGGCTTTCTCGAAAGACGTGTTGGATGCAGGCTTCAAGGCCTCGATGGAAGTGTTTGCCGAACACGAAGCCAAATCGCCCGAGTTCAAGAAAATCCACCAAGACATGCGCGCCTTCCAGCGTGACCAAGTGCTGTGGGAAAAATTCTCCGAGCAACGCTTTAATGCCTACATGGCATCGGTGAAGTTGTAAGCTTTGCGGTGCAAGATGTGTTGGTACGCGGGCTTGTTGCACCCGTTTTGCCATCCTCTTGCACTTGACCCGCATCCACGCAAACCGCATGAACATGCTTTTCCCTGACCGTTCGACACGCTCTTGGCACAAAGTGGGGTGGTTCTTACCGTCCTTGGGATTGGTACTGCTGTGGGTGTTGCTCAGCACCTCGGGAGCGCTGGCAGCCTCGCGTGAGGTGCGGGTGGGCTTGTACAACAACCCACCCAAAATCATGCCTGGCCCCAACGGAGCGCCTACGGGCATTTTGGGCGAGTTGTTGCAAGAAATTGCCCGGCAAGAAGATTGGGCCTTACAGCCTGTGCATTGCACCTGGGAAGCCTGCCTGTCGGCCCTAGAGGCGGGTGATATTGATTTGTTGCCCGATGTGGCCTACAACGAAAAGCGCGCTTTGGTGCTGGATTTTCACCAAACGCCCGCGCTACAAGGTTGGTCGCAAATTTACCGCCGACAAGATGTAGAAATCCAATCGATGCTCGATTTGCAAGGCAAGCGTTTGGCCGTCTTGGATGGCTCGGTGCAACAGCAGTATCTGAAAGAAGTTCTGGCCAATTTTGGTGTCGAAGCCAAATTTATTACCGTATCCAGTTTTGAGCAAGCGTTTAGCAAAGTAGCGGCCCGTGAGGCCGATGCAGTCGCCTCCAATTACCATTTTGGCGATCAGGCCGCAGGCCGTTTCAAACTGCTGCCCACCAGTTTAATTTTTTTGCCAGCCAAGCTTTACTACGCGACCGGCAAAACGCGCAACCCCGATTTATTGACGGCCATCGATAAGCACTTGACCGTTTGGCAGGCCACGCCGGGTTCTTTTTACTTTGAAAATCTCAAGCATTGGAGTGGGGCTCCGGTGCCACGCACCGTGCCAACTGCCTTTTGGTGGGGCTTGGCAGCAGTGGCAATGTTATTGCTGTTGGCCTTGGCCGGTATGCTGTTCTTGCGCCGTGAAGTGGCACGGCAAACGCACAATCTGCGTGCCAGCGAAGAAAAACTGTCTACGATCTTGAACAGTGTCGAGGCCCATGTTTTTATCAAAGACCCGCAGTTGCGCTACCAGTATGTAAACCGCAAGTTGTGTGATTTTTTAGGGCTGCCAGCAGAGCAGATTGTTGGTAAAACCGATGATGCCTTTTTTGATAGTGCTACGGCAGCGCGTATCCAAGAGACAGATGCTTTGGTACTAACATCTGGACAGCGCTTGGTGAAGGAAGAGTTTGGCCACAAAATAGGGGAAACCAAAAGGCATACTTTTTTATCGGTCAAGTTGCCCTTGGGTTTACCCGGTCAAGAAGGTTATGCCCTGTGCGGTATCTCTACCGAGATCACCGAGCAGCGCCAGTTTATCGAAGAAATCCACCAACTGGCTTTTTACGACCCCCTGACCCACTTACCCAACCGCAAGCAACTGATGGAGCGCTTGCAACGTTGGTTGATCGAGCCTGTACACGACCGGCAGGGCACCCATGCACTGTTATTGATTAACCTCGACAATTTCAAAGACCTGAACGATACCCATGGGCACAATGTGGGGGATCAGGTGTTACAGCAGGTCGCGCAACGCCTGACGGTTTGCGCCCGGCCGGGCGATATGGTGGCCCGCTTGGGCAGTGACGAGTTTGCCTTGTTGATGGGTGAGCATAAATCACAAGCGGCCAGCAGCCAGCACCAAATTGAATACGCGGCTACCCACCTGCTACAAGCAATTGCAGAAGCGCCTTACCAAATCGGAAATTTAGAATACCGTGCTTCGGCCTGTATTGGTATTGCGGTGCTCGATAGCCGCCAGACCTCGGTAGAAGCGATCTTGAAACATGCCGATTTGGCCTTGTTCCAAGCCAAGGCCCAAGGGCGCAATAAACTGCGCTTTTTCCGACCCGATATGGAAGTGGTGGTGGCAGCACGTGCCGCGTTGGAGGCTGATTTGCGCGAGGGTTTGGCGCGCGAGCAATTTTTGCTCTATTACCAACCGCAAGTCGACAGCCAGCACCGTTTATTTGGTGTCGAGGCGCTGGTGCGCTGGCAACACCCACAACGTGGGTTGGTGGCTCCCGGTAGCTTTATTGGATTGGCCGAGGCTTCGGGCCTGATTGAGCCCTTGGGTCAATGGATTTTGCGTTGTGCTTGTCGGCAAATTGCTGCTTGGAGTCAAAATCTGGCTACCGCCCAGTTGCAAATTGCCGTCAATATCAGTGCCCACCAGTTGCACCACCCCAAATTTGTCGAGCAGGTGCTGGATATTTTGCGAGAAACTGGGGCCAATCCTAACCGCCTTGAATTAGAGTTGACCGAAAGTCAATTGGTCGAAGACATGGAGGGTGCGATTGGTAAAATGCAGACCCTAAAAGGCATTGGGGTGCATTTGTCCTTGGATGACTTTGGTACAGGTTATTCTTCGCTCAACCACTTAAAGCGTTTACCCCTGGACCAGCTCAAAATTGATCAATCGTTTGTGCGCGATTTGCTGATTGATGCCAATGATTTGTCGATTGTGAAAGCGATTGTCGGCATGGGGCATAGCCTGAATTTGGCGGTACTGGCCGAAGGGGTAGAAACCCAAGAGCAGCGCAATATGCTAGAGCAATTGGGCTGCGTGTTGTACCAAGGGTATTGGTTTGGCCGCCCTATGCCCGTAGAGCAATTGATAGACTGGCGCGCACCTGCTACGACCTCTGGGGTTTAATCGGCCAAGAAGCGTGCGTAACGGGCCATGTCCACATTACCACCGCTGATCATGATGCCAACGCGTTTGCCTTGGATATCCATGCCGCCGTGGCGGGCCCCAGCAATCGCCAAAGCCCCGGTGGGCTCGACCACAATTTTCATGCGTTCGGCAAAAAAGCGCAGTGCATGCAGCAGTTGCAAATCACTCACCGTGACAATGTCTTGCACTTGGTGCTGAATCAGGCTAAAGACCAGTTTGCCCAAACTTTGCGCCTTGGCACCATCGGCAATGGTGTGCGGTGGGGCAATTTGCACAATTTGCCCAGTGCGTAAAGATTGTTGGGCATCATTGCCTGCTTCTGGCTCTACACCGACCAAAGTGCAGTTCGGGGCTTGGATTTGTGCAGCCAACACGCTGCCTGCCAGCAAACCGCCACCGCCCACGCCGACAAACAAAAAATCCAAATTTGGTACTTCCTCAAACAGCTCTAGGGCGGCTGTGCCTTGCCCGGCAATCACTTGAGAGTGTTCCGATGGCGGCACCAGCGTCATGCCGCGCTCTTGGGCAAACTGGCGGCTCAGGGCTTCGCGGTCGGTGGTGTAGCGGTCGTAGGTGACGACTTGGGCTCCGTAGTGGCGCGTGGCGGCCATTTTGGAGGCCGAGGCATCTTCTGGCATAAAAACCACTGCTGGAATATCCAACAGCCGCGCCGCCAGCGCTACCGCTTGGGCGTGGTTGCCCGCCGAGAAGGCCAGTACCCCACGTCGGCGCTGCTCGGCATTCAGTTGCGACAGAGCATTGAAGGCTCCACGAAACTTGAACGAACCCGTGCGCTGCAGGCTTTCGCACTTGAAAAAGAGTTGGGCACCCAACAGGCGGTCGGCGGTGCTGGAGCGCAAGACCGGCGTGCGGTGCGCTGAACCTTTCAGGCGTGTCGCGGCTGCAATCACATCGTCGGGGGTGGGTACGGTTAAAGGCATGGCAGTTTGGTGGGGTGTCGGGTCGCGCAGCAAAGATTATCCTGCAAGCCACAGCCTTTAATCGCCCCCACAACCGCCGCCGCCATCTCCGCCTCCATCTCCCCCATCCCCGCCACCATCGCTATCGCTGCTGTGACTGGAGTTGGGTTCTGCACCGCCAAAATCATCGCAACTGCCGTCGTAGCTGGCATCGGCAAAATCGGTACCGCAGTAAATGCTGCCGCCGTTGCCTCCAGCCTCGTTTTTGCGAGCAATGTCGTGGCAATCGGGCAGATAAAAAAAGCCGTTGGTAATCTTCAATTGGGTATCCAAGGCAAACAGCAGCGGCAAGCGGCTGGGTGCGCGTGGGTTGATGTTTTCTTGTTGGCAGGCCCAATACCAAGCACGGCGCAGGCCATCGTTGTGCTTGGCGCGTCGCCCCAAGGTTTCAGCGGGCGTGTGGTGCAAAAAAAAGCCCAGCGCCTGCTGGCACCAATCTTGGTAAGCACGGGTATGCAAAATAAATTCATGCCACAGCACATCCACGGCGCGCGAGGGCATGGCTACAAACTGTCGCTTGCTATGCAGGCAGGCCCAAAAAAATTGCCGCAACCCTTGTTCTACCAATTCGGCTTCTTTTTGTGCCAAATGGGGATAGGCATCGCGCAGCTTGCGTTTCAAAAATTGCGGTAGCACTGATTCGCGCACAAAACGTTCGCGTGCTGCACGTACGGTATGGGCCAGTAGCGCCCACAGCAACAGGGTGACCAACAGGTAAAGCGCCCAGCGCGCTTGGGCCTGCCACCAGCCCATCAGCACCCCAGCGGCCACCCACATCCAAGCCAGCACGCAGGCCCAGACCCCATGCCGATAGTGACGAAGCAAAATAGGAGTCATGGTCAGCAGGTGGGCAAAAGTAGAATCGGGGGGTCAATCTAGATAAATAACAGGATAGCAAAAGGACTTCCCATGGCCGGACACAGCAAATGGGCGAATATTCAGCACCGCAAGGGTCGCCAAGACGAAAAGCGCGGCAAAATTTGGACGCGCATCATTCGTGAGATTACCGTGGCCGCGCGCGCTGGTGGCGGCGACTTGAGCGCCAACCCGCGCCTGCGTTTGGCGGTAGAAAAAGCCAAGGCAGCCAACATGCCCGCCGACCGCGTCAAATACAACATTGACAAAGCCACCGGCAACCAAGAGGGTGTCAATTACGAAGAAATCCGCTACGAAGGCTATGGCATCGGTGGAGCGGCTATCATCGTCGACACCATGACCGACAACCGTGTGCGCACGGTGGCCGAAGTGCGCCATGCCTTTAGCAAATACGGCGGTAACATGGGCACCGAAGGCTCGGTGGCCTTTCAGTTCAAACATGTGGGACAAATTATTTTTGCCCCTGGCACCAACGAAGACAAGGTGATGGAAGTCGCTCTCGATGCTGGTGCTGATGATGTCGTGACGGACGAAGACGGTGCGATGGAGGTGCTCACCAGCCCAGCCGAGTTTGAAGCCGTGAAACATGCCTTAGAAGCGGCGGGACTCACGCCCGACGCGGCCGATGTCACCATGCGCCCCGACATCACCATCAGCCTAGAAGGCGAAGACGCTGCCCGTATGCAAAAACTCCTTGATGTACTCGAAGACCTGGACGATGTCCAAGAGGTCTATCACAACGCCGAAATATGAAAGTTCTTGTCATTGGCGGCGGTGGCCGCGAACACGCTATCGCTTGGAAACTCAGCCAGTCGCCCAAAGTCACGCGCGTCTTTGTCGCGCCTGGTAACGGCGGCACGGCCCTGAACCCCAAGTTTGAAAACCTGCCTATCACCGATGTGGTGCAGTTGCGCGAATGGGCGCAAGCCGAAAAAATTGGCCTGACGGTGGTTGGCCCCGAAGCACCATTGGCCGCTGGCGTGGTGGATGAGTTCCGCGCCCACGGCCTGCGCATTTTTGGCCCGACCAAGGCAGCGGCACAGTTGGAAAGCTCGAAGGCCTTTTCTAAGGCTTTCATGCGCCGCCACGGCATTCCTACCGCCGATTACGACACCTTTACCGATCCGGCCGCTGCCCATGCCTTTATTGACCGTCTGGGTGCGCCCATCGTCATCAAAGCCGATGGTTTGGCCGCTGGCAAGGGCGTGGTGGTAGCCATGACCCTGCAAGAAGCCCATGATGCCGTGGACTACATGCTGGTGGACAACAAATACGGCGTGCAACACAACGCGGGTGGCGCGCGCGTAGTGATTGAAGAGTTCCTCGAAGGTGAGGAGGCCAGCTTTATCGTGTTGTGCGATGGCAAAAATGTGGCTGCTTTGGCTACTAGCCAAGACCACAAGCGCCTCAAAGATGGTGACCAAGGCCCGAACACGGGTGGCATGGGGGCCTATTCGCCCGCCCCCGTTGTCACGGCGGATGTCCACGCCCGCGCTATGCGCGAGATTATTTTGCCCACCATCCGGGGTATGGAAAAAGATGGCATCCCCTACACCGGCTTTTTGTATGCCGGGCTGATGATTGATGCCCAAGGCCGCCCTAAGACGCTGGAGTTCAACTGCCGCATGGGCGACCCTGAAACCCAGCCTATCTTGATGCGCCTCAAGAGCGATATGCTGGATTTGCTCAATGCAGCCGTGGATGGCAAGCTCGACCAAGTGGATTTGCAATGGGATCGTCGCCCGGCCTTGGGTGTGGTCATGGCGGCACACAACTACCCCGAAGATCCGCGCAAGGGCGATGCCATCTCTGGCCTGCCGGCCGATCAAGACGATGCCATGGTGTTCCACGCCGGTACCACGCTGCAAGACGGTGTGGTGCGTACCAGCGGTGGCCGGGTGCTGTGCGTCACGGTGTTGGCCGATAGCGTGCGCTTGGCGCAGCAGCGTGCCTATGATGTCGCCCGTGGCATCCATTTTGACGGTATGCAGTACCGCCGTGACATCGGCCACCGTGCCATTAAAACCCCATGAACCAAGCTGCCATCAGCCCCACGTTCAACCCCGATAGCACGGTAGCGCAGGTGCGCGGCTATTTGGTCGGCCTACAAGCGCGCATCATGGAGGCGCTAGAAGCCGTTGAAGGCCCCGAAGGGGCGCGTTCTACCATCGACCCTTGGCATAAGCCCGAGGGTGAGCGTTTGCAGGGCGACGGTATCACCCGCATCATTGAAAACGGTCGGGTGTTTGAGCGTGCCGGTTGCGGTTTTAGCCATGTGCGTGGGCCGCAGTTGCCCCCTTCGGCCACGCAACACCGGCCCGAACTGGCCGGTGCGCCGTTCGAGGCCATGGGGGTCTCGCTGGTGTTTCATCCGCGTAACCCCTATGTACCCACGGTGCATATGAATGTGCGCATGATTGCCGCAGGGCATCCCGGCCAGCCCCCTGTGTGCTGGTTTGGCGGTGGCATGGATCTCACGCCCTACTATGCTTTTGAAGAAGACGCGGTACATTTTCACCGTAGCTGCCACGATGCCTTGGCCCCGTTTGGTGCGGACAAATACCCGCGCTTTAAGCAGTGGTGTGATGAGTATTTCTTCCTCAAGCACCGCAATGAGCAGCGCGGCGTGGGTGGCATCTTCTTTGATGATTTTGCCGAGCTGGGATTTGCACAAAGTTTGGCGATGACGCAAGCGGTGGGCGATGCCTTTTTGGGTGCTTACCTGCCGATTGTGCAGCGCCGCCAAGACACCCCCTATGCTCAACGTGAGCGCGCCTTCCAGCTGTACCGCCGGGGCCGCTATGTCGAGTTCAACTTGGTCTGGGATCGGGGCACGCATTTTGGCTTGCAATCGGGTGGCCGCACCGAATCCATTTTGCTCTCGATGCCCCCGCAAGCGGCTTGGGCCTACCAGCGCCAAGACGAGCCGGGCAGCCCCGAGGCCGAACTGACCCAGCGCTATCTGGTACGGCGCGACTGGCTCTGAGGCGCACACCTGCCGACCGCTGCCAGCGGCAACCCTTGGGAGATACCCAGTGACAAACGCAGTCCCTTCTTGGATGGCTGGTCTGAGGGCCAAGTCGATGCTGGCTTTGACGCTGGCCTGCGCGCTGGCGCTACTGCCGGCGGTGTTGATTGGCTGGCAGGTGCTCGAAGGCGTGCGCAACTACTTTGGCGAGAACTACGCGCGCAACTACACCCAGCTCAAACGCGAAAGCATTGTGGCTCCGGTGGCGCGCGAGTTGGCCCTGTCTTTGCGTCTGGCCGATTCGGTGGTCACCCGCCAATGGCTGCTGGACGAGGGCAATGCCGCCAAAAAAGCCCTGTTTTTTGAAGAAGCTGAGGGCTACCGCAAGGACTTCCGCGCCCATGCCTATTTTCTGGCCAGCGTCGGTACGCGGCATTTTTATTTCAACGATGACACCAAGCCATTCAGCGCCGATCCCCGCTATACGCTCAACTTGGGCCAGAAAAAAGACGCTTGGTTTGTTGGCACTCTGAACCAAACCGGGAGCCACTACAACATCAACGTCGATTTGCAAATCACCAAAGTTTGGTTCAACGTCATCGTCCGCAGTGGTGAGAGCAAGATTGGTGTGACCGGTGCCGGGCTGGATTTGACGGAGTTTCTCAAAGACTTCATGACCACCAGCGACTTGGGTGTCACTCCCATGATCTTGACCGCTGCGGGGGCCATCCATGCCCACCCTAATCGCCAACTGATTGCTATCAACACGGCGGGCCGCCAGCCAGATCTGGCGCAAACCTTGGCGGGTCAATTGCCCGTTGGGGCGCAGCGCGAAGCATTGGCCGCCGCGATGGCCCAGGCGGTGGCTAAGCCGGGCGAGGTGAGCAGTTTCCAAGCCATGCTCGATGGCAAAGAGCAATTGCTAGCCCTGTCTTACATCCCAGAATTGCAATGGCACATTGTCACAGCGGTTGACTTGAAGGCTGCCCAGGTGATTAACCAAGGCTGGCTGCACGCGGTGGTGGCTGCCGTGGTGCTGCTGCTGTGCATGTTATTGCTAGGCTTTGGCTACGCTGTCGAAAAACTGGTGTTGCAACCGCTGCGCAAGCTGCAAAAGTCGGCTTCAGCGCTGGCCCAAGGGGACTTCAGCGTCTCTTTGCCCCCCGATGGCCCCGATGAGTTGGGCGACCTGACCCGGGCCTTTGCCACGATGGTGCGCCAAATCCGCAGCAACACCGAGGAGCTCGAGCACAAGGTGCAAGAGCGCACGCTGGCGCTGGAAGAAGCCAACCGCGACATGCGCCGGGCGCACCAGCAAATCAACGACTCCATCGACTACGCCAGCCTGATCCAACAAGCCACCTTGCCCAGCCAGCAGTTAACGCAACTGTTAGGCCCACACCAATTCGTGCTGTGGCGGCCCCGCGACGTGGTAGGCGGAGACTTTTATGTGTTCCGTGCCGAAGGCTCACGCTATCTGCTGGGCGTGGTGGACTGCGCTGGCCATGGTGTGCCCGGTGCGCTGATGACCATGCTGGCGCGCTCGGCCCTCGACCATGCGATGGGGCAAGTGGGCATCACCTCCCCTGCGGCCATTCTGGGCCATACCGATACCACCATGCGTGCGATGCTGCAGCACAGCGAGTTGCCCCGTGCCATTGCCACCAACATGGATGTGGGTCTGGCTTATGTAGACCGCGAGGCCCGCACCCTGCATTACGCTGGGGCCAAAATCAGCCTATACTGGAGTGACGGCCAGACGGTACAACAGGTCAAGGGTGGTCGTCGTGCGTTGGGTGATCGCCGCCAAGGCAGTTACGCCGATACCTCCGTAGAGATTGTTCCCGGTGCCACCTACTATCTCACCACCGATGGTTTCCTCGACCAAGCGGGTGGCGAGTTGGGTTACGGTTTTGGCGACACCCGTTTTGCCCAAGTGCTGTTGGCGCATGCCCGTTTACCCATGGAACAGCAGGCCAGCGCACTCAACCAAGTGCTAGAGGCTTACCGTGGCGATTACCCCCAGCGCGACGACATCACCTTACTTTCGTTCCGCGTTACCTGAAAACCCTTTCTTGCCATTCTAGGATTTCTATGCAAGACATCAACCTGTTTGAGCTTCGGGCGCACTTCAACCGCAGCAATATTTTGCTGTGCTTTAACGGCCCGATTTCGCGCAGTCTGATTGAGGAAATCGGCAACGCGCTGAAAAACTACCTGCAAGCCGATCAAGCCCAGCCCAATGCGGCCATGGATGTGTTCAGCGTGTATATCGAGATGACGCAAAACATCCGCCATTACGCGCTGGCACACGACTACGACGAGATCGACAGCTCTGCTACCGTGGTGGTCGCGCGCGACGACGAGCAGCATTACATTGTGCAATCGGGCAACTTGGTCGAAAAAGCCGACGGCCAAGTGCTCATGGCCCGCATTGCGACGCTGGCCAGCATGGACAAAGCCGAACTCAAAGCGGCCTACAAAACCCAGCTGCGCCAGCCGCGCAGCGAGTCCAGTGCCAGCGGTGCTGGCCTAGGCTTGATTGATATTGCCCGCAAATCGGTGCACCCCCTGAGCGCCACCCTGACCGAACTGGAGAACGGGCGCTGTTTTTTCAGCGTGCGCGCCGTGATCCAAAAAACCTCTTGATAAATCGACCATGAGCGATACCAACGACCTCTCCATCACGGGCAGCCAATCCACGCCCAGCGTTACCGGCGACTGGGCGCAGGGTGTGCTGCGCATGCAAGGTGACTCCTACCCCGAAAATTCTTTTGAATTTTTTGGCCCCATCATCGGCTGGCTGGAGCGCTTTCTGCAAAACCCACCTGCGCCCATGCTGCGCTTGGAGTTGCATTTGGTGTACATGAACACCAGCTCGGTCAAGGCCATGATGGATATTTTTGATCTGCTCGAAGATGCCCATAAACAGGGTCGCCAAGTGCGTGTGGACTGGTATTACGACCCGCGCAACGAGCGTGTGGTGGACTTGGCCGATGAGTTTCGGGAAGATTGCAGCTTTCCGTTCCAGATTGCTGCCGATGCCTGAACGCCCACGCCAGGCCGCCGATGAGGACGAGTTGGTCATCCAGGTGCAGGCCCTGTTGGCCGACCCGGCGCACCAAGCCAATCCGCTGCGCGAGCCGTTGGCGCAGTTGCTGGCCTGCAACCAGGTACACCAGGCGCAGTTGCACCGCCTGATCCGCATCTCAGACGGCTACCAGTACATCTCGCGTCGCCAACAAGAGAGCTTGGAGCAGCAGTACGAGCGGCAATTGCACCGCTTGGAGAAACTCGCCCGCATCTCCGACCGTTACCAAAACAGCCTGCGCGAGTTGAGCGAAACCCTGAAACAAGCCTCGCTGCACGACCCCTTGACGGGCCTGGGCAATCGCCGTTTTCTGATGGAGCGTCTGACGCAGGAAACCGAGCGCGCCAACCGCAAAGCATCGCCTTATACGTTGGCTATTTTGGATGTAGACCGGTTCAAAACCATCAACGACCGCTTTGGCCATGAGGCTGGCGATACCGTTTTGTGTGCTATTGCCCGCGCCATTGCCGATGCGCTGCGCGAGTACGATGTCTGTGGCCGTTGGGGTGGTGAAGAATTTTTAGTTTTGATGCCCGAAACGCCGCTGGATTTTGCCTTGCAGATTGCACAGCGGGTGGCCCAGAGCATCAAGGCCGTGCGCTTCGATTTTCTCGAGACCCCCATTTCTGCCAGCGTTGGCTTGAGCGCGTATTGCCTGGGCGAGCGCTTTTCCGATACCCTCAACCGCGCCGATGCCGCTTTGTTGCGTGCCAAAGCCGAAGGCCGCGATCGCATTGAAGCCTGAAGGCACACTGCTATATTGACACCCGTTGATTTTTTCCTGTTACCCCCTTTCTTTCTCTGACCACTGCCTGATGACCACCACTGCCCAATCGGAAACCACCGCTAAAAAAGACGTGACCAAACTCCAACGTGCCATCGTGGACGGCCTGGAAGATGTCAAGGCACAAGACATCCAGGTGTTCAATACCGAACACCTCTCCCCCCTGTTTGAGCGCGTGATTGTGGCCTCGGGCACCTCTAACCGCCAAACTAAGGCGCTGGCCGCCAGCGTGCGCGATGCCGTGCGCGATGCCGGTTTTGCCAAACCACGCACCGAAGGTGAAGACAACGGCGAATGGATTATTGTGGATTGCGGCGCTGCCGTGGTGCACATCATGCAGCCCACCATCCGCCAGTATTACCGCCTCGAAGAGCTGTGGGGCGAGAAGCCAGTGCGTCTCAAGCTCGGTGCTGCCAAACCGGTTGCCCCCGTGGCCAAGGTGCCTGCCAAAACTGCGGCCCGCCGCGCCGCCAAAGCCGAAGCTGCCGCCGCTGCAGAAGAAGGCATTGCACCGGCCACTAAAAAGCCTGCTGCGCGTAAAACCAGCCGCGCCAGTACCACTGCCGATGCGCCCGCTGCTGCGCCAGTCACTGCCAAAAAGCCTGCTACCCGCAAAACTGCTGCCAAGCCAGCCGATGCCGCCAGCACCGCCGCCAAAGCCCCAGCCAAACGCGCCGCTAAGAGCAGCAGTGCCGCCGCTCCAGCAGCCCCTGCGGCCAAAAAAGCCATTAAAACGGTAGTGGTGAAGCCGCGTACCGAGAAAAAAGCCGCCCCGGCCAAAACCGCTGCGGCGAAAAAAGCCCCGGCCCGCAAGTCGGCAGCACGCAGCCAGCCTGAGTAAGGGGTTTTGAGCCATGCGCCTGCTGATTGTGGCGGTGGGCCAGCGCGTGCCCGATTGGGCACAAACGGCCTATGACGACTACGCCAAACGCTTTCCGCCCGAGTTGAAAGTGGAGCTCAAGGCGGTGAAGACCGAACCGCGTGGCTCTAAAACGCTAGAAACGCTCTACGCTGCCGAACGCGAGCGCATTGAAGCCGCTATTCCACGCGGCACGCGCGTGGTGGCGCTGGACGAGCGCGGCACCAACCTAACCACCAAAGCACTGGCCGAACGGCTCAAAGGCTGGCAGCTCTCGGGCGATGATGTGGCACTGGTGATTGGTGGCCCCGATGGCCTGGATCCGGCTTTTCGGCAAGCGGCTCACGAGCGTATCCGCCTGTCGGATTTAACCCTGCCCCATGCGATGGTGCGTGTGTTGTTGATTGAGCAGCTCTACCGGGCGTGGTCGGTCAATGCTGGGCATCCCTACCACCGGGAATAGCCCCTTTTTACATCGCCCTTTGGCTGGAGCATTGCCATGTCTGATTTTATTTACTTGGCTTCGCAAAGCCCGCGCCGTAGCCAGTTGCTAGAGCAGTTGGGCATCCCGCACCAATTGCTGCTGGCCCAGGCCCCAGACCACCCGGACGAGGCGGAAGATGCCGAAGCCTTAGAAGCGGTGCTGCCCGGTGAGTCTCCTACGGCCTATGTGCAGCGCGTCACGGCGCTGAAATTGGATGCTGCAGTGGCACGGCACGCACGCCGGGGCTTAGCACCGGCCCCCATTTTGTGCGCCGACACCACCGTGGCCCAAGGCCGCCGTATCTTTGGTAAACCCGATGATGCCGCACACGCCGCGCAAATGTTGGCACAACTCTCGGGCCACAGCCACCGCGTTTTGACGGCGGTGGCCTTGCAGTATGGGGCGCAGCGCTACCAAGCGCTGTCCGTCTCGCGCGTGACCTTTGCTGAGATGAGTACCGCGCAAATCGCTACTTATGTAGCCAGTGGCGAGCCTTTGGGCAAGGCCGGGGCTTATGGCATCCAAGGGCGCGCGGCAGCCTATGTACAGCACCTCAGCGGCAGTTATTCAGGCATCATGGGCCTGCCGTTGTTCGAGACAGCACAATTACTGCGTGCTGCCGGATTTTCTTTCTGATTTTTCTCTTTGCCGTGCATCTGTGCGCGCCCCCCTTCCATGCCCAGCCTGCAACAAGACATCCTCATCAATTGGTCGCCGCAAGAAACCCGTGTCGCCATTATCGAGAACGGCGCGGTGCAAGAGTTGCATCTAGAGCGTCCCTTAGAACGTGGTTTGGTGGGTAATGTCTATTTGGGCAAAGTCGTGCGCGTGCTGCCGGGGATGCAGTCGGCCTTTATCGACATTGGGCTAGAACGCGCTGCTTTTTTGCATGTGGCCGATGTGTGGCAACGCCAACCCGATGGCGAGCCACCCAGTGTTGCCCGCAAAACCGAGCCTTTAGTGCCGATTGAAAAACAGGTGTTTGAAGGCCAAGCCCTGATGGTGCAGGTGGTCAAAGACCCGATGGGCACCAAGGGCGCGCGCCTTTCGACCCAAATCAGCATTGCTGGGCGCTTACTGGTATTTCTGCCACAAGATGACCATGTGGGTGTATCGCAAAAAATACCTGCTGCCGAGCGCGATGCCCTGCGCGCCCGCCTACAAGCCTTGGTCGGAACCAAAGAAACCGGTGGTGGCGGTGGTTTTATTTTGCGCACCAATGGCGAGGATGCCACCGATACCGAGCTGGCGGAAGACATTGCCTACCTGCGTAAAACGTGGGCACGTACCAAAGAAGCCTCACTCAAACTGCCACCAAAATCTTTGTTGCTCCAAGATTTGGACTTGTTGCAGCGTGTGTTGCGCGACTTGGTGGGCGACCATACGCACAGCATCCGCCTTGATTCGATGGAGCAATTCCAGCGTCTGCGTGCGTTTGGGCAAGAGTTTATGCCCGCAGCCGCAGCCAAATTGCAGCATTACAAGGGCGAGCGCCCAATTTTTGACCTGTATGCGATTGACGAAGAAATTGCCCGCGCCTTGGGCCGTCGGGTCGATTTGAAATCGGGTGGCTACCTCATCATTGACCAAACCGAGGCCCTGACCACGGTGGATGTGAATACCGGCGGCTTTGTGGGCGCGCGCAATTTTGACGACACCATCTTCAAAACCAATTTAGAAGCCGCTGGGGCCATTGCACGCCAACTGCGTTTGCGCAATTTGGGCGGCATCATCATTGTTGACTTTATTGACATGGTGCGCGAAGACCACCAACAGGCGGTGTTGGCCGAGTTCAAAAAACACTTGGTGCGCGATCGGGTCAAAACCACGGCGGGCGGCTTCTCCCAGTTGGGGTTGGTTGAGATGACGCGCAAACGCACACGCGACTCTCTGGCCCATATGCTGTGCGAGCCTTGCCCCTCGTGCCAAGGGCGTGGCGCGATCAAAACGGCGCGCAGCGTGGCTTACGACATCCTGCGCGAAATCCTGCGCGAAGCGCGCCAGTTTCACCCGCGTGAGTTCCGTGTGGTCGCGGCACCGCAGGTGGTGGAGCTGCTGCTGGACGAAGAAAGCCAGCACTTGGCGGGCTTGAGCGACTTCATCGGCAAACCCATTTCTTTGCAAGCCGAAGGGGCGATGGGGCAGGAGCAATACGACATCGTGTTACTGTAGTTACTCTCTACTACGCTGCACTTTTCCAGCTCCACACTGGATGTCGTGATGAACTTGCACATTCCCACCATGTTCGTCATGCTGTTTGTTGGCGTGATGGCGATGGCCTTGTCGATTGGCTCGGTGGCTTACCGCCGCCAGCCCGATTTATGGATTTTCTCTTTTGGTTTGATGGCGCAAGGGCTGGGCTACGCGCTGTTCTTTTTGCGTGGTCAGGTCTCGCCCCTGTTGTCGGTGGTGTTGGCGAACATGGCTATCAATGGGGCGATGGCCCTGTATGTGCTGGCGCTGTACCGCTTTCAGGGGCGCGCCGCTCCTAGGGGGTTGGTGGCCGTGCCGGTGCTGTTGGTGGGCTTGGGTACTTGGTGGCTGGTTGATGCCTACCAAGCACGGCGCATTTGGCTGTCGGTCATTACCATGCTGCAGTTTGTCCATATGTCGCTGCTGTTGTGGCAGGGGCGGCAGCAGATTGTGGGGCGGGGCAAATACATTTTGGGCTTTGCCGCCGTGCTCACCGCCTTGACCATGTTGTACCGGATCGTGGTGACGCTGGCGGGTTGGGATTCGGCGCAAAAAGTGACCGATTCCACCATCACGGTGGTGCTGAGCTTCATGTTGTCTTTGTTGGATACCTTGCTGCTGTCGGTAGGAATGTTGGTGATGGCGCAAGAGCGTACCGAACAAGCACGGGTGGAGAGCGAACACCGCTACCGCAAGCTGATTGAATCGGCCAACGAAGGCATCTGCGTATTAGAAAGAGGGGTGTTGCGCTTCGTCAATCCCAAAATGCTGGAAATCTTTGGTTATGGCCGTGAACAACTACTCGGACAGCCGATTCTGAATTTTATTTACGCTGATGACCGGGCTTTGGTACACGAAAACCACCAAAAGCGCCTACAGGGCCAAGCCGATGATTTGAAGTACCCAGCCCGCATCCTTACACAACACCGTGGCGTACGCTGGGTGGAAATCAGTGGCGTAGCCATTGATTGGTGCGACCAACCGGCCACGCTTAATTTCTGTGCTGACATCACCGAACGCCAAGAAATGGATGCGCGCATCCGTGATTTGGCCTTCCACGATGCCTTGACACACCTACCCAACCGCCGTTTACTCTACGAACACCTAGAGCGGGCCATGTTGCACAACCAGCGCCACCAGCAATGCAGTGCGGTGCTGTTTATGGACTTGGACAATTTCAAACCGCTGAACGACCGCTATGGGCACAATGTGGGTGATTTGTTGCTGCTGGAGGTGGCGCAACGCTTGCGCCAAGCCATTCGGGGCACCGATACTGCTGCACGTTTAGGGGGCGATGAGTTTGTGGTGCTGCTGAACGATTTGAGTCCCGATGCTGCCACGGCCACCCAGCAGGCTGACCATGTCGCGCACAAAATTTTGCAGGCCTTGTCAGAGCCCTACCATTTGGGCTTGGGCGGTGGTGATATAACCGATGGCAGCACGGTAGAGCACCGCTGCACGGCCAGTATGGGCGCGACCTTTTTTGCTGGCCCCGAGTGCAGCGCGGCGCAACTGCTCGACCAAGCCGATGCGGCCATGTACCAAGCCAAAGAAGCAGGACGCAACCGGGTGCAGTATTTTCAGCTCCCACGTGTGCCGCCCGCCACCCCTAGCTTGGCCGGGGCTGGGTGCTAGAATTTCTGCCCGCATGTATTCCGGTGTGGGCGGCACCATTACGATTGAACCATGTCAAATTACAACGCTCCCTTCGAAATTCATGTGCATGGCGAGGTTTTGCTGCGCCCCGATGTGCAATACGCGCAACTGCAAGAGGCACTCAAGCCGCTGTGGCAATATGCTGGTGCGCGCTCCTTGGCGGCTGGCGCTACCAGTGCCTACGAAGAAGAGCCCGGCATCAAGTTCGATGCCACAGCCCATGTGC
Organism: uncultured Simplicispira sp.; assembly: GCA_964478155.1. Classification (GTDB taxonomy): domain Bacteria; phylum Pseudomonadota; class Gammaproteobacteria; order Burkholderiales; family Burkholderiaceae_C; genus Simplicispira. The sequence continues at coordinate 42,183 of CAYZGT010000022.1, forward strand.
TGCAAATGTGCTGGACGGTGCGGGGCGATGACGATTTTCGCCAGTCTCTGGACGAGATGTGCATGGCTCTGAATGAGCTGGCCGAGCAAGGCGCGCCGATTGAAGTCTCGTTTTACGACACCCGGTTTGACGACGAGGAAGACGACACGGTCGATGATTCCGACTCGCGCGATGATTTCATGATGCTGTTTGTTGGCCCGACCCCGGCCGCCATCATGCAGGTGCAACGCGATTTGTTGGTGCGCGATGTGGTGCACATGATGGAGCGCCATTTTGATGCGGCTGAACTGGGCGGCGTGGTGACCGAGATTGACAAGTTATTCACGCAACGCTTTGATGCTTTGGTGAATTCTTTAGAAATCAGCAAACCGCCGCGCGGCAGCTCGGGTGGGGGGCATGGCGGAGGCCGTCGGCCCCGCCACCTGCATTGAGCCGCGTGGCCGATTTACCTTATTTGCGTGCGTATTCCGAGTCTTTGCGCCAGCAGGTAGCGGCTTGGTTGGCGCAGCCCCAGGGGTTAGCGCCGCTGTTGCAGCGCAAATACCCGCAGGCCCACAGGGTACGTACCGATAAGGCACTGTACCAGTACACCACACAGTTAAAAGAGCAGCATCTGCGCCGTGCAGATACGCTGAACAAAGTGGTGTTCGATAGCAAAATTCATGTGGTGCGCCATGCGTTGGGCTTGCACACCGCCATATCGCGCGTTCAGGGTGGACGCTTGGCCGCCAAGCACGAAATCCGCATTGCGGCGCTGTTCAAACAGGTGCCTGAAGAGTTCCTACGCATGATTGTGGTGCATGAGCTGGCGCATCTGCGTGAGCGCGAACACAACAAAGCGTTTTACCAATTGTGTGAGCACATGGAGCCCGCCTACCACCAGTATGAGCTGGATGTGCGCTTGTACTTGACGCATCTGGAGCAAGCTGGGCCACGCCTTTGGCAAACCGAATTGGCGGCGCCATAACCGCCGTATGGCTTCAGTGGTGTGGCAAGGCAATGGCGTGGCAAGTGTTGGCGGGCAGTTGCAGCCAGCGTGCTGCCGCTGTTTGCAAGGCCGCCAAGGTACCGGTGGTGTAAAGCGCCAAGGTGGGGGCCGAGACAGAGGCCTCGCGCAAACGGCCTGCGTTTTGTAACAAGTGCCGGGTTTGCCGGGCGACTGGCTCGCCAGCGGCCACCAAACGGATGTCTGGCCCGAGCAAGGCGTGCAAGTCGTCTTGGGCAAACAAATAATGGGTGCAGCCCAACACCAAGGTGTCTATTTCACCGGCCTGTTGGCCAAACTGGCCCAAGGCTTGGGTATAGCGTGCGCACAAGGCCCGTGTTTCTGTCGGCTGCGCCTGCGCGCTGTCTGCGCTTTGCAGCGTGCTGCGCTCAATCGCATGGGCCAGCCCATCGCAGGGTTGCAGCACAAATTCGGCCTGCCCTTGCAACGAGGCCTGCAGCTTGGCAAAGCGCGCACTGCCCAAAGTACCACGGGTGCCAATCACCCCAATCCGTTTGGTTTTGCTTTGTGCCACGGCAGGCTTGAGTGCTGGCTCAATGCCCACCAAAGGCAAGGTGGCATATTGCGCACGTAATTGGTCAATGGCAGCGGCAGTGGCCGTGTTGCAGGCCACCACCAGCGCCTTGATGTGGTGCTGTTGGCACAGGTAGTCGGCAATGGCATGGCTGCGCGCTTGCACAAAGGCATCGCCGCGCTCGCCATAGGGCGCATAAGCGCTATCGGCCAAATAGACGAAGCGCTCGTGCGGCAACTCCGCCCGCAGGGCTTGCAGCACACTCAGCCCACCAATGCCGCTGTCAAAGACACCAATGGGCTGCTGCTGGGCACAGGTCATTAAGCGCCAGCGACGGTGATACCCTTAAACTCGCCTGTGGCAATGCGTTGTTGCCATTCGGCAGGGCCAGTGATGTGGGCGCTGGTGCCGCCCGCATCTACCGCCACGGTCACGGGCATATCGACGACATCGAATTCGTAGATGGCTTCCATGCCCAAGTCTTCAAAGCCGACCACTTTGGCCTTTTTGATGGCTTTAGACACCAGGTAAGCCGCACCACCAACGGCCATCAGGTAGGCGCTCTGGTGTTTCTTGATGCTTTCAATCGCCACAGGGCCGCGCTCGGCCTTGCCGATCATGGCGATCAGACCGGTTTGTTCCAACATCATGTCGGTGAACTTGTCCATGCGCGTGGCGGTGGTCGGGCCAGCGGGGCCAACCACTTCGTCGCGCACCGGATCGACCGGGCCGACGTAGTAGATCACGCGGTTGGTGAAATCGACCGGCAGCTTCTCGCCCTTGGCCAGCATGTCTTGGATGCGCTTGTGCGCGGCATCGCGGCCGGTGAGCATTTTGCCGTTCAGCAGCAGGGTGTCGCCCGGCTTCCAGCTGGCCACTTCTTCTTTGGTCAGGGTGTCGAGGTTGACTTTCTTGCTCTTGTTGTAGTCTGGTGCCCAGTCGATTTTGGGCCACAGATCCAAGCTGGGCGGATCGAGGTACACCGGGCCAGAGCCATCCATGACAAAGTGGGCGTGGCGCGTAGCGGCGCAGTTGGGGATCATGGCCACGGGCTTGCTGGCGGCGTGCGTGGGGTACA
>CAYZGT010000023.1:0-38455 GCA_964478155.1 uncultured Simplicispira sp.
GTGCAGGCTGTGCGTGCCACCAAACTCAGCCGCCATCGCCTCAATCGTGGTACGCACCACGTTGTTGTACGGGTCTTGCTCGGTCAGGCTCCAACCCGAGGTTTGGCAGTGCGTACGCAGCATCAGGCTCTTGGGGTTCTTGGCGTTAAAACCCTTCATGATGCGGCACCACAACAGGCGCGCGGCGCGCATCTTGGCGACTTCCAAATAGAAGTTCATGCCAATGGCCCAGAAGAACGACAGACGACCGGCAAAAGCATCTACGTCCATGCCCTTGGCAATGGCGGTTTTGACGTACTCTTTGCCATCGGCCAGCGTAAAAGCCAACTCCAGCGCTTGGTTAGCGCCCGCTTCTTGCATGTGGTAGCCCGAAATCGAAATCGAGTTGAACTTGGGCATGTTCTGCGCCGTGTACTCGATGATGTCGCCAATGATTTTCATCGATGGCTTGGGCGGGTAGATGTAGGTGTTGCGCACCATGAACTCTTTCAGAATGTCGTTCTGAATCGTTCCAGAGAGCTGGTCTTGGCGCACGCCTTGTTCTTCTGCCGCCACCACATAGCCTGCCAGCACGGGCAACACCGCGCCGTTCATGGTCATGGAGACCGACACTTTGTCCAACGGAATTTCGTTGAACAAAATTTTCATGTCTTCGACCGAGTCAATCGCTACACCAGCCTTGCCGACATCGCCTGTGACGCGGGGATGGTCAGAGTCGTAACCCCGGTGGGTTGCCAAGTCAAAAGCCACCGACACGCCTTGGCCGCCAGCCGCCAGTGCCTTGCGGTAAAAAGCGTTGGACTCTTCAGCGGTAGAAAAACCGGCATACTGGCGAATCGTCCAAGGACGCACAGCGTACATGGTGGCTTGCGGGCCACGCACGTAGGGCTCAAAACCCGGCAGGGTGTTGGTATAGCGCAGGTCAGCCGTGTCTTCGGCGGTATAGAGTGGTTTGACGACGATGCCGTCCGGGGTCGTCCAATTCAGGGCATCGACATTGCCACCAGGAGCCGATTTGGCGGCGGCACGTTGCCAATCTTGTAGGCTGGCAGTCTTGAAGGTAGGCTCAGAATGTTCGTTGGGGCTGCTCATGGGCATGATCTCCGGTCGCTAAGAGAGTGGCTGGCTCGCTCGCAATGCTTCGCAGGCCCGCACGATACCAGCGAGTGTACCGCAATTCATAATTATTAATTTATAGTTTTTTTCGGTACCATTGCGTCTATGTCTGCCATTACCCTGACCCCCCGCGCGCTGTACGAACAAGTGGCCGAGCAACTGCGCCAGCGCATTTTCCGGCGCGAACTGGAACCCGGTAGCTGGATTGACGAGCTGAAAATTGCCGAAGAATTTGGTATCAGCCGCACTCCCCTGCGTGAAGCCTTAAAGGTGCTGGCAGCCGAAGGGCTGGTCACGATGAAAGTGCGCCGGGGTGCTTATGTCACGGAGATGTCGGAAAAAGACCTGCGCGACGTGTACCACCTGCTCAGTTTGCTAGAGAGCGATGCGGCGGCTGTGGTGGCCACCCGCGCCGAGAGCAGCCAATTGCAGGCGCTGCAAGCCTTGCACACCGAACTGGAAGCTGCCGTGCAAGAGCGCGAGCGCTTTTTCGCCCTGAACGAGCAGTTTCACATGCTGCTGCTAGAACTGGCCGACAACCGCTGGCGCAGCCAAGTCGTGACCGATTTGCGCAAGGTCATGAAACTCAATCGGCACAACTCGCTGTTCAAACAGGGCCGCTTAGAGGACTCTTTGCGTGAGCACCGGGCTATTTTGGCTGCCATCATGGCGCACAACGCACCAGCAGCAGCCCAAGCTATGCAAACCCATTTTGCCCAAGGCCTAGAAGCAGCTACCTAGAAAAACCAGCGCCACGTTTATGGCATGGAATTGATAAAAGCGATGACCGCTTGCAGATCCGTATCGCTCATACCACGCACCGTGGGGGTCATGACGGATTGGGCCAGAGGGCCCGATTGGGCGGTACGGTAGCGGTCTAGCATTTTGCGCAAATAACCAGGCTGCTGGCCTGCAATGCCCGCGATTTGCTCGTTGCCCAAACCATTGGCCCCGTGGCAAGCCAAACATTGTTTTTGGTACACCGCCTTACCTTTTTCGGCCAAGGCAGGGTTGGTGCTGGGTTTGTGGACGACTTTTTGTGCCGAGTAAAACAATACCATGCCCACTTTTTCATCGCTGTTCATGGACTTGATCATGCCCTCCATGAACTCATTGCGCCGCTGCCCTGTTGCAAACAAACGCAATTGCTCTAGCAGGTAAGCGGGATTTTGTCCGGCCAAGTTGGGAATATCGGGGTTCAGGCTGTTGCCACCTTCACCGTGGCAATGAATACAAACGCCAGCCACTTTGCGGCCCAACTTGAACAGGTTATCTTCTAGTGCCGGATTGGCTTGCACTTCTTTCAGACGCGCACTCAAATCAACATCGGCAGTGGCTCTGGCCCGAGATGGCTGTGCAGCTACCGGCTGCAAGGCACAGACTGCAAGCAGTACGGTGGTTAAGGCCACTGAAACACGTTTCACCATGAAAAGTCCCCTTGCGGAAAATGGGCATTCTAGACCTATTGCGCCGCCTGCTTCCACTATCTGTAGGCATGCAAATGCTGGACGCAATGGCTGGCGCAGGAAAAGCATTATGCGTGCTCTCCAGAATGCCAACGGACAAACGGACTGGTCGTGCGTGGTTTAGCTGCTGGTCGTGCGCTGGGCACGGGCCTTGGCCAAAATAGCAGCAATGGCGGCTTTTTTCTGCTCGGGCGCACTGGCTAGGGGGGCTGCCGTGGGGGCGTTGTCAGACGAAGTAACGGATAGCGCTAAACGCTGTTGGTGTTGCTGGTAACGCTGGCGGGCCTGTTGCGCTTGGGCGGGTGCCCAGGCCTGCCAAGCGGTAGCGCTGCCGCTGATGGGCAGCAGTTGGATGCAATCGACTGGGCACACTGGCACACACAAGCCACAACCTGTGCAATGGGTGCTGATGATGGTGTGCAACTGCTTATTCGCGCCCAGAATGGCATCGGTAGGGCAGGGGGGCGAACACAGGGTACAACCAATGCACCAAGCTTCGTCAATCACGGCCACACTGCGCGGGCCTTCTTGGCCGTGCGCCGGATTAAGGGGCAACACGGGCTGTCCGGTGATCGCAGACAGCCGGGCTATACCCTCGGCTCCGCCGGGTGGGCATTGGTTAATCGCGGCCCTGCCTTGGGCGATGGCTTGGGCATAGGCCGCGCAGTCAGGGTAGTCGCAGCGGCCGCATTGCGTTTGTGGCAAGACGGCATCAATCCGCAGCGCCAAAGCCTGCCAAGCACTCTCTTCAGCGGCCACTGCACCCACCATGCTCAACTTTTGCGGGTGCGGCGGTTGTACTTGGTCGGCACCTTGCGTGGGCTGGCGGTGACGGCGGTGGCCGCCATTTGCAGGCCATGTTCGGCTTCTGCCGCGTGCATGGGCTCGGCAGCACCCGTGGGTACAGCCACCGGGGTGGGGCTGGGCGCTGCCTCGGTGGTGCTGCTGACTATTGGCTCTTCTGCAACCGGGCTAGCCACTGGCGTGGCAGCCACATTGCCTTGGCTGGCGTAGATGAACGCACGCACTTGCGGATACACCATTTCACGCCAGCGACGGCCACTGAAAATACCATAGTGACCAGCCCCCTGTGCCTCAAAATGCTGCTTGTGTGCTGCGTCAATGCCGCTGCACAAATCCAGCGCAGCGCGGGTTTGGCCGGGGCCGGAAATATCGTCCAGTTCGCCCTCTACTGTCAGCAAGCAGGTCTGGGTGATGTCTTGCGGACGCACCCGTTCTAATTCGCCTTGGCTGTTGCGCACATCCCAAGTGCCGTTGACCAACTTGTATTCTTGGAACACGGTGCGGATGGTTTCGAGGTAATAATGTGCGTCCATGTCCAGCACAGCGTTGTACTCGTCATAGAACTTGCGGTGTGCTTCAGCACTGGCCCCATCACCCTTGATCAAATCTTTGAAATAGTCGTAATGGCTGACCATGTGACGGTCGGGGTTCATGGCAACAAAGCCGGTGTATTGCAAGAAGCCCGGATAAACACGCCGCCCCACGCCCGGAAAACCATCGGGCACACGGTAAATCACGTTGTTCTCAAACCATTCGTAGCTGCGTTTGGCGGCCAAGTCATTCACCGCGGTGGGCGAATGCCGCGCGTCAATCGGGCCACCCATCATGGTCATGGACAGCGGGGTTTTTTCGCCCCGGCTGGCCATTAAGGACACGGCCGCCAGCACGGGCACGGTGGGTTGACATACGCTGATGACGTGGCAATTGCCATAGGCACTTTGCAACAGTTGGATAAATTCTTGTACGTAGTTGACGTAATCGTCCAGATGGAATTCACCCTGCGACATTGGCACCAAACGGGCGTTTTTCCAATCAGTGATAAACACCTTGTGGTCTTGCAACATGGTACGCACCGTATCGCGCAACAGCGTGGCATAGTGGCCGGACAGGGGGGCCACAATCAGCACCACAGGCTGCTTTTTCAGCTTGTCCAAGGTGGCTGGATCGTCCGAAAAACGCTTAAAGCGGCGCAACTCACAAAAAGGTTTGTCCAGCGCAATGCGCTCGTGGATGGCCACCTCCACCCCATCGACCTTCACGGTTTTGATGTCAAAGGCTGGCTTTTCGTAGTCTTTGCCCAAGCGGTAGAACAGATCGTAGGTTGCCGCCACCCGTTGTGCCACAGGCAACTGGCTCAACGGAGAGCCAGGGTTGCTGAACAACTTGGACGATGCCTGGGCAAAGTCGGAGAAAGGCTCCAATAAGGAGCGTTGGGTTTCGTAGATCTGGTACAGCATGGTGGCATCCTTTTTTGTTGTCTGGCAATATAAATGTTGCAGTGCAATATAGCAAGTTGATCTAGGGATGCGCGGGCTGTTGCCTACCCCAGGCAGGGTATATCTCTATACCTTTGTTGTACTCAAGACACAGGTGCTTGGTGGGCTAGTGCCATGATTTCGCGGGGGTGCCAGTCCTTTAAGCGGTGGTTGCTCCAAACTTGCCGCCAATGCCGAGCCCCACGCAAACCGTGGCGCAAACCCAACATGTGCCGGGCAATGGCATACCAATGGGTGCCGTGCTGGGTGGCTTCGCGCACCATGTACTCGACCATCGCGGCTTCGACCTCTTCACGCGACAAGTTATGCGGCGCGTCACCATAGAACACCTCGTCCCAGCGACTGAGCCACCACGGGTTGTGGTAGGCCTCGCGCCCCACCATGACACCATCGACCCGGGCCAATTGTTCTTGCACCGCGGCATCATCGGTAAAACCACCATTGATAGCGATGGTCAGGTGCGGAAAGTCCTGTTTTAGTTGGGCCACCACGCCATACCGTAATGGCGGTACTTCGCGGTTTTCTTTGGGCGATAAGCCCTTGAGCCAAGCATTGCGGGCATGGACAATGAAGACCTTACACCCCGCATCGGCCACCGTGCCAACAAAATCACGTACCAAGGCGTAATCTTCGTTTTTGTCGATGCCGATACGGTGTTTAACCGTGACGGGCACCTGCACCACATCCTGCATGGCCTTGATGCAATCGGCCACCAAAGCAGGCTCTTGCATCAGGCAGGCACCAAAAGCACCGCGCTGCACCCGTTCGCTGGGGCAGCCACAATTGAGGTTGATTTCGTCATAGCCCCAAGCCTCGCCTAAACGGGCACTGCGTACCAAGACATCACGTTCACTGCCGCCCAGTTGTAATGCCACCGGATGCTCCTCGGCATTGAAGCGTAAATGGCGTTCGGTGCCACCATGCAGGATAGCCCCAGCATTCACCATTTCGGTGTACAACAAGGCCTTTTTGGACAAAAGCCGGTGCAAAAACCTGCAGTGCCGATCGGTCCAATCCAACATCGGCGCAACGCTCATGCGCCACGGTGAGGTAACGCTATGATTTTCGGGGTTTTCTCTCTGAAACATCGAGTTTTTATATGGTGCTGTGAAGTTCTGTTTTGCGCTATTTCGGTGCTATTTTTTGCTATTTTTCTGTTGGCGGTGCTACATTGGTGCTACAGCACTAACTTTGTAGCACCGGCATTATGGGAACCATTACACAGCGCAAGCGCAGCGATGGTAGCGCAGCTTACACAGCACAGATTCGTCTCAAGACCGGCGGGAGAATCACCCACAGCGAAGCACTAACTTTTGACCGTCGGGCATTGGCAGTGGAATGGCTGCGGCGACGCGAAGCTGAATTGCAGCAGCAGCGTGCTACTGGCGTGGTGCCACACAACCGCATCACGCTGGGCGAGATTCTGCAAAACTACACCCAGACGCAAGAACACGTGCCGTGGGGGCGCAGCAAGACCAACGACATCAAGAAGCTGACCGCCAGCGGCTTGGCAAGTAAGGAAGCCACCACGCTGACGGTGCAAGACATCATCTCCCATGTGCAGCAGCGACGCACGGTAGATGGGGTGAGCGCGGCCACAGCACTCAATGATGTGGTGTGGTTGCGCCAAGCACTACTACATGCGCAGGCCCAGTCGGGGCTATCGCATCCAGTGGCAGTAATCGATGCGGCCAAGCATGAGCTGATGCGCCAACGGGTGATTGCTAAAGCACGCAGTCGTTCGCGCCGACTCGATCCAGCAGAGGAACAGGCACTGCTGGATTATTTTGCCGCGCGTGACCATCGCGCCACCATTCAGATGGTGCCGGTGTTTCAGTTTTCCCTGGCCACGGCACGGCGACAAGAGGAAATCTGCAAGCTGAAGTGGGAAGATGTGGATTTTGAGCGCGGGGTTGCTTGGCTGGATGATGTGAAACATCCGCGCATGAAGACAGGCAACCGACGCGCCTTTCGGCTGTTGTCGGATGCCGCTGAGATTGTGCGGGCGATGCCGCGTGAGGATAGCCGGGTGTTTCCGTACGACAGCCGCTCGGTAAGTGCTGCTTTTACCCGTGCCTGTCAGTTTCTAGGGATTGAGGAGCTGCATTTTCATGACCTGCGTCATGAGGCCACCAGTCGCCTGTTTGAGCGTGGCTACTCTATACAAGAGGTAGCTCAATTCACATTGCATGAATCGTGGTCAACACTGAAACGCTATACGCACCTGCGGCCCGAGCATGTGCCCGAGCGTTAAGCGCGCATCTTTTCCCACTCAGTTTGAGCTTTGGTTTTGAGTTCGTCCAGGTACTGGGCCAGTCTGCCCGCATCGACCAGCCACGGGCTTTTCTGGGTGCCAGCACGGAAGGTCGGCACAGGTAGACGCTGGAGCGCAGCGCGGCGGCAGGCTTCTTTGGGCTCAAAGCCAAACAGGTGGGCGCACCGTTCCACCGGGATTTGTGCGGTGCCGTATTCGGCCATCAGGGCAAAAAAGGTGTTCATGGCTTGGCAGGGTTAATCGGCGCTGGTCAGCCGGGGACGGCGCTGGCTAAGGATGATGCTGGGCACGCTCAGGGCATCGTAAGCACCCCGGCGCGTGGTGCCCATTTGCGGTGGGCGGTAGGGTTCGGTGCTTAGGCGCTGGCTGGTCGGGGGTGGTGTGAGCACTATCGGCACATGCCGTGGGCCAGACGTGATGGATTGCAGTTGCGCAGTCCGTGCCATCGGCTGGGCCTGCTGGTGTAGCGCAGCGTAGTTGGGGGCCGATTGGTGGGTGGCCGCATGGCGCAGCAAGTAGTCAAACTCGATGCGCTCTTTGGAGTAGCGACTCATAGCCCTGCCTCTGCATGGTGCCAATGTTCGCCAGTGGTGGCCAGCACGCGGGCAGCGGCGCGGCGCACTTCTTCACTGACGTTGTGGCTAAACCCATCTGGGCCGTCGTCGAGCAGCTTGCGTACCAGGTCGATAGCTTTGTCATCGTTATGCCAGTACATCACCGGGATACCCGCTGGTAGCCCTTGTAGCAGTTGGTACGCGATGGCGAGCGCTGGGGTCAACTTGGCGCGCGGCAGCATATTGTTGGCAGTCGTTTGCACCAACACACTCCCTTCGGGCTGGTCGGTGATGTGGATCGTGATGGTCTTGTGCATAAGTCAGGGCGTAAAAAAGCCCGCACGGGGCGGGCTGGGTGGTTTAAAAAGACGAGGCCTTACCTAAGGAAGTGTTGGCGAAAAGTCGAGTGCTACTCGATAGATGGCGAAGCACTCTAAGTGCAAGTGGTTTATGATGTGACTCAACAGCAACCATTTCTTTAAAAAATCAGTGTTCAAATCTGCCGCGACCAATTCAGCAGTAGTTTTCGTCGAATTGGGACGATTGTTCATGGTCGATATCCGTGGTAACTCAGTTGATGAGTTGGTGCTTGCTCGTGCCAAGCACCAAGCTGAAGCATTGATGAATGCGGATGCTGCTGAGGGGCATATCGCGTTGTCTGCTGTTGCTGCCCTAAGATGGGATGTAGTTAGTGCAGAGCAGCATGTGAATGCAGCGCTTCGTTCTGATTCATCGGTAAGCATGCTGTGCAATGCTGTTACGACTTTCGAATTTTTGAATCGCTCGGACTTGGCTCGGCCACATGCTATCGCTGCAGGAATGAACGCACCTTTTGATGTTGAAATAATTCAACAGGCAATCACAAGTCTTCTTTCTGGTGGTTATGTTAGGGATGCAGCCAGATTGAGTAATGCTTTTGAAGGAAATCAGCCTAAAGTAGCGCCAATTTTTAATCCGATTGAATTACTAAGAGTGCTTGATGAGATTGGAATAAATGAAGATTATGTTCAATATTTACTCTCAATTGCTCATAATATTCTAACTAATAAGAAGAAGCGAGCAAAAGAGCTTGGTATATATATCGACAATGACCCAGACGGTAGCATAGCAGTAGCATATGAAATCGGGTTCATCGGAAATTTAGAAGACGAATTTGCGTTGGAAGAGGAATTAATTGAAGGTCTCGATAACTTTGAGGCGTGGGATCCAACTAAGATGACCGTGCATTTCAAATACTTATCTGCAGAAAATGTCTGTTCAACCAATTGATCTTTTGCAGCTATCCAAGCAGCTTATGACGCTCAACTCTGGGAAAGATGAGTCTGTCAAGCGCTGCGTGGTATCTCGTGCCTACTACGCTGCCTTGCATGCTGTCGATTTGACCTTTCCAAAGAAAATTCCACGCATGAATGGAGAGTCAAGTCATGCGGAAATTATTGGTAGAGCTGTAGCTCGTGGCAATCAGATTGCAGCAGGGCGCATGTCCGCTAAAACTATTGCAAATATGATGGCTAAGCTGCGTCGATTCAGGAATTTTGCTGATTACAATATTTCTGAAGAAATCGATGATGGAGATTATATTGATATCGTTGCTAGAGCTGAGAAAGTTCTAAAGTTATGTGATGAATTTTCAGCGGTCAACACGTGCGATGTAGATATAAAACCTATAAAACATGAATCTAATGATGACGGAGACAATGCGGTTACTGTCAAATGCAATAGGCCCGCATTAAGGCGTGTCAAATAATCACAAAGTTGTAAAAAATATATTTTTAGCAATTGCTGGTTCGGCTACGATTGGTTAATGCAATTTTTGCTAAATTTTATATAATTTAGTTGTGATTTTTTTCCTGTGAAATGTAAGTGCTGGGAGCTGTTTCATAAGGCTACCACCACATCACCGTTTTTTTGTCGCTGCGCAAAATGCCCACGATCCGTTTTGCGGTCATGCGGTGGCAGCGCACCATCGCCTCTACCGCGTCGGCCAGCAAGCCACTGCTGTCCACTACATCGACCAGTTGACGTTACCGGCAGTGATCTCCGTTGTCGTCCAGCTTGTAGTAGCTGTGACCACCGCAGCGTGGACACGCCATCGTCTTAAGGCCGTACTTGTCTGGCGCAGTCTCAATGCGTTCGCTCTCCATGTGCTTGTTGCGGCAGCGGGTGCATTGCACGTAGATGTCGTGCTCCCGCTTCTTATCGTGCAATTTCGGCGCTGAGAATGTTCCTGCGAGTCCAATCATGTCTCTCTCCTTTGGCGGCATACCTAACAATTCGCACTTCATTGGGCAGATTAGGCCTTTGTTCCCCCAGTCGCCAGCATCAGCAACGTGCATCAACTTGCGGCGGAGGTTTCTGGCTTTAGGCAGCTTGGTTTCAGGGAACAGGTCTGCAATAGCTGCTGTCACAGCAAAATCTCCTGTTTCGATTGGGCCAGCCGATAGCCTTGGCCGTGGCGTTCGATCAATCCCTCAGCCTGTAGGCAGGCTTGAATGGCGCGGGCGGCGCTGGTGTTGTCACCCACCAGCGACTGGATGGCCCGCACGCTCGGGTTGGGCAAGCTGCCGTCCATCACAGCGGCACGGGCGGCTTGGTAGCGCGGCCCAGCATCGGGCGCTGGCACAGCGTTTGGCGGCTGTGCCACCACCGTGCCCCCCTGTGCAGCGCGTGGCACGGGCACGGCTGGCGCGCTGGCTGCTGACACACTGATCGCTGGCATGGGCCACGCCACCGGCGCGGCACTGACCAACACGGCAGGCACGGCGGCCCGCCATGCGCTGCTGGCCGGGGCCACGGTGACGGTGGGCAGTGGCGCATGGCGTAACACGGGCTGGCCTACGGGTGCTGCGCTGCGTAATAGCGCACCAGCGGCACTCATCATCACAAGGCCGGTAATCGTCATCAGCAAAGCACGGGCTACGGTATAGGCCACCATGCCGCCTTGGCCGAAGGTGTCGGCTAGCGTGGGGCGTTGTGCGGCCAGCAGGGTTGCCAGTTCTTGGGCCTGCTGGTGCGCCTGCTGCTGCAAGCTGTGGGCGGTTTGCAGGGTTTGCTGGCCGTCTTGGCGCTGCTGCATGAAGCGGCTGCCCACCTGCTCTTGCGCCGTGGCCACCAGTTGCGCAGCTTGGTTTTGCGTGCTGGCAATGCTGGCTTGCAGGTGCTGGATGCGCGTCTGCTGGCCAGCTTGCAAGGCTTGGCCGGTTTGTACCAGCGCATGCTGGGTGGCAAACACGGTCAGCACCTCAAACGCTACCAGCACGAAACCCGCCCACAGCAGCATCGGGCGCAAGCCGTGGCCTTTGGGCAGCAAGGCAGCTATGAAAAACGCGGCCACCTCAGCTGCGATCATGAGCAGGCCAGCAGCCACCAAGGCATTCTGGGCTGTGGTGTCGGCCTCGGTGTGCTGTAGGCCAAGGATGAAAAACCGGGCGGTGACTGCGCTGGAAGCCAGTCCGATGATGGCAGCCAAGGTCGCCAAGCCGATAGCGGCCCAACGGGGTAAAAAGAGGTCTTGCATGGGGATGTACCTCGGTTTAGGCAGCGTGGGCGGCGGTACGGGCTTTGACTTGGGCACGCAGGGCTTTGACGTTGATTTTCAAAGCGCCGCAAGCGTTTTCCAGCGGATAGACCTTGACAGGCTTACCAGCGGCAAAGTCTTGCACGATGTCCACCCAGCACTTGGGGCCACGCAGGTTGTCGATGTCAATCAAGAGGTCGTGTGCGGCTTCCAAGCCTGCGTCCTTGGCGGTACGCATTTCTTCCACGAGCTGGCGCGCTTTCTCGCGTGCTTCGACAGCGGCTGCTGCGGCTTGGGCCTGCTCTTCGGGCGACAAGGGTTTGACAGTGGGTGCAGGTGGTTGCACAGGCACTGCGGGCGTAGCCGGGGCTGCTGGTGCAGCTGGCGGCGCTGGTGGGGCAAAGTAGTCGGCCTTGAAGAAGTTGCGGCCACTGCGCTCCAAAATCCACTTGGCTGCATCTTCGGCACTGATGCCTGCTTTGGCGGCTTCGGTGCGCAGTTGCTGCAGGTCGGCCAGCACAAAGGGCTTTTTGCCGTTGTTGGCGCGCTGGGCGTTCACTTGGTCGATCAGGGCCACCAAGGCGGGGCTGCTTTCTGGCAACCCGGCTGTTTGGCTTTCAGGCAAAGCAAAAGGGACAGGGCAGGGGAGGACGGGCAGTGCGTCGGCAGCGTTGACCGGGCCGGTGGTGGGCATGGCCGGGGTTGCGCGCGCATCCGTTCCTCCAGTTCCCCCCAGTTCTTTCAGATCCCCAGTTCCTTCAGTTCCTTGTATGGGGATTTCTGCATTTTTTGCAGGATTTACCATACTTCGCGCTGCTGGTGGCTGCATAGATTCTGCACTGCCGATCATGTTTTTTGACCACTTGATGCCATCGATGGCGATGGCCGACAACGCTTTTTCTTGCAGCGCGTAGCCCGGAGTACGCACGCCCGGAATTTTGCCAACCAGTGCCAGCCCCATGTTTTTAAGCTTGGCCAGGTGGTCTACGATGGTGCGGCGGTGCATTCCGCACAGCTTGGCCAAGCGGTCTGGGCTGGGCCAAGCAGCGCCCACTTGGTTGTTGTGATGGCAGCACAGCATCATGGCTACCAGCTTGGTGCCGGGGGGCAATTCGGCACGGATGGCGAATTGCAGCAAACGCAGGCTGGCACTGTTGAGATCGATGTCTGCGTCCAGCGTGCGCAGCTCTTCGTCGGTGTAGGGGGTGAAAACGGCTGTAGTCATGCTGCTGCTCCTTTAGCTGTTGCATTCATGGCATCAAAAACATCGGCTTGGGCCAACAGTGCGGCGGCCAGCTGGCGGGCGCAGGCGCTGTCGATGGTCACGGTAAACTTGAAATTGCAGGCGGCGCTATGCAGCTCGACGCTGATTTCGTGCTCTTCGGTGCCGATGTAGGCAGTACCAAAACGGTCAGGCGTATCGGCGCAGGTGAGCGCAACGGTGGACAGGGGCTTGAATGCGGTCATGCTGACCTCCAAAAACAGAACAAAAGGACGAGCCACCCCGCTGGCAGCCGAATGAACGGCGGTCAGATCAAGCGGGGAGTAGGGAAGGAGAGAGCGCGCGCGGCTTACTGGGCCGTCAGCAGGGTGCTACCGACGGCCAACAGGCGGGCGATGGCGGTGGTGGCCAATTCGCTGTGGTCTTGCAGGTGTTGCTTCCAGAGGTCGATTTGCTCGACCAGGTCGAAGAGGTCGTCGATGGCATCGCCCGTGCCAAAGCCAGCCACCAGTTGGGCTTTGTTGCGGCTAAGGCTGCCCAGCGCAGCATGGCGCACGCTGGCCCACTGGGGGGCACAGTGCGTTTCGTAGTGGTGCAACTGGGCGGGAGTGAGCAGCGCGCCAAAGTCGAGCGCGGCCAATGCCGTAGAGGGTTCTGTGCCGGTGTGCTGCAAGGCAGCGCCGGGCGTGGAGGTGTCAGCCATGATGGCTCCTTTGTGACGTTGTAGGAGCCTGACAACCTCGCTTCCAAACGAGGGTGGCAGGCCATGTAGGGTTGGAAGACCGGACAAAGGAACCGGCGCACCTTACGGTGCCCCCACACGGCCCGCCGTAAAGCGAATCCGTGCGCGCAGCATGAGAATGAAAAAGCCGCTGCCTAAGAGTGGGCGCGGCTTGCTGCGCCTTTGTAAACCGGGCTTCCAAACCCGTGCCCTGCTTTTTTTGCAGGACGGTGCAAGTGTAGCGCAAAGTGGGTATTTCAAGCTAGCAGCCTGCAAAAATTTATGGATTCCATATAATTTCAGGAATGGAAAAAAACAATCCCCACTACCGATTGGAGGACATCAAAGCTGATGTGCAAGCGCGTGGTGCCGATGCCTTCACCCGTACTTCGTTGAATGGTATCGACGCGATGGGGTTGTCCTTCAATGAAGGGATGCAAGTGGTGCTGCAACTGGATCGGCGGATGTTCTTCAAAAGCATGACCACCCATGCAGACCACCGGGTTTGGCAGGATGTCTACCACGCGCCTTGTCCCAACAAAAAAGTGGCTTACATCAAAGTCACGCTTCAGAACGGTTCCACAGTGATTCAGTTCAAGGAAAAATGAGATGAAGACGAAACATTTTTGCCTGCAATGTGACGATGGCACAAAACTCGTGCATGAACGGCGCGATTTACGCATCCAAGCAGATGATTTGGTCGCCACGGTAGCACATGTCAGTGGCTGGCATTGCCCAGTATGCGGGGAGTGTGAGTTTGATACCGGCGAAGGCCAACGCTATCAACAGGAATTGGCCGCATTGCGATTAAAGGCTAACGAGCAACGTGCTGCGGCGATACGGGCCACACGCAAAAAGTTGGGCCTACGCCAATCAGAAGCAGGACAACTTTTTGGTGGTGGCAAGACAGCATTTTCCGAATATGAGCGCAACAAAACCCAACCACACAAGTCAATGCTGATGTTGTTCAAATTACTCGACAAACATCCTGAGTTGCTCAACGAAATTCGTGCCTGCTAAAAAACACAAATTCGGCAAAGGCAAGCACGGTGCAGTGCTTGCCTAATCCATCTGTTAAATTATTTATTCTGATTTTCTCTTAAAGTTATTATCTTCTTTGCAGAACAAGAGAGCATCGTTAAGAATGCCTGTGATTCGCATCAAGTGCTCAGGCTTTTCTAGAATTAAATAATCATTTAGCCCAAGGGTTAATTTAGCGCGCAATATTTCTTCTTTATGATTTTCGGTTAGGGCAATGCCAAATTGAACCCTTGGTATTTTTTTGTCGCCCCAATATCGTAATATCCAACGATTTGTCTTGCCTTGAAAGAGAACGGCATAGTAGCTTTCTGTGTCACGGCCTTGTATGTCTTCACCAGACAAGGCATCTGAAACAATTTCAAGCAACTTTCGTTCGCTTGCTGTCGTAACAATCTTCGAGTTGAGAGGGTCAACCAACGGCGCATTCTCATCTGGAGTTGCGACAGTAGGCTCAACCTCAACAGCTGGAATGGGAGCCTTGTTAAGCGATGTGGCAACCAGCGAGCTTACCGATTGAGCCAAGGCTTGCTTGACTATAGGCTGCATTTGCTCTAAAAATTTTGCAGTGAATGTTCTTTGTATGTTTGCCCGGCCCGCAACATACTTGACAAAATCCGTATCACATTCGCGGAGTATGCCGCCCAGCGTTTCTCGGAATGACGAGAGATAAATGCTTTCCTCTGCCAAAGCACGTAATGCATCTGGCTGAAATTGATCATAATGAAATCGCATCAATTGCTCTGGAGTGTCTTCCCCAGGGTTGTCAAGATGCAAAACCAGAAATGGTTTTTCATCCATTATATTTTTATTCGCCAAATCAGTGAAGAAACGCCACTCCCTACCGTTTGTGATGGCTGCAATGGCAACCTCTGGCGTTGCATTATAGTAGCGAGAGAGTTGGGGGCAATGGTTCGTGAGGTTTTGACTACATGCTTTTGCCTCAATAAACATTACAGGAACGCCATTGGAGAATAAAGCATAATCAACGCGCTCCCCTGCTTTAGCACCGGGGAAATCAGCTACATGCTCCGCCCTTACTTTTGTTGGATCAAATGCACTGAATCCTAATATGTCGAGCAATGGCAATATCAATGCTTGTTTTGTGGTTTCTTCGGTGGTGCAGTACTCTGAAACCTTTTTGATATGCTCAGTATGAGCAATAACCCGCTGCCTAAAAGCTTCCATCTTGTCCTCCTGCTTGTGGGAAGATGATAGTACCAAGGTGCAGAGGTAGACCCAAGCACCCTGTATGCAAGGCGCTTGGGTTTTGCCCCTGTTGCCAAGGGCAGGGCATCTGGTAGCCATTCGCTGAATCAACATTCAGCACCGTTTTTTCGCTCCGTGGTGTCATCCTCTTGCGTCCGTCCTCAACGTACCCGCAAGCCCTTCCCTGTTCCGTTTACCGCACTTTGGCGGACTGGAAACCGCCCGGAGTGGCGGCGATAGCCCAAGCCCGTGCCTTGGGGTCTCTCTGTGCCGGACGAATGCCCCGCGTGGGGGGAGCAAGCAACATCGGCGTATAGCAGTGTTAAAGATGCTGGGCGATCCTCCTGCCGATGCCGGGGAGCCATACCGCGTTTTTTGCGGCATGAATAATTCTAGCCTATGGCTAGATAAAAACAAGCCATAGGCTAGATATTGGCTAGTTTTTTTTCTAGCTAACAAGAAAAACTCTAATTAGCAGGTGTAAAAAAACCGCCTCAAGAGGCGGCTGGCGGGGTGGCTGCTGCTGCCCTAAGCGTGCATAGCTGTTCTAGCAGCTTGTACCAAGAAGCCACTGCGGCTGAGGCCGTGGCGTTTAGCGTATTCATCAATGTGCGCCAAGATGATGCGCGGCACCGTGATATTGATCTTTTCTGCCGGGCCAAAGTATTTTTCTACCGGGGCATCTACTACGGCCCAAACACCGCCCGCATAGTCGGGGTTGGCTTGGTGCGTGGTGATGGGCTGGCGTGGGGGCAGTTCGCAACCATCTTCCAGCAAGGTTTCAACGTGCAGGTCAATAGCTTCGAGCACACTGTCGAGTGCTTCATCCAAGCTATCGCCGCACGAAAAGCAGCCAGGCAGATCGGGCACGGTCACGCCATAGCGGTGGCCGTCATCGGTATGGAGAACTACGGTAAATTTCATGCGATGCTCCTTTGCGTCTTACTTGCGCCAGCCCGCTTGGCGCTGAATGCTGTACAGCGTGGGCGTTGGGATGTCGCCATCGGGGTGCTTTACCGTTACCAAGCCGGGCTTGCTGGGGTGCTTGAACTGGTGGTGCGATCCTTTCACACGGGCCAAATACCAGCCATCTGTCTCCAGTTGCTTAATAACTTGCTTGCTATTCATGGTGGTTATTATGCCTACTACAACAAAGGCCAGCCACAGTGCAGCAAAGCCCAAAGCAGCCGGGGTGTAAACGCCAGTATCTGCGCGCTGGGCCTAGCCCGTAGCCTGTCTTTTTTCGGTGTGGCAGGCACTTGCTCCAGCAGCGTGTTGGGCAGCCAATATGCTAAGGGCCACGCCTTCCACAATGGTTTTTTGCTCGGGAGTCAAGCTCTCCCATTGGTCACGCTTGATTTGGGAAAACGGCCATGCGTGTTCTATGTGGACGAGAGGATTGGCTTTATCTATCTCTGCTTGCAGCACTGCCAAGGCTTCCTTGGGTGTCACTCTGGCAGGTAATGATTGCAGATCGGTGGCTGCTGCGCCAGATTCCGGCCTACCGTAGGCACGTTCAATAGCCTCCATCGCCTCAAGACTAGGGCGCTTGGGCTTGTGTGCAGGCTTCCCTTTGTAGATTTGGTAAATGTAGTCATACCCCAAGCGCGTTTTTTCAGCCACAGCGCGATAACCATCCGCCGCCTTACCTCCAGCAGCAGCAATCTCTAAGTCAACGACCGCACGGAATCGGTCTAACAAGGTGTCGTGAATGCTCATGTCAGCCTTCTAACAAAAGAGATTGGCAGCATTCTTTTTTATGGCTAGTATTTTTTGTTAGCCATAAGCTAGAATTCTAGCCATGAAAATAGATGTAGCAGTCCGTCGAACCATCGCGCACAAGTGTGAGATTGGCTATGACTACCTTTATCAAGTGTTGACTGGCAGAAAAAAAGGCCCGGCGGAGCTTTGCATCAAAATCGAAAAAGCCACCTCTGGAGCAGTGCGCTGCGAAGACCTGCGCCCTGATGTGGACTGGGCCTACCTGCGCGGCAAAGCCAAGTCCACCACCAGCACCACAGGAGCCTAAAGCCATGGCCAACCCCCACGATGTTCGTGTTGTTACCTGCCTCACCGCAGATGAGTTCTTTTCCATGCAAACGATGGCTGATAGCGAAGGCATGACGCAATCGGCATTCATTCGGCACCTCCTCAAATTAGAGACCCGCCGTCGGGCGATAGCCCAAGTGTCCGAGCATCAGCGCCTGCACGCTATCGAAGAACCGGCACAGGTTGTGCACAGCCGCAGCGGGGCAGGCACCACATGAAAAGCAGCACCCCCCAGCGGTTGGCCCTGTGCTATTTGTTTAGTACGGCATCCAACAAATCTACGCCACCGCAGTCGATCAGAGAGGCCACTTTATGTTCTGAGGAAGAAGCCACTCCATCCATGTTGGCGGTGCTGCAGGAGTTGTACGCCATCCGTGAAACGCTCAATGCAATGATCGACTCAGGTATTCCGGTTCAAGTTATTGGCCATCTATGAGTGAGTTTATGCGGCGCAGCTCTTCCAATGCTTTCGGAATGAAGTTATCCAAGGGATTGTTTTCAACCCACTGCTTAGTTGCTTCCGCCCGATCTTCAATTGTCGGCCTATACATTCGTCCTGGCGTAGAGGAAGGACGCGGGTTCTCTTCCACAAACCTCTGTAGCGCATCGTTCTTTGCTGCAGCTTGCAACATCACGGCCAATTGCCGCACGGTACTTGCAAGAAGTAGCCTTTGGATTTCTGTTTCATTCATGTTCGCCCTCCTTGGCGGTGGTTGTGTAGGAGCTTCCATCCTAAGCCAAGGAGGGTGCACATGAGGCCCGCAGGCGATGTTCGCGCGGCACTTTTAACTGCGTGCATGGAGCTTTCCACCAGTGGGCAAGGGGCCACTTTGCGCGAGCTGGCCCAACGGGCCTGCGTTGGCCTTGAGTCGGCCAGACAGACCGTCAACAACATGGCCCGCGCAGGCCAACTGTGCATTGCCGGTGAGCGCCGCGTGGCCTACCGCAATCGGCCCGTGGCTGAATACCGGCCTGCAACACAGACAGCGGCGGCCGCCTAATGAGTACCAACAAGCCGCCATTGCCCCCGATCCGATTTGCTGAACTAGCTGCTGCTCTATTGCAGTCTGCTGATCGGCTGGTGCCTGCTTGGCTGCCTGGCGGGGTAGTGGTCGGGCATGAGTATGTTTGCGGCTCGTTGTCGGGCGGCAAGGGCACCAGTTGCTCTATCAATCTGACCACAGGCAAGTGGGCAGACTTTGCTGCCGATGACAGTGGCGGCGATCTGCTCAGCCTGTACGCAGCCATCCACGGCTTGAGCCAAGCCAAAGCCGCCTTGCAGGTAGCTAAAGAGGAATCGCTGGAATCCGTCGCTGGCATTGTCAGTGCTGGATTTACTGCAGCTCCTACACCTAAGCCCCCGCAGCCCCCACCGGCCAAGCCCGCGCCAGCGGGGCGCTCAAGCGAAGAGGGTTGGCGCACCATCCGCCCCGTGCCCAGTACAGCGGTAGCGCCTACTTTCAAGCACCACCACAGGGCCAAAGAGGACATTGAGCACACCGCCGCCTACCAACTGGGGGCAGATTTACACGGCTATGTGGTGCGATTTCGTACCAGCGATGGCGGCAAAGACACCCTGCCCTATACCTGGTGCGAGTCGGCCCGGGATGGCGGTGCGAAGTGGCAGTGGAGGCAGTGGGATGTGCCACGCCCCCTGTACCTGCCCGGCCAGCGGCTGCCAGAGGGCCGCACCGTGGTGCTGGTCGAGGGGGAGCCCAAAGCAGAGGTATTGCAGGGTTTGCTAGATGCTGGCGCGCCGGGGGTGTACTGTGTCGTCAGTTGGCCGGGCGGGTGCAAGGTGTGGAACCGGGCCGCTTGGGGCTGGCTGGCCGGGGCTACGGTATTGCTCTGGCCAGACTGTGATGCCAAGCATGAGCCGTTGACAGCAGCGCAGCGCAAAGCCACGCCAGATAAGTTGGCCCAACAGGTGCTGCTACAAGCAAACCCGCTACTGCCACCAGAAAAGCAGCCCGGCATGGTGGCCATGCTGGGGATTGGTGCGCTGCTAAAAACGCAGCACAGCTGCATGGTGCAGTTGCTGCCTATTCCTACGCCGGGGACGGTGGTAGATGGCTGGGATTGCCGCGATGCCATCGTCACGGACGGATGGGGATTGGCGGAGGTACTGGCGTTCTTTGCCACAGCACAGGATTTGCCCACAGCACCGCCGGTGCCAACGCCAGCGGGCACAAAAATCGAACCCCCCGTTGCCACAGAGGGCGCGGATAGCGGGCGTGGTGACGGCGACGATTTGATCGGTGGCAAACGGATACCGCACTGGCTACGCCCCTACTACGACGATGAAAAAACCCGGTGGATGGTATCGCGCAAGCTGGTGATTACAGCGCTACAGCGTGATCCAGCCCTGAGAGACGTTCTGGCCTTTAATGAACTGACCAACAACATCCAAGCGCGCAATGCGTGGCCGTGGCCACATGGCCGGGCGGGCGATGTCGGCACTGCGGTCGATCTGCTGCTGGGGCAGTACCTCACGGAAACCTACGGCCTGCCCAGCATCTCACGGGCCGCTTTATCCGAGGCAATCATGACGGTGGCAAATATGCAGCGCTGGCACCCTATCCGTGATTTTTTGCAGGGCCTACAGTGGGATGGCACCAGCCGGATTGATAAGTGGCTGCTGCATGCACTGGGCGAATCGCCAGATACCATCAGCCCAGCGATGCAGGAATATCTGGGCTTGGTCGGGCGCTACTGGCTGCTGGGCATGGTCAACCGAGTGATGCAGCCCGGCTGCAAATTTGACTACTGCCCAGTGCTAGAAGGGGCCGGTGGCCTGCGCAAGTCCACATTGGTCGAGGTCTTGGCCGGGTCTGAGTATTTCAGCGACACGCCGTTTGAGGTGGGCAAGGGCAAGGAAGCACAGGAACAGGTGCAAGGCCTGTGGCTGTACGAGATTGCCGAATTGACCCATTTCAGCAAAGCCGAAGTCGGGGCCATCAAGGCCTTTATCAGCTCCAAGGCAGATCGGTACCGGGTAGCCTACGGCTCTACCGTCGAAACGTTTCCACGCCAGTGCATTCTGGTGGGCACCACGAACGAGAACACCTATCTGCGGGATCGCACCGGCAACCGGCGCTTCTGGCCCATTCCAGTGCGCCATGTCATCAACACCGACTGGGTGACAAAGTACCGCGCCCAGTTGTTGGCCGAAGCCTTTGCGCTGTACCAACAGGGCACCCGCTACACGCCCACACCAGAGCAAGAGGCTCGGCTGTTTGCACCCATGCAAGAGAGCCGCCTGCAGGAAAGCGCCGTCGAAGTCGAACTCATGACCATCTTGACCAGGCCGCCCGGCCCCACGGGCAGCGCAGCTGAGGTCAATGAACTGACCGATTTCGTCACGCTACCCCAGCTGGTGCAAGCGCTCAACGTTGACGTGGGCAAAAGCACCAAGGGCCTGCAATTGGAAATCACCGCATGGCTCGGGCATGAAGGCTGGGTGCATGGCAAGCGCCAAATCGGTGGTGTACGCAAAAGCGGCTACACCCGGCCAGCCAATTGGCCAGCCAAGACTGACAGCGACATGCAGGTCAGCCCACCAGCCACTGCGGGCACTGGCACAATGGGTTCAACTTTTACACAGGCAGGTGACGATGCGCCATTTTGACCAAAAGGTCATGGCGCGTGAAATGCGCTGTGCAACCAGCACTGGGGGAGGCGTGATCGCGCCAGTGCGCCCGAAGGGCTGGGGGGCGACCATACCCCCTGTGGTAGCGCAGTGGCAGGGATGTCGCTGGGGCAAAACCATGCCATAACGCCTAAGTGTCCACGGTGTCCATCACTTTACATGGACACCACCACAAAGCCACTTACACCGATTTTCGGGGTAGCAGCTGCTGCATTGCCCAAACCAAGTGTCCATCCGCATTACCAAGGCGGGCGGGCGCAGGCAGGCGCGAGCGCGCGCCCACTCACGCGGGTGTACCCACCTCTACCTATGAACTCTATAGAAAGTGATGGACAGCATGGACACTTCAAGGCCTACAGTAGATGTAGAGGCCAAGGTCGCTGAGATAAAAGCCTACATGCCCAACGTCTATGCCTCCATTCAGGAAAAGGCTCGGCATATCGGCGGTCAGGCTTATGAGCTGGTTCGCCGTGGCTTGCGCGGTGAGCCGGATTGCTTCTATGCGATTGAGGGCGGCAGGGTGGTCGGCACAGCGTTTGATGCCAAGCACCCTGACATTGCGATCACTACACTGTCGATGGTCGATCTTGGTGTGCATACCTGTGTGACGATCTGGCCCCTGTGGACACAGCCTTGGGTGGTGAACCATGGCACGCATTGAGCGCATCAAGCGCAGACTGGATAACTGGGCGATCTGGAAAGAGCGCCAAAATGCGGGTGGTCTGGGCTATGCCACCCAGTCCATCCTTCTAAGCACTTGGGCGCGCGGCTCCTACAACGGCGTGGCCATCCCCGTTTTTGAAGAAGAGGCCTCAGAGACTGATGCAGCAGTGCAGTCGCTCAAGCTGACACGCTCGCATTTGTACGTCGTCATCGAGTGCATTTACTTGCGCGACCTTGGTATCCGCGCCACGGCACAGCGTATGGCGCGGGCTGAATCCACGGTAAAAGCCAATCTGGAACAAGCTGACCAAGCCATTGATGCCTGGCTGTCCGACAAGGCCCAAGAAAAAGCGCGCCGCGCAGATACAAAAAGCAGCGCGGGGAGTTTTACGACATAGACTTTTATGCTACAGTTCAGGCACTGTGTGGTAGTTGCGTCTGTAGCAACAAAACACATCCATTTTGCCCCCGCCAAGTCTTGCTTGCCGGGGTTTTTTGTTTTCTGCGCACCCCAAATCGATGCCCTCCGCCGCCCCCAAGCCCTGCAACCATCCGGGCTGTGGCGCATTGGTGCGTGATGGCTCTGGCAGGTGTCCCAAACACCAACGCACAGCTGCTGTGGCACAAGATCAGCGCCGGGGATCCTCCTCCCAGCGCGGGTATGGCTACAAATGGCAGCAGGCCAGAGAACAATTTCTGACTGCCCACCCGTTGTGTGCCCGGCACCAGCAGCGCGGGGAAGTGGCCGATGCCACCGTAGTCGATCACGTCACACCGCACCGGCTCAAAGAAGCCACGGACAGCGGCGATGCCAGTCGCATTGCCGCAGCACAAAAGCTGTTCTGGAACCGCAAAAACTGGCAGCCGCTATGCAAGCAATGCCACGACATCAAAACAGCGGTCGAGGACGGCGGCTTTGGGAGGCGGCGGGGGTAGGGGGGGTTAAAAGTTCACAGGCTTGCGGCCTAGACCGACCTGTCCCCCAGATTTTTGCGCGCGCAAGTTTCGGTGGGGGGGGTACTCCCCTAGGAAGGATAGACAAATGACAGGCTCCCGTGGACCACTGCCGAAACCACGCGCCATCAAGGTACTAGAAGGCAATCCGGGCAAGCGGCCTTTGCATGCCGACGGTGGCATCAACCCACAGGTGGCCATTCCCAGTCCACCCAAGCACCTGGGCATTGAAGCCCGCAAGGAATGGAAGCGCATCACCCCCTTGTTGGAAGAACTGGGGCTGATCAGTGGCTTGGATCGTGCGGCACTGGCCTTGTACTGTCAGGCAGCAGGCCGACTGTACGAGCTGGAAGCTGCCTTTGAGGGCCAAGTGTCACGGCTGGTGGATCAGCGCAAACTGGACTACCCGACAGCGGTCTATGAGGCCAGCCATGCGGTCACGCCCAGCGGCTATGCGCAGCAAAGCGTGATCGTGCAGTTGATCAAATCACACCGGGAACAGCTCAACCGCTACCTGGCGCACTTTGGCTTGAGCCCCGCCGCCCGTGGCCGGGTGCAAGCCAGCAACTACATCCAGCCCACGCTACCCGGTATCGAACCAGCACCGCAGCCCCAAGCAGGCTTTGCCCGGTTTGCCGTGGTACAGGGAGGCTCATCGTGAGCCGGTACGTGGAAGCAGCCTTGGCGTATGCGCAATCGGTCGTGCAAGGAGAAATCCCTGCCTGTAAATGGACGCGGCTGGCCTGCCAGCGGCAACTGGATGACCTGCAGCGGCCTGTGTCGGATGAGTGGCCGTGGGTGTTTGACCATGTGCGGGCTTCGCGGCCCTGTGAGTTCTTGGAGTTGCTGCCCCATATCAAGGGCAAGTGGGCCAGAGAAGGGCGCTTGATTGAGCTGGAGCCTTGGCAGGCCTTCATCGTCACCACGGTGTTTGGCTGGGCGCATCGGGATACCGGGCTGCGCCGCTACCGCGAGGGCTACATCGAAGTACCACGCAAAAATGCCAAGTCCACGCTCTCGAGTGGGCTGGCTTTGTTCATGGTGTCGGCCGATGGCGAATACGGAGCTGAGGTGTACAGCGCAGCGACTACCCGCGATCAAGCCCGCATCGTGTTTGATGATGCCAAAGCGATGGCCTCCCGGTTGCCAGATCTGCGCACCCATTTGGGGGTGGCAGTCTTGCAACACAGTATCACGGTGGCCTACACATCCAGCAAGTTTCAGCCGCTGGCCGCAGAGGGCAGCACGTTGGACGGTCTGAACGTGCATTTTGCGGTCATTGACGAGCTGCACGCGCATAAAACACGGGCCGTGTACGACGTGATTGACACCGCTCGGGGGGCTCGTGAGCAGTCATTGCTGTGGAACATCACCACGGCAGGCACCGACATCAGCGGCATTTGCTACGAGCGCCGCACCCATGTGACCAAGGTGCTCGATGGTGTGGTCGATGACCCGGCCCTTTTTGGCATCGTCTACACGATTGACGATCAAGATGACCCGTTCGACCCGACCTCTTGGGCCAAAGCCAATCCGAACTGGGGCAAGTCGGTACTGATAGACGACATGCAGGTCGCCGCCCGCAAGGCCGAGGCCATGCCCAGTGCCTTGAACAACTTTTTGACCAAGCGGCTTAACGTTTGGGTCAGTGGTGAGTCGCCCTGGATGGATATGCGGGCATGGGATCGGTGCGGGGCAACGCTGGACTTGGAAGATTTCGCCGGAGAGCAGTGCTGGATGGGCTTGGACTTGGCCCAGCGCAAAGACTTTGCCGCGCTGTGCCTGGTCATGAAGCGGGCCGGGGTTTGGCATGTGTTTGTGCGGCTGTACTTGAACGAGCTGGCCGTGCAAGAAAGCGGCAATGCCCACCTGAGCGGTTGGGCCAGATCGGGCCATGTGCAAGTGACCGATGGCGACCTGACCGACTTTGATGTGCTGGCAGAGGACATGCGTCACTACTGCGCCCAGTTTGATGTGCAGGAAATCGCTTTTGACCCGGCGCTGTCGATGTACTTTGCTGGAAAGCTGCTCGAGGAGGGCTTGCCGTTGGTGGAAATCACCCAGCGTGCCCAGTTCTTCACACCGGCGTTGATCCAGATCGAAAACATGGTGCATGAAGGCACGCTCAAGCACGAAGGCAACCCAGTGATGAACTGGATGGTCAGCAATCTGGTGGTCAAGCAATCCAAGTTCAACGAACTGCTGGCCCCCACCAAAGAGCGACCCGAAAACAAGATTGATGGCCCGATTGCCATGCTGATGGCCCTAGGTAGAGCCTTGCAACAGGATGCCAGTGCCGATTTGGACGACTTTTTAAGCAACCCGATCATCGTTTGACTATGAAACCCTCTCCCTACCTTGTGGTTGGGCTGGCCTTGTTGCTGGCTTTTGCCCTGTTGATTGCTGGGATCTACCTGCTGGCAGGCTTGGGCTGGGCCTTGATTGCCAGCGCTGGATCACTGTCGCTGCTGGCAGTGGTCATTTTGCGGGGGCTGGCTTATGCAAAGTTCAAGCAAAAGCCTCAGTGAAGCCCTCGCGTTGGGCATCTCGGCACCATTTAACGGGATCAAGTCGCTCGGGAGTTGGCTGGGCCAAACCATCCAGCCCACTACAGGCAGTTTCTGGCAGGAATGGTTGGGGGCTGGCAATTGGTCTGGCCAAACCGTGACCACCCAGACGGCGCTGCAAATCAGTGCTGCTTGGGCCTGTGTGCGGTTGATCGCAGAGACGCTATCGACCCTGCCCATGGGCCTGTATCGGTCTAATTCCGATGGCTCCAAGACGCTGGCGACGGGGCACCAGCTGTACACGCTGCTGCGTATCCAGCCCAACGCCGATATGTCGGCCTCTTGTTTTTGGCAGGCCTATGTGGCCAGCCTTTTGCTGTGGGGCAATGCCTATGCGGAAAAGCGCATCAGCAGCACGGGGACGATCACCAGCATCGATTTTCTGCTGCCTGACCGCATCAGCCGCCGGGTACTGCCCTCGGGTGCTATCGAGTGGCGCTACGCTGACCCAGTGACGGGCACCAGCCGCATCATCCCCGAAGCAGCGATGTGGCACACCCCAGCTTTTACGCTGGACGGCAAAGTGGGCATCTCGCCCATTCGCATGGGAGCCAACGTGCTGGGCGGTGCGATTGCCGCTGACCGGGCCAGCGCCCACACCTTCACCGGGGGCATGAAGTCCAGCGGACTGGTGACCACCGGGGCCACCGTACTCAAACCAGCGCAGCGTGAAGACATCCGCCAGCACGTCAAAACCGTGAGCGATGCTGGGGGCGTGATGGTGCTTGAAATGGGCATGGGGTTCCAGCAGCTCAATATGAACCCGCAGGATGCCGAGCTGCTGGCCACCCGCATCGACATCCTGCGCTTGGCACTGCTGCAAGCCGAACTGGCAGAGTACCCCAGCACGGGCATTGTGTTGCACCCGTCGGACTGGGCCGCGATTGAGCTGCTGAAAGATTCGAACGGTGCCTACATCTTTGCCAATCCGCAAAGCCTGGCGCAGCCCGGTTTGTGGGGCCGCCCAGTGGTCACAACTTCAGCGATGACACAAGATGAATTCTTGGTCGGCGCTTTCCAAATGGGAGCCCAGATTTTTGACCGCGAAGATGCCAACGTGTCCATCGCTACCCAGCACGACCAAGACTTCACCAACGGGCTGGTGACGATCCGCGCCGAAGAGCGCTTGGCCATGGCCCTGTACCGCCCCGAAGCCTTCGT
Organism: uncultured Simplicispira sp.; assembly: GCA_964478155.1. Taxonomy (GTDB): domain Bacteria; phylum Pseudomonadota; class Gammaproteobacteria; order Burkholderiales; family Burkholderiaceae_C; genus Simplicispira. The sequence goes on from CAYZGT010000023.1 coordinate 26,462, forward strand.
CAAGGGCGATCTGACACCCACACCGTAAGGAGGCACCATGATTGACGCTGTTGTGTTATCGAGTTTTCAGCATGGCGCGACACTGTATGCGCGTCGCCAACTGGCCAAGTTTGATCCACGCACCTTTGCTGAACTGGAAGCAAACGGGCTGGTGCGTGAGAAAACGGCTGCCGATGTGGAGCCCAAGCCTGCACCGGCCCCGCGTCCACCGGCCCGCAGCCGTGCAGTGAAACCCGCTCCTGCACTGCATCGAAAGCCATTGGCCACTGATAGCAAGCATATCGTTATGCAGTACGGCCAAGAAGAGCCCGTGCACATTCCTGTGGAAGATGATCTCCAGCCAATCCCGATGGTTGGCCAAGAAGATCCTCTGTTCACCCCTGTGGCGGCTGATGCCCAGCCACTGTCGCCAGTAGGCCAAGAAAACCATGCTGCTGACACTTGACCAAGCACGCAACCACTTGCGCAGCCAAGGCTTGGGCGATGACGACGACTTGACGCTCAAGATCGCTGCTGCCGAAGACCTTGCTCAAGAGTACACAGACCGCAAGATCTACCCCACGCAAGACGCGATGGAAGTAGCCATTGCAGCGGGTACTGCAGGCGATCACCCCATGGTGGTCAATGCTGCTATCCAGTTGGCCTTGCTACTGATGGTGGCATCCGCCTATGAAAACCGAAGCGATATCACCAGTGGCGCAGCAAATGAGATTCCTAATGGATCTCGGCATTACCTTGCACCATACCGAAAAGGCATGGGCGTGTGATGCGTATCGGCGATCTTGACCACCAGATTCGCTTTGAGCGTCTGGAACCTGCAACCGACCCTCACTATGGTGGAAGTACCCAGCAATGGGTGCCTGTGGCAACGATGTGGGCGCAGGTGCGGGACATTCTCCCAAGCCGTGCAGAAACTGTGCAGCACAGCGTGGAAATCACCTCGCGCCCTGCTCGCATCCGCACGCACTGGAGGCCCGACTTGACCAGCACCATGCGTATTGTGGTGCTGGGCCAATACCCACGCACGATGCAAATTGTGGCTGGCCCGGCAGAAATGGGCCGCCGCCAATGGATGGAATTTATGGCCGAGGAGGTATCCCCATCATGACCGAAATCATCAAAACCAAAGGGCTGGCTGAACTGCAAAAGATGCTCAATACCCTGCCTGCAAAGATAGAGAAAAACATCTTGCGTGGGGCCATGCGCGCTGGAGCTAAGCCGGTATTGGCCGCAGCCAAGCAAGGTGCTGCTGTGGTTAGCGGTGAATTGCGTGACAGCCTGCGTATCACTGACGGGGTAAAGAAAGGGAACCGGAGCCAAGTCTATGCGGCGGTGACAACAGCGAAGAAGGTCAAACGAGGCCAAGTTGATGCAGCGGGTACACCTGATGCGTTTTACGCCAAATTCGTCGAGTTCGGCACCGACCCCCACCTCATTAAAGTGGAAGATAACGAAAAACCGAAATATGTAACAAGGCGCGGAACTGTCAAGAAACAAAGCATGAAGACCATTAATAAAATGGTTAAGACTGGAAGCCTTGTTATTGGGAAAAACTTTGTTGGCCCAGTAGTGACCCACCCCGGCGCGAAGCCACACCCATTTATGCGGCCAGCATTGGACACACAAGCTGAAGCTGCCGTTACAGCCGCAGGGGAGTACATCAAAAAACGCTTGACCAAAGCCGGGCTAGATGCCTCCGGTGTGGATGTGGGGGCAGAAAAATGAGTGCAGAGCGGGTCATTTTTGCCCTGTTGTCCAGCCATGCGCCGCTGACAGCACTGGTGCCTACCCAACGCATTTGCCCCGGCGTGCTGCCCGAAGGCACGGATTTGCCAGCAGTGTGCTATCGGCACATCGTCTCGGTAGGGGATCACACCGTGGCCACCAGCCCCACCACATTGACCACAGCCCGCATTCAGGTCACAGCGACTGCGGCCAGCTACCCGGCGATGAAAGCTTTGCTTGATCTGGTCAAACAGGCTTGCCACCGCCGCACTGGCCGCATTGCTGGTGTGCGAGTGCTCCATGTGCGCAGTGACACCGTGGGGCCTGACCCTGAAAACCGAATTCTGTTCAGCCAAAGCATTGACTTCAAAGTCACGTTTTCTGAACCGAACTGAACCGCTGGCCACTGCCAGTAACCACCACCCGCCCGCGTTTTGCTGGCGGGTTTTTTTATGAGAAAGGTCAGGACGATGTCCTACGATACCGTTGCAGAATCAGAGATTTTTATCTCTGCAACCCTGCCTGCCGATACCACCAACGCTACCCAATTTGCTGCGCTGACGTGGGTAAAAATCGGCGAAGTGACTGACGTTCCCTCTGTCGTGGGCCGCCAGTACCAAACCACCAGCCACTCCCCAGTCGATTCGGCACAAACCACTAAGCGCAAAGGCAGCTATGAGCTGCCCGACGCTGAAATTGTGTGCGCTTGGGATGACGACGATGATGGCCAGATTCTGGTGGATGCCGCTAGCCGCAGCTATGCCAATTACAGCTTCAAGCTGAAAAAGCAAGACGGGGCGTTGCGCTATTTCACTGCCCAAGTGTCCAAGTTCGTCGAAAACAACGGCACGGTGGACAGCAAGGTCACTGGTGCCATCACGCTGCTGCGCCAGACCGACACCGTCAAAGTTCCAGCCCCTGTGGCCCCCTGACCCCCATTATTTACCCCATTTTTTTGACAGAAAGTATCCATCATGGCCTTCAATCTCCAACAACTCGCTATCAATGGCACTGCCGAAATGCCCGTGTGCGATGCAGCTGGTGATCCCCAGTTCGCTGCAGATGACCTGCCGATCACGATCACGTTCTATGGCCCCGGCACCAAACAGTTCCAGCGCGCCAAGCACGCGATGGAAGAGCGCAATAACGCCCGCACCTTAGCTCGTATGCAGGGCAAGACAGATAACAAACGCACTGCCGAAGATAAGGTGCGTGAACGTGCCGAATTTTTAGCTGCGGTCACTGTGTCGATCAACAATGCCACCGTGGGCGATAAGACCGGCCACGATGCGGCCTTGGCACTGTATTCCGACATCACGCTGGGCCACATTGCTGACGATGCCGACAAGTTCTTGGCCGACCGGGGAAACTTCAAGCCTGCTTTGCCGCAGGGCTGACCCTCTACGTGCGGCAAGTGGCGTGGCTCAATGCTGCGCCCGAAGAGACCAAGCCCAGTAACTCCAAAAAGGAACGCCCCCAGCCTATTCCACGGCGCGTGCGCCTCGAGCGCGATGGCATCCAGATGCCCATGCCTCCGTTGGAGTTTGGCGGGCAATACCTACTGGACTACCTGTTCGAGATTGGCCCAACGTCTGTTGCTGGAATGGGGCCTGCCCCCTTGACTTGGGCAGAAATACAGGCCTGGCAACAGCAGATGGGCGTGGATTTGCAGCCGTGGGAGTGCCAGTTGATGCGCCGGTTGTCGTGTGAGTACATCGCAGAGGGCAATGAGGCCCGTCGTCCAGCCCGGCCACCACCCTATGGCTCTGTACCACGCAATCCGCGCTTGAGCGTAAAGCTGGACGCATTTCTCGATTGAACATCTGTGAGCGCATTCCTCGCCCTAGCCGCTACCCCAGCGGCTTTTTTTATGCCCACCATGAACCCTAACCTTTCGCCATTCCCGCAACACATTGCCGCGATCCTAGAATCGGTGTACCATTCGCCGGTCTCAAAAGAGATGGTGTTTGAAACCACCGAGTCTGCCGGTCAAGCCGCCCCGATAGAGCGGCTTTGTCATGCCCAAATTCCGTCAGGTTTTCGGGTAGATGGGTCTATCCGTGAGGACGGCCACACTGCGCGATCAGTGGTTTCAACATCTACCCACCCGCACCATGCCTTTGAAACGGCCAGCGGATCTCAAGCCTTATCGCGGAGCATGACAATGGAACCATCCATTCAAACCACCGGCACATCTCCTGCCATCACCACCCCAGTCCTCGATGTCATCGACGGCCAAGTTACCGCCACCAGCAACCAAGTGGCCCAGCACTTCAAAAAACGCCACACCCATGTGCTGCGCGCTATCAAGAATCTGCTGAAAGAACTGCCTGAAGGGTATCAGCCCAATTTTGGGCTCATACAAATCGAGACGGATTTGGGCATGGGCCGCGTCCGCAAAGACGCTGCCTACCGCATCACTCGTGACGGCTTCGCGCTGCTGGCAATGGGCTTCACCGGTAAAGAGGCGTTGCAGTGGAAGGTGGCCTACATCGCCGCCTTCAATAAAATGGAAGCCGAGCTACTCAAACAGCACCCGCCGCGTGTAGCCTACTGTGCCAACCCCGACAACGCGCTTACCAAGGAAGAAGCCGACACACTGCGCCAGATGATAGAGGGCACTGCCAAGAAGCTCTCTAGCAATAGTAAGGTGCAAGGCAAATTCATCATGCAAGCATGGTCTAAGCTCAAAAGTCATTTCAAGGTGGGCTACCGTGCCATTCCGCGCCACGAACTGACCGAGGCTATTTCTATCATCACCCGGCACACTGTAGATTGGGAAGTAGTGGATGCCGCGCCACCCCCCCAGCAAACAGCCTTGCCTGATGAATCCATCGACGTAGCCGCCCTGCTGCTGTCAGGCCAGTGCAACCCCAAGCCCCTGACTGCCGCCCAGCACGCGCTGATTGACCAAGCCGCCGGGCGCTTGGTGGGCGAGGCTTACCCGCTGATTCGCGCCCACTTGGAGCGCCGCGTGGCCTTTCATAGCAACGCCGCCCAGCAAAACGACGTGGAAGTGACGCGCGGCATTTTGGATAGTGCCACCTTGGGCAACTGCCTCGCGCACCACTACCGCACCGAACTCAAGGGTGCACAGATGCTGATGCAAACGATACGCCTGCACATGGATGCGGCCTTGGGCAGTATCAGTCAGCCCTTTGGATTAGCCCACTAAGCCTAAGCTCAACAACCCCATCTCCAGCCCGCCCTTGTGCGGGCTTTTTATTTTTTGGAGCGAAACATGATTGCAGGTAGCCTTGAAATCGAATTGATGGCGAATGTGGCACGGCTGCAAAAAGATATGCAACAGGCTCGTGCTACCGTTGACAACACATTCGAGTCCATTGGGCGCGATGTGGGCCGCATGAAAGCCTTACTGGGCACGCTGTTCATGGGCATTTCTGTCGGTAATTTGCTCAATGCCGTCAACGAAGTCAAAGAAGCCGCCGTCCAAGTTGAGCGACTTGCCGCAATGTCTCGCTCCAGTACAGACGATTTCCAAAAAATGGCTGCTGGGGCGAAATCTGTTGGTATTGACATGAGCAAGTTTGGGGACATCATGAAAGATGTCCAAGACAAAGTCGGCGATTTCCTACTGACAGGTGAGGGGGAGCTCAAGGACTTTTTCGAAACCATTGCTCCAAAAGTTGGGGTAACCGCAGAACAGTTTCGCAAATTGTCTGGCCCCGAGGCTTTACAACTGTTTTATACCAGCCTTGAAAAGGCGGGTGTAGGTCAGATGGTGATGGTCAACCAGATGGAGGCCATTGCCGATGAAGCCAGTGCATTAGCACCACTGCTTGCAAACAATGGCGCAGAACTCAAGCGTTTGGGGGAGGAAGCGCAGCGCACTGGTGCCATCATGTCCACTGAACTGATTGCGGCCAGCAAGAACTTGGACGCAGAACTCAAGCAGCTGCAAGGGTTAATGACAGGTATCACTAATACGGTGATGACTGGCGTTATGCCTGTATTGGCAAGCATGGCCGATGCCTCAGAATTGAAAATATCTTCTGGGTTTAAGTCAATGCACGAATGGGTGCAGGCCAATAAAACAGAGTTGAGCGCTTTATGGCAAGTAACAAAATCGATTGGCTTTGCCTCTTTGGAAGTTGCTGCTTCTATTGGTGAGATTCTGATCGGTACTGGGAAATGGCTTGTTGAATCCGGGGCGGTGCGCAATATATTAACAATGGTTGGATTGTTGATTGCTGGACTTAAAGATGGCGTAACCCTTGTAAGCGCGTCTTTTGTTTCTGTTGGCGATAATATTCGGAGTTTTGTATTAGGCCCAATTGCAGATTTCGTTCATGGACTCGGCACTATCTTACAAATGACTGGTGCATCTGGCATGGGCAATGCGTTTGTTCACGCTGCCAGCGAAATGAAGGATATAGGGGCAGCCGCACGTCAAAACGTATCTGTCATCGAAGACCAATTCTTACGCGGTGATACCGCTGTAGCCCGTTTTCTCGCTGGATTGGAAGAAACAACAGTTTCGGCTAATGCAGCAGCAAAATCGACAAAAAGCGCCTATGACAGCCTTGGTACTGGCGCAGGTATCAGTGCAAAAGCAACCGAGGATGCAAAAAAGGCTGCAGAAAAAGCAGCAGAGGCAACCAAAAAACTAGCAGAAGAGGGCAAGAAGTTAGCGGCCAGTTTCATGGCCGAAGAAAGCGGGCTGGCCGGGGATTTTTTAGAAAAGTGGTCTCAGCTCTCTGCGGCTTATAAAAAGAACTCCATCACGCTTGAGATTTTGACTAAATCACAAGCTCGCCTTTTGTCGCAGCAACCAGCCATGAAAGAGGCAGCAGAAGCGGAGAAAAAAGCCCAGCAAGAGGCCACTGATGCCTACGCTGAAGCGTTGGATGCACGGGACAAAGCCGTCCTATCTGTACAGGAGCAAATTGAGCAAGAGCGCCAAGCAATCGTCGAATTAGGTATGAGCAAGGTGGCAATTGCCGCACTGGCAGCCGCCAAGCTTGATGAAGCCGCATCGTCGAAAGAGCGCCGTGCGGCACTTGCTGATGAAATTGATTGGTCAGGGCAGCTAGGCGAAACGTACCGATTGGAAGCAAAAGCTTTACGCGATCTCGCCGCTCTAAAAAGAGATCGGGCAACCAAAGAAGTCGCCACCGATGCTGCGAAAGATGTAGCAGAAGAGTCAAAGCGTATGTCACAACAAATCGAGCAGTCCCTAACCGACGCGTTAATGCGCGGGTTCGAAGGCGGCAAGGATGCGGCCAAGAACATGGCGGACACCGTCGAAAACATGTTCCGTACGATGGTGCTCAGGCCTATCGTGCAAGCTATCGTCCAGCCTGTGGCAGGTGGAATTACTGGCGCACTTGGTCTTAGCAGCGGAACCGCAAATGCGGCCACTGGTGGCAGTGGCGGCAGCTTGCTCTCCTCTGCAGGCTCAATTGGCAGCCTATTTGGTGCTGGTGGTATTGGCGGCTCTCTGGCTGCGGGCGCTGGATGGCTTACTGGCGCAACTACGCTAAGCGGTTCTCTGACCGCTGGTGCATCGTTAATCGGAACTGGTACCGTGGCGGGCCTGACATCAGGCATTGGCATGCTTGCTGGTGCGCTTGGGCCAGTAGCTATCGGCATTGCTGCACTGTCGTCTATTTTTGGCAGCAATGCTACCCCCCACATGGGCGCAGTAGCCACAGCATCTGGCACCGGCGTATCAGTGAGCCGTGCTACTGAAGCCTATGGCGGCTTTAACGCCGATATGAATGCAGAGGTAGGCAATGCCCTATCCAGTGCTGCCAAGAGCGTTAAAGACACACTGGATGCCGTGAGTAAGCTCACTGGCGCTGCTACCACGCAATACGAAGTGCTGCTGTCATACGCTGATGACACGTCTAAAGATGCTGCATGGGGCAACTTAATCATTAAACGCCTAGACGACACCACGGCAACTGCCCTGGTCGAGTGGAGCAAGGGCAAAGAAGGACAAACGCCAAAAGCATTTGCAGACGGAGAGCAGGGCTACAAAGACTTCATGAAGTCAGTAGCCCAAGATACGAAGCGGGCCATTGAACAAATGGACGGCCTGCCCAACTGGATGGATCGCCTACTCAAAAGCACGGACACATCCAAGATAGACATGGATTCTTTTGCTAAATTGATGCAGAAGATCGCCACCTATCCGAATACGCTGCTCGAGCTAGCCGGAACGAGCCGTGATTCGCTAGTAAAGGCATTTGCTGAGGGCACGCAAACCAGCGGCGCTACCGTCGCTGGGCAGAACGTCGCCAATATGTTGGTGGCCGGGGTGGAGGATTCGATTTACACCTACGGCCTGGGTCAGGTTTTCGATATAGTGAATCAAGGCATTGCAGCTCCGATGTTGGATGCTTTGATTACCAGCCAAAAGGTATCTGAGGCGTTATCAAAACAAGCCATCGACGAAACTCTTGCACGCGCAACGGCGACGGCCCAAGCCTTGAGCACGCTGATGAGCAGCAGCGAGTTTCAAGCGGCGCTGGCCACGATCAAGGAGTCGGTCGGTGGCGCTTTGAGCAGCGCAGCCGGCGCGATGACGTACCAGCCGCGCTACCAAATCCCAGCAGCGACCACTGCCGCCCAAGATGCCACCGCCAAAGCAGCCGAAGACTTGGCCAAGCGTATCAAAGATGCCTTGGACGGCCTCAAAACCGATCACCTGAGCCTGCAGATTGACCTTCTGCGCGCCCAGGGCAATGACACAGCCGCCACCTTGATGGAACTGAACAGGGCTACCGAGGGATGGGATGTCGCCAACCGGGAACTGTACCGCCAGCGCTTGGCCGAGAACGCCGCCCTGAAAGAGCAGATTCGGGCGCAGGAAAACCTGAACGCCATGCGCAGCGATGCTGAGACGCTGGCCATCGATCTGCTGCGCGCCCAAGGCAACGAGCCGGCCGCACTGCGGGCAGAGCGTGACCGTGCGGTCAAGGGCTGGACCGATCTGGAAATCGCACAGTACGACGTGAATGCGGCCACCCATGCCCAAATCCAAGCCACCACCCACGGATCTCAAGGCAGCGATGGAGTCGCTGGTGGGCACTGCCGACAGTACCGCTGATAAGTTCTTGTCTGGCAACACACTGGAACAATACCGCATTGGGCGTATCGCTCAGCAACTCAATGATATCCAGCCTTAGGGCTTGGCCAAATTGATACCAAGGTGCTGGACGCGATTGGCATTGATGACCTCAAGGTGGCGGTGCTGTCGTTCGTCCAGTCCGACGCTGGGCCGCAGGCCAAGAATGCGGTGCTGTCTCTGGGAGCTAGCCTCCTCGATCTCAAACTGCAAGCGCAGGCCGCTGCGGATGCTGTGGCAGCCACACGCACCGGGGCCGACATCAAGCTGCTGCAAGCGCAAGGCAAGGCCCAAGAAGCTTTGGCACTGCAACGCGAGCTGGATACCCGTGGCATGACTGCCGCGCAAGTGGCCGCCTACGACTATGCCCGCGCCATCGACCAGCAAATCACGGCGATGCAAGAGGCCACGGCGGTGGCAGCCACACGCACCGGCGCTGACATCAAGTTGCTGCAAGCGCAAGGCAAGGCCCAAGAAGCTTTAGCACTGCAACGCGAGCTGGACACCCGTGGCATGACAGCGGCACAGGCGGCAGCGTACGACTATGCCCGCGCCATCGATGCCCAAGTGTCTGCGATGCAGCAGCGCCAAGGCCTGGAACAGTCCATCGCGCAAGCCTTGGGCCAAACCGCACTGCTGCGTGAACGCGAGTTGGCCACACTGGATGCCAGCAACCGGCCGCTGCAACTGCGGTTGTATGCACTCACGGATGCAGCGACCGCAATGGATGCGGCCATGTCAGGCGTACAACGGGCGGTCGATGCTGAGAAAAATCAGATCAGCAAGTCTGCTGCAGCGCAAATCGAAGCACTGCGCACAGGCATGGATGCGGGGGCCAAGTCGATCACGGAGGCACAAAGTCAGGTCAACAGCCTGACTGGCCTCTTTGACACGATTGTTGATGCTGTCAAAAGCCTGCGTGGCAATGTCAATACAGAAGCGGATCTGCTACAGGCACGCAGCTATATCGACATGTCGCTCGCGCTGGCCAAAGCGGGCACGCTGCCTGATGCTGCCAAGCTGCGTGATGCGATCAGTGCGGTTAGCAAAGACAACATGGATGGCTATGCCACCGTGGCCGATTTTGAGTTCGCGCAACTGGTGCAAGCGGGCAAGTTGGACGAACTTGGCAGCCTGGTCGATGCGCAGAAATCTGTGCAGGAACTGCAGCTCGACAGTCTGACCAGTGCGAATAAGCTGGCCCAAGACCAGATCAGTGCGATTGAGAAAGCCCGCGATGCACAGCTGGCTGCGCTGGACGAGCAGCTCAAAGCGGCCCAAGACCAAGTCAGCGTGGCCAAGGGGATTGACATCAGCGTCACCTCCGTTGCCACGGCGATGGGCGTACTCACCGCATCCATCACCAACTTGACCGCTGCCCGCAGCGCTGCGGCCTCTGTCATGCCCAGTGCCGGTGGGACAGGCACTGGTGCAAGCGCTGGTGCAAGCGCTGGCGCTTCTGTCGGATCGTCGGTTGATTGGGGCTACACCGCCTCGCCGCTGTCGAACTACCAGCAGACCGGGGGCACCACGTTTACCGACGGCAACGGCACGATGCGTGACATTGCTGGCCTGACAGTGCCTATGGGACTGCTGGTGAATGCGTCGGACGTGACGGGCAATTTGGGTGCTGTACGTGACTTTGCTGTCTCTAATGGCTTGTCTGCGGCCGATGTTGCTGCGGCATACCAGCAAATTGGCCGCACGGGCACTACTGAGCAAGTGGTGCTGGACTGGGCTAAAAGCAGTGGCGTACCTGCATTTGCTGCTGGCGGCCATCACGCTGGTGGCTTGCGTGTAGTCGGTGAGCGCGGGATAGAAATTGAGGCCACCGGCCCGGCCCGGTATTGGAACGCAGCAGACACCCAGCAATTTCTGGGAGGGGGCGGCGGCACCAGCGCACGGTTGGAGCAGCTACTCGAACAGCTGCTGTCCCGTATCCAAGCGCTCGAGCAGCAAGGGGTCGATGCTCAAAAAGCCCGCGATGACCTGCACGACCTTTTGGACAGGGTGACTGAGGGCGGTAACGCGATCCGCGCCGACATCGTGGCCACGTCGGTTTGAGGGGAGAGGAATGGCTTACTACATTGATCCGATAGAGACAACGGAGGCCCAAATCTTGGCCGGGCCTGCTGAGGATCCCACACCAGCTTGGACACCAGGACCGCGCGCTGTGGGTGATGAACTGCACGTTGTGGCGACACACCGGGTCTATCGCTGTGCCGTTGCAGGTGACAAGACGATCAGCCCAGAGGCAGATTTGACTGGCTGGAAGGATGTGCGGCCCACACAGCGCTGGGCACCATTCGACGTGTACACCTCGACCGCCATCACGGCTACCACCGACATCACCTACCAGCTCAAAAGCCGGTTTGTGAATGCTGTGGTGCTGTACGGACTGCGAGGCAAAACTGTCACGCTGACGATTACGGCCAATGGTGTCGTGCTCTACAGCAAAACCGTACGCTTGCAATATCCGGCGCGCGGCTACTGGGACTACGGCTACGGCCAGCGTCGCAGCAGGACATCGCTGATTTTCACGGGCTTGCCAATCCACAAGGATGCGGAAATCAGCGTCACGGTCGCCGCCAGCGGCACCAGTACACGGGCCATCGGCATGCTGATACGTGGCAAGTTGACCGCCCTGCACGGGCGTGGTGGTTTTGGCGGCACGCAAACAGACGCAACGGTAGATCCCCGCAGTTTCACGTACAGAAAAACCGAAGCGGACGGCACCTACAAGGTCGTTCCGCGCGGCAGTGCCAAGAATCTGTCGTTCAGCGTACTGATGGAGCGATTACAGGCGGATCGATGTGTGCAAGAGCTAGAGCTTTTATTGACCCGGCCTGTGTGCTGGATTTTGAGCCTAAAGCCCGGTTTTACCGGGCTTTCTGCTTTTGGCTTCGCAACGAAATCCCCTCTGCGCTACCGCAACGAGATAGCGATGTGTGACATCTCTGTAGAAGGAAACATTTGAATGGCAAATCCACCAACCCCCATCGGCCCAGCACCAAAAGTGCCCGATTCCAGCAGCGCTGAAGCGGATTTTGATACCGAATATGAAGACTTCATGACTTGGCAAAAAACTGTCATGACACCGGGCATCAATGCGCTGGCCAGCAACGTCTATGACAACGCGCTGGCCGCGGCTGAAGATGCAAGCGCTGCACAAGCAG
>CAYZGT010000024.1:0-37913 GCA_964478155.1 uncultured Simplicispira sp.
AGCTCAAGCTGATTGTGGACTTGATGTACGAAGGCGGCATTGCCAACATGAACTACTCCATCTCCAACAATGCGGAATATGGTGAGTACGTGACCGGCACGGAAGTCATCAACGACAAGTCGCGCGAAGCCATGCGCAACGCCCTCAAGCGCATCCAAACCGGCGAATACGCCAAGATGTTCATCTTGGAAGGCCGCACCAACTATCCTTCGATGACTGCCCGTCGTCGCCTGAATGCTGAGCATTCGATTGAGAAGGTTGGCGCTCAACTGCGTGCCATGATGCCTTGGATTGCCAAGAACAAGCTGGTCGATCAGACCCGCAATTGATCGGTTAGCCTTTCGCGCCGATACAGCCAAGGCCACTTCGGTGGCCTTTTTTTTTGTGCGCGCAGGTACACTGCCGTCTCTGATATGTTTGCCGCGCGCCGCTCAAGGCGCTGGAGGTTGATGGAATGGATGAAGGTACATCGGGTGGACAAAACCCCCAATTGCTGGTGCGTAAGCGCCGCAAGGGGATTTACATTCTGCCCAACCTGTTCACGTTGGCTGCCCTGTTTGGTGGCTTTTATGCCGTGGTCATGGCGATGAATGGGCGCTTTGATATGGCAGCGATTGGCATTTTTTGCGCGATGGTGCTCGATAGCCTCGATGGCCGCATCGCCCGCATGACCAACACCCAAAGTGCTTTTGGCGAGCAGATGGACTCCTTGTCGGACATGGTGTCGTTTGGTGCGGCTCCGGCCTTGATCGCCTATATCTGGGCGCTGAAAGATTTGGGCCGTTGGGGGTGGATTGCTGCCTTTGTCTATTGCGCCTGTGCCGCGCTGCGCTTGGCGCGCTTCAACGTCAATACTGGGGTGGTGGATAAACGTTATTTTCAGGGCCTGCCTTCGCCAGCGGCAGCCGCCTTGGTGATGGGCTTTATCTGGCTCATGACCGAGTTGGGCGTGCGCCGGGGGGGGGATGCCTTGGTGTTGGGTTGGCAGGGCCTGACTTGGGTGATGTTTGCTTTTACCCTGTATGCCGGCCTGACGATGGTGACCAACGTGCCGTTCTATAGCTTCAAAGACATACAGATGAAGAAGAGTGTGCCTTTTGTCGTGATTGTCCTCATGGCACTGGGGATTGCTGTCATCAACATCCATCCACCTATTGCCTTGTTTGGTGTGTTTGTGCTGTATGGCCTGAGTGGCTATGTGGTCTATGCTTGGCGCAAGGCCAAAGGCTTGCAAACCAGCGTGATTAGCACCTCGACCGACGAGCCCGAAGAGCGTGGGCTGCACCAATAAATTCTGCAAACCGCCCGTAACTGTGCTACATTGAGCGCCATGAAAATGTTGTCCCGCGCTCTACTACTACCTTCCTCTGGGCGGAGGCAGTAAGCGCGCGCGCACACTTTTTCCTCAAAAGCCCGTATGCACCCGCAGCGGGCTTTTTTTTTGCCATTTTTTCGATTTCAGGAGCCAGCCATGACCGATCAGCTGATTATTTTTGACACCACTTTGCGCGATGGCGAGCAATCGCCCGGTGCTTCCATGACCAAGGACGAAAAATTGCGCATTGCGCGCCAGTTGGAACGTTTGAAGGTAGATGTGATTGAGGCCGGTTTTGCCGCTAGCTCTAATGGCGACTTTGAGGCGGTGCAAATGATTGCCAACGCCATCAAAGACTCGACCATTTGTTCGCTCTCGCGCGCCAATGACCGCGATATTGCCCGCGCTGCCGAAGCCCTCAAGGGAGCCAACCGCAGTCGTATCCATACCTTCATTGCCACATCGGCGCTGCACATGGAGAAAAAACTGCGCATGACCCCGGAGCAGGTGTTGGAGCAGGCCAAGCAGGCAGTACGTTTTGCCCGCAATCTGTGCGGTGATATTGAGTTCAGCCCCGAAGATGGCTACCGCAGCGATGTCGACTTTCTGTGCCGCGTGATTGAGGCCGTGATTGCCGAAGGGGCCACTACCATCAACGTGCCCGATACGGTAGGTTACGCCGTGCCAGAGCTGTACGGCAACTTCATCAAAACCCTGCGCGAGCGTGTGCCTAACAGCGACAAAGCGATTTGGTCGGTGCATTGCCACAATGACCTTGGGATGGCGGTGGCCAACTCCTTGGCCGGGGTGAAGATTGGTGGTGCGCGCCAAGTGGAATGCACTATCAACGGCTTGGGCGAGCGTGCTGGTAACTGCGCCTTGGAAGAAGTGGTGATGGCCGTGAAAACACGGCGCGATTATTTCAACCTCGACTTGAACATTGACCCCCAGCACATCGTTGCGGCCAGCCGCATGGTGAGCCAGATTACCGGGTTTGTGGTGCAGCCGAACAAGGCGGTGGTGGGTGCTAACGCCTTTGCCCATGCCAGCGGTATCCACCAAGATGGCGTGCTCAAGGCCCGTGACACTTACGAAATCATGCGCGCGGAAGATGTGGGCTGGAGCAACAACAAGATTGTGTTGGGCAAGCTCAGTGGGCGCAATGCTTTCAAGCAACGCCTGCAAGAGTTGGGGGTCAGTTTGGACAGCGAAACGGAAACCAACACCGCTTTTGCCCGCTTCAAAGAGCTGGCCGACCGCAAGAGCGAGATTTTTGACGAAGACATTCTGGCTTTGGTGAATGACGAAAGCATCAGCCATGCGCAAGAACATTTTGCTTTTGTCTCGCTGGCCCAACACAGCGAAACCGGCGAACGTCCGCATGCCAGCGTCGTGTTTACCGTAGGCGGTCAAGAGATCAAGGCTGAATCGGACGGCAATGGCCCGGTAGATGCCTCGCTCAAAGCGATTGAGTCGCATGTGCAAAGCGGCGCTGAGATGGTGTTGTATTCGGTCAATGCCATCAGTGGCTCTACTGAGAGCCAAGGCGAAGTGACGGTGCGGCTGCAAAGCAGTGGCCGGGTCGTGAATGGCGTGGGCGCAGACCCGGACATCGTGGTGGCTTCGGCCAAAGCGTACTTGAGCGCTTTGAACAAGTTGCACAGCAAAACGGAGCGCGTGGCCGCCCAAGGTTAAACCAGAGCGGCCACTGGGGTCGATAAGTTCCTTTTATCGGCCTTTCAGTCTGATAATGAAGGCCAAGATACAAAAAGTCACGCAAAAGGTTACCATTGCGTGGCTTTTTGTTTTTGTACCCTTGTTTTCTGTTGGGAGATACCCTGTGATTTGCCGTCGTTCACCCACAGCATTGCGTCCCTTAGTTCAGCTATTGTCGGTGGCTGTGTTAGGGGCGACATTGTTGTCGCCGCCAGCTTGGGCCGCAGAACGCAAGAATGCGCCGGCGAAAAAAGCCGTGAAAGTCAATGTGGCCGTTGCCAACAAGGCCAAACCCGCCAGCAAGGCATCTCCCGCTAAGTCGTTGGCACAACGCGCTGCTCCAGCCAAAGCGCTGGCACAGGCGGCTGCCTCCAGTCGGGTGAAAGTGGCATTGGCCGCCCAGCCGTCTAAAGCCCGTGGCAAAACGGCCGGTCGGGCTGCGGTGGCCGCAGCGGCGGCAGCAACGGCCACCACCGCTGCGGTGGCGCGTCCCTCGTTTGGCGAGATGGCAGGTTTGCACCATGCGACCGATCCTTTGGATTTAAAGTCCAGCGTGGCCTTGGTCGTTGATCAAGACACCCAAGAGGTGTTGTTGCGTAAAAACGATCAGGCGGTGCTGCCGATTGCTTCTTTAACCAAACTCATGACCGGGCTGTTGATCTCGGAGGCACGCTTGCCGATGGAGGAGCCCATCACCATCACCCAAGACGATGTAGATACGGAAAAGGGCAGCCGCTCGCGTTTGAGCGTAGGCACTACCTTGACGCGGCGTGAAATGCTGCATTTGGCCTTGATGTCGAGCGAGAACCGTGCTGCCAATGCCTTGGGACGCACCTATCCGGGGGGCTTGGGGGTGTTTGTTGCCAAGATGAACGCCAAAGCACGCCAGCTGGGCATGATGGACACCCGCTATGTCGAGCCCACCGGCTTGTCGAGCAACAACCAATCCAGTGCGCGCGATTTGGCGGTCTTGGTGAATGTAACTTACCGAGATCCACTGTTGCGTGAGTTTTCTACCTCGCCCGGCTATGAAGTGGCGGTAGGAACCAAAACCCTGCAATACAACAACACCAATCGGCTGGTCAAAAGCCCAGATTGGAATATTGGCCTCCAAAAAACCGGCTACATCGCCGAAGCTGGGCGCTGCTTGGTCATGCAAACCAAAGTGGCTGGGCGCAAGCTCATCATGGTGTTTTTAGATTCCTCGGGCAAATTCAGCCGTTTGGGTGATGCTGAACGGGTGCGCCATTGGGTCGAGGCGGGCTTGTCGGCCTCGACCTTGCATTCCTCTTTGACCCAAGGGCGCAGCCTGAACCGTTGAACGATGGCTTAATCGTTGTTGTTGGCTTGGTTGTAGCCCAAAGCGGTAGAAATCCGGTGCGCTGTGGCCTGTAGTTTCGATAGCCAACCTTCATCTAAGCGATCCGCTGGGGCAGAAATAGACAGGCCCGCCAAAAGCTTGCCTTGGTCGTCATAGACTCCAGCGGCTATGCAGCGCACCCCAAGTTCCAGTTCTTCGTTGTCGCGGGCAACACCGCTTTGGCGGGCTTTGGTCAACTCGCGCTCTAATACGGCCAGCTGGGTGATGCTGTTGTGGGTATGGCCCGGTAGGCCGGTGCGGGTAGCGTAGTTGCGCACTTGTTGTGGGTCATCGGCGGCCAAAAACAGTTTGCCGGTAGAGGTCAGGTGCAGCGGTGCCCGGCCCCCAATAGCACGCACCACTTGCATGCCCGAGCGCTCGCTGTAGGTGCGCTCTACATACACAATTTCATCGCCTTGGCGCATACTCAAATTGACAGGCTGTTGGATTTGTTTGTGCAGCTCACGCATCGGGATGAGGGCTGCATCGCGCACATTCAGTCGGCCTTTGACCAAGTTGCCCAGCTCTAACAAGCGCATACCGAGCCGGTAACTGCCCGATTCGGGCCGATCAACAAACCGGCCTGTCGCTAGGTCATTCAGAATGCGGTGGGCGGTGGAAGGGTGCAGGCCCGATTTTTCGCTGATTTCTTTGAGCGACATCGCTTCCTCGCGGGCCGCCAGAATATCGATCAGGGAGAACATGCGTTCAATCACTTGAACACTGGGCTTAGGGGGGAGAGCAGAATCTTTTTTTTTCATGGAGCGCGCCATTGGTAATGGGCGCGTATTTTATAGCGTGAAATTTACACCTCAGCGGTGTGCGTTGACCCGCTGCCAGTGCTGCTGCTGTAGCACTTCGTGCGGTAGATAGGCTGACTTGTAACGCATTTTGGCGCTTTCGGCGATCCAGTAGCCTAGATACACGTAGTCCATGCCTTGTAGGCGTGCTTGCTCAATTTGCCAGAGCACGTTGTAGGTGCCATAGCTGCAACCGGCCTCGGGTTCGTAAAAGGTGTAGACCGCCGATAAGCCATCGTCGAGCAGATCTAAGATAGACACCATTTTGAGGATGCCCTCCGGGTACTGTGCCGAGGGCTGGCGAAATTCGACTAGCCGCGTCTCGACGCGGCTTTGCAGCAAAAATTGGCTGTATTGGTCGATGCTATCGTGGTCCATGCCGCCTCCCGCATGGCGCGCTTGTTGGTAACGCAGGTAGAGTTGGTAATGCTCTGGCACAAAACTGGGCGCTTGTACCCGCGCCTGTAGATCGGCGTGGCGTGCCCAAGCGCGGCGCTGGCTGCGGTCGGGGGTAAATTCTTGTGCCAGTACGCGCAAGGGCATACAGCTGTGGCAGCCATCGCAATAGGGCCGGTAGGTAAACATGCCACTGCGCCGAAAGCCCAGCCGCACCAACTCAGAGAAGGTGTTGCTGCGTACCAAATGGCCGGGCGTGGCTACCTGCGAGCGGGCTTGTCGGTCGGCCAAATAGCTACAGGGGTAGGGGGCCGTGGCATAGAGCTGCAAGGTTTGGGGTGGAAGATCGTAGGGTTGCGTCATGCGGCGGTGGGGCTGGAGGGCAACAGGGCTTCCCAGTCTAGGGGGCTGAATTGCCAATGCATGGCAGGTTGTTGTTGCGCTTGGTGCAAATGGTGTAAAAAGTCAGGGCGTGCTATCTCGTGCGCACCCAAAGAAGCCAAATGGCGTGTGTTTTGTTGACAATCGATCAGGCTCACACGGTGGCGGCGGCACAGTGCCACCAAGGCGGCCAAGGCTATTTTGGAGGCATCGGTTTGGTGGGCAAACATCGATTCACCAAACACGGCGTGCCCGATGGCCACGCAATACAAGCCACCGACGAGGCGGCCATCGATCCAAGTCTCCACGCTGTGGGCGTGGCCTGCAGCGTGCAGTTGCTGGTAAGCCCGGTGCATGGCTGGCACAATCCACGTACCCGGCTGGCCTGGGCGTGGGGTGTTGGCACAGGCTTGCATCACATGGCTGAAAGCACTGTCGATGCGAATTTCACAACCGGCCTGGGCGCGAAATTTGATTAAAGTGCGTCGCAACGAGCGGTGCAGTCGAAATTGTGCCACCGGCAACACCATGCGCGGCTGGGGGCTCCACCACAAAATAGGCTGACCACGGCTAAACCACGGAAAAATTCCTTGCCGATAAGCACGCAGCAGGTGCGGTACATCCAAGGCTCCTCCGGCGGCCAGTAAACCAGGGGCCGGACTGTCTGTGCCCCAAGCATAGCTGGGGTCAGGAAAGGGGTCGCCTGGTGCCAGCCAGTGCAAATCAGCAGACATAAGTGGATAGACAACGGTGGTGACTGGGGAGGGGATTGTCGTGCCCACGGCACTGCTGTGCAAGCGCGTAGGGGTATCGGTGCTGGGGTGGTCACAGCGGCAGCCTAGAATGGAAAGCAATGCAATTGAGATAAATGGGTTGCAAGGCCCACCGGGAGTTTGAGTAGTGCAAGAAGATAAAAACGTGCCGTCTACGATGGGTAAGCTGGCACAGCGCGTGATTAAAAAATACCCGAACCGTCGCCTGTACGACACCGATACTTCGGCCTATATCACGCTGGCCGAAGTGAAACAGTTGGTGATGGAGCACCAAAATTTGGTGGTGCGTGATGCCAAAACTGGCGAAGACATCACGCGCAGCATTCTGCTGCAGATCATTTTGGAAGAGGAAGCTGGTGGCGCTCCGCTGTTTACCGAGGCGGTGTTGGCCAATATCATCCGCACCTATGGCCATGCCATGCAGGGTTTTATGGGCAGCTACCTCGAAAAAAATGTGCAGCTGTTTACCGATATGCAAACCAAATTGGCCGATCAATCGCAAAGCATGACCCCGGAGATTTGGGCCCAGTTCATGAGTGCCCAATCGCCCATGATGCAGGGCTTGATGGGTAACTATGCCGAGCAATCGCGCCAGATGTTCAGCCAAATGCAAGAAAAAATGCAGCAGCAAACCGAGCAAATGCTGGGCGTGCTGGGCCTGAAGCGTTAAGTGTGCTTGACCCTGCCATGTTCGTCCCGGCGCAATGCTGGGACAATACGGGCATGACTGAAGCATCTTCTCCCGCTAACACCCCCAATACCCCCAAAATCGGCTTTGTCAGCTTGGGTTGTCCCAAGGCTTTGACCGATTCCGAACTCATCTTGACGCAACTGAGCGCCGAGGGCTACCAAACTTCTAAAACTTTTGACGGGGCCGATTTGGTCATCGTCAACACCTGCGGCTTTATTGACGATGCCGTGAAAGAAAGCCTGGACACGATTGGCGAGGCTTTGGCCGAAAACGGCAAAGTGATTGTGACCGGTTGCTTGGGTGCGCGCGCCGGTGAGAGTGGCGGCAATATGGTGCGCGAGATGCACCCGAGCGTACTGGCGGTGACCGGCCCGCACGCTACACAAGAAGTGATGGATGCGGTACACCAGCACCTGCCCAAGCCCCATGATCCGTTTGTTGATTTGGTGCCCGGCGGCTTTGGGGTGGCGGGCCTGAAGCTCACGCCCAAGCATTACGCTTACCTCAAAATCAGCGAGGGTTGTAACCACCGTTGCACCTTCTGCATTATTCCGTCGATGCGCGGCGATTTGGTCTCGCGTCCGGTGGGCGATGTGCTGTCCGAAGCCAAAGCCTTGTTTGAGGGTGGCGTGAAAGAATTGCTGGTGATTAGCCAAGACACCTCGGCCTATGGCGTGGATGTGAAATACCGCACTGGCTTTTGGGACGGCAAGCCGGTGAAAACGCGCATGTTAGAGCTGGTGCAAACGCTGGGCGAAATCGCCAAGCCTTATGGCGCTTGGGTGCGTTTGCACTATGTGTATCCTTATCCCAGTGTGGATGAGGTGATTCCGCTGATGGCCCAAGGCCTGGTGCTGCCGTATTTGGACGTGCCGTTCCAGCACAGCCACCCCGATGTGCTCAAGCGCATGAAACGCCCGGCCAGCGGTGAGAAAAATTTGGAGCGCATCCAGCGTTGGCGCGAAATTTGCCCCGACATCATTATCCGCAGCACCTTTATTGCCGGGTTTCCGGGCGAGACGGAAGAAGAATTCCAGCACCTGTTGGATTTTCTGCGCGAAGCACAGATTGACCGCGCGGGCTGCTTTGCCTACAGCGATGTGAAGGGCGCACTGGCCAACGAGTTGCCCGGTATGCTGCCGTTAGAGCTGCGCGAAGAACGCCGCGCCCGCTTTATGGCAGTGGCCGAAGAAGTTTCGATTGCCCGTTTGCAGCGCCGCGTGGGCGCTACCATGCAGGTATTGGTGGACTCAGCCCCCGGCTTGGGTCGCAAAGGCGGCGTAGGCCGCAGCTATGCCGACGCACCCGAGATTGACGGCACCGTGCAATTGTTGCCGCCGGAAAAAATCAGCAAGCAGCTCAAGGTGGGCGAGTTCACCAAAGCGCGCATTGTGGCAGTGCGTGGACACGATTTGGTCGGCCAGCCGTTCTGATGGTGCGTCAGGTGCGTTGCTTAGAGCGTTTGCGCCAACATATCGGCCCAGTCGTACAGCGCGCCTAAAATTTCTTCAGCGCGCTCGTCGGCGGTTTCGGAAAGCTGGTCGATTTCTTGCTGTAACTGCTCTAGCGTGCGCGCTCCGCCCTGGCCGTCCAGCAGGCAGGCGCTGCGGTGCGCTTGCCAGCGTTCTTGCTCCATATCGTCCAGCGATTCGTAAAAGTTGCGCGCCCGGTAGCGGAACAAAATTTCATCCAAGCGCGGATCATCAAAATGCCCACGCACGCGCGCTAAGGTGTCGCCATCGGCGCGGCGCAAGTCGTTTAGGCGGTAGCGGTCGTGGTTGCCCACAAACCCCGCATACAGGTCTTGCTCGACATCGGCGGTTGGCTCCGGCGGTCGGGTATAGACGGCGGCCCACAAGGCACTCATGTCGGGCAAATCGCGCGCGATGGTGGCATGTTGTAGGCATTGCTCTATGTCGATGCACCAACGCTGGGCCAAGTCGGGCCGCAAGGTACGCAGGTTGCCGACCACCATCGGTGATTTGTTCAAGTGGATGGTCTTGATGGGCAGCCGGGTCGTGCCCTCCGGTAAGTCAGCACTGCGGCTGAACAGGCGCAGGCGCAGGCTTTCTACATCCAGTGCGGCCAGTTCGCTCGGGTCGTGGGCCAAATCCCACACGATGATCTCGTTTTTGTTGGTCGGGTGGTGGGCCAGCGGCCAGACCACGGCCAAGCACCCGCGCTGCGCCGGGTACATGCCGGAAACATGTAAAAAGGGCCGTGCCGTTTGTGCTGTGACGGGCAGGTGCAGTTCGGCGGCCACACCATCTTTTTTGTGCAGCGCAAAGCAAAAATCAAACAGGCGCGGGTTGTGCTGGCGCACCAGTCGGGCCAAGGCGATGGTGGCGCGCACATCCGACAGGGCATCGTGCGCTTGTTCATGCGCTAGGCCATTGGCGCAGCTCAGGTCTTCTAGTTTGAAGCTGGGGCTGCCATCTTCTTTGGTCGGCCAGATGATGCCTTCAGGGCGCAGCGCATAGGCCATGCGTACCACGTCGAGTAAATCCCAGCGACCACATTGGTTTTGCCATTCGCGCGCGTAGGGATCTATCAGGTTGCGCCAGAACAAAAAGCGCGTAAATTCATCATCGAAGCGGATGGTGTTGTAACCCACACCAATCGTGCCGGGGCGGGCCAATTCGGCTTCGATGCGTGCGGCAAATTCGCGCTCGGGCACGCCCCGTTGCCCTGCTTGTTGCGGCGTGATGCCGGTGATGAGGCAGGATTGGGGGTCGGGCAGGTAATCGTTGCTGGGCTGGCAGTACAGCATCAGCGGCTCGCCGATTTCGTTCAGCTGGGCATCGGTACGGATGGCGGCAAACTGCGCGGGCCGGTCGCGCCGGGGGTCGGCACCAAAGGTTTCGTAATCGTGCCAAAGAAAGGTGTGGGTGGACATGGGGCAGTCAGCCTTTGCAGAAAAGGGCTCAAAAAGGGCAGAGGGTCTAAGCGTGGGCAGGCGGTGTGGAGATAGTGTCTTGGCTGGCAGCACGGCTTTGTAGCCGCGCATACAGCCCGCCTTGGGCCAGCAGGGCGGCATGGGTGCCTTGCTCGACGATGCGCCCGCGCTCCATCACCACCACCCGGTCGGCATGTTCAATGGTAGAGAGTCGGTGGGCAATCACCAAGGTGGTGCGCCCTTGCATCAGGCGTTGTAGGGCTTCTTGTACCAGTCGTTCTGATTCGGTGTCCAGCGCCGAGGTGGCTTCGTCCAAAATCAAGATGGGTGCATCTTTGTACAGAGCGCGGGCAATAGCCAGTCGCTGGCGCTGGCCGCCAGACAATTGGGT
Source organism: uncultured Simplicispira sp. (assembly GCA_964478155.1). Lineage (GTDB taxonomy): Bacteria > Pseudomonadota > Gammaproteobacteria > Burkholderiales > Burkholderiaceae_C > Simplicispira. The sequence goes on from CAYZGT010000024.1 coordinate 10,720, forward strand.
GGCATTGTGTCCGACCAAGGTATGGATGCCTTGTGGTAATGCTGCTACATGGGCCCACAAATTGGCCGCTTGCAAACAGGCTTGCACACGGTCTTCGTCCAACGTTGCGCCCAAGGCCACATTCACGGCAATGCTGTCGTTGAGCATGACCACATCTTGGCTCACCAGCGCAAATTGCGCCCGCAAGGCTGGCAACTGCCATGTGCGCAGGGCGTGGCCGTCGAGCAGAATTTCTCCGTGGCTAGGTTCTAAAAAACGCGGCAGCAAATGCACCAGCGTGGTTTTACCTGCCCCAGATGGCCCGACCAAGGCCACCACTTCGCCGGGGGCGACCTGCAAACTCACCTCCATTAAGGCCGGGCTGGGTGCTTGGTCAAACTGTACGCTAACTTGGTGCAGCTCTAAATGGCCTTGGGCACGGGTGGGGGCGTAGCTGCCCCCGGTTTCTGCTGGGGCTTCGCCTAGCAAGGTCATGCCGCGCTCTAACGCGGCTAACCCACGGGTGATGGGGCTGGTGACATCGGCCAAACGGCGCAGCGGGGTAATCAACATCAGCATGGCGGTAATAAACGAAATAAACCCGCCCACGGTTAAATCGTTTTGCGCCAGGCCCAAGGTACGGCTTTGCCACAGGGCCGTACAAATCACCGTTGACAAGGCTGCGGCGGCCATCAATTGTGTCAGCGGGGTCATGGCGGAGGCAGAAATGGTCGATTTAATCGCCAATTGGCGCAACTCTTGCCCTAAGGTGGCAAAGCGCTGGGCTTGGCTGGCTTGGGCACCATGCAGGCGCACCATGCGGTGGGCCAACACGTTTTCTTCCACCACGTAGGCCAAGGCATCGGTGGCTTGTTGGCTGCTCTTGGTCAGCCGGTACAGGCGGCGCGACAGGGTTTTCATGACCCAGGCCACACCGGGCGCAACCACGGCCACAATCAGGGTGAGTTGCCAGTTCAAGTACAGCAGGTACGCCAACAGCGCCAGCAGGGTAAAACCATCGCGCGAAATGCCCAAGGCGGCTTGTACCAGCAAGGTCGAGCCGGTTTGTACTTCATAAACAATGGTGTTGGCCAAGCTGCTGGCCGATTGCCGGGCAAACAGGCCCATGTCGGCGGCCAGTAGCCGGTCAAACAAGGTGCGGCGCAGGGCCAGCATGCCCTCGTTGGCAATGCGTGCCAGTGCATATTGGGCCGCAAACAGCGCGATGCCACGCACCAAAAACAGCCCCATGATGGCGACGGGCACTTTCCACAAGGCCAAGGTGCCTTGGGTAAAGCCTTGGTCTAGCAGGGGTTTGAGCAGCGCTGCCAACAGGGGTTCGGTCAGGGCACCCGCCAAGGTGCCGCCCAAGGCCAGCGCCCACGCCAGCCGTTGGCCGCCAAAATACACCGCCAAGCGTTGCAGGCGCTGGCCCAAGCTGGCTGGAGGGGCCGCTGCTACAGAGGATTCAGAGGTTTGCATGTGGCGCGAATTCTACGGTTGCTAACGCGATCGGGCCGGGCCTTGGTAACATCGCCGCTTCTGCTCGGCCATTGCCCGACTGCCTGACTGCTCGTCTGCTTATGACCTACCACCCCATTTTTTCTTCTTCCTCTGTCGCGGCAGCTGTGCCGCGCCTGTCCCGTCGCCACGCCCTGACGGCGGCCTTGGCTTCTTCGGCCCTGCCGGCGCTGGCCCAGTTTCGGGTCGAAGTCGCTGGCGTGGGGCTGACCCAGCTGCCCGTAGCGATTGCCCCCTTTCGGGGAGAAAACCAATCGCCGCAAAAAATTGCCGCCATTGTGCAGGCCGATTTAGAGCGCAGCGGCCAGTTTCGCAACATCGATACCAGTGGGGCCATGCTCGATGAGACGGTGCGCCCCGATTTAAGCCAGTGGCGGCAAAAATCAGCCGATGCCTTGGCCGCTGGCAGCGTGACACGGCTGGCCGATGGGCGTTTTGAAGTGCGCTTTCGTCTGTGGGATGTGGTGCGTAACCAAGACTTGGGTGGCCAAAGCTATGCTGTAGTCACGGCCGATTTGCGCTTGGCCGCGCACCGGGTGGCAGACTTTATCTATGAAAAACTGACTGGCCAGCCGGGTATTTTTTCCACCCGTTTGGCTTACGTGACCAAGGCGGGCGCACGCTACAGCCTGTGGGTGGCCGATGCCGATGGCGAAAACGCCCAAGCCGCGCTGTCTAGCTCCGAGCCCATCATCTCGCCCGCTTGGTCGCCTTCAGGCTTGCAGTTGGCTTATGTGTCGTTTGAGTCGCGCAAACCCGTGGTCTATGTACACGACATTGCCACAGGCCGCCGCCGCCTGATTGCCAACTTCCGGGGCTCTAACAGCGCCCCGGCGTGGTCACCCGATGGCCGCACGCTGGCGGTGACGCTCAGCCGCGATGGCAACTCGCAGTTGTACACCATTGATGCCAATGGCGGCGAGCCGCGCCGCCTGATGCAAAGTGTGGGCATTGACACTGAACCGGTCTATTCCCCCGATGGCCGCAGTATTTATTTTGTCAGTGACCGGGGCGGCGCGCCGCAAATTTACCGGGTGGCGGCTTCGGGTGGCAGTGCCGAGCGCATCACCTTTACCGGCAATTACAACATCTCGCCCAGCGTGAGCCCAGATGGCCGTTGGTTGGCCTACATTTCGCGCGTTGGCGGGGCCTTTAAGTTGCATGTCATGGAATTGGCCAGCGGCAACACTACCGCCATTACCGACACCAGCGCCGATGAAAACCCCAGTTTTGCCCCCAATAGCCGCCTGATTGTGTATGCCACGCAACAGCAAGGGCGCGAAGCCCTCATGACCAGCACCTTGGATGGGAAAATCAAGGCACGTTTGGCCGGTCAGGGCGGCGACATTCGCGAGCCCGACTGGGGGCCATTCCAGAAGCAATAATTTTTCGTTATTTTTCCGCTTTTTATTTTTCAAGTTCAGGAGTTTTCTATGTTCAAGCGTTTTTCTTTGGCCGTGGCCGTGGCCGCTGCCGTGTTGGTGGCTGGTTGCAGCTCGGGCGTTGATTTAGAGGGCAAGGCCCCGGTGGGTGATGGCACCGCCACCGCCATCCCCACGCACAACTTGGGCCTCAATGGCAGTGGTGCCCAATCCGGCAGCGCTGGCGTAAGCGGTGTGGCCGGGGTGGATTTGTCGCAATCGGCTGCCAACAAGGCTGGCCCCGCAGGGGTCAGTCGTTTGGTTTACTTTGACTACGACAGCTACGCCATCAAGCCTGAGTTCCAAGCCCTGATCGATGCCCACGCCAGCTTTATCAAATCCGGCCAAGGCCGCACGGTGATGATCGAGGGCCACACCGATGAGCGCGGTGGTCGTGAATACAACTTGGCCTTGGGCCAGAAGCGGGCCGAGGCGGTGCGCCGCTCTTTGGGCTTGTTGGGTGTCTCCGATAGCCAAATGGAAGCCGTCAGCTTTGGCAAGGAAAAACCCGCTGCCATGGGCCACAGCGAAGACGCACACGCACAAAACCGCCGCGCTGAACTGTCTTACCGCTGATGGCCCGTTCTAGCACTTTATTCCGCCGCTGGTCGGCGGCCTCGCTGGCGGCTCCTTGGCTGCTGGCGCTGTCGGCCACTGCGCTGCCCAGCGCCCAAGCGGCCTTGTTTGAAGACGACGAAGCCCGGCGTGCCATTTTGGAGCTGCGCCAACGCGTCGATACCTTGCAGCAGACCACCCAGCGTACCAGCGAAGACATTCGCCGCACGGGCGATGATGGTTCGCAGGCACGGCGCAGTCTGTTGGACTTGCAAAACCAAATCGATACCCTGCGTAGCGAGATGGCCAAACTGCGCGGCCAAAACGAGCAACTGCAGCGCGAGGTGGCCGAGTTGCAACGCCAGCAGCGCGACATTGCTGTGGGGGTGGATGAACGCCTGCGCCAGTTCGAGCCGGTCAAAGTCACGCTAGACGGCCAAGAGTTCATGGCCGATCCGGCAGAAAAAACGGCCTTTGAAGCCGCACTGGCGCAGTTTCGCTCGGGCAAGTTTGCCGAGGCACAAACCGCCTTTACCGACTTCTTGAAGCAACAGCCGCGCAGTGGCTATGCCCCTTCGGCGCGCTTTTGGCTCGGCAATGCCCAATATGCCACGCGCAACTACAAAGAAGCCATTGGCAACTTCAAGGCCCTGTTGGCCGCTGCGCCTAAGCATGCCCGGGCACCCGAGGCTGCTTTGTCGATGGCCAACTGCCAGCTGGAGCTGAAAGAGGTGCGTGGGGCCCGCAAAACGCTCGAAGACTTGCTGGCCGCCTATCCCAAGTCTGAAGCCGCCAGTGCGGCCAAAGAGCGCTTGGCGCAGATGAAGTGATGCAGCAACAGCCATCCACAGAAGACACCGAGCGCCAAGCGCTGCTGCAACGCCGTTTTGGTGGCTTAGAGCGACTCTATGGCCGTACGGGGGCGGCCCAGATACGTGCTGCCCATGTGGCGGTGGTGGGGATTGGCGGGGTTGGCTCTTGGGCGGCCGAGGCTTTGGCGCGCAGCGGGGTTGGGCAGTTGACGCTGATCGATTTGGATCACATTGCCGAATCCAACCTAAATCGGCAAATCCATGCGCTCGATACCACGGTCGGCCAAGCCAAGGTACAGGCCATGCGCGAGCGCATCGCCCATATCCACCCCGATTGCCAAGTTCATTGCATCGAAGATTTTGTGGAGCCAGGCAACTGGCCCGGCATTTTGCCGCCCGGCGTGGATGCCGTGGTGGATGCCTGTGACCAAATCCATGCCAAAACGGCGATGGCCGCTTGGGCGCGGCAACAGCGGCGCTTGTTCATCAGCGTGGGGGCAGCGGGTGGCAAACGCCATGCCCATAAAGTGGATATAGACGACTTGGCCCACACTACCCACGACCCCCTGTTGGCCCAGTTGCGCTACCGCCTGCGCAAGCAGCACGGAGCACCGCGTGAAGGGAAAAAAATCGGCGTGGCCTGCGTGTTCAGCCGCGAGGCCGTAGCCCCGCCCGATGCTTCCTGTGCGATTGAGGGCGGCGATGGCAGCCTCAATTGCCACGGTTATGGCTCGGTGGTGGCCGTCACGGCCACCTTTGGCCAGTGCGCTGCGGGTTGGGTGCTAGAGCAGCTTAGTAAGTGATGGTTTCTACGCCTTGGGCGGTGCCTAACAGGCAGACTGAGGCTTTTTGGTGGGCAAAAATGCCCACCGTCACCACCCCCGGCCATTGGTTGATGGCCGACTCCCAGCCCAGCGGGTCGGTAATCTGCAAACCACGCACATCCAAAATATGCTGACCGTTGTCGGTGATGAGCGGTTGCCCATCTTTCAAGCGCAGTGTGGCTTGGCCGCCCAAGGTGGCAAAGCGGCGTGCAATCTGTTGCGCGGCCATCGGAATCACCTCGACCGGCAGCGGAAATTGCCCCAAAGTTTGCACCCGCTTGGAGGCATCGGCAATACAGACAAAACGTTGTGCCAAGGCCGCCACGATTTTTTCGCGCGTTAATGCGGCACCACCCCCTTTGACCATGTAACCGTGGTGGTCAATCTCATCGGCACCATCCACATAGACGGACAACTGTTCTACCTCGTTGGCATCCAGCACTGGAATGCCGATGGCGCGTAGCCGTTCTGTGCTGGCCTCCGAGCTGGACACCGCAGCACGCACTTGGTCTTTGATGGTGGCCAAGGCATCAATAAACTTGTTCACGGTAGAGCCTGTACCTACGCCCACAATATCGCCGGGGGTGATGTAGCGCAGTGCGGCTTGGCCTACCAGGGCCTTGAGTTCGTCTTGGGTGGGGGAGCTTGCAGTCGTCATGGGAGAAAATCTAGGGATTAACCCCTTATTATCTCCCCCATGTCCCTGATTCCCTACGCCCTTACCCGCCCGTTTCTGTTTGGCATGGATGCCGAAGCGGCCCATGATTTGACCATGGATACCCTCAGCCGTGGTCAAGGTACGCCCTTGCAATGGGCTTGGTGCCATGAAACGGTCAACGACCCGATTGAGCTGGCGGGTTTGACTTTTCCCAACCGGGTTGGCATGGCTGCTGGGTTGGACAAAAACGCCCGCTGTATTGACGCTCTGGGTGCGATGGGCTTTGGCTTCGTCGAGGTGGGTACGGTCACGCCCAAACCCCAGCCGGGCAACCCCAAGCCGCGCATGTTTCGCCTGCCCCAGGCCAAAGCCTTGATTAACCGTTTGGGTTTTAACAACGACGGCTTAGAGGCTTTTATCCGCAATGTGCAGCAAGCCAAGTTTCGCCAGCAAAAACGCCGCCATCCGATGCTGTTGGGTCTGAACATTGGTAAAAACGCCACGACCCCGATTGACGAGGCCACACGCGACTATTTGATCTGTCTAGAGGGGGTCTATCCCCATGCCGACTATGTGACCGTGAATATCAGTTCGCCCAATACACAAAACCTGCGTAGCCTGCAAAGCGATGAGGCGTTGGATGCGTTGTTGGGGGCGATTGCCGAGCGGCGCGAAATGCTGGCCCGCCAGCCCGGCCCTGGTGGTAAAGCGCGGCGTGTGCCCATTTTCGTCAAAATCGCCCCAGATTTGGACGCATCACAAGTGTCTGTGATTGCCGCCACCCTGCAGCGCCACGGCATGGATGGTGTGATTGCCACCAACACGACCATCAGCCGCGATGCCGTGCAAGGCTTGCCCCATGCCCAAGAAACCGGCGGCTTGAGTGGTGCCCCGGTGTTAGAGGCCAGCAACCGGGTGATTAGCCAACTGCGCGCTGCGTTGGGTAAAAACTTCCCCATCATTGGGGTGGGCGGCATCATGAGTGCGCAAGATGCGGTGAGCAAGATCCGCGCTGGTGCGGATGTGGTGCAAATCTATACTGGTCTGATCTATGCTGGCCCTGGCCTGCCCAGCAGTGCCGCCAAGGCGATCAAGGCCATGCGCTAAATACAGCGCGCGCATCTGGAAAAAAATCAGGGGGCCACGGCCCCCTTTGCTTGGCGGTGTTTATTTAACCGCGGGTGCGCAACAACAAGGGCAGTAGAACACCGGCCCACTGCACCAGTCGCTTCGGGCCTGCCGCCCAAGCCAAGCCAACGCCTGCCAGTACGGCCAATGGGTGTCGGCGGGCAAACCAGCCAAGCCGCCCCAGCAAGGCAGAAGACAGCAAAGCTGCAGGGCTACCCGCACTGCCTATACTGCTGCGTGGAGCATATTGCTGTTGGGCTTGCCACACCAGCAAACGTTGGCGCTGCGCTTGCATACGATCCAGCAGGCGTTGTTGTTCTGGGGTGGGTGGGGGGACGGAAGGGGGCATTGCTGGTTCTACAGCCAAGTTAAGGTTGGTTTTTGTGCACGATCACTTGCCAGTCTTTGTGCAGTTCTTGGCGCGTCAGGGCAAAAGCATGACCCGTGCGCCGCACAGCTGACAACAAGGCCAGCACGCTGGCAACCCAAACCACAGTCCAAGCTCCGGCCAGCAACCAAGCTACCAAAGCCCGATGTGGGCTGTCCCAAAACTGTACTAGCAGTGCCAAAGACAGCAACAGCAATGTCACCACTGTGATGGCCGTGACCACCAAGCCCAACACCAACACGCGGCGCAGATGGCGCTTGTGTTCTAGCCATTCGAGTTGGGCCAGTGCCAAGCGGTCTTCAGCCGCTATAACCCCCTCGGCCAACAGCACGCGCCAGCGCGCCAGCCAAGCATCTAGGCCCAGTAAAGCAATCCAATCCATCTCAGCGCAAGCTTCTGGGGGACAAACTTGCGCTGGGCAAGGGGTAAAAGGTTTGCAAAGCCAAGCGGGGCTTAACGGCGCGAGAGCAAAAAGCCCACTACGGCACCGACAGCCAAGGCAGCACCGGCCACGCGCCAAGGTTCGTCGTGGGCATAGCGGTCGGCGGCACGGGCGGCATCTTTGGCTTGGCGGGCGGCTTCTTGGGCTGCATGGACGGCTGCATCGCGCACATTGTGCATACCATCGTCCAGACGCTGGCGCAGGGCCTTGATCTCGGGCACGTTGTCCAAGTCCTTGTTGGAGATCATGCTGCGCAGATCAGTGACCAACTTTTCCAATTCGGTTTGGGTGCTGGAAATAGTTTCGGAAACAGGATGGGTCATAGGAGCCTTTCTAGAGGTGGTAAGACAGGGCTACTGCTTTGCTGGGCAGCAAAAGCAGCAATGCACGCTGCCATCTTAACCAAGTGGGGACAAAGACAGCACATCCAAGAGGCAATGGAAGGGTTTTTTACGGCTTTTATCGCTTTGTCGTTGCGGTATGGCGCTGCCGCGTCCATGCCTTCTCGGCTTCAATCAGCAAAAATACCACCATGCCAACGCCCAGTGCGATCAGCCAATGGCGCAGCGCTAGCGCAGTGGTGCCAAACCAAAGGTTCATGAAGGGAAAGTAAACAAACCCCAGTTGCAGCAATACCAGCAAGCCCACAGCCACCAGCGCTGCACGGTTGGTGAACAGCAGGTGTAGGCGCAGACTGGATTCGGTTAAAAAACGCGCATTGAACAGGTAGAACGTTTGCGCGATCACCAGCGTGGTTACGGCCATGGTGCGGGCCACATCTTCTGCCGCGCCTTGCTCGATTTCAAACTCAAAAATGGCAATGGTGGCAGCACCAATCAACAAAGATACCATCAGCAATCGCAACAACATGGCACGGTCCATGATCGAGCCACCCGGTTTGCGTGGTGGCCGTTGCATCACCCCCGGCTCGGCCGGCTCAAAGCCCAAGGCCAAGGCCAAGGTGACGGCTACTACCATATTCACCCACAAAATTTGCACGGGCGTAAGGGGCAAGGTCAGGCCAAACACCACGGCGGCCAACATCACCATGCCTTGCGCGCCATTGGTGGGCAAACTGAACAAGATGGCTTTTTTCAGGTTGTCGTAAATGGTGCGGCCTTCTTCGATGGCGCGTTCAATCGAGCTGAAATTGTCATCGGCCAGCACTACTTCGGCGGCTTCTTTGGTGGCTTCGGTGCCTTTAATGCCCATTGCTACCCCTACGTCGGCGCGTTTGAGGGCGGGGGCATCGTTCACGCCATCGCCCGTCATGGCTACCACTTCGCCGCGTGCTTGCAAGGCTTTGACCAGGCGTAATTTATGTTCGGGGCTGGTGCGGGCAAAAATATCGCAGTCTTGGGCGATTTGTTGTAGTTCTTCGTCGGTGGCAGCCTCAATCTCGGCCCCAGAGATGACCCGGAGGCTATCGCCCCGGCCCAATCCCATCTCGATGCCGATAGCGCGCGCCGTGCCAGCGTGGTCTCCGGTGATCATTTTGACGCGAATACCGGCCGCATGGCAGGAGCGGATGGCCTCTATCGCTTCTGGGCGTGGCGGATCAATGATGCCCATCAGGCCCAAGAAGATCATGTCTTCTTCGAGGTCGCTGAATGATAGCTCATTTTTGCTGTCGTGGGTTTCGCGAGCTGCTGCAGCCAATACACGCAAGCCTTGGGCGCTCAGCTCGTCGATACGGCGCTCCCAAAAGCTCCGCTCTAGCGGCGCTGGTTGACCATCTGCGCCCAGTTCTTGTGCACAGCGGTCGAGCAGTCGGTCGGGAGCACCTTTGAGCAAAATGACCCGAGAGCGCCCCGGTCTGGAGTTGAGTGTGGCCATGAATTTGTTGGCTGACTCAAACGGGATGCTGTCATGGCGCTCATGGCCGGTCGTGTCAAAGTGCATTTTCAGCGCCAGCGTACGCAATGCGCCTTCGGTCGGCTCGCCAGTGACGTGCCATTGGCCGTCTTTTTCGGCCACCTCGGTATCGTTGGCGATGGCAGCCACCTCGACCACGGCACGCAGGTGCAGGTCTTGTGCCAAATGCACCTCTAGGCCATCGAGGGTAATCTGGCCTTCTGGGCGGTAGCCACTGCCAGCCACGGCATAGTCGCCACTGCGGGTAATGACATGGCGTACCGTCATCTCGTTTTTGGTCAGGGTGCCGGTTTTGTCTGAGCAGACCACCGTGACCGAGCCCAAGGTTTCGATGGCCGTCAGCTTGCGCGTGATGGCATTGCGTTGGGCCATGCGCTGCACCCCCAGCGCCAGGGTGATGGTCAAGATGGCGGGCAGGCCTTCTGGAATGGCGGCCACGGCAAAGCTGATTGCCGCCAAAATGAGCTGCGCCAGTGCAAACTCGTGCAGCGTCAGGCCAATCACCAGCATCAGTACCGCCAAACCGACGATGACCATCGACAGGTTTTTGCCAAAGACCGCCATCTCGCGCGTGAGGGGTGTTTGCAGCGTTTGCACCTCGGCCATCAGCCGGTTGATGCGACCTAACTCGGTGTGCGGGCCTGTCGCTGTCACTACGCCCAAGCCGCGCCCAGCAGCCACCATGGTGCCTGAAAACGCCATACCGAAGCGATCGCCCACACCGGCGCTGGCCTCTACGGGGTCGGTATTTTTATCCACGGGCGCCGACTCGCCGGTCAAGGCCGATTCTTCGATGCGTAGATTGATGGTTTCAAGCAAACGCACATCGGCGGGTACCCGATCCCCCGAGCGTAGGCGCACAATATCGCCGGGCACCAAGGTGTCTGCTTCGATCTCTACCCATTGCCCGTCACGCCGTGCTTGTGCATTTTGTGACAGCATTTTCCGAATGCCTTCTAGCGCATCTTCGGCTTTGCCTTCTTGCACAAAACCAATGATGGCATTGATGATGACTACCCCCAGAATCACGCCGGTGTCGATCCAATGCCCTAACAACGCTGTGATGCCTGCCGCGGCAATCAGGATGTAAATCAGAATGTCGTGAAAATGCTTCAAGAAGCGCTTCAGCAGCCCATCTTTGGCGGGTGCAGGCAAGCAGTTGGGGCCAGTTTGCGCTAGGCGGCGTGCTGCCTCTGCGGACGATAAGCCCTCTTTCTCGGCCCCTAGCTGGCGCAGGGCATCATCCGCGGGCAGTGCGTGGGCGTTTTCGAGTTGCAGTTGCTCAGGTTGTGCCAAGGTCATGAAATTGCGCGAGCAACACCGGCAGGCATGCCGGAGAGGGATAGCATGGCGTGCGTGGCACACCCCTCCAACCCGCTCCTCCTTTCTGTAATCGCTATCGTTCCAATGAACGGTATTTTCTGTGGATGGACTGCATGGACAGCAGGCGTGTCTATTTCTACGGTTTCCGGTGGGATTGCATACCCCAGTAGGGAACTATTCTCGCTCAGAGTGCCAAGAAATGGCTGCCTTGATCGCCCGGTCATACTAGGAGCACTAACTACGAGGAGGCCATGATGGCCAGAAAGAAGCGCAATGATTGACGCATTGATAGCAGGCAAAATTCACGGCACGCCAACCGAGCGCACGGGCAAGTCTGGTAAACCGTTCGCACTGGCGAAAATTCGTACCACCACCATCAACGGTGAATCCCAGTTTGTGAGTGTGATTGCTTTTGATGATGGGCCGATGGCGGCTTTGCTCGGTTTGACCGAGGGGGACTCGGTGGCAGTGACAGGCCCTCTCAAAGTTGGCACATGGCAGGACAAGGACGGCCATTACCGCCCAACTTTAGACATCGTGGCCCAACAGGTGCTGACCATGTACCAAGTACGCCAAAAGTCTGCGCAGACCCAAGGACAACCAATGCACCCAAGGAATGGGTTGCTGGGCAACCATGCCCTGCCTGACCGTGGTGACGACGATAGGGGGCTGGATGATGGCAGCATACCGTTCTGAGACTCTGGATGGCATTCCTGTACTGCCATGCGCAAGTGCTCTTTTAACCTACGTATTACCACCCTCAGTACCTCATCGCCAACTGCATAGGCATAGGTGTCGTTGGTGGACTTGAAATGGGCTAGATCGACAAATAGACTTGAAAAGTCCTGACCGTTGCGAACGCTGATGGCCAATATGCTGTTCGCCCGCTAGATAGTAGGCGCGCGCGTTTAGTACCTGTGTCAAGCGGTCGTAGCTGGCCTGCCCATTCTCTGAATAAGGCAGATCCAGAGGCGCGTTCCCCAGTGCTAACCCGAACATGGTTCCTATTGTGGCCAGCGGCGGTTCTGATATTGGCTCCCGCTGGTAGTTAATAGAACGCTTTAATTCTTGACAAACTTAGATAACAGGTGGATCCTGCCGACGGAGTCTGATGAAGGTTTGGAGTTGGAAGATCGGCGGGAGTGTGATGTCATGGTTGAAGTGTCCATCGGTTTGATTGGAAGATTTCCCTATTGAGGGTTTCCTGTGGGTTGGACTATGACTGAATGTCGGTCAGTTGCGATTCTTTGCTAATGACCACTTTACAAACTGCTAAAAATTTAAACTACTCGCCACCTTCGCTGCTTCAAGTGGGAATGCGGGTCGCGCCCGGTTGGGTAATTTGCAATCAGGCGATTTAGTCCAAAGTAAAGTATGTTTGAAAGGTGGCAGACAGGATGAGTCCAACAGCATGCAACTCTGCAGGAAGTAACGCTTGGTAGATCTGTCACCACTGCTCAAAGTGTCAGCACGCCTGTTGGACTTGCATGATTCAAGCCGTGGTCCCGGTGCTTCTACACAATACCAGATAGAAGAGCGATCTGGCCTCAAAGACGGTCGCTATATTGCCATTGCCAGCGAGGTGCTTACCGCTCTTCAAGAGTCTGGAAAACGATCTGGCGATGAGTACGCTACCCTAGATTTCCTAGTACTCCAAGTGCGTGGAAACCTTGGTTGGGCGCACGAAATGGATGTGGAATTCGTTCTAAACGTTCTGTCGCGACCGACCGAGCTGAAGTTGCTGCAGACGGACGAGGTGTCCAGCCACGTTATCGGTGACAAAGATACCAACTTGGTGGAAAAGGCAGCACACCTTTGCGAGTATCGATTGTCGCGACTTGGCCGCAAGGCGCTGGCCATGGCCTCTGACAACTTGGATTTGGCTTATATCGAGGGCGACATCACCAAACTGCTTCGGGCGCTGGAGAGCGGGAGGCTTGAGCAAGCCATGCGGTTCTTGGATCGCCTTATTGACCAACTGCGCACCGAACAGTTGGAATTGATCTCGATCATTGAAAGAACTGCCGGTGGGCGCAGACCTGTGGAAGCCTTGTTCGATGAGCTGGAAAACTTTGAGGCAACCATGCGCCGAGCTGCCGAGCTGGTACAAAAGGCACAGGCACAGGTCAGTCTTCTCTCCAAAGGATTTGGGCCAAAGAATATTGACCAGGATGTTCCATTCGGGCTGGTACAAGACAGGGTGCGCGAACTGCAGCGCGGTATTGTGAGCTACTCTCGCTGCCTATCAGAACTCGCTACCAGATCTCTAGCGACATCGTCCACCAGCGTACCCGCGCCTGCGTTTGCTAAGTTGGCACTTCGGATGGTGGTTACGCCTCCAAGCACCCTGCAGACGGACTTCATCCTCAACGAAATGGGGCCGATCTTCCCTCACTTGCATGTACCGATGGGTACCGACTGGCGCCACACCATCAAGGCCAAAACTCCCCGATCTACAGCGTCGAGCATTCTGGAGCTGGGTGGATTCAGCTTGCCGCCCGAAGACCGGTTCTTGGAGTGGATCAGCAGGAACCAGGCTGTCCTCAATGAGCGTATTGCACAAGGTCAACTGACTATTCAAGATGCCATCAAGCAATGGGTCGCAGAGGATGGTTGCGACAGTGACTTTGCCTGCGTTGTCGCGGCCCTGACTTCTCCGGATGAGTGGCTGACCATAGAGGGTGTCCAAGGCGTGATGGATCGAAGTTTGACCATATCCAACCTGTCTGGAGCTGATGTCATGCACTCCAATTTGACGATTGCCATCACCAACCCAACTTTGGTCAAAGACTACTCAAATGACACCATTTGAAATGGGGCGCATCAGTGCCTATTTGCTTAAGAACCGCAAGATCGAGTTTCGTACGGATAAACGCTGTCGCAATAAGGATGAGCGCGAATTCGCCGAGTTGCTCAGGGATGCGCCCCAGGATTCCATGGCTGATCTGTGCGAGTTGATGAATGGCTATGGTTTTGACCTCATCACCCTGACCACCTTTGATGTTGCAGGCATAGGCTCGAATGAACGTGTTTACTTGCTATGCCGAAAACCGAATGTGGAATGCCCATTGTTGGATTTGCCAAGGGCCTTGGAACGGATTGAAACGGCCACTGGTCGCACATTACACGCCAAGGTTTGGCTTACACAGTTCTGGTTGTTGCACCTAGATCTCATCTACACCCAACGTGACCGGGGTGCTGATGAGCGCAACCGGTGGCTGGATGCGACTTTCACGAAAGATGCCCTGATCGAGGCCATGCGCAAGCACATCAATGAAGGTGTGCGTCGACTGAATCCTGAAGTATTGGCAGATAACGAAGTGTATGAAGTGCTGATAGCCGAGAAAGGTTTCTCGATTGACCGATATGCCAAGCGTTTTCTGGATTTAATGGTTGATGCCTTCATGCTTGAAGACAAGGGTAATGGTGTCTACCGCCAGACGCTGTTGTCTGCGGTGGAAATGAAGGAGAACTACGGTCGCGTCTTAGAGCCCTTGATGCTGGCAGACCGAACAATGCTCCCTGGTAAAGGCCTGTCCAGTGTCGCTGAGCCTTTGTTGGTTGAACCTGTTCATGGTGAAGAGGTGTCCATATGAGTTTGATTTCCCGCGTTGAGATTTCCAATTACTTGACCGAGGGGTTGGAGTCCAACCACTTCGCTAATTGGAGCCCCATGCTCACAGGGATCACCTTGCGCATGGATAGCCAGTCCTCCTTGGTGAATATCACCAACGGTGGGGGTAAAACATCGATGGCCGAACTCCTTTTGTTGGTACTGAGTCGGGACAAGTCCCTGTTGCAGCGTGTTCGTGAGAAGTCTGCGCCAAAGGGCCGAGGATATACCCACGGGCGAGTTGAATTCCGGGAGGTCGACAAGACCTCGTTTTTGGAGCCTAGTCTGTTGGAATTTGACCCGGAAAACCTCCCCGGTCAGACCCGTGTTTATGGCATCGCCCTGAACAATGACGTAGCGGATGCGCCCATTTTCTACAGCTACAGCGGAACCTTGGAAGACGCACCTTGCTATACCTTAGCCAACGGTGTGCTCAGCCATGTTCCGGATACTGTTTTTGCGAAAAAGACAAGGTCTATCCCAGGTTGCCAATGGAACACGTTTCGTAATGCAAGCGAGTGGCAAGCACACGTGGGGGATGCCATTTCGATTGATGTCGTACGTCGTAATGTCGTCTACCAAAACAAGGGTTCCGATGACAAAAACGCCAGCTTTTTCAGTTTCAAGCCGCGCGCTGGTGAGAGTTATGACGCGGCCTTCTTTAAGAAGGTGGTAGCTCCTGATCTATTGACCAACTTGCTCAACACATTCGCAGAGGAAGAGGAGACCAATGTCGAGGATACGCTGCACCACACTCTGACCCAAATCGTGAGTTCTGAGCGTGAGATGGCGCGCAAGCAGGAAAGCCTCAAACACAGGGAAGCCGCTATTGCGGTGGAACTCAAACCTGTCGTGGAGGCTGGAGTTGCCGCGAATTTGGCACGTGACGCTATGCAAAAGTCACTGCGAGCGGTCAAAAAAAATGTTGCCTTGGTGCAGCACTTCGGTTCGCAAGCTTCGCCATACGCCGTGGCTGGACTTCCACGGTCTCTCGAAAAACTGATGCGCTCGCCTGAGCAAGATCCACGAATTCGGAAAGCCATCAAAGGCATGGTGCTCCACCGTGAGGACGGCATTTTGATCTTGGAACAGACCTTGAGTGAGTTGGCGAATATTCAAGTTCGGGTGATCAGTCAAATTGCCGAACGAAGGGGAGTCTTTTATTCAGCGCTGCATTCACAATTCATCGATTTTTCATATGAATTTTACAGTTCCACCTCTGGCGTGACCAAGGGCGACCACTACCGCAAGGGCTACACACGCGAGGCGGTTGCCAAGCTGCTTCCCTGGTTTGCCGAGGCCAGCGGTGCTACGCTCTCGGGTCTGGAGGGTGTCTTGGAGGTCGCATTCGATACGGCGCAGGCCCAGATTGACACCAATCCAGCCTCTTTGAAGCTCTATGCACTCCAAGCCACTTTGCAAGCAAACACCAATTCGCTCGCAACACTCGCCAAGGAAATCACTGATCTGGATACGCATATCGAAGGGTTGAAGATGCAGATCCAAGGCCGGGTCGAAAATGAAGCGGCGTGGAATGCATTTCTCACAATTACTCATCATCTGCCTCCTGAGCTAAAAAACCAGCCCCGTCAGGCTAAAAAATGGCTTGCGGACGAAGTGTTACTGGCCAACGCACAGTTAACCGAAATCAGCACCAAAAGGGGTGAACTGAAGTCTGATTGGGAGCGGTACCAAAAAGCACTGTCTGAAGCTGGGTTGGCGGGCATTGAAGGAATCCGTAGCCAATACTTGGAATTGACCGCCCAGAAAAAGAAGTTGAATAGCCAATTAGAGCAAGCCAAGAGGTTGGCACTCGAAGCCAGAAACAAGCTTTCAGACCTGCAGTGTTCTGCGCTGAAGGCGGAGCAGATGGCTCAACAAAGCCAAAGCCGTTTGGATCGACTGAAAGAGCTGAAGGCTTTCTACTCCGTCTTTCAGTCCTACTTTGGTGAGGTAGACCCCAGGGACATTGAGAGTCCAGCCACCACGCTGAAAAAAGTAACCTTAAAAAAGGTAAGTGCCCAGAGTGAGCTCGATAAAGCCGACACTGACTATGCAGAGCTGGTTCGGCTCCAAGCCTCGGCCATTCGGTTTCCCGACATCTTTGGCAGTGATTGTGATGCATTGACCACTAATCCAATCAAGGCGCACCGCGAATGGACTGATGCCCAGAATCTCGCGCAGCAAAGCATTCAGCCTCTGGAGCCATTGGTGGCCGCCCTCGAGGCTTTCCGGTTTAAGCATCCGGATCAGACACCAAAGCGTTGGATGGATGCCACTGATCAGCGCCGGACAAGGCTTGAAGGTGAATTCCGCGATGCCCATGAGTCCCTTCAAAAGACCCTCGAAGAGATTAAGGCCCTCGACAACCTATCGGTGGTAGACGATGCTGCCTTTGGGCGCGCTTGGGCGGTATTGGGTGATAAGCCTCAGCGCCTCTATGCCATGCTGCAGACGATGGATGGTACTGCAGAGCGCCGTATTGCAGCCTTGAGCGCATTGACTGGGTTGTTGTCTGCTCCGGTGTTCGAAACGCTTGAAGATCTTTCGGCTGCAGCCGAATGCCTAGAACAGCGTGACATCGGAATCCCCTTGCTGCTCAAGGCCCCGCTCTTGCAAGCGATTAGTGCCCACGGGGAGATCAGTGGTGACTTGGAGGTACTGGGCTTCTTTGCTGGTCGCTATTCTCGCCAGGCCAGAATTCTTCTCGATCCTGTATTTGCCAAAGAGCAGCGTGAATTGTTGGTATCGCGCCAGTCCGCATTGAACAGTTGCATGGAAAAACTGCGCGGGCAATTGGCTGTTGTCGACTTCCGTTCCGATGAGTATCGAATGGCTTCACAGGCGAATGATGCCCAGAAAAATGGTGTGGAGGCCAAATATGCTAGCCACGTGGCTGACTGGAATCGGGCAACGGTGGCCCTGCAACGCTTGGCTCCGCAGATCACGGACGACGCTTTGGCCTGCTTGGATGCGCAGCGTACATACCTCCAGAAGGGCGGAGCCACTAAACAAGCAGAACTGTATTCTGTATGTGGGGAGATGCGCGCAAAACTCAAATGGATTCAGGATGAATTTGACACTGCAGAAAAACGGGCCTCGGAAGAGAGTGTCAATGCCTATACGTGTGCAAAGCGCTTTGTAGAGCAAGGTGGTGACACAGCGCTCGAGAGGGCCACAGAAGAATGGGAGCAGCTAAGCGCAGCACGGGATCAGGCCAATCTGGAAGTGCTGTCCCATACGGAAACCAAAGATGTATTGGACGCGGAGCTGAGTCTCGCTGAATCGAATGCGGCGGTTTTTGAGCAGGAGAATCGCCCAGAATGCATCGACACTCTGAAATTGGTAGTCGATTTCTCTGAGCGAGTGGGTGATATCGTATTCATGGAGGGCTACACCAAACAACAGGAAGCACTGTCAAATCGTAGCCATCAGTTCATCGGCTTTCAATCGAATGTGAACTTTGATCGCGCAGCGTCCTATTTCGACAATCTGGATACGTCAGAGGCTGACTTGAGCGCAATCGTCGCCAAGAAGATAGCCGAACGGGATGCTAAAAGAGTACTGTCGGATAACTTGGTAGCGACCAACAAGCGGATAGAGAACGCAGAGAAACCCAGTTGGTTGGCGCTGAGGAAGGTTATTCATGATTTGGCCTATGAGTTTGCTCGCCAGGTCGTTGCTGTCAAGTCAGCCCATGCGGACGTTACCACGCTGGAAGAGGGGCCTTTCCCGGTAGCTGCACATGAGCTGTACCTCAGTTTGCAGAATGTCAGCGATAAATTGCGTGAACCGACTCTGGATGAGACTAGTGCATTGTCCTCATTGGTATTTGAGGCGGTTGACAATGTTAAATCGACTAATCTGGAGAGTAGCCTAGACGACTATAAAACGAAGTACAAATCGTTTCAAATAGCTACCGACGAGTATGTTACCAAGAAGTGTGCCTTCTGCGCGAAGGCAGATGCCGAGGCTGGCAGCAAGACAGCGGCATTCAATGTGCTGGAGCTGGATGTTATCAAGCGTGCGAGCCCGGAACAGATCTCAGAACTGAAAGCTCTCTTTGAGCGACTCAATGAGTCCCTTCAAAAGGATCGGGAGGATGCAGCCAAGGCCATCCACGCGGCTGAAGCGGCCAATCAAGAGGCACTGAATCAGCTATCGAGCCTGATACTCGTTGCCCAAGACAATCTCGATGCTCTGAGTAAAGTGATGGGGCGCTACCCTAACGGATGCTTCATTATCAAGGTCGAGTTGGCCAAGGAGCCGCTGATCAAGGAAATTCTGATTGAGCTCACTGCAGGGGTAAAGCAGCTCGCTGCTGACTCGCTCGACAGCCCGCGAGCCATGAAACGTGCAAATGATGGACGGATCAAAGATTTTTTGCGAGAAACGCTTATCGATAGGATCTTCCTTGAGCCTAAGGTGAAGTTTATGCACAGTGGCATTCGGGCAGGGGAGTCCCTAGTGACCGAGAAGCTGTCCACCGGACAAAAGGTAGCCTTGGAATTCATGTGGATCGTTCGTCAGGCCGAATATGAAATTGAGCGGGGAATGAGTAAGCTTAGCAGGCAACAAGCAAATCGCAAGCGGCAGGAAACCAACCGTGTGATTTTTGTTGATGGCATTTTCAGTACGCTCTCTGACAGGCACATCATCCGTGAAGCGTTCAACGGGCTTGGCAGTTTAGGAGGGAATTTTCAGATTATTGGTTTCTTACATTCACCAACATGGACGAACGATAGCAGGGTTTTCCCGATCTACCATGTTGGAAAGAAACTCACTAATGCCAGTGGCGAACGACTGGTACAGTTCTCAGAGAGTGGCCGCAGCCCCGGTACAGTTGGGTTCTTCAGCTCTGTCACCCGGTACCATGCCACAGCCGCCTGAACTGAATGCCTGCTCATACCAGGCCCAGCAAGCATTTGCTTGCCTGTTGAAAAGCACCAACCGTCCAAGCATCCACACTTCCACGGTCATGAGCAGATTGGGGAGTAAGCTAGGGCTAGACCAAGTGGAAGTGAAGGGCTTGGTGCGTGAGTTATATCGAGCACAACTGCTGCGCTACACCCCTGACCGGCAAGAACTCCCCGCCAGCGGAATGATCGAAATTGTGCGCCCAGAGCGAACCGTCTCCCATGCTGAAGAGCAATGGTGGCTCGCATTAGACAGAAGTGCTCTCAGTGCTGATGCGAAACGTACACTTAAGCCGTTCTACTCTAAGGTCAGTGATCTATCTGGTGCTGACATGGTCAGCCTTGTGGATTGCCTGACTGAGTTGGTATCTCGGGGTAATGCTGGCATGGACGATGCAGGGTTCAATGTCAGTGCACGGGCTATCATGGGGGGCTCAAAAGTCCTGTCATTGATTGATGCCAAGGTAATGCAAGCACTAGGCCTGCCAGCCCGGCTCAAGACCAGCTCTCCAAGATATGTCGTATGCGCTGGACCACTTGCACCCAAGGCAACTCTTCTTATCGAGAATCCGCGGGCATTTGAGAATGCTGTGCGAAGTGGGCTTGCCGAAACGGTGTCGCTGGTTTGCACCTATGGCTTTGGTCTTTCTTACCTTGGGCAAGCGTGGATTGGAGAATTGCACTCCGAGGATAAACCTGTCCAGATCGTCCGCGCTGGAATGCCGGGGTCGTTGTTAGAGTTGCTCCAAGCAGACAATGTCTACCTATGGGCCGATCTGGATTTGGCCGCTCTGAGTATCTATAGATCATTGAAGTCCGGAATCCCTCAACTTCAATTCAGTGCGATCTACCAAGTGATGATCGAAATGGTGAAAGATGCCAAGCAGTCACATCCGTACGCATCGATCTTCGAGAAAGATGGACAAGTGTTCAATATGACTTCATGGATTGATGCAATGGATCCAGTTGTGAATGTGCTTTTCGAGAGCTGCAAGAATCGAGCAGTAGATCAAGAGGCCGTTGGCGAGAGTGATATCTTGCTCTACGGTGGCAGATCTTTGTAGTGAGAAGCCGGAGTACAGCCAACCACAGGCTACCTGTTTTTCCAGGGTTACGGTTTGTGCTGCAAGCAGGCATTCTTTGAGGGAAATTACCTCAATCATTGGCTGCCGTAGCATGACCTGCTAGGGTATGGCAGCAGTTGCACCATGCGATGCCGATTCGTCTACGCGAGCATGGTCAGATTCATTGGGAGTGGGCCACCATCGATAGTGCAACGATTTCCGGGTGACCAAGAGGCAGGCAAGAGCCCGACCGATAGAGGAGAACTCGGCCTGAAGAGGAAACATCGTTGCATATGCGTATGGTGTTCCTCTGGCAGTGTTGATCAGTGGTGTTTGTCGGCATGAATCGATGTTGTTTGCCCCATGTTTGGATGCCATTCCAGCTGTGCGGAGTTTGAGCGGCCGATCGTGCCAAAGACCGAGAAAACTGCATGCCGACAAGGGATATGACGCGCTAGTTCCGTGCCAGCCCAACAAAAAAGCCACTCCCGAAGAAGTGGCTAAGTTGTTGTTTTACTTGGTGCCGGTGAGATGAATCGAACACCTGACCTTCTCATTACGAATGATGGGATACAATGATTCGGTAGTGTTGATTGTTGTTGATTTATCCTATAAAAATCAATAAATTAGGTGTTTTTCACCACTGGCAAAGTCCGCCAAGTGTTGATAAATATTCGCCAAAATAGCCAAAAAGTGGCTACACAGTGGCTACACGGGTTCTGGTGTAGCCAACACCACCGAAGGAACCCGCATGGCCCGCCCCAAAAAAGCCGACACGCCAGACACCACTCAAGCCATCGAACTGACGGCAGGTGCCATTGAGCGATTGACGTGTCGCACGGACGTGAAGGCGCAAGCGTTCCTCAGAGATACCAAGGCCCCCGGTTTGCGTGTGCGCGTCACCAACACGGGTGCGAAGTCCTATGTCTTTGAACGCAAGCTCCAGCGTCAGACCATCCGCCGCACCATTGGGGACGTTCGCATATGGTCTATTGAGGAAGCACGCGCCGAAGCGCGCCGCCTAGCCGTGGTGTTGGACAATGGGCAAGACCCCAGAGAGATAGAGCGACAGCAGCAGGCAGACCGCGAAGCTGCCAAGGCTGCCAAGCAAGCCCAAGTTCTGACCGTGGGTGAACTGTGGCCCCTGTACCTAGAGCAAGGCAGGCCCAAGCGCAAAGACAACTGGAAGCCCGGCTACCGTGCCGACCTAGAGGCGATGGCTAGCCCCGGTGGCGTAGAGAAAAAGCGCGGTCAAGGGGTGACAAGACCCGGCCCGCTGCACCCGCTCATGGCGCTGGCGCTGGCGAACGTCAACGAGGACACGCTCAAAATCTGGTTTGACCGTGAAGCTGTGGCAGGCAGACACCAAGCCACCCGTGCATTGATGATGTTCCGAGGCTTCCTTCGCTGGTGCAGTGTTCGGCCTGAGTACCGCAACCTCACCGACCGTGAAGCTGCCAAAGCCGCCGCCATCGTAGAGAACCTGCCCAGCACCAAGCGCCGCACCGATGCCCTAGAGGCTGCACAGGTGTCCGGCTGGTGGCTGGGTGTTGAGCAGCTTGGCAACCGTACTGCCAGTGCTTACCTTCGTGCCCTGCTATTGACGGGTGCCCGCCGTGAAGAAATGGCTGCACTCAAATGGCAGGACGTGGATTTTCAGTGGCGCAAACTGACCATTGCCGACAAAGTAGAGAGCACTAGAACGATACCGCTATCGCCCTATTTGGCGCAGTTACTGCACAGTTTGCCCAGAGTGGGGCCGTATGTCTTTGCTAGTACGGGCAAGGCTGGACGCATTACCGACACCCGCGCTAGCCATGCGAAAGCCTTGCAAAGCGCTGGCATTGAACACCTGACCTTGCACGGGTTGCGCCGCAGCTTTTCGCTACTGGGAGAGGCGGCAGGGGCACCAGCGGGGGCCATTGCCCAAGTCATGGGGCACAAACCCAGCGCCACCGCCGAAGGTTACAGGCCGCGCAGTGTCGATGCGTTGCGCCCGTTCCTAGAGCAGATAGAGGCCCATATCCTGCACTTGGCCGGGGTGCAGTTTGATAGCGCCATCGAACCGGGCAAGCTACGTGCCGTGGTGTAGTACCGAGTGGTCGTAGTTATATACAAAAACAAATATACTTTTGCCCATGAAATCAATTGAGTTTAGGGGCACTGCCTTGGATGACTTGCGCAGTTTTCCGCCTAGTGCCATGCGAGAGGCTGGGTATCAGCTAGACCGCGTGCAGCACGGGTTGCTGCCTGATGACTTCAAGCCCATGCCGAGTATTGGGCAAGGAGTAACGGAGCTTCGGATATGGGATGAAGCCGGAACATTCCGCGTGGTGTATCTCGCCAAACTGGCCGATGCCGTCTATGTGCTGCACTGCTTCCAGAAGAAAAATCAGCAGACCGCCAAGCGAGATATAGATTTAGCCCAAAAACGGCTTAAAGACTTAATAAAGGAAATTGCACCATGACCACAGCACAGCGATTTACCAGCATTTGGGATGCCATCGAGGACACACCACAGCAAGCGGCCAGTATGCGCGCCCGCTCCAGCCTGATGATGAGCCTGACTGAGGCTATCGACCAACAGGGCATGACACAGGCCCAAGCAGCCGCACTGTTTGGTGTCACCCAGCCGCGCGTCTCTGACTTGATGCGGGGGAAGGTGAATCTTTTTTCACTGGATGCCCTGATGGATATGGCCGCAGCAGCAGGCATGGCTCCTACCATCCATGTATCCAAGCTCAAGGCCATACCTCCGGCCCGCCGAGCCACACGCAAAACACTGGCCCACGCCTGACTCTTTTCGCCACCAGCTAGGCACGCCTCGAAACCGAACCGAACCGCCAGACCTCCCGCTGGCTTGCTGGTGGCACCTATTGCGGGTTGCAGCATTCGGGAGGATGCACATGGATTACAGCAGCGACCGCGCCAAATACTGGCGCAATTGCGATTTATGGAGCTTTAGCGAAGTTCAATGGCTGTTAGCTGGCCTGTGGCCCGATAAGTGCGGTCACCCGCCTTCATCGCTGGGTGTGTGCTTGATTGATTTGCAAACTCAAGTGGCCCACGATTTAGGGGGTGGCCATTTTTTGATTGAGAATAAAACTGAAGGACATGTAATACGCCCAGTTCCTGAAGGTGTAGGCTTGATTCAAATAATTGAGGATGCAATCACAGCGGGAAAACTGACACCGATTGCTCACTACACCACACCGAAGTACAAACATCATCTTGAACCTAAATTTAAGCCAGATGAAGTGATTTCATGGGCTATTGCCCGTGGTTGTTTTCCTAATTTCCATTTTAATAAATCAAATTTATCCATGCCAGCTCCCAGCGAATCCAAGCAACTGCTGGCGTTGGTAGCCCCCGCTGTGGATGAGCCTGTCAAAGCACCTCAGCCTAAGCGCAGACGTGACCTGCTTACCCCCCTTATCGAAGCCGCACAGCGCGCGTGCCAGGGTAGCAATGACGTGCCGACGATATTTGCCACACTTCAAAGTTGGGCGAAAGAAAAACAACCGAGGCCGCCATTAGTTGGCGTAACTGAAAATGGAATTCAGTGGATAGACAGTAATGACCGAGCGCACGAGTTGAGCGTTAAAAATCTCAGGGACAGATTGCGACCACGCCAGTAGACGGAGTAAGGCGGCATAAGACGGGACAAGGCGGCATAAGGCGGTCTAAGGTGCAAGCCGTAGGTTTGTGCGAATAATTAACAACCATCTTCAACAAACCAAAAGGTTTTTAGATGGCTACGAAAGTTATTCGCCCGCTGGCGCTGGAAACTCGTACTGCGCTACCGACTGCTGAAGCCGCCCAGCACCTGAATCGGTCGCCTCAGACCCTGCGGATTTGGGCTTGCAGGGACGGTACTGGCCCATTGCGCCCTATCCGCGTCAATGGCCGTCTTGCATGGAAGACCGCTGATATTCGTGCGCTGCTGGAGGTGCTGTAATCATGCCCACCAAACTGAGCACCACTGATGCGCCGTTGGTAATTTTCACCTTTGAGGAAAAGTTCACGCTGCGCGGCCTGCTGCGCGATGGCCAGCCTTGGTTTGTTGCGGCTGATGCGTGCATGGCATTGAGCATAGTCAACGTATCACTAGCCGTTAGCGGTCGTCCTGATCGTGTTGATAGCGGCTTAGATGCCGACGAAAAGGGTATTGCCACTGTCAACACCCCGTCCGGCAAACAAGAGATGCTCATCATCAGCGAGTCCGGCCTGTACAGCTTAATCCTCACAAGCCGCAAGCCAGAGGCAAAGCGCTTCAAAAAGTGGGTAACTAGCGAGGTGCTGCCATCCATCCGCAAGACCGGCAGCTACAGCATGGGGCAAGTGGCCGCCCCAGCCTTCCAAATACCAAACACCTTATCCGGTGCCCTGATGCTGGCAGCCAAGCAGGCCGAGCAAATTGAGCAGCAGCAGGCCCAGCTTGCCATCGCTGCGCCCAAGGTGGCATTCGTTGACAACTACGTCGAGGCCGAAGGCTTAAAGGGATTCCGCGAGGTAGCCAAGCTGCTCAAGGCCAACGAAGCCCGGTTCCGCGATTTTTTGATCCAAGAAAAGATCATGTACCGACTGGCTGGCAAACTCATGCCGTACAAGAACCATGAGGTGGCCGGGCGCTTTGAAGTGAAGGCTGGAGAAAAGAACGGCTACGCCTACCAGCGCTGCTACTTCACTCCTAAAGGCGTGCGCTGGGTAGCTGGCGAATGGGCCGAGTACCAGTTGAATCAGGAGGTGGCATGATCTTGGCAACGAAAAACGCCCGCCGCAATCAAAAGACCACGACAGGCGCACAGAACACCGCGTATTCTGCCACCACAGCGCAGGCCGTCAATTGGCTGGCGCTGGTTTGCACGACCGACCATGTAGTCACCACTGGCTACGCGGCTACAGTGGCTACAAATCCCAAGCGCACGATGGTTTGCACCACCGGCCCAAGCCGTGGCACAATCCGCACCAAGGCGAAAGCCCCGGCGTGTCGTAACGCCTTAGGACAAGTGGTTGCAGCCCCCACCGTAAGCGGGGTTTTGTCATGCCTGAATTATTGGGGACTGGTGCGCTTGCACGGGTTCCGCATGGTTTATGGGCGTGGTGGGAGCTATCCGCAAGGACGCTCGCACGGCTTGTCCCGTGTTACGAACCGCCACGCCCACCAATTGCCCTTCGTAAGGCATCTGGTGGTTCTAAAGTCTCGACAAGGAGCAACCATGCACCGCCCCACTGTGGCCAGCCGTAGCGCTGCGCCCGTATCTCAGGCCGCCCCGGCCAACATCACCCCCACCACGACCGAAGAAACACAGGCCCACGCCCTGCTGCAAGCCGTCACCAGTATCAATCTGGCTGGCTTCTACGTTCGCCGTGACAACGTGGCCCAAGCCAGGCGCAAGTTGCGCCAAGCTTTGCAAGCGCTCAACGCTTTGGAGGTGGCCCATGCGTAACCCCGCCCCCACCACTATCGAGCTGGTCAGCAGCAACAGCGCGGCCACCGTATCACCCTCAATGGTGTTTCCCGACCGGCTGGCGCTGCACTTTATCGACCGCAACGCATGGACAAACTTCGGCGTTGAACTGACCCCAGACACCGCCCGCCAATTGGCCGCTGCACTGGTGGCCCAAGCGGATGCCATGCAGGCTGAAGGGGGTGCAGCATGAACTATCCAAAATTCAACCCCGACATCTGCTTTGTGGCGGGCCTAGACCTGTACGGCAGGAATGGCCGGTTGGCAGCTTCGGCCAAGGTGGGTGGCCCCGCGTTCATTTCAGCCACCAACCCCGGTGAAATCAACCTCGGGATGGCGATAGATGGCGATGGCTTCCATGTGAAGTTGTGTACCAAATCGGCCCGCGAGTTTGCAGCGGCATTGATGACGGCAGCGATCTTGCGCGATGCGGCTGACCAAGCCAAGGGGGCGAAGAAATGAGCGCCACTGCCACCTACCTGCACTGGCTGGATGCCCAGATCGAGGCCACAACGGAAGACCTACGCGAGCAAGCTGGCCCCGGCCTAGCCGATGCCGCCGAGCGCCTGACTGATTTGGTGATTGCCACGACCATGCTGCGCGAGTTCATCGCCAGCCGCCCCACCGACACCCCCGAAGCCCTCACCTAAGAGGTAACAAATGACCCATTTTCAGAAGCCGCCTGTGGGCGGTAAGGCCGAAGGCTTGCCTATCAATAGCCAAACAGGGAGCCAGCATGAGTAGCGCCCCTATCGAAACTGTGCTGTCCCGCCTTGAAAAAGTGCGCCAGCGCCAAGCCGGGCAATGGAGCGCCCGCTGCCCAGCCCATGCGGACAAAGGCCCCAGCCTGAGCGTGCGCGAAACCCCGGAAGGCAGTGTGTTGCTGCACTGCTTTGCCGGTTGCACGGTGCATGAAATCAGCGCCGCGATGGGCTTGGACATGACCGCACTGTTTCCGCCCAAGCAGCGTACAGGCCGCGAGCCAAAGCGCCTAGCCCGTGCCATCGCGCCAAGCCAAGCCCTAGAGATTCTGGAGCGCGAAGCCATGCTGGTGGCCGTGCTGGCCAGCGACATGGGCAAGGGCAAACCCCTTAGCCCAGAGACCCACCAACGCTTGATGCAAGCCGTTGGCCGTATCAATGAAGTTCGCGATTTAGCAAAGGCATCGCTATGACCGCTACACACCAAGACGATTACGAGCGCG
>CAYZGT010000025.1:0-36974 GCA_964478155.1 uncultured Simplicispira sp.
TTGCTACTGCCGGTAGTGAGTTTGTTCAAGTCAAAACCAGTAGGCCAAGGTTTGCGCCACTTCAAGGCGTGCTTTTGTGTGTCGTTGCAAAAGTTCCAGACAAAGTTCACCGCCCGCGCTTGCTGACTCAGCAACCCATTCAAGGACTTGACGCGGTAACAGTAGACCTTGGTACTCATTGGTGGCGTTTTAGATATTCATCAATAGCACGGCGGATATGCTCAGATACCGACAAGCCCGTTTTTTCTGACAAGGCTTTCAACGCTGCCACAGCAGGTTCAGGCAAAAAGAAGTTCGATCTCTTCATGCCCACATCATACATACACTTAACACACAGTCTATGGACTGCACTACTTTCATCCCCGGCATAAATGTCGGGATTTCTCGGAACATTTAATGGCAACACCACAGTCCCTTTTTTCTATGTTGGGCAGCGTCTTTGAGCGCCTCGCCCCCGCCCTTGTCCCACCCCCTTGGCTGGTACATGAGGTACAGCACCGCGCCGTGCTGCTGCTCAACCATGTGCTGCAGCAAGAGCCTGCGGCCATGGAGCGCCTAGAGCGTCAACGTGGGCGCATTGTGCAAGTGCAGTGGCGACACTTTTTCGTCACGTTGCAAGTCACGCCCGCAGGCCTATTTGACACTATCGATGACGACATCACCCCTGATTTACGCCTGGAGGTAATGCAAGACTCGCCCTTGGGTTTGGCCCAACTGGCCCTGCGCGGTGAGCGCCCAGCCGTGCGCATTGATGGTGACGTGCAGTTTGCCGGTGACATCCAATGGCTGTCCGACAACCTGCGCTGGGACATTGAAGAAGACTTGGCCCGCCTGTTGGGCGATGTACCCGCCCGCACCCTGTGTGATGGCGCACGTGGGCTGGCACAAGCCTTGCGCCAGTTTGTCGGCAATCGCATGGCTGCAGCCCAAGGCATGGACAGTGCCGCACACAGCCCCGGTGCAGCGCCCACTTGGTCGGACGACCGCACCATCCCATGAACCGCTGGCTTCGGGGTGCCACCATCGTTTGGGTGGCGCTGCGCTATGGTCTGGATGAACTGGTACTGAGTAGCTTTCAGCACCGCTGGCTGCATCTGCTGGCGCGCATTGTCTCGGTTGGGCGCAACCTGCGCGCACCACGCGGCCAACGCCTGCGCGAAGCCTTGGAGCGCCTAGGGCCGATTTTTGTCAAATTTGGCCAAGTGCTTTCTACCCGGCGCGATTTGCTGCCACCGGATATTGCCGATGAGTTGGCCTTACTGCAAGACCGCGTACCGCCGTTTGACTCCAACGTGGCTGTAGCCACGATTGAACGCGCCTTTGGCAAACCCTTGGCCGAGGTCTTCGTCTCGTTTGAGCAAGTGCCCGTAGCCAGCGCCTCGATTGCCCAAGTCCACTTTGCCACCCTGCGCGACCGGCACGGCCAGCTGCACGAAGTCGCTGTCAAGGTGTTGCGCCCCGGCATGTTGCCCGTCATTGACAAAGACTTGGCGCTGATGCGCATGATGGCTGGTTGGCTGGAAAGGCTGTCCAGCGATGGCAAACGCCTCAAACCGCGCGAGGTAGTGGCCGAGTTTGACAACTACCTGCACGACGAGCTGGACTTGGTGCGCGAAGCCGCCAACGCCGCCCAACTGCGGCGCAATATGGACGGCTTGGACTTGGTGCTCATCCCCGAGATTTACTGGGACTTTTGCCACCCCGAAGTCATGGTGATGCAGCGCATGCACGGCGTACCCATCAGCCAAGTGGATAAACTGCGCGAGGCTGGGGTCGACATCCCCAAACTGGCACGCGATGGCGTGACCATTTTCTTTACGCAGGTGTTCCGCGATGGTTTTTTCCATGCCGACATGCACCCCGGCAATATCCAAGTCAGCTTGGCCCCCGAAACGCTAGGGCGCTACATCTCTTTAGACTTTGGCATTGTCGGCTCACTGACCGAAATCGACAAAGAATATCTGGCGCAAAACTTTACCGCGTTCTTCCGGCGCGACTACAAGCGCGTGGCCGAATTGCACATTGAAAGTGGCTGGGTGCCAGCAGAAACGCGCGTCAACGACCTAGAAGCCGCCATCCGCACCGTCTGTGAACCCTATTTCGACCGCCCACTGAAAGAAATCTCGTTGGGCATGGTATTGATGCGGCTGTTCCAAACTTCACGGCGCTTCAATGTCGAAATCCAACCGCAGCTGGTGCTGTTGCAGAAAACACTGCTCAATATCGAAGGCTTAGGCCGCCAGCTCGATCCCGACTTGGACTTGTGGAGCACCGCCAAACCCTTCTTAGAGAAGTGGATGCTCGACCAAATGGGGCCACAGCGCCTGTGGCAAGAGTTGCGCGCCCAAGCACCGCATTACGCCAAACTGCTACCGGCATTGCCGCGCCTGTGGTTCGAGCAAATGCAGCAACGCAGCGCCAAAACCACAGCCCCGAGCGAGCTGCAACAACTGCTGCAAGAACAACGTCGCACCAATCGGCTGCTGCAAGCCTTGCTGTATGGTGGTGGTGGTTTTGTGCTGGGCCTGCTGGTGATGCAATTGATTATTCGCGTGCGGGTGTTTTAGGCCAAGCCGCTTGGCCGGATAATGCGCGGCATTTTTCACTTCCGGCTTGGCGGAGTTGCCCATGCTGATTACCTTCATCGTTCTGTATTTGCTGGCCTCGATCGCCGTGGGCCTGTTTGCTGCCACCAAGGTACACAACACCGCTGACTATGCCGTGGCGGGGCGCAGCCTGCCGCTGGCCGTGGTCATTGCCACCACCTTTGCTACTTGGTTTGGCTCGGAAACGGTGCTGGGTGTGTCAGCACGCTTTGTCGATCAAGGGCTGGGGGCTGTGGTCGAAGACCCGTTTGGCGCTTCGATGTGCTTGGTACTGGTGGGGCTGTTTTTTGCCTACAAGCTGTACCAAAAAAACCTGATTACGCTAGGCGATTACTACCGCCAGCGTTATGGCCGCGCGGTAGAAGTGCTGTGTTCCATCATCATTATTTTTAGCTATTTGGGCTGGGTCGCAGCGCAAGTCACTGCCTTGGGTTTGGTGTTCAACCTGCTCACCCAAGGAGCGATGCCCATGACGGTGGGCATGGTGGTCGGCACGCTGGTGGTGTTGGTGTACACCCTCTACGGTGGCATGTGGTCGGTCGCCCTGACCGATTTTGTGCAGATGATTGTGATTGGCTTGGGCCTGATTGCCATTGCCTGGTTTGCCGCTGATTTGGCCGGTGGAGCCGACAAGGTGGTGGACTTTGCTGCACGCGAGGGCAAGTTCCAGTTCTTTCCGCAAGACGGTGGTTTTAAAGAGTGGAGCTTCTTTATCGCTTCGGCCATCACCATGATGCTGGGTTCAATTCCACAGCAAGACGTGTTTCAGCGCGTGATGTCGTCAGACAGCGCCCGCACCGCCCGCATTGGCCCCGTCA
The DNA here is from genome assembly GCA_964478155.1 of uncultured Simplicispira sp. Lineage (GTDB taxonomy): Bacteria > Pseudomonadota > Gammaproteobacteria > Burkholderiales > Burkholderiaceae_C > Simplicispira. The sequence continues at coordinate 3,425 of CAYZGT010000025.1, forward strand.
TTGGTGGCTTGCTCTATTTGCTGTTTGCCTTTATCCCCATGTTTGTTGTGGCCTCTGCCGTGCTCATCATGCCCGACACTGCCCGGGCCTTGTTGCAAGACGACCCACAAAAGATTTTGCCCACATTGGTGATGGAACGCATGCCCTTGGTGCTGCAAATTGCCTTTTTTGGCGCATTGCTGTCGGCCATCATGTCTACGGCTTCGGCCACCTTGTTGGCCCCTTCCACCGCCTTTGTCGAAAACATTTTGCGCAATCTACGCCCCGGCATGAGTGATGCCCTCACGCTCAAGGCCATGCGGATGTCGGTGTTGGTGTTTACCGCTTGTGTACTCACCTATGCCATCACCATGCAAGGCACCTCCATTTACGAGATGGTGTCGGGTGCTTACCAAGTGCCACTGGTGGGGGCTTTTATCCCATTGGTGTTTGGCCTGTATTGGCAACGTGCTACCACCCAAGGAGCTTTGCTGGCCGTGGTATTGGGCTTGGGCGTTTGGTTGCTGTTCATTGCCAGCCCCATGCTGTCCGAGGCTTTTCCGCAGCAGTTGGCGGGCTTGTTAGCCGCCTTAGTGGGGATGCTGGCCGGTTCTTTGCTACCGCAGTTCATCCCCGACCACAAAGGCCATGTGCCACACTACCAAGGCAGCCCGACCCACTAAACATGGGTGGTTAGCGCAGCAGCACTGCAGCGTCAAGAGGGCAGCCTATAATTGAAAGCTTTGCATTTTCAGTCCAAAACATGCCTATTTACGCCTACAAGTGCGGCTCCTGTGGCCATGCCAAGGATGTGCTGCAAAAAATGTCCGATGCACCCCTGACGCAATGCCCGGCTTGCGGTGCCGACACCTTCAGCAAACAAGTGACTGCAGCGGGCTTTCAGCTCAAGGGTTCTGGTTGGTACGTGACCGACTTCCGTGGCGGCAGCGGCGGCACCACTGCACCGGCCACCAGCGATAAAACCGGCGCTAGCGCCGAACCAGCGGCTGCCGCACCCAGCACCGAGGCCGCCAAAGCGGCCCCGGCTACCGACAGCGCCAGCAGCGCAAGCACTGCCACCAAAGCCTAAGGTTTTGCCCATGTCTGCCCTACGCAAATGGCTGTTCACCGGCCTGCTGGTGATTGTTCCTGGAGCGATCACGCTGTCGGTGCTCAACTGGATTGTGGGGCTGCTCGATCAAACCTTGCTCATCCTGCCGCAAGACTGGCACCCGGATAAGGTGTTGGGCTTTCATATGCCCGGCTTTGGCGTGCTGCTCACGCTGCTGATTTTGCTCACCGTGGGTGCGTTTGCCAGCAATTTTGCTGGGCGCAAATTGGTGGAGTGGGGTGATGCGGTCGTACACCGCATTCCGGTGGTGCGCTCGATTTACTCCAGCGTCAAGCAGGTATCGGACACGCTGTTCTCCGAAAGTGGCAACGCTTTTCGCACGGCGGTGCTGTTGCAGTGGCCACGCGAAGGCGTATGGACACTGGGCTTCATCACTGGCGCACCAGCAGGCGAAGTAGCCAGCTACCTGCGCGACGAGTTTGTCAGCGTCTATGTGCCCACCACACCCAACCCCACGGGCGGTTACTTTGTCATGGTGCGCAAAAGCGAATGCGTCGAGCTGGAAATGAGCGTCGATGCAGCGCTGCGCTACATTGTCTCTATGGGGGTGGTAGCCCCTGTTGATCCCTTGGCGGTAGCTGCGGCCCAGCTACCCCCCAACCCCTAACGCGCCTGCAACGGCGCTGGAAGTTTTGTCATGGCTATGCGCTCCCACTATTGCGGTCTTGTGACCGATGCCCTGTTGGGCCAAACCGTTACCCTGTGCGGCTGGGTGAACCGTCGCCGCGACCACGGTGGTGTAATTTTTATTGACCTGCGTGACCGCGAAGGCTATGTGCAGGTGGTGTGCGACCCCGACCGCCCCGAGATGTTCCAAACCGCCGAGAGCATCCGCAACGAGTTCTGTGTACAAATCAAAGGTTTGGTGCGCGCCCGCCCCGAAGGCACGACCAACGACAACCTGAAAAGCGGCAAGATTGAGGTGCTGTGCCACGAGTTGAATGTGCTCAACCCCTCGGTTACGCCTCCGTTCCAAATCGACGAAGACAACCTGTCCGAAACCACCCGCCTGACGCACCGCGTGCTGGACTTGCGCCGCCCCTACATGCAGCGCAACATGATCTTGCGCTATAAAACTGCCATCCAAGTACGCAACTTCTTAGACCAAGAAGGCTTTATCGACATCGAAACCCCGATGTTGGGCAAGAGCACCCCCGAAGGCGCACGCGATTACTTGGTGCCCAGCCGTGTACACGACGGCCAATTCTTTGCGCTGCCGCAGTCGCCCCAGCTCTACAAACAAATGCTGATGGTGGCCGGTTACGACCGTTACTACCAAATCACCAAGTGCTTCCGCGACGAAGACCTGCGTGCCGACCGCCAGCCCGAGTTCACGCAGATTGACTGCGAAACCTCGTTCTTGAACGAAGAAGAAATCCGTGCCATCTTCCAGCGCATGATTACCGAAGTGTTCAAGCAACAACTGAACGTCGATTTGGGCGAGTTCCCGATCATGAGCTACCACGAAGCGGCGCGCCGCTTTGGCTCAGACAAGCCCGACCTGCGCGTCAAGCTCGAATTTACCGAGCTGACCGAAGTCATGAAGGATGTGGACTTTAAGGTGTTCTCCACCCCTGCCACCACCAAGGGTGGCCGCGTGGTAGCACTGCGCGTGCCCGGTGGCGCGCAAATCTCGCGCGGCGAGATTGACCAGTACACCGAGTTCGTCAAAATCTACGGTGCCAAGGGCTTGGCCTGGATCAAGGTCAATGAAGTGGCCAAGGGTCGCGAAGGTCTGCAATCGCCCATCGTGAAAAACCTGCACGATGCCGCCATTGCCGAGATTCTTAAGCGCACCAACGCCCAAGATGGCGACCTGTTGTTCTTTGGTGCCGACAAAGAAAAGGTGGTCAACGACTCCATCGGCGCGCTGCGCCTGAAAGTGGGCCACAGCGAGTTTGGCAAGAAAAACGGCCTGTTTGAAGACCGCTGGGCTCCGCTGTGGGTGGTGGACTTCCCGATGTTTGAGCACGACGAAGAAGAAAACCGCTGGACTGCCGTACACCACCCCTTCACCAGCCCCAAAGACGGCCACGAAGACCTGATGGACACCGACCCTGGTGCTTGTTTGGCTAAAGCCTACGACATGGTGCTCAATGGTTGGGAGTTGGGCGGTGGCTCGGTGCGTATTCACCGTGCTGATGTGCAAAGCAAGGTGTTTGCAGCCCTGAATATCAGCCCCGAAGATGCCCGCGCCAAGTTTGGCTACCTGCTCGACGCACTGCAATACGGTGCGCCTCCGCACGGTGGCTTGGCCTTCGGTTTGGACCGCCTGATTACGCTGATGACCGGCGCAGAATCCATCCGCGATGTGATCGCCTTCCCCAAGACCCAGCGCGCCCAAGACCTGCTGACCCAAGCCCCCAGCCCGGTGGACGAGAAGCAATTGCGCGAGCTGCACATCCGCTTGCGCAACCCCGATGCCGTGAAGGCAGCCTAACCGACCTCGACTGCACCTCGTTTGCAGGCAGAATGCAAGGGCACCTTAGTGGTGCCCTTTTTTTCTGGCTTGGCATGTCTATTCCTGATTTTCAAACCCTGATGCTGCCCTTGTTGCAATTTGCCAGCGATGGCAAGGTGCATGAGTTTCGGGAGGCCGTAGAAGCCATAGCACAGCAATATGCGCTGACAGAGACAGAAAAAGCGCAACTCTTGCCCAGTGGCCGAGCGCCGCTGTTTTACAACCGCTTGGCGTGGGCTAAAACCCACCTGAAGAAAGCCAGCTTATTAGAGCTGCCCAAAAGAGGAGCTTTCCAGATCACCACACGCGGGCTAGAGGTGTTGGCACAGCAACCAGCCCGCATCACCATGGCGCTGCTACAACAGTTTCCAGAATATCTGGCCGTGTCACCCTTGCAAGCCCCAGACGAGATGCCGGAAGCTGCTTCTGCCCCACCCGACACTTTAGCCCAGATGCCCCCCCCAGTTCCACCCCAAGAAGCGATTGAACAAGCCCACCAAGCCCTGCGCCGCGCCTTGGCTGATGAGGTGTTGGCCTCCGTCAAGGCTTGCAGCCCAGTGTTTTTTGAACAGTTGGTGGTACAACTGATGATCAAAATGGGCTACGGCGGCAGCCGCCAAGAGGCTGGGCAGGCCGTGGGTAAATCGGGTGATGGCGGTATCGATGGCATCATCAACGAAGACCGCTTGGGCTTAGATTCGATTTACCTCCAAGCCAAGCGTTGGGAAGGGGTGGTAGGCCGCCCAGAAATCATGAAATTCGTCGGTGCATTGGCGGGCCAACGGGCCACCAAAGGCGTATTCATCACTACGTCCGGTTTTACCCAAGAGGCCAAGGCTTATGCGGCCTCCAGCCAATACCGCTTGGTGCTGATTGATGGGGTCAGACTGGCCGACTTGATGGTGGAACATGATTTAGGCGTTTCAGTGGCTGCCACTTACCATCTGAAGCGTTTGGACTCCGATTTTTTCAGTGAGGAATAAAACCATGCCAAGAATCAAACCGCTTGTCGTGGTACTGACATGCTTGGCCTTGGGGCTGGCAGGCTGTGGGGAGAAGAAAATCGAACTCGGCCAAGGTGGTTCGGTCGTGACCGGCTCCGCTGGTCCACAGGGTGCGCAAGGAGCGGCAGCCGAGTTGGTGCGCTGCGATGCGCCCGTGGCGACAGTGGCGCTGGCAGAAAACCCACATGGCTACGTCATGGGGGCTGGTGGGCATTTGCCCGCCTCGCCGGTGCCGTTGGTCAAACTGCTGGCACAACAAAGCGGTTGCTTACGGATAGTAGATCGGGCCGCCGGATTGCGTGGCACAGTGCAAGAGCAAGAGTTGAAAGAAGCTGGCGTACTGCGCCAAGAGGGCTCCACCATCGCCAAAGGGCGTGGCTATGAGGCCCAATACACCCTAACCCCCAGCCTGACCTTCAGCGAACAAAATGCGGGCCAAGGGCTGGCGGGCATTTTGGCGCTGATTCCAGTGCTGCGCGACATGGCCGGGCTGATCGGACTGGCCGAACAGGTCAAGTTCAAAGAGGCACAAACCGCGCTGCTGCTGTCCGACAACGAGACCACCGAGCAAGTAGCGGCGGCCACTGGTGCCGCCCGCGCGACCGATTTGGGGGTGGGCGGGCTGGTGCTGGGCCAGTTGGGCGGGGCGGCTGGGGCCGGTTGGAGCAACACCAACGAAGGCAAAGTGATTGCCGCTGCTTTTTTAGATGCCCATAACCATTTGGTGCAACAACTGCGTACCCTGCAAGCCAAACCACTGCCCCCAGCTATCCCGACACGCACCGCTGCACCCAAACCCTGATGAATATGTCCTCCTTGGTTTTGCCACCACGCCAGCCTGAGCATTTGCGGATTGCCACCTACAACATCCACAAAGGCGTACAAGGCATAGGCCCAACGCGGCGACTCGAAATTCATAACTTGGGACAAGCCGTACAGCAGTTGGATGCCGACATCATTTGCCTGCAAGAGGTACGCAAACTACACCGGCGCGAGGCCCAATACTTTGCCCATTGGCCCGATATGCCCCAAGCCGATTTTTTGGCCCCGGACGGCTACACCGCCGTTTACCGCACCAACGCCATCACCCGGCATGGTGAACATGGCAACGCCTTACTTACCCGCTGGCCGGTGCTGGGGCACCAGCACGAAGATATTTCTGACCACCGTTTTGAGCAACGCGGGCTGCTGCATGTGGAGCTAGAGATACAAGCGCAACCCGTGCATGTGGTGGTGGTGCATTTGGGCCTGATTCCAGGCAGCCGGGTGCGCCAAATCCACCGCTTGCAAGGATTTATCGAACGTGAAGTGCCCAGCAACAGCCCCTTGGTGGTGGCTGGAGACTTCAACGATTGGGGCCAGCAAATCAAACGCATGTTGGCCGGTTTCGGCCTGCACGAGTACGAGGAAACCCCAGCGCACCGGGCTTTTACCTACCCGGCCCGGCTGCCCATCGTGCAGCTAGACCATGTGTATGTGCGCGGCCTAGAGCCGCTGGGGCTCCAAGTACCGCGCGGGCGCAACTGGTGGCGCATGTCCGACCATTTGCCGCTGGTGGCCGAGTTCCGGGTGTAAAAACAAGTGGCGGTGCAAGATCTGAATGCCGTGCAGGAACCAGAAATCCGCTTGCTCCAAGGGGCCGCAGAGTTCTTTCCGGCACTGGTTGCCGCGTTGGATGCAGCACACACCGATGTGCAGTTTGAAACCTATTTGTTTGACTTTACTGGCACTGGAGCCACCGTGGCCGAGGCCCTAGAACGCGCAGCCCAACGCGGTGTGCATGTGCGCGTGGTGGTGGATGGAGTTGGCACCGGACGCTTACCCGCACCATGGCGCTTGCGCTTTCGCGCGGCTGGGGTGCGTTGTTGGGTTTATGCCCCCTTGGGCATGTGGGGACTGTTGTTGCCTAGCCGCTGGCGCAGATTGCACCGCAAACTGTGCGTGATTGATGGACAGACGCTGTTTTGCGGTGGCATCAATGTGTTGGATGATTTTCATGACCCCAACCACGGCCCGCTGACAGCCCCCCGTTTGGACTTTGCCGTGCAACTGCATGGGCCTTCGCTGGGCCATTTGGTGCTGCAAGCCAGCGACACCATGGAACAGCTTTGGCAACGTATGTTGGCCCTGCAAAACATGCGCCACTACCAATTGCCAGCCGCCGTACGCGCTTTGCGGGCCGCCCAAGCAGCCCGGCACCGCAGCCCGCCCCCCAGTACCTCCGCGCGCAAGGCCAGCTTGTTACTGCGCGACAACCTGCGCCACCGTACCCGCATCGAGAAAGCCTATCTGCGGGCCATTGCCGCGGCACGCGAAGAAATCATCATCGCCAACGCCTATTTTTTGCCGGGGCGCAAACTACGCCGGGCCTTGGTGTTAGCCGCCCAGCGTGGGGTTCGGGTGCAATTGCTGCTGCAAGGGCGCTACGAGTATTTTTTGCAATACCACGGCGCACGGCCCGTGTACGGTGCGTTACTGGCGGCTGGCATCGAAATCCACGAGTACGAACCCAGCTTTTTACACGCCAAGGTAGCGGTGATCGATGCCGAAACGGTGCGTCCGTGGGCCACCGTAGGATCATCCAATTTAGACCCCCTGAGCCTGCTGTTGGCGCGCGAGGCCAATGTAGTGCTAGAGGACAGCCGCTTTGCCTTGAGCTTGCGCCAACGGCTGCTCGAAGCGATGCAACAAGCAGGCCGAGTGCTCGATCCGGCCCGCTATGCCCAACGCCCGTGGCGCATACGCCTGTTAGACCGCATAGCCTTTGGCTTGATACGGGTTGCCTTGTGGCTGCACGGAAAAAACTACTAAGCGCTGGTAGGATGAAGCCATTTACCGACCACTGACCGCCAGCATGACACCAGATACCCCCGACGCAGGCATTCCAGTCTCCGTCAAAATTCGCGAGCGAATCAAGGCGGCACGCCAGCGCGCGCATGCCAACGACAACATCGCCCAGTTTTTACAACCAGGCGAGTTAGAACTGCTACTGGATGAAGTCGAGGCCAAAATGCAGGGCGTACTCGACAGCTTGGTGATTGACACCGACAACGACCACAACACCCAAGACACCGCCCGGCGCGTGGCCAAGATGTACCTGCTGGAGGTGTTCAAGGGCCGCTATGTCCCAGCGCCCAGCATCACCGAGTTTCCCAATGCCGAACACCTGAATGAGTTGATGATTGTCGGCCCGCTCACGGTGCGCAGCGCTTGCAGCCACCATTTTTGCCCTGTCATGGGCCAAATCTGGATTGGCATCATGCCCAACCAACATACCAACGTGATTGGCCTGTCCAAATACGCACGCTTGGTCGATTGGGTGATGAATAGGCCCCAAATCCAAGAAGAAGCCGTGATCCAACTGGCCGACCTGATCATGGAAAAAACCCAGCCCGATGGGTTGGCGATTGTGATGGAGGCCAGCCACTTCTGTATGTCTTGGCGCGGCGTGCGCGAGCCCGACAGCAAAATGATCAACTCGGTCATGCGCGGCGTGTTCCTGAAAGACTCGGCCTTGCGACGCGAATTTTTGTCGCTTCTCCCCCGAAAGAACTAAGCCATGCTCGTTCGTTTACTGTATGCCAGCCGCGTGGCCGACACCTCGCCGCAAGCGATTGAAACCATCTTGGCCCAATCGCGCGAGCACAATCCCGGTAACGGCATCACCGGCGTGCTGTGCTATGGCGATGGCATTTTTTTACAAGCAATTGAGGGCGGTCGCTCTGCCGTGAACGCGCTGTACGGTCAAATTGTGCGTGATCCACGCCACCGCCAAGTAGAGTTGCTGCATTACCAAGAAATCACCGAGCGCCGCTTTGCCTGCTGGACGATGGGCCAAACCAATCTGTCCAAAATCAACCACTCTACGCTGCTCAAATACTCAGAGCGCGCCGAGCTAGACCCCTATACCGTCTCGGGTGAAGTCTCGCTGGCCCTGCTAGAGGAGCTGATGGCCACCGCCTCCATCATTGGCCGTGCCTAAAACCACCTGCTGCCAGTGGACGCTGGCCCTGACAGCATTACTGACGGCCCACGGTTTGGCAGCAGCACCAGCGCCGTGGTACTACTGGCAACACGCCAGCGGTGGTGCGCTGGTTTGCGCCCAACATGCGCCCGGCCCCGGCTGGACGGCGCACAGCCCTCCCTTTGCTGGCCCCGGTTGCCAACGCCCACTGCGCCGGACAGCGCCCTAGCCAATACGGGCTGTCTGATGCCTACACTTTCCACGGTATTGAATTTTTTTGGTGTGGCCCTGCTGCTAGCGCTTACACCAGGGCCAGACAATCTGTTTGTACTGGTGCAATCGATGCAGCGCGGTGTGCGCGTGGGCTTGGCCGTGGTGTTGGGGCTGTGCTTAGGGCTGCTGGTGCATACCAGCGCCGTCGCCTTGGGGCTGGCGGCTGTTTTGGCGGCCCAGCCACTGGCCTTTCGGGTGCTGCAAATCCTGGGAGCGCTCTATTTGGCTTGGCTGGCTTGGCAAGCGCTGCGACCGCGCCCCCAGCGTGCCAACAACAACCCTGAGCCGATACCCGCAGCCAGTGCAACCAACACCCTCAGCTTGGCACGCATGGTCGGGCGCGGCTTGCTCATGAACCTGAGCAACCCGAAAGTGTTGCTGTTTTTCTTGGCCTTTTTGCCGCAGTTTACCCACCCAGCCCAAGGCTCCATCGCCAGCCAAATCGTGCTGTTGGGATTGGTGTTTATGCTGGCCACTTTGCTGGTCTTTGGTGGCATTGCCTGCTTCTCTGGGCACTTTGCCGCTTGGCTACAACGCCACACCCAAGCCCAAGGCTGGCTGGACACCTTGGCCGGACTGGTTTTTTTGGCCTTAGCCCTGCGCTTGGTGGCGGCTGAATGGTGGTCGCTCTGACAAAGGCGAACGAGGTTTTCCCTAAAATCCGGCCAGACGAAGGAAATTGCTGTGGCTGATTTGATTGCGGGCTTGGTCCGCTGGAGCCTGCGGGCTGTTTTATTACTGCTGGGCGTACTGGTTTTTCTGGGCGTTGTGGGCTTGGGCCTGCTGTTAGCCCTGGTGTGGGGCTTGCGCGCCCTGTGGGCACGCCTGACAGGCCGCTCCGTCAGCCCTTGGAGCATGCCGCTAGACCCACGCGCCAGTTGGCGCACCATGTACCAGCGCAGCCAAAATGCGTGGCCCGCTCCACGCAAAAACAGCACCCGCACCGAGGGGGACGTGACCGATGTGACCGAGAAGCACGAAACGCCCGGCGAGTGGCCCGAGAGCCAGTTTTCGCGCTTTATGCTAGAGCAAGCCGATGTGACGGACGTGCAACCGCGAGACCCGAACGAACCCCGCCGTCCACGCGAACGCTGAGCCAGCGTCAACCTTCCGTTTTTTCAGGCAACAACTGCACCATAGCGCTGATGAGCTGATCGCTGGAAACGGGCTTGTGCAACAACAGCGCCGCTGTGGATTGGGCATCGCGCAGGCGCTGGGGCGAGGTATCTCCCGTCATGATGATGGCCGGTACCTGCTGCCCCCAATGGCCGCGCAACTGCTCTAGCACCTCTTTGCCAGTTTCGCCCTCGCGCAAACGGAAATCGGTGATGATCAAATCGGGGGCGGCCCGCCCCGCCATCGTCCCCTGTAGCGCCTCGCGGGCCGACGAAGCCGTACTGCAACAACAGCCCCAGCTCTGCAACAAGGCCTGCATCCCCAAGCACACTGCTTCATCGTCATCAATGGCCAACACGCGCAAGCCCACCAAACGCTGGGTTTGATCGCCACGGTCGGCATGTTCGTCCAACAACAGGGGGCCATGCCAAGCATCCAGCCACAGCCGAAACACCGAACCCCGGCCCACCTCCGAGCACACTTCAATCTGCGTGCCCTCCATTTCGGCCACCAAACGCTTCACAATCGCCAAGCCCAAACCCAGCCCCTTGCGCCGATCCCGCTCCGGGTTGCCCAATTGGTGGAACTCGCGAAAAATTTCCTCTTGCTGCTCTCGGGCAATGCCCATCCCGGTGTCCCACACTTCCAGCGCCAACCGTGCCCGGCGCTGGCGGCAAGCGATCAACACCCCGCCTTTGTGGGTATAACGCAGGGCGTTGGAAATCAGATTGCGCATCACCAAATCGACCAAGGCCCGATCGGCCAAGGCGGCCGCAGAGGTTTCGCGGGTACGGTACACCAGTGCCGCTGCATCGGCTTGACCCCCAAACTCTTGCTCTAATGCCGACAACAAAGGCTGCACAGCAAACGGCGCACGGTGCGCTTTGATCACGCCCGCCTCCAGGCGTGAATAATCGAGCAGGGTGCTCAGCATTTCTGCCGCCGCCCCCGAGGCATTGCGTGCATGGCCTAACACCAAGGTTTGGTGGGCATTGAGCGGGCTGCGTTGCAAGGTTTCTAAAAACAAGCCCATGGCGTGCAAAGGCTGGCGCAAATCGTGGCTGGCCGCCGCCAAAAAACGCGATTTATCCTGATTGGCCTGCTCGGCTGCTTCTTGCGCCTCTAACGCACGTTGCGTTTGCGCGCGCAGTTGCACCACCAGCCGCTGATTTTCAAATTTAATCTCAATACTGTCGCGTGCTGCTTTGGCCAGATTACGCGCGTGCAAGCAAGTGAGACTGTAATAAACGCCCACCATCGCCATAGCAGGTAGGGTCACAGCGCCTTTGGTCAACAGCAAGGCGATCAAAGCACCCACCACCGCACAGCTTAAATAGACAATGTAGGCACGGTACATCGGGGCCCCCAAGCCCAAAGCCCCCGACGACACGGTGCTAAGGATGCCGACGTAATAGACCACTGCATCGGTCGAGTCGTGGCTAAACCACCAAATCACCAGTCCCAGACTGCCCCAAATCAGGCCCATCGCTGCCATGCACTGCGTTAGCCGCCAAGCATCTTGGCGTGGCGTTTTATGCGCCCGTGGCAACGGGCGCAAACCGGCATAAACCCCCGTGACCACCAGCAAATGGGCCGCAAACCACCACAAAACCGCGTACAACGGTATGACCAAGCCCATCACCCAAATCGTGCCCAAAGAGGTCAGTAGCGACGCACCCAAAGTCATGGGGAAGCTGCGGCGCAATAGCGACACCTGTTCGGCCAACATCTCGTCCGAATCTGGCCCCAACACCCAATCACGCCAACTCTGGCGCACTGCAGACACTGCCGTGGGCAGCGCTGGTATTTGGTCAGAAGCTGCCATCGTGCAGCACCGGCGCACTGACCAAGCCCCAGCGCTGAGCCTGTAAGAGCGCTGCACTGCGGCTATTGACCCCCAATTGGCTAAAAATGGCCGCCACATGCACGCGCACGGTGTTTTCGCTCAGGCCCAAGTCGCGCGCAATGACCTTGTTCGGCTTGCCACTGCACAGCAAAGTCAAAACATCCAATTGCCGTGCGGTTAAGGTCGGACTGGCGGTACCGCCCAGACAAGCCTGGGCTGGGCAGGCCGTCTCGGGCGGAAAACAAGGCTGCCCAGCCAGCGCCAAAGTGATGGCATTCAAAATATCCTGCGCGCCAGCTGATTTGGGCAAGAAGCCATCCGCACCGCGCAGCCGGGCCTCGCGCACCGCATCGGGGGCCATGCTGGCCGACACCAACACAATTCGGGCTTGTGGATAGCTTTTGCGCAGCAGGTGCAAGCCATCCAAACCGCTCATGCCGGGCAATTGGATGTCTAGCAATACCAAATCCAAAGTGGATAAAGCCAGCGCACAGGCTTGGACGATAGAGCCAGCCTCGGCAATCTGGGCCACGCTAGGATGGTCTTGGACAATCAGGCGCAGGCCGGTACGGAACAAAGTATGGTCATCGACCAACAGCAAGGTGGCAGACATAAGGGTGAAGTATTACCCACAAAGACACTACTGCATCTAGTCTTTTTGGGGGATAGACGAAGCCCAGCGCTATTTTTAGACTGGCAGTTGCCGATTGAATAGTGCTATCAACGTCCCCGGCATGATGGCCGCATTCCAAAGGAACCTGCTGTGACCACTCCCATTGACATCCGCACTGCCCGCTCCCATGCCCAGAACAGCCCACTGGGGGGCAACAGCGTCGAAGATATCGTAGCCCTGCATTGCAGCGAAGTGCCGCTGCTGGCAGGCATTGTGCTAGAACGCCTAGACGCACAAATCGGTGTCTGGCAATACTCGCTAGACGATGGCCTCCATTGGCAAGCCGTACGCACCGACTTGCTGCACCGCGAAGGCCCGATGGGGCTGGTGCTGGCCTTGGGCGCACGGTTGCGCGTGTTGCCCTTTGGGGGGCAACGGGGCAGCGTGCGCATGGTGTTCCATGCCGTGCCCTTTGTCGGTGGTGGCAATGGCATTTACCGCCCCTACCCACCAGTCGACGAGCGCCCAGAAGCGCCCACCGTTACCCTCATGCTGGGACTATCGGCCATCAACGGCGCACCCAAAGCCGTGCATGTGCCACGCCTACGCAACAAACGGGCCTTGGCTGCTGCTGCACGGCAAATGCAAGTGCGCGCCGTAGGCTAACGGCAGCACCATTGGCGGCAAGAAACGGCTTATTCCGGCGTGCCCATTTGGGCTTGCAGGTAGTTTTGCAAGCCGACTTTGTCGATCAGTTCGAGCTGGGTCTCCAGAAAATCGATGTGCTCTTCGGTGTCGTCCAAGATTTTTTGTAACAAATCGCGCGAGACGTAATCACGCACGCTCTCACAGTGGGCCATGCCTTCTTTGATGGTGGCCTGTGCGCCCTGCTCTAGGCGCAAATCACAGGCCAAAATCTCGGGCACCGTTTCGCCCACTTGCAGCTTGCCTAGGTCTTGCAAATTGGGCAGGCCGTCGAGCATAAAAATACGATCCATCAGCCAATCGGCGTGCTTCATCTCACCAATCGACTCGGCGTATTCTTTCTTGGCCAGCTTGTCAAAACCCCAGTGTTTGAGCATGCGGTAGTGCAAAAAATACTGGTTGATGGCCGTCAGCTCGTTTTTCAGCTGGGCTTGCAAGTGGCCAATGGCTTGGGTGTCACCTTTCATGGTGCGCTCCTGGTGTGAAAAAATAAGTTGCTATTGTGCGGCTTGCGCGTCAAACGTGCAGCATAGAAAAAAGGTATCGAATCCATCGAAGCAATCCATTGGAACGCACTACCGAGTTGGGCCATACTTCATCCCATATTCAGTTTCAACCACCGAAAGGAAACCGCAATGTCCCTGATCAACACCCAAGTCCAACCCTTCAAAACCCAAGCCTTCTACAACGGTAAGTTTGTTGAAGTGAGCGATGCCAGCCTGAAGGGCCAGTGGTCTGTGCTGATCTTCATGCCTGCCGCTTTCACCTTCAACTGCCCGACCGAAATTGAAGACGCGGCCGACAACTACGAAGCCTTCCAAAAGGCCGGTGCTGAGGTGTACATCGTCACCACCGACACCCACTTCAGCCACAAGGTTTGGCACGAAACCAGCCCTGCTGTGGGCAAGGCCAAGTTCCCGCTGGTGGGCGACCCCACCCACACCCTGACCAATGCTTTTGGCGTACACATTCCTGAAGAAGGTTTGGCACTGCGCGGCACCTTCATCATCAACCCCGAAGGCCAAATCAAGACCGCTGAAATCCACAGCAACGAGATTGCCCGTGATGTGTCCGAAACCCTGCGCAAGCTCAAGGCTGCCCAGTACACCGCCGCCAACCCCGGCCAAGTGTGCCCTGCCAAGTGGAAGGAAGGCGCTCAGACCATTGCTCCGTCGATTGACTTGGTCGGCAAGATCTAATTCTGCGTCGGCCTGCGCCGCTCAGTCTTAATCCCCTCCAAACGCCCAGGTGCCTGGCGCCTGGGTTTTTTTTAGCCCAAATTTTGATTTTTCAGGAGTTTTCCATGCTCGACGACAACCTCAAAGCCCAATTAAAGTCCTACTTGGAGCGCCTGCAACGCCCAGTGGAGCTGGTGGCTACGCTGGACGACAGCGCCACGTCGCGCGAGCTGAAAGAACTGCTGCACGATATTGCTTCTGTCTCGGACAAAGTCACCGTGACAGAAAAGAACGAGGCCGATGTGCGTAAGCCCTCGTTCTTGATTACCAATCCGGGCCAAGATACCGGCCTGCGCTTTGCTGGCGTGCCACTGGGCCATGAATTCACCTCGCTGGTGCTGGCCCTGCTGCAAGTGGGCGGTCATCCGTCGAAAGAAGCCGCCGACCTGCTGGAGCAGGTGCGTGCCTTGGACGGCGAGTTCCATTTTGAAACCTATTACTCCCTGAGCTGCCACAACTGCCCCGACGTGGTGCAGGCGCTGAACCTGATGAGCGTGCTCAATCCACGCATCACGCACACGGCGATTGATGGCGGTGTGTTCCAAAACGAGATTGAGGCGCGCGAGATCATGGGCGTGCCCACCATCTTCTTGAACGGTCAAAAATTCGGCCAAGGCCGCATGGAGCTGGCCGAGATTGTGGCCAAGATCGACACCGGCGCTGCAGCCAAAGAAGCGACCAAGCTCCATGCCAAAGAACCGTTTGAAGTGCTGATTGTCGGTGGCGGCCCGGCTGGTGCAGCAGCGGCTATTTATGCGGCACGCAAGGGTATCCGCACCGGTGTCGCGGCCGAGCGCTTTGGTGGCCAGGTGCTCGATACCGTGGACATCGAAAACTACATCTCGGTGCGCAAAACCGAAGGCCCACAACTGGCTGCCGCGATGGAGCACCATGTACGCGACTATGACGTGGATGTGATGAACCTGCAACGCGCCAAAGCCCTGATTCCAGCAGCCGAAGTGGGCGGCCTGATCGAGGTGCAATTGGAAAATGGTGCCAGCCTGCGCAGCAAGGCAGTGATTTTGGCCACCGGCGCACGCTGGCGCAACATGAACGTGCCCGGCGAGGAGCAATACCGCACCAAGGGCGTGACCTACTGCCCACACTGCGATGGCCCGCTGTTCAAAGGCAAGCGCGTGGCGGTGATTGGTGGTGGCAACTCGGGTGTAGAAGCAGCGATTGATTTGGCCGGCGTGGTAGCCCATGTCACGGTGCTGGAGTTTGCCGCCGAACTCAAAGCCGATGCCGTGCTGCAACGCAAACTGCGCAGCTTGCCAAATGTGGACATCATTTTGAATGCCCAAACCACCGAAGTGAATGGTGATGGCCACAAAGTGACCGGCCTGACCTACAAAGACCGCACCAACGACCAGATCAAGCAAGTAGCGCTGGAAGGCATTTTTGTGCAAATCGGCCTGTTGCCCAACACCGATTGGCTCAAGGGCACGGTAGAGCTCAACCGCATGGGCGAGATTGTGATCGATGCCAAAGGCCACACCAATGTGCCGGGCGTGTTTGCTGCCGGGGACTGCACCAGCGTGCCCTACAAGCAAATCATCATCGCCACCGGTGAAGGGGCCAAGGCCGCACTGAGCGCCTTTGACCACTTGATTCGGCACTGAAAAAACACAGCCCGCCCCACACGTACCGGTGGGGCAGCCTGCTCAGACAGACAGCTCAGTTAGCGTAGTAACTGGGCTGGGCCACCGATTGCGGTTGTGCCGTAGGCAAGGTGGCTGCCTTGACGGGCAATGCATCGCTGTTCAAGGCCGGGGTGGTCTGGTTGTTCATCAACATGCCACGCAACTTTTGCAAGCCCTCTTGGAACGTGCCGGTCAGGCGTTCGCCCTCAGCGCGGCTGGTGACGATGTAGGGCGTGATGGTGATGAGCAATTCGGTTTTTTCATTCACCTTTTTGGTCGAGCCAAACAAGCCGCCCAAAATCGGAATATCTTTGATACCAGGCAAGCCCACCGCCTCGTTGTTGTTCTTATTCTGAATCAGACCGGCCAACATGATGGTTTTGCCATCTTCTACCGTGATGTCGGTCGTAACCTTGCGCTTCGAGAAGCTCGGGTATTGCGAGCCGCCCGTTGAAACCGGGTTACCAATGCTGCTGACCTCTTGGGCAATGCTCAAGGACACATTACCCGAAGACGTAATGTTGGGCTTGACCTCTAACAAAATACCGGTGGGGCGGTATTGCACCGAGTTGGAGGTAGAGAAGGAACTGCCACCCAACAGCGTGCCAGTGGAGGGGGTGGACACGGTTTGGGTAATGACGGGAATTTCGTTCCCCACTTCTACCTTGGCAATTTTGCCGTCACTGGCCAAGACATGCGGAGTGGACAAGATGTTCACATCGGTATCTTGGCCCAACAGGTTCAACATACCAATCACCTGCCCGGCACTGCCAAACACCGCATAGTTCAGGCCCGAGCTATTGCCTAACACGGCAGGCGTAGCACCACTGGCGCTGGTGGCCCGCGGTGCCAAAGCCCCCTCTAGACCGACAAAACCGGGCCAACTTTTGCCGTTGTGCGACAGCGCAGACTTCAGCCACCATTCGACCCCATATTGCAAGGTATCGGTCAGGGTCACTTCGGCCACCATCACTTGGATCAGCACTTGGCGCGGCACCGAGTCTAGGCGCTCCAACACTTTGCGAATTTGCTGAAAATCTTGCGCCGAAGCCCGAATAATGAGCGCGTTGCTCACTTCATCGGCAATCACCTGTACCGCACCACCCAAGCCCGTAGCACTGCCGGTGCTACCCGCAGCACTGGGTACATTACCACCGCGCTCAATCGTGCGCGTGGTGCCAGCAGCGGCATTGGTTGTGCCAGCAGTAGCACCGGTGGCACCCAAACCACCTGCACCTCCGGCGCTGCTGCTACCAAAGGCCGTGCTGTTGGCCGAAGGTAAGCCAGAAGCCCCGGTATTGTTGCTGGGGGTGGCCGCACCACCAAACAACTGCTGCAAAATGCTGGCCAGATGTTGGGCATTGCTGTTGACCACCGGGTACACATGCACATAGGCCCCCAAACCATTGCGCGGCTCGGCATCCAAGGTTTTGACCCATTGCTCGGCCGCCTGCATCAGCTTCTCGTTGGCCGTAGCGACCAGCAAAGCATTCATCCGCACCACCGGCAGCACATACACCTTGGCCGCATCGGTACCGGCCCAATTGAACAGCCCCGAGGTTTTGAACAGCCCCTCCAATTCTTTGGCCATCTCGGGGGCTTCGGCGTGCGACAGCGGTAGCAACTTGACTTGAATGTGGTTGAAATAGTCCACATCCAGCGTCTTCACCATCTCGATAATTTTGTCCACATTGGCTTGCCGGTCGGTCACGATCAGGTGTTTATTGGCTGGGTCGTTGGTGATGGCCGCCTGTGGGCCGACAAAATTGCGCAGGGTGTTCACCAACTGGTTGGCTTGCACAAATTGCAGCGGAATGATCTGCATCACCAACGAGGCAGGCCCCACACCTTGCTTAGCCACCGAATCGCGCACCGCCGCCGCATCGCGCAACACCTTGTAGGTCTTGCCTTGGCGCACGATAGCGATATTGCTGGTCGCCAAAGCGGTTTCGAGTGCGCTAAAAATATCGGCCATGCTGATGGCCCCAGTGCTCTTGAGCGTCACCCGGCCCTGCACAGAAGGGTCGATGATGTAGTCGAGCTTGAGAATATCGCCCAACACCACCTGCAACACATCGTAGATGTCAGCATTGTCAAATTTGAGCGTCACCCCAGGGTTGGGGGTGTTAGACAGCTCCGCACCGGCAAAGGTGGGGGTGGCAGGCAGGGGGGCAGTGGCAACACTGGGGGTGGCAGCAGGCTGGGCCGCAGCGGCCGTCGTGGCCTTGGCTGCAGTCGGTGCATTGGGCTGGCTGCTCGGTGCCGTACTGGCAGCAGCAGGCACTGCTACCGGAGTCGAGACCACGGCTGCGCCAGGCACCGGCTGGGGCTTGCTGGCCCCGATCAGGGTGGCCAGCGCATTGCTTGCGGCAGGGGCGGTCGGTGCGGGAGCCGCAGCGGCGGGAGAAGCTACCGCAGGAGTAGGCGGATTGGCTGGGCTGGCCGTTTGCATCGGCTGGCCGGTAAACGGATTGATCGGCACCTGTGGCTGTGCCAAGGCCGATGGCATGAGCAGCACCACGCTGGGGGTAAGCAAGCTGGCCAGGGCCACTTGGCGCAGTACGGGGGGAGAGAATTTTTTCATCATGATTTGCCGGAATTCTGGGAGGGGTTGGTTTTTTTGCTGCTGCTGGCTGTCACGCTGCTCCACCCCTCGGGCATAGGTTGAAGGTGCAAGCTGCTCAGTTGCAGGCGGATATCCAACTGCTGGCCGCCGCGTTGTGGGTCGGGTACGACCCGTAGCTCTAGATTGTCCACATTGATGCGCTGCGGTAACTGGGCCAAGGCCGCTTGCAAGCGCGGCAATTGCTGCGGTACCCCATTGAAACGCACGCTCAGGCGGATGCGGTTGGCAACGTGGTTGAGAGCTTGCGGCTCCACATCGCTCCATTGGATGTCGGCAAAATAAAGCGATTGCAAAAGCTGCTGCAGTTGCGTCTGCATTTTTTGCGTAGCCGCTGCTGCATCAGCCTCCACAAACCACTTTTGCGGCAAAGGGGCAAACGCAGGTTCTAGCTCCTCATGGCGGGCGCTGATTTTTTTGTCCAGCTCTAGTGCGCTTTGGTTGTTCTCTGCCGTCATTTGCTGGTCAAACGCTTCTTCGCGCTTTTCCAAGTAAGGGCCGACATGCTCATCAAACAGGGATGCCAGCAACAACAGCACCACAATCGGAAAAGCAAAATACTTGATACCGTGTTCACGGTACACACGCTTAGCGGCACGTTTCATCATGGGGTGGCCTTTTCGGCGGGGGCGGTTTCCGGCTCGGTGCTGGCAGGCGGGGCCGGGGGCAGTTTTTCAGTTTGCAGGTGGATGCTGATGTCTGGCTGTTCGGCCAAAAACTCGGGTACGGGCATGTTGGTGAAGGGCTGGTGTTCTGGCAAGGGATGCTCTTGCAGCCATTGCAAGGCGGCGGCATCTCCGGTGCCAGCCAACTCAACCTTTTGGCCGTCCAAACGCACATAGAGCAAGGTAGCCGGGGGCGGTGGCAATATCGCCAACACCTGGGACAAAGGCAGCGCGGTCTGGCTGGCAGTTTCTTGCGCTTGGGCCGCTTGTACAGCATCGGCCATCCACAAGGTTTTAAGCTTGAGCCGCTTAGCAGCCTCGACCTTCGGGGCTTGCTGGCGCAGGTCTTCGTGCGTTTGCTCAATCTGGCGCTCCAATTGGCCGTCGTGCCACAACATGGCCGCCAAGCCTAGCAAACCAACTGCCCCCCCCACGATGCTCCAAAAATTGATTTGGTGTACCAAGTGTTGCTGCGTCGCCTGCAAGACGATGCCCTCTTGGCTGGAGCGCCAAAGTTGCGCTAGCCGGGCGGCCAAGGAGCGCTCGGGCAAGGCTTGGCGGGCTTGGGGCCAGTGGCTATCGCTCAGCGCGGACAACACCGAAGCTGGGGCACACAGTTGCATCTTGGGGGCAGAGCGGCCCAAGGGGCCCTCGGGCAAGGCCGCCAGTTCTAGCCTGAGCAGGCCCGCCAGCGCTTCGCTGTCTTGCACACTGGCCGTCTCCAGTACCCGACTGCGCAGCAAAGCACCATCCGGTGCCAAAATGTGCAAAAAGTAGCCTTCGGCAGCGGTGCCTTCGAGCACCAAACAGACGTGGTCTTTGCCTTGCAGCGCCAGCGCTTGAAACAATTGCGCGCGCGCAAACAACTCTACCGCTTGCCAGCCCACAGCGGCGCTGATGCGCTCCATTTCGGCCACCCAATCTTTGTGGATCCAAAGCAAGGATTTTTGTGCGCTCGGGCTGAATTGGTCGGTTTGCGTCCACACTTGGTTGGCAGCAAACGGCAACAGCGGGGCGGACTCGCTGCTGCTGGCCGGAGCAGGCGGCACAATGCCCAGAATATCGCCTGCCAGTACCCACTGCACTTCGCTGCCCGCCGGAATATTCCATTGCTGGCTGCATTCGTGCAAGGTACTTTGCACGGCCGCTAAGTAAGTGTCACCCTCGGGCAACTCGGCCCCGTGGGCGTGGGCCTGCTTCCAGCCCAACCAGCCGCGCCGAAAATGCAGCACCTGTAAGCCTTGTGGTGCAAGAGAGACGAGCAGCTGGTGCCGTCGTGGGGGAGGAAGGAGCCGGTTTTGCATGGGGGAAGCGTCAAAATCCTGAAAATGGGGTTCAGCGGTCGGTGCTGGAGAAGGCCAAGGGCACGATGCGCAGCGTCCATTGGTCTAACAACTCCAAGGTAGCGGCTTTTTTGGCCACTGTGGCTACCAAGGTATTGCCACCGAGCACTGGCCGAGCGCGCTGCACACGCGCACGCAAGAGCAGCACCGGGCTATCGGGGGTACTGGCCGTCAAGCTGGCTGCTTGCAGCCACGCCTGAAACTGCGCTGCCGGCACAGCGCCAGCGCGCCGCCACTGGGTCAATTGTTGCAGTTGTTCATCGCTGACTTGGCCCAAAACTTTGAACAATGGCAGCGGTGTGGCATAGGGATGAACTTTTTTCTGCCCGGTGCCTACCACCAGCCAATCTTGCAAACCTTGGGCCTCAACACCACCCGAGAGCATCTGGCGCGGAATCTCTGGCCAGTCGAGCAATTCTTGCAAACTGGCAAAGCCCGCGCCGCCGCGCATGCGTGCCAGTTCTTGTTTGAAAGCCAGCACCCGAGAGGCCAAGGTTTGGGCCGCTTCGGGCGAGGCCGCCCCCAACAACAGAAACAGGCGCTGCCATTCTGCCGCCGTCAGTGTATTGGCATCGGGCAAGCCACTGCCATCTTGCAGTAGCACCTCGATGCGGTGCTGGCCGACCGTCACCTGGTAAGGGGTGGGGCTGAATTGCCAGCGTGCGGACTGGCGCAGCGCTTCATGGCGTGGATCTGGGGGCAAAGCGGCCACGGCCAAGCTGATAGCGGCTTGCGCCATCGCGTATTGCACCGCACCTTGCAAGGCGTAATGCTCTTGCAGTTGTTCTTTCTCACGGGCCAACAATTGGGCATCTAAACGCAGCCCGACACTGACCCCCAGCACCAAGGTAGAGACCACAGCCAGCAAACCCAAAGCAAACAGCAATACATAGCCTTGTTGGCGGCTACTACAGTTGCTAGAAATGCGGCCCGGTTGGCCTACGCGTTGCTTGCGGCCCATTAGCGGCCTCCATCGCGGTGGGCGTTATAGACCACGGGCGGTGCATCCGCGTGCAAACCCGACAAGGCCAAGCGCATCAAGCGGGGGGGCGGCTGGCTGGCATCCCAACCCGCGACCCAGCGCGGTTCCGGTTTGCCTTGGGCATCCAAACCTTGGGCCAAAAAAGAAAAGGCACACTGCTGCAGCGGAGCTGCCATGACGTGGCGCACCCCTTCCACTTCAGCAGCCGGACGGGAAGGCACGGACGCACCTACAGGCGCTGCAGGCGGTAGCGGCTGCACTTGATACACCAACGCCCAAGCCTTGCTGTGAGCCGCTTTTTCACAACGGTAGCGCACCCGTGCCAACGGCAGTGGGGCAGTATCGGTCACACTGGTACGCTGGCGGCTGGGGGTGGGCATCTGCCAAGGGTGTACGGTATCAAACTCCAACAGGTTGGCATCGGCATAGACGCGCAAGCCCCGGCCTTGCCATTCGTGCTGCAAAATGCGTTCAGCGGCATGCACACTATCGCGTGCTGGGCTGCGCGCTTGGTGGCGTGCATAAAAATCCGAAGCCATCGATAAACCAGCGGTGCCCACCAACGCTACCAACGACGATAACGCCAAGGCAACAATCAACTCCAGCAAGGTAAAGCCCTGCTGGGGCAGTCGGTGGTGGAGGGTAGCTCGCATCATCATTTGCTCGGGACTGCGGCCCCAGCGGAGGCTTTGGGTGGATCTAAGCGGTAGGTGCTCAGGCGGTAAGACTGGGGCGCAGCCTTCGGCCCCCAAAACACTTCAATCTCGACCGAATGCAATACCGACTTGAATTCGGTCAGCAGCGCCTGTTGTGCTGGCTCTAGCAAAGGTACGGGGCGCACTTGGATGCGGTAGCCCAAGTCGATACCGGCAAAGCGTTCTTCACCCACATCAGCGGCCAGCAGGTAGTCGGGGTGGCTGAGTACCTCATCCAATTTGGCTTGGGCCAGTGCCATCGCAGCTGCATGGGCGCTGGCTTTGGCTTCTAGCCGCGTGCTGCCCGAAATAGCAGTAAAAGCAACCGCCAGCCCAGCCCCCAGCAGCACCATGGCTACCAGCACTTCGAGCAGGGTAAAGCCTTGCTGACGTGGGCAAACCGGCTTAGCGAGCGGCTGGCACGGGGTCAAGTCGTTCAATGCGGCCACTGATTTTTGCCAAGTGAAAAATTTGCTGCATTCCACTCGGGGTGCGCAGCGAGAAACGCGCCTCAGACAGGCCACCATCCGGGTAAAACACCAGCGGTAGTGCCGCAGTGCGCTCGTCCGAGACAGGTCGAAACTGGTAACCGGGCGGCAACTCTAACAACGTACGTTGCTCTTTGGCACCGAGTTGTTGCACGATGGTATGGTGCTTAAAGTCCACCAACGCCTGCACCGTGCCACCGCCCAAAACCGCCTGGTTACGCAAGCGCTTCAAATCGAGTTGGGTGCGGTCGATCCAATGCTTTTCATTGGCGCGCAGGGCCAGCTTGTCCACCGAGACAATCGCCAGCCCAGTGCCAATACCAATCAGCACCAGCACCAACAGCAGCTCCAACAGGGTAAACCCCGCCGCTTTCTGCCAAGCCAAAGGGCGACTGGCCAAGGAGCTTACTCCCAACTGTGGATGTCGGCATTGTCGCCGCTGCCCCCTTCTTTGCCATCGGCCCCGAGCGAAGACAGCTCATAGTCGGCCTTCTCGCCCGGTGCTTTATAAACGTAGGAATTGCCCCAAGGGTCTTTGTCCACCCGCTTTTTCAGATACGGGCCGCGCCATTTCAGGGCTTCGGCTTGGTCGGCCGGTTTGTCCGACAGGGCACGGATGCCTTGCTCGGTGCTGGGGTACTGTGACATATCCAGCCGGTAGGTGTCCAAGGCTGCTCCCACCATTTCAATTTGCGTGCGCGCGGCTTTGATTTTAGACGAATCGAGTTGCCCAAACAGCCGTGGCCCGACCAAGGAGGCCAGCAGACCCAAAATCACCATCACAATCAGCAGCTCAATCAAGGTGAAGCCGCGTGCTTGGCGCACAGAGGACACAGGGAAGTGTGAATGTTTTGAAAATAGCATGTGGATCCAAACCTGCTCACAAAGGCATGTCATTGATGGAGAAAATGGCGGTCAGCATCGACACCACAATGCCGCCAATCAGGCCACCCATGAGCAAAATCATCATGGGTTCAAACAAGGCCACCAAATTGCGCGTCGCCTTTTGGATGTCTTTTTCGTACTGGTCGGCCACTTTAATCAGCATGGTGTCTAAAGCCCCGGACTCTTCGCCCACGGTAGCCAATTGCCCCAACAGTTTGGGAAAGAACGGGTCAGCGCGCACTGGCGCTGACACACCCCGGCCCTCTTGCACCGCCCGCACCAAACGGTCTAAGGCTTTACGCAGTGGGATATGGTCGGTCAGCTCACGCACAATCCGCATTCCGGTCAGTATCGGAACCCCACTGGACAGCAGAGTTCCCCAAGTGCGGCACACATGGGCCAGTTGCACCTTGAGCAACAGTGGCCCCAACACCGGCAAGCGCAACAAAGCCAGTTGCCAGCGTTCGCGCCAAACGTCATCGCGCAGGGCCATGACAAAACCTACCACCGCCAGCGCCAGCCCAATCACAAAGAAGAGGCCATAGGTTTTCAGAAAACCGCCGATGGCAATCAACACCGCTGCCGGCCCCGGCAAACTTTGGTTCATGTCGGCAAAAATTTGGCCAAACTTGGGCAACACAAACACCGTCAGACCGAGCAAGGCGCTCATGCCAAAAATAAACAGCAAGATGGGATAAATGGATGAGGTCACCAAGAACGAGCGAAATTCCATGCTGCGCGTGTAGAACTCCACCAAACGGTGCATCACCACAGGCAGCACGCCACCTTCTTCCCCCGCCCGCACCATGTTGATATACAGACGCGGAAACACCTTGGGGTGCTGCATAAACGCATCGGCCAAGGTGTTGCCTTTTTCTACCTCCAGCACCACCTGCTGCATCACGGCCCGAAAGTGGGCTTGCTCTAAGCTGCCGGTGCTGATATGCAAGGCCCGGTCTAAGGGCAAACCGGCATCCAGCAAGGTGAGCAATTGCTCGGTCATGGCCAGCACATGTTTGATGCTGACGCGCTCTTGGCCCCAGCGCCCAGCCGTAGAGCCCTTGGCTGTGGGACTGCTGGCATGAGGCACAGGCGCTACTGCGGCGGCAGGCGTACGCACAGGCGGCTGGGCAGTAGCAACCGACACAACCCGCTCAGGGGCGGCACTGGGGCGGGGGCGCACTACTGAATCTCCTGCCGTGTCACGCGGGCCAGCTCTTCGAGCGTCGTCAGTCCGGCCAGCACTTTACGAATGCCATCGGCCCGCATGGTACGCACGCCTTGCTCTAGGGCTTTTTTACGCACCCCTTCAGCGGGCAGTTTTTTGATGATGGCCTCTTTGATGGCGGTGGTCATGGGCAACAGCTCGTAAATACCCGTGCGCCCGGTATAGCCCGATTGGCCGCAATGGCTACAACCCCGGCCATGAAACAATTGCGGCACCTGCTCGGCGGCCACGCCTTCTTCGGCCAAAAACAGCAAGTCGGCCTCGGTGGGTACAGTGGCCTCTTTGCAATGGGGGCAAATCATGCGTACCAACCGCTGCGCCACAATCAACACCACCGAGGAGGCAATCAGGTAGCTTTCCACCCCCATGTCCATCAGTCGGTGGGCAGCGCCAAAAGAATCATTGGTGTGCAGGGTAGAAAACACCAAATGCCCAGTCAGGGCCGATTGGATCGAGATTTCTGCCGTTTCTTGGTCACGAATCTCCCCCACCATGATGATGTCGGGGTCTTGGCGCACGATAGAGCGCAAGGCACTGGCAAAGGTCAGGCCGATTTGGGATTTGACCTGAATTTGGTTGATACCGTCAATTTGGTACTCTACCGGGTCTTCTACTGTGATGATTTTGTTTTCGGGCACATTCACGCAAGCCAGCGCTGCGTACAAGGTGCTGGTTTTGCCGCTGCCAGTGGGGCCGGTGACCAAAATCATGCCATGCGGTTGGGCAATGGCTTGCTGCAAGGCTTGCAGGGTTTCATCATCCAGCCCTAAGGACTCTAGCCCCATCAGGCTCGGCCCTTGGTCTAACAGACGTATCACCATGCTCTCGCCATACACAGTCGGCACGGTAGAGACACGCATATCGACCTGCCGCCCCGCCACGTCCATTTTCATGCGGCCATCTTGCGGCAAGCGGCGCTCGGCAATGTTCATTTTGGCCCGCAATTTCAGGTGCGAAATCGCTGGGGTGTACATGCGCCGGGGCGGCGGTTCCGTTTCGCACAGAACCCCATCCACGCGGTAGCGCACCCGAAACTGCTGCTGCGAGATTTCCAAGTGCAAGTCCGAAGCACGGCGCTCCACCGCCCGCAACAACAAAGACTGCACCAAACGCACCACCGGGGCATCTTCCGCCAGCGCCTTCAGGGTTTCTAAGTCATCATCCGGGCTATCGGTGCTGCTGTCCACCTCAGCTTGGGTAAAACTGTGCGCGCTGGCGTTATCGGGGTGATAGACCTGCGCCAACTGGGCCGCCACCCACGCTTGGGGTGCCAGACACAGTTGCAACGGTACCGTAAAAAACTGCTTAAGCGCATCCAAGGCCGCCAGCCGCACCGGCACCGCACTGACCACCTGGACGGCGGTGGCGTGTTGTGCCAGTGGCAATAAACCGTGGGTACGCAAGAAATCGGGCGATAAGCCCTCCACCGGCAAAATCGGGGCCGCGGCCAGCGCCGTGGTATCTAGCACGGGGGCGCGTAGAGTGCGCGCAAACTCGGCCAAAAGTTGCGCCTCCGCAGCGTCCGTTGCGGTGCCGGGAAGGTGGCTGCTCATATTCGGGGAAATCGGGGTGGTAGGTTCTGCCACAGGCCCTCGCTTGCCACGGCCTGCGCCGCTGGTGAAGACCCAATCAAAGAAAATTGCACCGGCAACAACCCAAGGCCCTGCCAGTGCGCGCCCAGCATTCTAGCGAATGGGCTCTGTCAGACCCAACAGGCCATCGACCCCATACAGCGCGGCCATACGCCCCAGTGCCTCGGGCAAGCCCTGCAACTGCAAACTGCGTCCTTGGGCCAGCAAGGCACGGCGACACTCCAGCAATACCGCCAAGGCAGCGCTATCAAACTGGCGCAGTGCCGAAGCATCTAACACGCACGGGTGGTTGGCCGGTTGCACAGCCAACGCTTGCTGCAACTGGGCCAAAATCCCAGCGGCTTGGCGATGGGTCAGTTCTGCGGGCAAGGCCAGAGGGGTCGCCAACCCTTGGGGCTCAACGCTTGGCCGTGGCATTGTTTTGGTTGCGTGTCGCCAGCGAGGCAATCAATCCATCCACCCCCTTGGCATTGATTTCTTGGGCAAACTGGGTGCGGTAGGTGTCCACCAGCCACACACCCAGCACGTTCAGGTTGTAAATTTTCCAACCAGCCCCCACGCCTGGGGTCTTTTCTAGCCGGTAGTCCAGCTGTACTGGGTCGCCGCGGCCACGCACTTCGGTGCGTACCAACACATCCTTATCCTCGGGAGCCGCACGCAAAGGCTTGATGGTGATGGTTTGGTCGCTCACTTGCGACAAGGCACCAGCGTAGGTACGCACCAACAGGGTTTTGAATTCTTCTTGCAAGCGCTGCTGCTGTGCAGCGCTGGCTTGCCGCCAACCGGGGCCGACCGCCGCAGCGGTCATGCGCCGAAAATTCACATTCGGCATGATGGTTTTGTCCACCAAGACAATGATTTTGTCGATGTCGCCATTTTTAATGCTTTTATCGGCCCGCAGGGCATCCAACACCTCGGTAGAAAGGCGACGGATCAGCACATCGGGGGCTTCATCGGCCGCTTGCGCGGGCAGGGCCAAGCCCAGCGTCCAAGCGGCAAGGGTAGTGGCGGCCAAACGGCCTAAAAAACGGCGTTGCATGGAATCACTCTTTTCAAAATATCGGGGATAGCGCTCGGCTTACTGCTCAGGCTCAGGCGGCAAACTGCCATCGGAAGCATCGTCTGCCGCACTGCGATCCATATCGCGGTCGATACCGGCACGCAAGCTGCGCACGCGCAGAAAAACATCCCGGCTAAAGCTGTATTTGTCTAAGGCAGCCCCTTCCAGCACCTCGCCCGCACGCAAAAAGTTGGCGCGGGTATCGACTAAGCGCAGGGCGTATAGGCTGTTGCGGCTGGGGATGTCCTCCACCCCCTTGAGTAAATTGCCTTGGCTATCGACCGGCAGCGCCAGCGTGTCACGCACGGTCGATGGCCCCAACAAGGGCAACACCAGATAGGGGCCAGTCGGCACGCCCCAGCGGCCCAAGGTCAGGCCAAAATCTTGTTTGTGCCGCTCTAAGCGCATTTCGGTGGCGATATCCAACACACCGCCCAACCCAAACACGGTATTGATACTGAAGCGGAAAAAGCTACTCATGGCCGCCTCGCCGCGCAATTGCAGGGTGTTGTTCACAAACGACCAAGCATCGCCCAAATTGGCAAAAAAGTTGGTCACGCCCCGGCGCGCCAGTTCGGGCACTGCTTGCTGGTAGCCGGTGGCCACTGGTTTGAGCACGGCTTCATCGACAGCGTCGTTAAAACGGCTCATGCTGCGGTTGTACGACTCAAACGGGTCTTGTGGATGTGCCGAGGGCGCACTGGCACAGCCAGTCAAGACCACAGCGGACAAGGCCAAGGCAGTGGCAAAACGGCGAGCGTGCAAAGTCTTCATCATCACAGAGGAAAGCTTCATGGTTTAGCGCTGTCGGTGCTGGCCGGAGTGGATTCTGCGGCTTTGCTGAATAAAAATTGGCTGATAAGGTTTTCTAATACCACCGCCGATTGGGTGGCCGTAATCACGTCACCTGCCGCCAAAGGTGCCTCGTCAGCACCGGCCTCAATGCCGATGTATTGCTCCCCCAACAAGCCACTGGTCAAAATTTTGAGGGAGCTGTCTTTGGGGAAGCTATAACGTTTTTGCAGTGTCAGAGCCACTTCGGCCTGAAAAGTTTTATCGTTGAACGCAATCGACTCTACCCGACCCACCACCACGCCCGCACTGCGCACAGCCGCTTGGGGTTTCAGGCCACCAATGTTGTCAAAACGCGCTACCACGCGGTAGCCCGACTCGAAGTTGAGCGAGAGCAGGTTGGCCGATTGCAAGGCCAGAAACACCAGTGCCAGCGCCCCCAACATGACAAACAGACCGACCCAGACATCGTTTTTGGATTGCTGCATTCGAGATTTCTTTGCTTAGATACTGAACATGGCGGCCGTCAGAACAAAATCCAACCCCAATACCGCCAGCGAGGCCATGACCACGGTGCGCGTGGTGGCGCGCGATACCCCTTCTGGGGTTGGCTTGGCGGTATAGCCTTGGAGCAAGGCGACAAAGGTGACGGTGATACCAAAAGCCACACTTTTGACCACGCTGTTACCCAAGTCACTGAACACATCCACGCCGCCCTGCATTTGGCTCCAAAAAGCGCCGCCGTCCAAGCCCAACATGGGCACCGCCACTGCCCAGCCGCCCAACACGCCCACCGCATTGAACACCAAGGCCAGCACCGGCATGGCGATCACACCGCCCCAAAAACGCGGTGCCAAAATGCGCTGCACCGGATCGACGGCCATCATCTCCATCGCACTGAGTTGCTCACCAGCACGCATCAGGCCAATTTCTGCCGTGAGGGAAGTGCCGGCCCGCCCAGCAAACAGCAGCGCCGTAATCACCGGCCCGAGTTCGCGCAGCAAGCTCAAGGCGACCAACTGGCCCAAGGCCTCGGTCGAGCCAAAATCTTGCAAGGTGTAGTAACCCTGCAGGGCCATGACAAAACCGACAAACAAGCCCGACACCGCAATAATGGCGAGCGAATAGTTACCCAGAAAATGCACTTGGTCACGCACCAAGCCTGGACGGGCCAAAGTAGCGGGCAACAGTTGCAACAAACGACCAAACAAGCGTGCCGACTGCCCGATGGCAGCCAACTGGCGGCGCGCGGCCCAGCCCACATCGACAGGACGGTACCAGCTCATGCCCGACCTCCGCCGATACTGATCGGCCCAAAGTCTTGCGCTGGGTCTGGCCCCGGATAATGAAACGGTACAGGCCCGGTGGGCAAAGCATGGACAAACTGGTGTACCAGTGGATCGGTACTGTGGCGCACCTGCTCCGGACTGCCCTGCGCGGCAATCGTACCCGGCCCCAAAATCACCACATGGTCGGCAATTTGGAAGGTGATTTCTACATCGTGCGACACCAAAATGCTGGTCAAGCCCATCGCATCGTTGAGTTGGCGAATCAACTGTGCTGCCGTGCCGAGGGAGATCGGATCCAGACCGGCAAAAGGCTCATCGTACATGACCAACTCGGGATCCAAGGCGATGGAGCGCGCCAGCGCCACACGCCGCGCCATGCCACCCGAGATTTGTGCTGGCAACAAATCACGCGCACCGCGCAAGCCCACCGCGTGCAACTTCATCAGCACAATGTCCCGAATCAACGCCGGGGGTAAGTTGGTGTGCTCGCGCAGTGGAAAGGCCACATTGTCAAACACCGTCATATCGGTAAACAAGGCCCCAAACTGGAACAACATGCCCATGCGGCGGCGCGCCGCATACAGGGCGGCGGTGTCCATCTGGCCTACGTCTTGGCCATCGAACAGCACCTGCCCCTGCTGGGCTTTTTGCTGGCCGCCAATCAGGCGCAACACCGTGGTTTTCCCCCCTCCCGAGGCCCCCATAATCGCGGTGACTTTGCCACGCGGCACGGCCAGCGACAGGCCGCGCAAAATAGGGCGCTCGCCATAACTGAAATGGACATCACGCAGCTCGACAAACGGAGCAACAGAAGAAATGGGGGAGGAGGACAGCATGAAAAAGCCAGATGCAACCCGTAATGATAGGCGTTAAAGGCTGGCCCTGTGTGGCGTTAGGTTTATCGCACCCACGCTTTGGCTATCATGTACCACTTTCGCCCGTGGCCGCCCGCAGGTGGTGCAAGCCGTTTTTTCATGTCCCATGCCCAGCCCTCTATGTCTGCCCCAGCCCACACCAGCGGCTTGCATTTGATGGCCGATTTGCATGGCTGCCAAGGCGATCAGCGCCTGATGCACGATGCGCACTTTTTACAAGACTTTTGCCAAACCAGCGTAGCACAGGCCGGTTTAACAGCCGTGGACTGCTTGTTCCACCCGTTTGGTGGGCAAGGCGGCATCACCGGCGTGGTGGTACTGGCCGAATCACATCTGTGCATCCACACTTGGCCCGAAGCAGCCTATGTCACGCTGGATGTGTATGTGTGCAACTACTCCAGCGACAACCGGCACAAGGCAGAACAACTACTGCAGCATTTACAACAAGCGTTTGTGGCCGAAGAAGCCCGTTTGCACCGGGTAGAGCGCCGTTAAACGACTGCAATGGACAATACCGCCTTGGACGCTCATCCCGTCAGGGCTGGAAGTTTACTTTGGCGCTCGCCCAAATGAAACACGCTCACCACTTGGTTCAAGGTGTCGGCTTGGCTGTGCAAGGCATCGGCGGCGGTGGCGGCTTGCTCGACCATCGCGGCATTTTGTTGCGTAGCCACTTCCATCTGTTCAATCGCCAAATGCACCTGGTCAATCCCGGCACTTTGTTCGGCGCTGGCCGCAGTAATTTCACCCATGATGTCGGTCACACGGCTAATGCTGCTGACGATTTGCTCCATCGTTTGGCCTGCTTGCTCAACCAAGTGGCTGCCTGTCTCGACCTTGTCCACTGAATCGCTGATCAATGCTTTGATTTCTTTGGCGGCCTCAGCACTGCGCCCGGCCAAACTGCGCACCTCAGAAGCCACCACCGCAAAACCCCGGCCTTGCTCGCCAGCGCGGGCGGCTTCCACCGCCGCATTCAGCGCCAAGATGTTGGTTTGGAAGGCGATACCATCGATCACGCTGATGATATCGACAATCTTTTTCGACGAAGTGTTGATAGAGCGCATGGTGTCCACCACCTGCGCCACCACCTCGCCACCTTGGGTAGCCACCTGCGAGGCCGATTGCGCCAACTGGTTGGCCTGACGGGCATTGTCGGCATTTTGCTTGACGGTACCGGTCAAGGTTTCCATCGAGGCCGCCGTTTCTTCTAACGACGTAGCCTGCTGTTCGGTACGCACGGACAGCTCGGTGTTACCAGCGGCAATTTGGCTCGATGCCGTGGCGATGGTGTCGGTGCCGATACGGACTTGCTGCACCGTATGCAGCAAGCTGGCGTTCATGTCTTTCAGGGCCTGCATCAGCTCGCCCGTTTCATCGGCCGAATCGACCTCAATCTGCATGGTCAGGTCACCACTGGCCACATGGCGCGCCACCTCTACCGCCTTTTGCAAAGGCAGGGTGATACTGCGCGTCGTGCCCCAAGCCAACAGCCCCCCCACCAACACCGCGAGCGTAGCGGCGGCATACAGCCATTGGTTCAGGCGGTGGCTGGCGGCTTCGGCCTGCGCGCGTACCTGTTGCTCGGCGGTTTGTTGGAACTTGACCAGCTGGTTGATTTCGACCAGCACTTGGCGGTAAATCGGGTCAATTTGCTGGGCAATGGTGCGTGCCACCCCTTCGCTGTCAAAAGCCAAGGCTTGGCCAATCGCTTGGGCCGTAGGCGCTTCTAAACCCTTTTCTAGTTGGGTGATGCGGCCAAAAATGGCTTTTTCTTCTTCATTCGCACCCAAAGCCATCAGCTGCTCGCGCGCTTGGGCAAACAGTCTCCATTGCTCTTTCAGCCGTGCCTCTTCTTTGTTCATCTCGGCCACTTCGGTGTGTAGCCCAATGCTACGAATAGACACCACCCCCTCCAACTGCGCGGCCTTCATGGCCGTCGTCCATTGCAGCTTGGCACTGGCCAATTCCAAACCGTGGAACAGCTGCTCTTGGTTGTGCGCGTTGCTGGTATTGACCAAAGCCACCACCCCCACCAACAGAGCCAAGATGATGCCAAAGCCAATTTTGAGGCGTGTACCGATACGCAGATCGTTGATCTTCATGAGAATGTGTAGCTGTGTGTGCAAACTCCTGCCCTGAATAGGCAAAAGCGGGGGAAGGATGCCCTGGCACGCACAGGCCAGGGCACCACCATCAACGCTGAAACGGCTTACTTGTAGATGCCGACACCAATCAGCACATCGTCAATTTTCTCGACATAGGTGGATTTGGGTTCTACCACCTTGGTAATGGCATTGGGCCATTTGTAGTCAACCCAACCCTTGCCGCTTTTTTGTGCGGTTTCAATAAAGCCCTTGACAATAAATTTACCGTCTGCATCTTTGATTTCTAGCAGGTTCTTGCCGATCAGTTTGGCATTGGAGCCGTGGCACTTGTTGTTACCCGACATGTCATAGCACATGACATACAGGTCTTTCTGCACAAAAGCCCCCTTGGGGTTATTGAATTCGGCAAATGCTTTTTCTGGGCCAGCAGACTTGATCAGGGCAATACCCTTCTTCACCATCGCCACTGCCTCATCGGCTGTGCCTTTTTCAGAGGCCACGGCACCAAAAGCCAGTGTGAGTGCCGTCATACCCACCGCCATATGCTTGAACATGGTTTTCATTCAAAAATCCTTTTCTTTGACCTAAGACACAGCCATGAAGCGCCATTGTGTGTCATTGGAATGACAAAACAATGGCAAGCAAAATGACCCCGATTCCAGTATCACACTGCGGCCTGTCATGAACTTGACGACGATGAAGGGACAAGCCGCACCCAAGAGGCGACCACCCGCACACACCAAACCGGCACTAAATGGGTAGTTATTTTCCAAACTGAAAAATATACTACGCGATCCATTCAGAAACCTAGACGGTCAATCACCCCATCCTTCAGGATGGTGCTTGGAGCTGAAAAGCGCCAAGCCGGGTTGACCAGGGAAAGCGGTAGCCAATCTGCTACGTGAGTAATAGGTCGTTCAGACGCACCAGCAAATGCTTCCTCAGTTTGCT
>CAYZGT010000026.1:0-35680 GCA_964478155.1 uncultured Simplicispira sp.
CTACGGCATGTCCACCTTCGAAGGCCCGATGATGGCCATCAAGACCGTCAACGCCTTGAGCCACTACACCGACTGGACAGTCGGCCACGTCCATGCTGGCGCTTTGGGTTGGGTGGGTCTGATCACCATGGGTTCGCTGTACTACTTGGTGCCGCGCCTGTTTGGCAAAGAAAAAATGTACTCCATGAAGGCCATTGAAGTTCACTTCTGGCTGGCCACGATTGGTATCGTGCTCTACATCGCCGCCATGTGGATTGCTGGGGTGATGCAAGGTCTGATGTGGCGCGCTGTCAACCCTGATGGCACCCTGACCTACACTTTCGTTGAAGGTGTTAAGGCCACCTATCCGTTCTATGTGATCCGCTTTACCGGTGGCGTGCTGTACCTGACAGGTATGGTCATGATGCTCTGGAACGTGATCATGACAGCAACTTCCGGTCGTGCCGTGACGGTGGCAGTTCCTTCTGCCCAACCAGCACACGCCTAAGTTTCGAGGAACTATTTCATGTCTGATAACAACCATAGCCCCTCGACTGGCTTCTCGCACGAAACCATTGAAACCAATAACTTCCTCATGATCGTTCTGATCGTGATCGTGATTGCTTTTGGTGGTTTGGTCGAAATCGTGCCGCTGTTCTTCCAAAAGTCCACCACCGAGCCGGTCAAGGGTCTGCAGCCCTACACCTCCTTGCAGTTGGCTGGGCGCGATGTGTACATCCGTGAAGGTTGCTACAACTGCCACTCGCAGATGATCCGTCCCTTCCGTGCTGAAACCTTGCGCTATGGCCACTACTCAGTCGCGGGTGAGTTCATCTATGACCATCCCTTCCAGTGGGGCAGTAAGCGTACCGGCCCCGACTTGCACCGTGTCGGCGGCAAGTACAGTGACGAATGGCACCGTATCCACCTGAACAACCCGCGTGACGTAGTGCCTGAGTCCAACATGCCTGCCTATCCTTGGCTGGAAAAGAATGTGGTCGATGCCGACACTATTGGTGCCCGCATGACCGCACTGCGTAAGGTAGGTGTTCCTTACACCGATGAGCAAATCGCGGCAGCACCAGCAGAAATCAAGGGTAAAACCGAGATGGAAGCTGTGGTTGCTTACCTCCAAGTTCTGGGCTTGACGCTCAAGTAAGAAAGGACTTGGCCATGGACATTACCACCATGCGCGTTGCCGTCACTTTGGTCTCGTTTGTCATCTTCATTGGGATTTGGGTTTGGGCCTATTCCCGCAAGAACCAAACGCGGTTTGATGAAGCAGCGCATCTGCCATTTCTACAAGACTGAAACCACCAGAACGAGAACACACTATGAGTGACTTCACTAGCAATTTCTGGTCGGTTTTTATCGCCGGAATTACCATCCTCGGCATCTTCGGCTGCATGTTGCTGCTGTGGATGACTGCCCGCAAAAAAGTCGCCTCCGATAGCGACAACACCACCGGCCACGTGTGGGACGGTGACCTGCGCGAAATGAACAACCCTATGCCACGTTGGTGGATGTGGATGTTTGTTTTGACGGTCATCTTTTCGTTGGCTTACTTGGCTATCTACCCTGGTCTGGGTAGCTACCAAGGCAAGGCTGGCTGGAGCCAATACGGTGCCCATGCCAAAGAAGTGGAAGATGCCAATGCCAAATTGGAGCCGCTCTACGCCCGTTTCGCATCCATGAGCACTGAGCAAATGGCAGCAGACCCCGAGGCTATGGCCATCGGTGACCGCTTGTTCATGAACAATTGCGCCCAGTGCCACGGTTCTGATGCACGCGGTAGCAAGAGCTTCCCGAACCTGACAGACAACGACTGGTTGCACGGTGGTACCCCTGAGAAAATCAGTGAGACCCTGCACAAAGGCCGTATTGGCAACATGCCCCCGATGGCGGCTGCTGTTGGTACGCCAGAAGATGTGCGCAACCTGGCCCACTATGTCATGAGCCTGTCGGGCAGCCCGCATGATTCCCTGCGTGCATCTTTGGGCAAGTCCAAGTTTGTCGCTTGTGCCGCTTGCCACGGTGCAGACGGTAAGGGTATGCAAGCTGTGGGTGCGCCCAACCTGACCGATGACATCTGGTTGCATGGCTGGGGCGAGGCAGCCATCGTTGCAATGATTAATAATGGCAAGGTCAACCAAATGCCTGTGCAAGCAGGTACTGGTAAGTTGACGGAGGCGCAGCTGAGCGTACTGACCGCTTATGTCTGGGGCTTGTCGAATAAGCCGGGTGCTACTGCTACCCGCTGATTTGATCGGCTTTGGTGGTGCCCTTGGGCACCACCCGCTGTAAGTGCCAGTGATTTTTGAGATATTGCACTATGTCATCTTCTGACGGAAAACAGCCGAAGGTCATTCCGATCAAGCCTGTAGCAGCAGAGTCTACTTCCGATCAAGAAACTGTTTCTTTGTACGCGGCGCATAAAAAGGTCTATCCGCGTTCTATTAGCGGTTTATTTGCAAATTGGCGCTGGGTCATGGTTTTCCTGACCCAGCTTGTTTTTTATGGCTTGCCGTGGATCGAATGGGGACAGCGTCAAATGGTGCTGTTTGACCTTGGGGCCCGGCGCTTTTATATTTTTGGCTTGGTGTTGTACCCGCAGGACTTTATCTACCTGACGGGTTTGCTCATTATCTCCGCCTTGTCCCTGTTTTTATTTACTGCGGTGGCCGGGCGTTTGTGGTGCGGCTTTGCCTGTCCACAAACGGTATATACCGAGATTTTTATGTGGATAGAGCACAAGGTCGAAGGTGACCGCAGTGCTCGCGTTCGGTTAGACAACAGCGGCTGGACGTTTGAAAAGATTTGGAAAAAATCACTCAAGCAATTCTTGTGGATTGCCTTGGCAGTGTGGACGGGCTTTACTTTTGTCGGTTATTTTGTGCCCATTCGCGAGTTGGGCGCTGAGTTGTTGGCCCTAGAAGGTTCTTGGCAAATTTTCTGGGTGTTCTTCTATGGCTTTGCTACCTATGGCAACGCTGGGTTCATGCGTGAACAGGTGTGCAAGTACATGTGCCCCTATGCCCGTTTCCAGAGTGCTATGTTCGACAAAGACACGCTCATCGTGACCTACGATGCTGCCCGTGGTGAAAAGCGTGGCCCGCGCAATAAAACCGTAGATTACAAAGCCAAAGGCTTGGGTGATTGTATCGATTGCACTTTGTGCGTTCAGGTATGTCCAGTCGGTATTGATATTCGCAATGGGTTGCAATACGAGTGCATCGGTTGTGGTTTATGTGTCGACGCTTGTAACACCGTGATGGATAAGATGGGCTATGCGCGTGGTTTGGTACGCTTCTCGACACAGCATGCAGTAGCCCAAGGTTGGACTAAATCGCAGATTGTCCGGCGTGTATTCCGCCCTCGGGTATTGGTTTACAGTGCTATTTTGGCTTCCTTGTGTATTGCCATGTTGGTGAGCCTGACGACCCGTACCCCATTAAAGGTTGACGTGGTGCGTGATCGCGCTGCCTTATCGCGCATTGTGGCCGGTGGTAAATTAGAAAATGTGTACCGTCTGCAGATTATGAATGCCACTGAGAAAGCACAGCGTTACCGTATCTCGGCGCACGGTTTGGATAATTTGGAAGTGGCCTCTGAAACTGAAGTAGATATTGATGCGGCCCAGTCGCGTTGGGTGCCGGTGCGTTTGCACATTCCTTATGGCTCCTTGCCTTCTGGGTCGCATACCTTTTATTTTGATATTCAATCTGTAGAAGGCGATGCCAAGCTCACGGAAAAGTCTGTTTTCTTGGTGCCCCGTTAATTTTTTGAAGGAAAAAATGTCATGGCAATAACGACAAACCTGGCTGAGAGCGCCACACCAGTGTCACCTCCTTGGTGGAAGTTTGGTTATGTTTGGCTCATTCTGGCAGGGCCCACCATTGTGATTTTTGCTGGTTTTTATACCCTGTGGTTAGCCATTAAAACCCCAGACCCGGTAGTGAGCGAAGATTACTACCGTGAAGGTATCGAAATCAACAAAACCTTGGTAGACAAGGCTTTGCTGCCTGCCCTCAACGGTCGTAACCACGCAGTCACTCCGGTGTCTGACCAGCCTGCCCCGCGCTAACCGGTGGCAGGGCGGCAGCAGTGGCCGTGCTTAAGCGGCCATTGCTTGCAGTAGGGTGAATGCAGCAGCCTCTGGGTCTGCTGCGTTCACCAAAGCCCGCACCACGGCAATAGAGCCTACCCCTGTCGCCTGAATGGCCGGAAATTGTTCTAAGCCAATGCCGCCAATAGCCACCAAGGGGTAATGTTGCATCAGCCGCGCATAGGCGGCCAAGCGGCCTAAGCCTTGCGGAGCGGTAGCCATGCGTTTGAGGGTGGTAGGAAACACCGCACCTAAGGCGATATAGCTGGGGCCTAGTGCATGGGCACGCAGCATTTCAGCATAGCCGTGGGTGCTGACCCCTAAGCGCAGTCCGGCGGCGCGGATTTGGGCTAAATCTTGTGGCTGCATCGCATCCAAGTCTTCTTGCCCTAAATGCACCCCATAGGCCCCAGCAGCCAAAGCGGTTTGCCAGTGGTCATTGATAAATAACCGTGCTGTCGTTCCTTGTACGGCTTGTACAGCAGCCGCTACCTCAGCAGCAATGGCTGCTGCATCATTCGATTTGTAGCGCAGTTGCACCGTGGGTACTCCCGCACGCGCCATCCGGCCTACCCATGCGGCATCGGGCAGTACTGCATACAGCCCCAATGCTGGTGGGCAAGGAGCAAAACGCTCAGTAGGTGCTTGCAGGCCAAAATCTTCCGGCCTATCCGGCCAATGGTTGGGGTCAAATCTCCCTGTGCGTGCGGTTTGGCGTTGCCACGCTTGTGCCAAACAGTGAGCATCAGGGGTAATAAAGCCCAACTGGCTGCAGGCGTGCAAGGCAGCGCGGTAAACCAGATCGGTTTCGCTGGTGTCGGGCGTGGGTTGCGCTTGGCAGGGTGCAAAGTGGGCTTGGTGCAAACCCACGATAGTCCGTGCCAAAGAGAGAATGTCGGATGGCTGCTGCTGCATCATGGGCTGTCGTGGTGCCAAAAAGGAGTACCCAGCACGGGCGTGCTGGGTTGGGCTGCGTCTTGGGCTGGCATGGCCCCGGCGCGGTAGGCGGCACGGCCTGCCTGTACCGCATCGGCAAAAGCCCCGGCCATGCTGACCGGGTCTTGGGCCAAGGCCACCGCCGTATTAAGCAACACACCATCGTAACCCCATTCCATGACTTGGCAAGCGTGCGAGGGCAGGCCCAATCCGGCATCGACCAGCAACGGTACTGGCAGCCGTTCGCGCAAGGTTTGCAACGCATAGGGATTGACCGGGCCGCGTCCGGTGCCAATCGGGGCCGCCCACGGCATCACGGCTTGGCAACCCACATCGACCAAACGTTGGCACAGTACCAAATCTTCGGTGCAATAAGGCAGTACCTGAAAGCCCTCGCGGATCAGGTGTGCTGCGGTGCTGACCAAATTGAGAGTGTCGGGTTGCAGGGTGTAATCATCGCCAATCAGTTCCAGTTTGATCCACGGGGTCTCGAACACTTCGCGCGCCATCTGGGCGGTGGTGATCGCTTCTTGGGCGCTGTGGCAACCAGCGGTGTTAGGCAGTACCGGCACCTGCAATTGGCGCAGCAACTCCCAAAAACGTTGGCCGCTTTCCGCCGGGTTACTGCCTTGGCGGCGCAAGGAGGCCGTCACCATCGCCGGGCGGGCGCGTTGTACCGCTGCTTCTAAGACGCTAGGTGAAGGGTAGCGGGAAGTGCCCAGCAGCAGACGGCTTTCGAACACTTGGCCGTAAAGCACCAAGGGATCGGCGGGGGAGGAGGAATTTTGCATGGCCTTAACCCCCAGTGACAGGGGAAATGATTTCAACCCGATCACCGTTGTGCAACAGGTGCTGGCTGTATTGGGTTTTGGGAACAAACACGGTGTTGACTGCTACAGCAAACGGCGGGCGTGCTTCGATGGCGTGGATCGCATCGCTGACGTGAGCGTCTGCGGGCAGTTGGTGTGGTTGTTGGTTGATGGTCAGATGGATGGACATAATCGACTAGGTGGTAGCAGTGGGCAGCAGCTCCAGCCGCAAATCGAAACGTGGAGCCAACGCTGATTGGCCGGTGGCCAGCAGTTCGAGCACCACATCCAACAAAGCCGGTGCAATCATGAAACCATGCCGGTACAGACCGTTGATTTCTAACACCCGTGGCGCAGTTTGGCGCACAGCGGGCAAATTGTCGGGCAAGGTGGGGCGGCATTGGGTGGCAATTTCCAGAATGCGTGCCTCGGCAAAACCGGGATGCACCGCGTAAGCAGCGCTCATCAGCTCCAGCGCTGAGCGCACACTGGCGGGTGACATATCGTCTGATTCGATTTCTGTCGCCCCAATCACAAACAGATGGTCTTGTTTGGGGGCGATATAAATGGGATAGCGTGGGTGTACCAAACGGGTCGGGCGCTGCAACGTCACATCGGGGGCATAAACGCGTACCACCTCGCCACGCACGCCGCGCAAAGCGGGCCATTGGGCTTGAGCCCCCAGACCGCGGCAATCCAGCACCCAATCGGGTTGGCCGTCGCTGCTGGGTTGGAAGTCGGTGGGCGCTTGCGGACTGTTCCAGTGGTGGCGTACTGGTAAAGTTTGCATCGCCTGTTCTAAGGCGGCGAGCAGTTGGCGGTTGTCCAGTTGGCCCTCGCCCGGTAGGTACAGACCCTGATGAAAGCGTTGTGCCAGTGCAGGCTCTATCCGTGCCATGCCCGCGCCGTCTAGGGCTTGCATGGCGGGCAGGCTCGGAATGGTGCGACTGGTGCTTTCAAACAAGCGCCGTAGTCGGGCCGCTTCGGGCACATCTTGGCGATGCCAAACCACCAAGGTGCCGTTTTGCTGAAAGAACACCGGTTGTGGCAAGCCCGCCAGCAATTGCGGCCAGCGGCTCAGGGCATATTCGCCCATGCGCACCACGCCGGGTTCTGTAATGGCCGATTCTGCCAAGGGGGCCAACATGGCCGCCGCGACACGGGCGGCGCTGCCTTGGGCACTGGCATCTTGGGCCTCGTAGAGGCTGACGGCATGACCGCGCTGCGCTAGTGCGACGGTCAACAGCCGCCCCATCAGGCCCGCGCCCAAAATGGCAAAGGAGGAGGAGGGAGAGATCATTCGGTTTGTCCGTTGGTGGAAACTCCAAGGACAAAACAGGCCGCCCGCCTGCGCCGAAAACTCCCCACGCCAGCATGATCTGGATCGGGTAATGGAGGGTTTTTCTCAGCCTGCGCCCCGTGGGCAGACACCCCTGTTTCGTCCGAGCAAGATTACAGCATAAGCTGTGGGTTTTGGCTTTGACCTGGCGCATAAGCCACAATCGTATTTTTCTGGAATCGTTTCATGTTGCCTGCTGCCCCTCTTACTGCTGGTGAGCCTCGTTATGTTCGTATGCTGTCTATTGCTGGTTCAGACAGCGGAGGGGGCGCTGGCATTCAAGCTGATTTGAAAACGTTTAGTGCTTTGGGCTGCTATGGTATGACGGCGATCAGTGCAATCACAGCGCAAAACACCCAAGGCGTACGTGCCATTCATGGGGTGCCACCCGAGATATTGCGCGCGCAGATTGCTGCGGTGGTAGAAGACATTGGCGTGGATGCGGTCAAAATTGGCATGTTGCACTCGCCCGAGGTGGTGCAGGTGGTGGCCGATGCGATTCGCCAATACCAGCTATCGCAGGTGGTGCTAGACCCGGTGATGGTGGCCACCAGTGGCGATCGCCTGATGGCCAATGAGACGGTGCAGGTGTTGGTGCAGCAGCTGTTTCCGCTGGTGCAGGTGATTACGCCCAATTTGGATGAGGCCGCTTTGCTGCTGGGCCAGCCAGTGGCCGATGTGCAGGCTTTAGAGCCTACGGCCCAAGCGTTGTTAAAGCTGGGCGCACCAGCGGTGCTGCTCAAAGGGGGGCATTTAGTCGGTGAAACAGTGGTAGACGTGTTGGCCCAAGCCGATGGGAGTCTGCAGCAGTGGCAGTCGGCGCGTATTGCCACCGTCAACAGCCACGGTACAGGTTGTACTTTGTCGTCGGCGCTGGCCGTGTATTTGGCTTTGGGTTTTGCGTTACCCGAGGCGGTGGCGCAAGCGCGCCGTTACATCTTGGGTGCGTTGCAAGCGGGGGCGGTTGTGCGTACTGGGCATGGACATGGGCCACTCAACCATGCCTATGCCCCCGTAGTGCAGCGCATCTGCTAAAACAACAGAGTCCTGTTTGCTTACCAGCCCCAAGCCAGCTGGCTGGCAATCCAGCCCTGTTGGCCGTTGCTGCGTTTGATCTGCACCCAGTCGCCCGATTTCTTGACGGTTTGCACAATTTCTTGTGCTTCTAGTTTGGCTAATACCTTGTCTTTTTGTGTCGGGCCTGCGCGCAAGTTGGCGACCTTGGCCGTAATCACCATATGTGGCGTTTTGCTGGTACGGGGGGCATAAATCCAGCCTAAGCTGGTTTCAAAGTCTTTCACTTGCAGCCAGCCATTTTTGCGTTGCGTCACTTGCAGCGGGTAGCCCTCACCCAGTTCCCAGAGCACATCAGCTTTGGTAGAGGGCTGCTCACGCACTTTGGCACTGTCGCCTTTGACGCTGACAAACTCTTGTGCTTGGGCTTGCACAGGCAGGGTCATCAGGCCGGTAGCCAAGCCACAGGCCAACAAAGACAGCGAGAAACGGCGGGACAAAGACAACACAGGGCAAGCTCCTTTTGGGAAAGTAGGTTACACAATATCACAGACAATAGGGCATTGTCTGTGCTTAGAGTTCCAGTTCGTGCACGGTGCGCGGTTTGCTAAACAAATAGCCTTGGTAGGCATGGCAACCGTTGCGGGCCAGGCTGTCGCGCTGCTCTTGGGTTTCTACGCCTTCGGCAATCACTTGCAAACCCAAGCTGTCGGCCAAAGTCACAATGGTACGCACAATGGCTACGGCACGCGGCTCTAAGACCAGATCGCGCACAAAGCTACCATCGATTTTGAGTTGACTGAGTGGTAAACGGCGCAGATAGGCCAGTGAGGAGTAGCCAGTGCCAAAATCGTCTAA
This sequence comes from uncultured Simplicispira sp., assembly GCA_964478155.1. Lineage (GTDB taxonomy): Bacteria > Pseudomonadota > Gammaproteobacteria > Burkholderiales > Burkholderiaceae_C > Simplicispira. The sequence goes on from CAYZGT010000026.1 coordinate 9,041, forward strand.
AGAAAAGCCCACACCATGTTGCTTGAGTGCTGTCATTTTGGTAATGGCATCTTGCGGGTTGTCCAGCAGTAGGCTTTCTGTCAGTTCGAGTTTGAGCCGTTGTGACGGCGCTCCGGTACAGGCCAGAACATCAAGCACCTGTTGAACAAAGTCGGCTTGGTGCAATTGGCGACCACTGACGTTGACGGCCAGCGTCAGGTGTGCATGGGCCGGTTCTTGTGCCCAACGCGCCAGCTGTTCGCAGGCTGCATGCAGTACCCATTGGCCCAAGGGCAAAATCAAGCCGCTGTCTTCGGCCAATGGGATGAACTCGGCGGGTGAAATCATGCCATGCACCGGATGTTGCCAGCGCACCAAGGCTTCAGCACCCAAAATATGGCCGTCTTGGTTGACTTGCGGTTGGTAGAGCAAAAACAATTGCTGTTGTTGCAAGCCGGTACGCAGGTCTTTTTCCAGCGCCACCCGCTTGACCACCGCATCGTGCATATGGGGGTCAAAAAAGCGCACGGCATGGCGACCCGATTCTTTGGCTTGGTACATCGCCAAGTCGGCGTGCTTCATCAAGTCTTCGGCGCTGGCCTTGGGGTCGGTAAACAGCACCACACCAATGCTGCAGGAGCTTTTAACTTCGTTGTTGTCCAAGAGGTAGGGTTGATTGACCACATGCAAAACTTTTTGGGCAATCGCATCGGCTTGGGGTGCCGCCTCATCAATCTGTGGGCTGAGTTCTTCGAGCAGTACCACAAACTCATCGCCACCCAAGCGAGCCACGGTGTCGCCCGCGCGCACGGTTTTGAGCAGGCGCTGCGCCACTTCTTGCAGCAAGATGTCGCCCTTGTCGTGGCCTTGGGTGTCGTTGATCAGCTTGAAGTGGTCCAGATCAATGAACATCAATGCGGCTTGCCGACCTGTGCGGCGACTGGTAATGAGGGCTTGTTGTAGCCGATCCAGTAGCAGGCGGCGATTAGGCAATTGCGTCAGGGCATCGTAGTAGGCCAAATGCCGAATTTCCTCTTCCGCCGCTTTGCGTTGGGTGATGTCGGTCAGGGTACTGACGTAGTGGGTGACTTCGCCCGTCTCGGTTTTCACGGCAGTGATGGTGAGCCACTCAGGCGAGGCCGTGCCATCTTTGCAGCGGTTCCATATTTCGCCAGACCAGCTGCCCGTGCTGTTCAAGGTGCCTAGCATCTGTTGGTAGAACGCATCGTTGTGGCGATCTGACTTGAGCAGCGAGGGGTTTTTGCCGATCACTTCGTCGGCGCTATAGCCCGTAATGGCGCTAAAAGAGTGGTTGACCCGCAAAATAACCCCGTGCGGATCGGTCACAAAAATGCCTTCTTGCGATTCAAACGCAATCGCAGCAATACGCAAATCAGCTTGTGCTTGCTCTAGCTCTTGGTGGTAGCGGTTGAATAATTTTTGTGACCAGCGCGAGAACACCCACGAACCAGCAATGCCCAAAGCTGCTACCGCCAACAACACCAGGGCCAAACGCAGGTAGTGTGCACTGCTGCCTTGTTCGTGGGTGCTGATCTCGGCGTGCAGGGTCGATTGCAGTTCGTCGCTGAACATCGAAGTCACCAAGACCCAACCCCAAGGCGCATAGGTGCTGACCAAGGCGGTTTTGCGACTCAGGGTGCGTTCTTGGCTGCCGGGCAGTTGGCGCGGCCAGTCGTATTCGACAAAACCACCGCCGGATTGGGCAGTTTCTAAGAGTTTTTTCAAGGCCCTTTTTTCGTCTTCCGGCATTTGATCGGGATGCTGGCCTTCCAGCGCCGGGTTATTGGGGCTTAGGAGTGAACGGCCATCGCGTTCTAACAGGCCAATGGAACCACTGGAGCCAAAGCGCAGCCCACGCAAGCGTTGCATGGCTTCTTGCTTTTGCCGGTCTTCCCATTCGTACAGATAGTCGCCCGTGCCGATCAGCCAGTTATAGGGTGTAAACAGGCGTACATAGGCGATTTTTTCTGCCATGACGGTGGGCGCATCGGGCCGGTACCAGCGGTAGCGCGAGAAACCTTCGCCTCGGGGTTTGCGTGCTGCTTCGATCAGGCCACGCATGATGTAGTGGCCGGTGTCATCGCGGTTGTCGATGCCATCACGGCCCTCGTACTGGGTGGCGGTGGGCAATAGGATGAAGCGACCATCCAAATCATCAATGAAAAAATAACCCCGGCCTTCAAAGAAGCGGGCTGGGCGCAATGCTTCACGAATGAGCTGTTGTACCTCGGCTGCTGGACGGTGTGGCGATTCGCGTGCGTAGATGGATTCCACCATTTGCATGGCCGTGTCCACTTGCTCAACAGCGCTTTGGCGTAATACCGTCTCTGTGCGCTGGCGCAAGAATTCTAGGTAATCTACCGCCGAGCGCATTTCGCTGGTCAGGCGCGCTTGTTGCTGCTCGCGGATGACGTTTTCGATGCGTTCGAGTGAGGCCCGATGGTCTTGTACGCTTTGCCAAGAAAAGAAACCTGCCATTGCCAGTGTAACAACTAGCAACAAACTGAGTGTCCCGATCAGGTGCAATCGGGGCATGGTGGTTTCATTGACAGACAAGGACATGCACCCGAGACGTGAGCAAAAGAAGAAGTGTGTGGATTTTAGGAGGCTTCTATGGCTCGGTGGCAGAAAATTTCTGACTGGCAGCAGGGGGAGAGGCAGAAGACACCAGACCTAAACGCTGTTGCAGGCGCGTGCTGCTGCTGGTGTATTCCAGCGGTAGGGCTTGGCCGCTGAGGTATTCGGCGGCGGCAAAAGCAGCCAAGGTGGCCTCGTGGAAGCCACAGACCAACAATTTGCGTTTGCCGGGGTAGGTGACGATATCGCCGACGGCATAAATACCGGGGCTGCTGGTAGCAAAGGTGGCGGTATTCACTTCCAGCTGTTTGCGCTCTAACGCCAAGCCCCAATCGGCCAGCGGCCCCAAACGGGGTATCAGCCCTAATTTGACCAGCAACACCTCCACCGGCATGGTTTGCGTGCTGCCATCCGGGGTCAGCAAGACCAAGCCGCTCAGTTGCTGGGTATCGGGATCGGTTTGGATGCCCGTGGCCTGACCAATCGTGACGTGGACTTGGCCTTGCTGGCGCAGCAGGTGCAACTGTTCCAACATATCCGGCGGGGCTTCAAAAGCATCGCGCCGGTAGTGCAGGGTGATGCGGGCCGGGCGCTCGGGCACTGGCAGGCTGGCAAGCTCAATCACTTGTGCTACGGCGGCCTCACCGCCACCGTGTACGACCACTTGCCGCCCAGCCACGCTGTCGGGGTTATCGAGCGTATAAAAGAGTTGCTGCCCCAGAAAAGTCTCTAACCCGGCCAGCGCCAGCGAACGTGGCATAAACGCCCCTACGCCCGCTGCAATAAAGACAGTGCGTGCCAATAAGCGTGTACCTTGGGCGGTGGTCACTTCCCAGCGGCCATCGGCTTGTCGGGTGAGGCTATGCACCAATTGGCCCAGATGCCATTGCGGTGCAAACGGTGCACATTGTTCGGCCAGCCGTTGCACCAGCTCATAACCTTTGCACGTGGGCAGGGCCGGAATGTCGTAGATGGCTTTGTCGCCGTAGAGTTGGGCGCATTGGCCTCCTAAGCTGGGCAAGGCATCAATGACATGGACCTGCAAACCTTGCAGGCCCAATTGGAATACTTGGAACAAACCCACCGGGCCAGCACCGACAACCACGGCATCGGTAGCGATGGCAGCAGTGGTAGGGCGCATGGTGGTGGACACAGAGAAGTGGCTGTTAGCGCACCAAATCTTTGATTTTGCCGGGCTGACCGTTCCATTGGTCAGCATCAGGCAAAGCGGCTTTGCGCTTGGTGATGGGCTTCCAGCCGGGGGCGTTGGTTAAATCGGCATTGATTTTGATAAAGGCTAACTCGGCCGGGGGCAGGTCTTCTTCGGCAAAAATGGCGTTGGCCGGGCACTCAGGCACGCAGACGGCGCAATCGATGCATTCGTCTGGGTTGATGACCAGCATATTGGGGCCTTCAACAAAGCAGTCCACCGGGCACACGTCCACGCAATCGGTGTATTTGCACTTGATGCAGTTTTCGGAAACAACGTGGGTCATGGGATTTTTTGTGGGAACGGTGAAAAGCCGCAATTTTAGAAGTTTTCACCGTCAAAGGGAAAAGAAAGCCCCCCCATGGTGCGGGGAGGCCGTAGAGAATGGCGCTAGGGATTAATTCACCAACACCGCAGCCGCCGTTTTGTGGCTGGCGGTATCCACCAAAATCAAGGAGCCCAACACGCGTGCCTGTGCGAATGGAGCGGCGGGCAAGGCTTCTTGCAGCAGCAACTCGACATGGCCGATGGCGTTGGGTTCTAGCTGGGTCGCATCTTCCTCGGCCAAGGTGTTGATGTTGAGTTTATGCACCACGCGGCGTACTTTGGCCTTGACCCAGCGGTGACCGTGCAGTGCCCAGTAAGTGCGGCCTGCTACCAGCGGTTCATCGTCCATCCAAGCGATGGTAGTGGAGAGTTCTTTACGGCCCGGCCACGGGCTGACGCTGGCGGGGGTGTCAAAGTCGTCTTTGGCCACCGCAGCAGCCACGGGGGCGGCCACAATCCAGTCGCCGCGTGATACATCCACTTCGCGGTCGAGGGTGATACCGGCACTCAAACCAGCGGCCACGCTGCCGGGTTGGCGGGCGTGGTCAATCACTTGGGCCACGACGGCTTTTTGGCCGCTGGGGAAGATTTGCACCTCGGTACCGACCGCCACATTGCCTGCTGCCACTCGGCCCCAGAACACACGCCGCCCTTGGGTGGTGACGGCTGAGTCGTGGAACTTTTCTACCCATTGCACCGGGAAGGCCAAAGGCAAATCGGTGTCGGTGGGGGTGTTGGGCAGTTGCTCCAAAATTTCCAACAGTGTCGGGCCGGTGTAGCCGCACCAACCTGGTTGGGCATCCACCACGTTCCAGCCTTTCAGGGCCGAGACGGGTACGGTGGTATGTACGTCAATGCCAGCAGCAGTGCTAAAGGCATCCAGAGCGGCACTGATGTGTTTCCAAGCCAAGGCTGGGTCGGCCACGGCATCGAGTTTGTTCACGGCAAACACCAGCGAATGCACGCGCAGCAGGTGTACCAGCAGGCTGTGGCGGCGCGTTTGCGGCAGTAGCTCAAGCTGTGGGTTTTGCCAATCGAGTTTGGTGGCATCGACCAGCACCACGGCAGCATCGGCACTGCTGGCGGCTGTGACCATGTTGCGCGTGTATTGCTCGTGGCCGGGTGCATCGCCAATGATGAATTTGCGCGTCTCGGTGGCAAAGTAGCGGTAAGCCACGTCAATCGTGATGCCTTGTTCACGCTCAGCCGATAGGCCATCGGTCAGCAGGGCCAAGTCGGTTTCGCCGCCGCGTGTCACGCCAGCCAAGTGGTCTTGCAACACGGCTTTGCTGTCAACCAGCAGACGGCCAATCAGGGTGCTTTTGCCATCATCCACACTGCCACAGGTGATAAAGCGCAGCGCAGAAATGTGGTCGTTGATCTCGGCGGGGGTGTTATCGGGGGTAGTCATTAGAAGTATCCGTCTTTCTTGCGCTTTTCCATCGAGGCATCACTGGTTTTGTCGTCCATGCGCGTGGCACCACGTTCGCTCACGTCGGCGGCCAGTGTTTCGATGACGATTTCACCGGGGGTGGCGGCAGTGCTTTCTACCGGGCAGGTGCAGGTGATGTCGCCCACGGTGCGGAAGCGTACATCGCGCACCACCACTTCTTCGCCGTCTTTGGGCGGTGTCAGTTCGGTCACGGGTACCAGCAAGCCTCGGCGATCTACCACTTGGCGTTGGTGCGTGTAGTAAATGCTAGGCAGGGCGATGTTTTCGCGCTCGATGTATTGCCACACATCCAATTCTGTCCAGTTGCTGATCGGGAACACGCGGAAATGCTCGCCCGGTTGCAGGCGGGTGTTGAACAGCGTCCACAACTCAGGCCGCTGCGCTTTGGGTTGCCATTGGCCAAAGCTGTCGCGATGGCTAAAAATGCGCTCTTTGGCGCGGGCTTTTTCTTCGTCGCGGCGTGCGCCACCCATCAGGGCATCGAAGCGGAATTCTTCAATCGCTTCGAGCAGCGTGACCGATTGGTGGACGTTGCGCGATTCGCCGGGGTGCGCTAGGCGCACGGTGCCACGGGCCATCGAGTCTTCGACGCTGCGCACGATGAGTTCGGCCCCCAGTTCTTTGGCGCGGAAGTCGCGGAAATCGGTGACTTCGGGGAAGTTGTGGCCGGTGTCAATCATCAACAGCGGGTAGGGGATGCGGCCAGCGCCAAAGGCTTTCTCGGCGCACTTGAGCATCACCAGCGAGTCTTTACCACCAGAAAACAACAGCGCAGGGCGCTCAAAAGCGGCAGCCACTTCGCGCAGAATGAAGATGGTTTCTTCTTCCAGAGCATCCAAATGGCGGTTGCTGAGGTGGCTCAGCGTAGAGGTGTCGATACGGGCGTTCATGTTGCGTTTTCCAATCAATTCTTGACGTGCAGGCCGCATTCTTTGGCGGCTTCATCTTCCCACCACCAACGGCCAGCGCGGAAGTCTTCACCCAAGGCAATGGCACGGGTGCAGGGGGCGCAGCCGATGCTGGGGAAGAACTGGTCGTGCAGTGGGTTGTAGTCCACGCCATTTTCGGCGATGTAGTGCCACACGTCGCCCAATGTCCAGTCGGCCAACGGGTTGAACTTGGTCAAGCCTTTGCTGGCAACTTCGGCGGTATCGATCTGGGGCACGTCGGCACGGGCGTTGGATTGCTCACGCCGCAGGCCGGTAATCCAGCCTTGTTTGCCCGCCAAAGCGCGGGCCAAGGGTTCCATCTTGCGGATGTGGCAACAGGCTTTGCGCAAGGCTATGCTTTTGTACATGGCATCTTGGCCGTTTTGCCGGATGAATTGAATCACCGCATCAAATTCGGGCCGATAGACCACCACTGGCGCGCGGGAGTGGGCTTGGGTGCGCTCTAACAGCGCCAGCGTTTCGGTGTGCAGTGCGCCGGTTTCCAGCACAAACACCGGAATATCCAATTCCAGCGCATTGATAAGGTGGGTAATCACTACATCTTCGGCCCCCAAGCTGGAGGCCTGCGTGACCGAGCCAGGCGCACCCAAGGCGGCGGCTTGGCGCAACAGGGCGCGGGTTTGTTCTAGCTTGGCGGCAAAATCGGCGCTGGGACGGGCATGGACGCTGGTGGCTTTGGCGGGCGCAGCGCGAGAAAGCAAACTACTGCTCATCAGGGCTCCAAGGCAAAAATGGGTTTGGTTTGTACCGCATCGGCTTGGTAGAAGCCTTGAAAACGCTCAAACTGGCGCTGTGCGTCGGCGGCATCCACCCCGGCTTTCAGCACGGCAGAGCTAAAGCCGGTGCGCTGCATTTGCACCAACTGGTCAATCAGCACATCCCCCGTGGCGCGGATGTCACCCGTAAAGCCCCGGCGACGGCGCAGCAAGTAGGCTTGGCTAAAGGCCCGCCCATCGGTGAAGTTGGGAAAGTGCAGGTCGATGCGTATCACGCCATCTAGGGGCAATGCTAAGGCGTTGGCATCGTTGGCCAAAGCGACCACGCTGGTGTCGCCGTCGGTGGGTGGGGTGTGGCTGGTAGCAGCCAAAATTTGGAAGTTCATAGGGCAATCATCCTCCACGGTCGGTTTAGGCGGCTACCGGAATGCGTACTGCATTGGCAGCTTGTTTGAAAGCATCCAAGCCAATGCGGCGCACAGTATCGACGAAATGTTCGTTCGGCTGGCGCTGGTCGCGGTAGGTGGTCAAGATGGCCTCCATCACATCGGGCACTTCGGCAGCCGAGAACGAGGGGCCAATCACTTTACCGGCCACCGCCGCACCAGACAGGCGCGAGCCATCGGAGCCACCCAAGGTGATTTGATACCACTCTTTGCCATCTTTATCGACCCCCAAAATACCGATATGGCCGCTGTGGTGGTGGCCGCACGAGTTAATGCAGCCGCTGATGTGCAGGTCAATCTCGCCGATGTCGTCCAGCTCGTCCAAGTCTTGGTAGCGCTGGGTGATGGCTTCGGCAATCGGCAAGCTGCGCGCATTGGCCAAGGCGCAGAAGTCACCACCGGGGCAGGCAATCATGTCGGTCAGCAGTTGCACGTTGGCACTGGCCAGTCCCAAAGCCTTGGCTTCTTGCCACAAAGCCAACAACTGGCTGCCATGTACCCAAGGCAGCAGCACGTTTTGGTCGTGCGTGACGCGGGCCTCGCCAGCCGAGTATTTGTCCACCAGTGCGGCCAAGGCATCCAGTTGATCTGCAGTGGCATCGCCGGGCGCTTGGCCGACGCGCTTGAACGACAAGGTGACGGCACGCAGTTGCGGATTGCGGTGCGGCTGTACGTTGCGTGCCAACCAACGGCCAAAGGCAGGCTGTTCAGCGGCTTGGGTTTGTAGCTGCTGCGCCAGTGTGGCCGGGTCGATAGCGGGTACATCGGCCAATACGGGCGGCACAAAGCAGGCTGCCACGCGGTCGAGTTCGGCTTGTGGAATGGTGTGTGGGCCACCATCCATTTCCACAATTTGGCGAAATTCTTCTTCTACCGCATCAAAATAGCTTTGGCCTTCGGCCTTGACCAAAATTTTGATGCGCGCTTTGTATTTGTTGTCACGGCGGCCTTGCTCGTTGTATACGCGCACAATCGCCTCGATGTAGTTCATGATTTGGTTCCAAGGCAGGAACTCACGAATCACGCTGCTGGTAATGGGGGTACGGCCCATGCCACCGCCCACCGAAACTTTGAAGCCGATTTCTCCTGCCGCATTTTTCACCAGTTGCAGGCCCACATCGTGCCAAGCGCTAGCGGCGCGGTCTTCGCTGGCCCCGGTGATGGCAATTTTGAATTTGCGCGGCAAAAAGGCAAACTCGGGGTGTAGGGTCGTCCACTGGCGGATGATTTCGGCGTAGGGGCGTGGGTCCACCACTTCATCCACGGCAATACCGGCCAGCGCATCGGTGGTGGTGTTGCGGATACAGTTGCCGCTGGTTTGGATGCCGTGCAAGTCCACACTGGCCAGCAAGTCCATTACATCGGCAGCTTTGGACAGGGGAATCCAGTTGAATTGCACATTGGTGCGGGTAGTGAAGTGGGCGCAGTTTTTCGGTAAAAAGGTGGTGCCCAACTTGCCTTGGCCTTCCATCGCTGCGGTGAACACTTCGGCTTCGGGTTCATCGTAGTTGCGGGCGATGGTGGCTAACACACGCAGTTGGCGGCTGGCGATCTCGCCGTAAGGCACGGCCACGCGCAGCATGGGGGCGTAGCGTTGCACATACCAGCCGTTTTGCAGGCGCAGTGGGCGGAAATCGTCCTCGCTCAGTTTGCCAGCTTGCCAGCGCTCCAATTGGTCGCGGAATTGGTCGGCGCGCAAGCGCACGAACTGTCGGTCAAAGTCGGTATATTGGTACATAAAGCAAAACTCAAATCAAAACCAGTTTGGCACCCGCCCAAGCGAGCAACACAGAAAGCGCCGAGCGAATCAAACGCTCTGGGGCATGGGAGACCAGACGCGATCCCAGCCAGATACCGGGCAAGGAACCGGCCAACAGCAAGGCCAGCAAAGGCCAATCGACCGAACCCAGCGAGGCATGGCCTAGTCCAGCCACCAGCGTCAGCGGCACGGCATAGGCAATATCAGCGCCAATCACCTTGGGCAAGGGCAGTAGCGGATAGACCAACAGCAGCACCGTCACACCCACGGCACCGGCACCCACCGAAGTAAACGTGACCAGCGTGCCAATCACGGCCCCCAGCAGCACCGGCAAACTCCAGTGGCGTGGGCGTGTGGCCAGGGCCGGATTGGCCAGCCGCTTGGCATGGTCAGTGGCTTGTTTGGCGTGCGAAAAGGCAAACACCTTGTACAGCGTGGCGGCTGCAGTGAGCAACAGGGCTACACCCAAAGTGGTGGTCATGATGTGTTGTGCTTGGCTGCTGGCTGGGCCAAGGTAGTTCAACAGCCACAGTGAAGCGAAAGCGGCCGGAATACTACCCGCACACAACATGGCTACCACACGCCAGGGCACCAAGCGCTGACGGGCCAAACTCACAGTGCCGCCCATTTTGGTAAAGGCCGCAAATAGCAAGTCGGTGCCAATGGCCATGTGTGGCTTGATGCCAAAGAAAAAAATCAGAATCGGGGTCATGAGCGAGCCACCGCCCACCCCAGTCAGGCCCACAATCAGCCCAACGGCAAACCCGGCAAAAACAAAGGCGAAATCGTGCATAGCGGCGAATGTAGCGGGGCTTCATATAAAAGCAAACTATCGTTTTGTACTTCTTATATATCTAATAATTTATATGAAAATCGGTGGGCTCAGGCTGCGGGCCAAAAAAAGAAGCGATGCGCTGGCTTGACCAACTGCAAGCGCCGCATAAAATCTTTTCTTCGCTTTACGTTTACGTCAATCGTCAGCAAGCCGTCAGGTTTGCCGCAATTTGTCTTCCCCCTACCCCTATTGAACGAGAAATTTTGATGACCCCTGAAGAAATCCTGGCCCAATACGGCCCGCGCGAAGCGATGGAGTACGACGTGGTGGTGGTGGGCGGTGGCCCAGCCGGGCTGTCCACGGCCATCCGTCTGAAACAGTTGGCCGCAGAAAAAGGCCAAGATGTCTCGGTGGTGGTGTTAGAAAAAGGTTCTGAGCCGGGTGCGCATATCCTGTCTGGAGCCATCATGGACCCGAAAGCCCTGAGCGAGCTGTTTCCGAACTGGAAAGAGCTGGGCGCACCGCTGAACCAGCCGGTGACCGAAGACGCGATGATCTTTTTGGGCGAGAAATCGGCCATTCGTACGCCCGATTTCCTGCTGCCACAGTGCTTCCAAAACCACGGCAACTACATTGTCAGCTTGGGTAATGTGACGCGCTGGCTGGGCCAACAGGCGGAAAACTTGGGTGTAGAGATTTTCCCCGGCTTTGCCGCTGCCGAGGTACTGTACAACGACGATGGCTCGGTCAAAGGTGTCGCCACCGGCAACATGGGTATCAGCAAAGAGGGCGAGCCGACCGACGATTTTCAACTGGGCATGGAGCTGCACGCCAAGTACACCATTTTTGCCGAAGGGGCACGCGGCCATTTAGGCAAACAGGTGATTGCCAAATTCCAGCTCGATGCTGGGCGTGATCCGCAAACCTATGGCATCGGCATCAAAGAACTGTGGGAAATTGACCCGCAACGCCACCAACCCGGCTTTGTCATGCACACCGCAGGCTGGCCGATGGACAGCAACACCTACGGCGGTTCTTTCTTGTACCACATGGAAGACAACAAGGTGACGCTGGGCTTTATCACCGGCTTGGATTACAGCAATCCTTATCTGAGCCCGTTTGAAGAATTCCAACGCTGGAAAACGCACCCGAATATTCGCTATTACCTAGAGGGCGATGCGGAGAAAGGCATCAAACCAGCCAAGCGCATCAGCTATGGCGCGCGCGCTATCACGGCCGGTGGTTTGCTGTCCTTGCCCAAAACGGTGTTCCCCGGTGGCGCTTTGGTCGGTTGCGATGCCGGTTATCTGAATGTGAGCCGTATCAAAGGCAGCCATGCCGCCATTAAAACCGGTATGTTGGCCGCCGAAGCCGCTTATGAGGCGCTGGTGGCGGGCCGCCAACACGATGAGTTGAGCGCTTACCCGCGCGCCTTTGACAACAGCTGGTTGCACACCGAACTCAACAAGGCACGCAACTTCAAGGCTTGGTTCAAGAAGGGGCTGTTTACTGGTACCGTGATGAACGGTTTGGAGCAGTTTGTGCTGAAAGGCAATATCCCGTGGACGCTGCACCGCGACAAGCCCGACCATGCGTACCTCAAACCAGCCGCTGAATGTGCGCCGATTGACTACCCCAAGCCCGACGGTAAACTGACCTTTGACCGCCTGTCGAGCGTGTTCATCAGCAACACCAACCACGCCGAAAACCAACCCGCCCACCTGACCTTGAAAGATGCCAGCGTGCCCGTGCAGGTCAATCTGGCAAAATTCGCTGGCCCCGAGACGCGCTATTGCCCGGCGGGTGTGTATGAGTTTGTGCCCGATGAAGCCAAGGGGGGCAGTGCCCAGCGTTTGCAAATCAATGCCCAAAATTGCGTGCATTGCAAAACCTGCGACATTAAAGACCCAACGCAAAATATCGTCTGGGTCACCCCTGAAGGTGGCGGCGGCCCCAACTACTCTGGTATGTAAGCCAACGCTGGCGCTGTGCGCCGTTTGGGCCTGCGGTGCAGGCCATGTTTATTTTGGAGATTGTGCGTCATGAAAAAATTGCCTTGGATGGCTTTCGGTGCTATCGCCTTGGCGGTGGCTGCAGTGGCCCCGGCCAGCGCCCAACAGAAATCGGTGGCCATCACGGCCATTGTGGAGCACCCGGCTTTGGATGCCGTGCGTGACGGTGTGCAATCGGCTCTGAAAGAGGCCGGTTTTGAAGCCGGTAAAAACCTGAAGTGGCAATACCAAAGTGCCCAAGGCAACACCGGCACAGCCGCGCAAATTGCGCGCAAATTTGTCGGCGATCAACCTGATGCCATCGTCGCGATTGCCACTCCCTCGGCCCAAGCCGTGGTGGCCGCCAGCAAAACCGTGCCTGTGGTGTTTTCTGCCGTGACCGACCCGGTAGCAGCTAAGTTGGTTGCCAGTTGGGAGCCTTCCAAAACCAACGTCACCGGGGTGTCTGATCTGTTGGCGCTAGACAAGCAGATGGACTTGCTCAAGCAGGTCGTGCCGAATGCCAAACGGGTCGGCATGGTCTACAACCCCGGCGAGGCCAACTCGGTGGTGGTGGTCAAGCAATTGCAAACCCTGCTGCCCAAGTTGGGCATGACCTTGGTTGAAGCGGCTGCGCCGCGTTCGGTGGATGTGGGCAGTGCTGCACGCAGCCTGATCGGCAAGGTCGATGTGATTTATACCAACACCGACAACAACGTGGTTTCGGCCTACGAAGCGCTGGTCAAAGTGGGACAAGAAGCCAAGCTGCCACTGGTGGCCTCGGACACCGATAGCGTCAAGCGCGGTGCGGTCGCCGCTTTAGGTATCAACTACCGTGATTTGGGCGAACAAACCGGCCGCATAGTGGTACGCATCCTCAAAGGGGACAAGCCCGGTGACATCAAACCTGAAGTCAGTACCAAGGTGGAGTTGTTTGTCAACCCCGGTGCGGCCGAGAAGCAGGGCCTGAAACTGTCGGACGCACTGATCAAGTCAGCGGCTCAAGTTGTAAAATAAAGTAACGTCTGGAGAGAACGGGGTGCTGCAAAGGCGAGCCCCGCCGCTGTGCAGGAGCCATGCAATGTCTGGCTCCTGCTTTGTTTTTTGCTTGCTGGCTCTTGCACCATGTCCCTTTTTTCCTTGCTTGGCGCGGTTGAAATCGGTTTGATTTTCAGCTTGGTAGCGTTGGGCGTGTTTATCTCTTTTCGCTTGCTGCGCTTTCCCGACCTGACGGTGGATGGTAGCTTTCCGCTCGGTGGGGCGGTTTGTGCTGTGCTGATCGCCTCGGGCACCAACCCCTATTGGGCTACCTTGGCTGCGATGGCGGCCGGGGCCTTGGCCGGGCTGATTACCGGCTGGCTGAACGTCAAGCTCAAAATCATGGACTTGCTGGCCAGCATTTTGATGATGATTGCGCTGTATTCCATCAATCTGCGCATCATGGGCAGCCCCAATGTACCCTTGATCAATGACCCGACATTACTCACGCTGCTGCAACCCGAAGGACTGAGCGATTATGTGGCCCGGCCTTTGATTTTGCTGGTGCTGGTGGTGGCGGTGAAGTTGGGATTAGACTGGTTTTTTGCCACTGAGCGCGGTTTGGCCATTCGGGCTACTGGCTCTAATCCACGCATGGCACGCGCCCAAGGCATTAACACCGGGGCCATGGTGCTGCTGGGCATGGCGGTGTCCAACGGCTTGGTGGGTTTAGCCGGGGCTTTGTTTGCCCAAACCCAAGGTGGTGCAGATATTTCGATGGGTATTGGCACCATCGTGATTGGCTTGGCCGCGGTGATTGTGGGCGAGAGCATTTTGCCTTCGCGCAAGTTGGTGTTGGCAACGCTGGCGGTGGTCATCGGGGCGATTGTGTACCGCTTCTTGATTGCCTTGGCTTTGAACAGTGACTTTATTGGCCTGAAAGCGCAAGACTTGAACTTGGTCACAGCCTTGCTGGTCACGGTGGCACTGGTGCTGCCACAAATCAAGCGCAAGCTGGCGAAAGCCTAAGCCTTTACCCTCCAAATCGCACACCCAAGAGCGCACCGATGCTGATTGCCGACAAACTCCACATTACCTTCAACCCCGGCACGCCGATTGAAACGCGCGCGCTGCGTGGCATGTCACTGAACATTCCTGCTGGGCAGTTTGTGACCGTAATTGGCTCCAATGGGGCGGGTAAGTCCACTTTCCTGAATGCTATTTCGGGCGACTTGGCGGTCGATACGGGCACTATCCACATCGATGGCGTGGACATGACGCGCCAGCCGGTCTGGGCACGGGCCTCGCGTGTGGCACGGGTGTTCCAAGACCCGATGGCGGGCACCTGTGAAGACCTGACGATTGAAGAAAACATGGCACTGGCGCAAGAGCGCGGCACCATCCGCGGCTTGCGTGGAGCCGTCAAGGCCCACCAGCGTGAGATTTTCCGCGCCCGTTTGGCTACTTTGGGACTGGGCTTAGAAAACCGCCTGACCGACCGCATCGGTTTGCTCTCGGGCGGCCAGCGCCAAGCTGTTAGTTTGCTCATGGCAGCTTTGCAGCCCTCGCGCATTTTGTTGCTGGATGAACACACAGCTGCCCTCGACCCGCGTACGGCTGATTTTGTGTTGCAACTGACCGCCCGTATCGTGGCCGAAAACCAACTCACTACCATGATGGTGACGCACAGTATGCGCCAAGCCTTGGACGTGGGCCAACGCACCGTCATGCTGCACCAAGGCCAAGTGGTGTTGGATGTCTCGGGCGAGCAACGCAAACGCTTGGATGTGCCCGATTTATTGCAGATGTTCGAGAAGGTACGCGGCGAAAAATTGGCCGATGATGCCTTGTTGTTGGGCTAAGTGAATAGGCTTGTACCAAGCCACTTTTGAACTTGCCTCTGTCACATGGAAGTATCTAAGATGCAAAAAGCAACGGTTGTTGCGATCTGTACTACCATGTCGAGGTAAAAAATTCATACTATCCAGCCGTCTGTATCACCAGCGACGCTAGCCACTGTACCTGCTGCGCCTTTGCCGTTTCCTTCGCCGTCTCTGGGTGTGGAGTTAGAAATGGTAGTGGCTCGACGCAGCGATGGTAGTTCCTACCCAGTGGAGCAATTTTTCTCCTGTTTGCACGGCCAGAGGCAGGCGCGTGGTGAAGCTGCTCATCTTGGCTTGGCCCACAATGGCCAAGCCATCGCGGTGACGGGCGAGCGGGGCTGTTCTTCCGTCGATAACGGCTTCAACAACTTGGAAAGTGCCTTGGGGCCTATAGGTACTGACGATCAACCGGGTGGTTTGTACACCCTGCACCGCTGGATTCGGGATGAGCTGTCTGATGTACAGACTACGCTGGCTCAAGAAGATGCCATCCTGCTCAACTTCTCCCAGCATCCTGCTATGGCAGTTGACGAGCAGACCTATCAGCGTGTTCGGGCACCAAAACCTATCTACGACTACTGGGTGCATGATCGAGGTTGGAATCACAGCGTGGGCATTGATGCCAAAGCGCAAAATGGCCCAACTACCGGGGTTCCCCTGGCTAAGGCGGTTCAGGCGCTCAATCTGATATTGGCCGCGAGTCCGGCTTTTATTGCACTCTTTGCCAACAGTCCGTTTGAAAATGGACAAATCACTGCCTACAAAGAAAACCGATTGACATTGTGGCCGCGTATGTTCGGTAGCGGTCACTTTGGTGGCGATGATCGGCTCCACCGTCTTCCGCGTCGGCCCTTTGCCCATCTGCGTGATTATTTCGAGTGGATGTTTGGCGCTGATAGCCGTATGCAGCCGGTGGTGTGTGGCTCGGGTAATGATTACAAGGGATCTTCCCACATGGTACGCGTGATGGGTGATCCGGCCTTGCTCGATTATTTGTGCCAACCTTTGTGGTCGGCACGGCATCTGCAGCGTAACGAAGTGGTCACGATCACACCATCGGTAGAGCATTTGGTCTTCCAGCAGTTTGCCCATTTCTTAGATGCACGTATCCGTTATGGTCTGCGTGAAATCCCCAGTTTGGCCAGTTTTTGGCAGGCTTGGCGCAGCCCAGAAGCACTAGAGGCTTTGTTTCAAGACTGTTTGGCCTATTGCTATATAGAAGGGCGTTCACCAGGGGCTAATTTCCCTGACCATGAAATCCTGCAGGCCGGAGAGGTGTTGGGTGCCTCCGTGGTCATTGCACCCAGTGCCTTGCAGTATGGTTTACTGCGCAATTTGGAGCAGGCGAGTTGGTGGCTGTCTAAGTTACCGTGGGAGATGTTGCCTGCTTTGCGTGCAGCAGCCATGCAACATGGCTTGCAGGGCGAAGTGGGCCAGCTCAAGGTACACACTTTTTGTCAACAGGTGCTGGAGTTGGCGGGTGCTGGATTGGATACGACCGATGCTTGGATGCTGGCCTATCCAGAACAGGTGTTGCGCCAAGGTCGCAATGGCGCTGACCGAGCTTTGGCCGCCTACGCCCGCTTGCCGGGTAGCCCCAGCGCTAGAATGCAGGCCCTTATTCAGGCCCGGCAGGCACTTGCGGTGCCTCCTGCGCCGCTCTGTTCTCCATCGCTTGCCCATTAGCTGCCCATGAACTCCATCAAAACCCGGATCTTTCTGGCACTTATCCTTGTCGTGGGCATTATTGCTGGCATCAGCATGACTTCTGCGCGCCATGCGCTCAAGCAAGAAATTACCGATGCAGAAGCGCGGATCGTACACAACGTACTCCAACTGGTACAGGACAACATCCGGGGGCGTTACCACACCTTGCTGCAAAACAAGGTAGACACCATACAAGCGCGCAAACAAGAATTTCGTGAATTTGCCCAACTGATTCAAGTGACCCTGAACCACTTTGCTGATTTGGTCGACCAAGGGACGCTCAGTGAATCAGCGGCCCAAGCGATGGCCCAGCATTGGTTGGCGCAAGCACTCCCCAGTCATGGTGATTTTTTGTTGGTGTTGGATGCGCAACAACGTGTGCTGTTATCGCCTCTCTCGGGGCAGATTGGTAGCCCTTTGCTGGCACTGCAAGACATTAAAGGCCGCCCGGTAGTGGCTGCAGCGTTGGATGAAAGTGGCCGTTTTGGTGATACTTTTTTGTCTTTCCAGTGGACAAATGCAGAGGGCAAGGCAGAGGCTAAATTTGCCCATTTTGCCCAACATCGCCGCTGGAAATGGTTAATTGGTATTGTCGGAGATGTGGGGCAGGTAGAAGCCCAAGTGGCACGCCAATTAGACCAACTGCGCAGTGAGTTGGCCAACAACTTACCGCGCATTCTGACCAACGGGCGTGGCGCGGTGTTCATTTTTGATGGTCGTGACACCATGGTAGTGCCGCCTAAGGAGGCACCTTACTCTGAGGTATCACCAGAGATTATTCAAGAATTACGCCAGTTGGCGCAAGTGCCCACGAACATGGTGCTCAGCCTGCGTCTTCCGAATGGCACCGCGCTGGAGGGGCGTGCGGTCTATATCAAGCCTTTTGATTGGTACATTGCTTCTTTGGTGTCGGTAGAGGCTATGCAGCGCCCTATCGATGAGTTGATGGAGCGTCTGGGATGGATTTTCTTAGCAGCTTTGAGTATTGGGCTGGTGCTGGCGTATCTATTTGCACATTATCTGACCCGCCCACTTAACCGTCTGACCGATTATGCTATCGGTTTACCTAACACTGATTTTGCGGCTGACCAGCGTGGTGATACCAACATTCTGCTCCCCGTAGAGCGCAAAGACGAAATTGGTCGCTTGGCCCGCGCTTTCGTGTTCATGGAAAATAACCTCCATGAGAACGTGCGTAACCTGATGCAAGCCATCTCACAGCGCAAGCGCATTGAAAGTGAGTTGGATGTGGCCCACGGCATTCAAATGGATTTGGTGCCCAAGATATTTCCTGCTTTTCCAGAGCGTGCTGAGATTGATTTGTTTGCCACCGTCGTTCCTGCCAAAGAAATTGGTGGTGATCTGTACAATTTTTATTTTTTGGATGAACACCACCTATGTTTTACGGTGGGCGATGTTTCAGGCAAGGGGGTTCCTGCTGCCCTGTTCATGGCTATTACCCTGGCGTTGATTCGAGTCGCTTCTGAGCGTGAATCGGATCCAGCGCAAATGCTACGACGGGTCAATGCAGATCTTAGCCG
Source organism: uncultured Simplicispira sp. (assembly GCA_964478155.1). Taxonomy (GTDB): domain Bacteria; phylum Pseudomonadota; class Gammaproteobacteria; order Burkholderiales; family Burkholderiaceae_C; genus Simplicispira. Next base: position 27,354 of record CAYZGT010000026.1, read on the forward strand.
TGACAATCCCAATTGTATTTTTGTTACCCTCTTGATTGGCGTATTGGATGTCCGCACAGGCCACATTTTGTTTGCCAATGGTGGGCACAGCCCACCCTTGGTACTGCGCCAAGAAAGCGGACAGGTAGAAACCCTGCATGGCATCAGTGGCCCTGCCGCTGGCGTGGTGGACGATGTGGATTTCACCTTGTTAGAAACACAACTCCATCGTGGTGACTGTTTATTGCTGTATACAGATGGTGTGAATGAGGCCATGAGCACAGACTATCAACTGTATGGTAATGAACGCTTGTATGAATTATTTGCCAAGTGCCAACATCGCACAGCAGCCCAAGTGATAGATACCATCATGGACGATGTGCGTACCCATGCTGCTGGTACAGAGCAATCTGATGACATTACTGTGCTGGCTATGCGTTTTCAAGGCAATGCCGATGCTTTAAAAGAAAGTGAAAAATGAAACCCCTTTTGCATGGCATATTGTGGATGCTGGCGCTGTCTGTTGCGAGCCCTGCTTCGGTATCGGCGGCTGATGCACCCCAGAAAACATCTGCCCATACAGCAAATGTTAGTTTTTCTACCTTGCCTAAAGCAAAATCGAAAGGAAAATGGAGAATTGCCTACTACGAGGGTGGGCAATACCCCGACTACGAAACGATTCTGAAATCGACCGTGCGTGGCATGATAGCCTTGGGTTGGATAGAGCCTTTAGAAATTCCAGAGCAAAATAATCCGCTGCCCGGTGGTTTCTGGGCTTATTTGGTCAAAAATGCCAAAAGCCGTTATGTGGAGTTTGTGCCGAATGGCTATTACAGTGCAGGAAATTTTGACCGTGACTTACGCCCCAAGGTGAAAGCCCAATTGTTAGAGCGCCTCACTAACCAAAACGATATCGATTTGGTTATTGCTATGGGAACTTGGGCCGGTCAGGATTTAGCCAACGACCAACACCAAGTGCCCGTGGTGGTGGCTTCTACCAGTGATCCTATTGGTTCTCAGATTGTCCAAAGTGCGCAAGATTCGGGACGAGATCATATCCATGCCAAAGTTGAGCCTGATCGGTATGCACGACAAATAGAACTGTTCCATGACATCATTGGTTTTCGTAAACTGGGCGTAGTGTATGAAGATTCCCCTGAGGGTAGAACTTTTGCGGCGGTAGAAGCCATTGAACGCACCGCCAAGGCGCGTAAGTTCGAGGTAGTGCGCTGCTTTGCACCGTTCAATGATGTATCCCAAGAAGAAGCAGAAACCAAAGTGGTCGATTGCTACGCAAAAATCAGCAAACAAGCGGATGCAGTGTATTTAACCGTTCACCGGGGGCTGAATACCCAATCTTTGCCTAAGGTGGTAGCTCCGTTGATGCGTTATGAGCGTCCTTCGTTTTCTATGTCGGGTGAAAGTGAAGTCAAGCGCGGTGTGCTGATGAGTGTAGCCCAAGGAAATTACACTTATGTAGGGCATTTTCATGCAGAGACGATTGCACGTATCTTCAATGGTGCCAAGCCGCGTCAGCTGTCGCAGATTTGGTTAGCACCAGCCAAGATTGCTCTGAATCTGAAAGTGGCTGAAGCCATCAGCTACGACCCGCCAGTGGATATTTTGTTGGCATCGGATGAGATTTTTCAGAAAATTGAATAATCCCCTCGCGTTATCTGTGAATCTCGGAGCACTATTTTGACCTCTGCTACATCCAGTTTGGCACCTCGCCAGAGTACTTTGCGTTTGTTTCTGGCATTTTTTGGTGTCTTATTGCTGGTGTTGTTGCTCAATGGGGGGCTCACGCTGGGGGCGCTGCACAAAGTGCAGTTTGAATCCACCACGGCTGCTGTGCGCATGGTGGGGCATGACTGGGCATTGCGTATTCAGGGGGCCATCCGTTTTGGTAAGCCGATTGAACAGTTTTATGGTTTAGATGCTACCCTGGCTGAAATCCAAAAAGACTTGCCTGCGGTGGCCACTGTGGCGATCACCAATGCACAAGGCACCCTGATCCAAAGTGTCGGAGATGCTCCGGTCGTAGAGGATTTGGCCAATAGTGTCCGGCATCGGTTGGCAGCCAGCAAGCCGGTAGCCAGCAAATTCAAAGGCCGCCATTATTTGGTCTTTCCTATTCAAGGTCGTGAGGCCCAAATGGCTGGCGCACTGGTCATGACGGTAGAGCAGGCCACCATTACCCATGCTTTGGCTGAGCATTTAGAGCGCAATTTGGTGGTGCTGACAGTCGTGGTTTTGGTGGCTGCCTTGGTCTTGTTGGCTGGCCTGCCTTTGTTGGGTTGGGGGGGGATTGGTCTCCAAAGCAGCCGTTGGCGCTTGTTTGCGTTGCCGATCGTGGTGGCCGTGTTGGCACAGGGTGTGTATTCATGGGACAGTATCCACACCTTTCGCCAGCAATACCTGGGTGCAGTGCAAGAAACTGCGAAAATTGCGGTGCAGCGCCTAGGGCGTGATTTCCAACGGTTGTTTGACAAAGGGGTGCGCATTGAGCGTTTGGTCGGCATTGAGGCTCCCTTCAAACGTGTTATGGACGAGGCCCCAGAGATTGGTTACATGGAAATGCTGGCTGCGGATGGAACCGTGTTGTACCGCGTGAATCGCCAGGGGCAGCTTGAAAAATCACCTGCTGCATTGCCGCTGGATAGCACTTTAGACCTGACGACGGCATTCCAAGCTGCAGGCGGGAGGCAAATAGGTAGCTTGCGTTTGCATTTGGACGATCAGGCTATTGCTGCAGGAGCACGTCAGCGTTTGCTCGATTCCGGAACGGTGGTGTTGCTGTCGATTTTGTTTGTGATTGAGCTTTTTGTCTTGCTAGGCGTATTGATGCGCCGTCAGTCACAGCCACCGCAGCCTGTATTGTCAGATGATGGCCGCCATGTGTTAGGACGGCCTACGGCGTTTCTGTTGCTGTTTGCTTGGGCTTTGCCGCTGTCATTTATTCCGCTACGCATGCGGGAAATTTATACCCCGATCTTGGGTCTGTCTGAACATGTGGTGTTGGCACTGCCTTTGTCGGTAGAAATGTTGTGTGCGCTGATCACGGCGTTGGTGGCGGGCGCTTTGACAGATCGCCGTGGTTGGCATGTGCCCTTCTTAGCTGGGGTGGTGATTAGTTTGGCAGGGGCCTTGTTTTCTAGTGCTGCCGACAATGTCTGGACTTTCATGATGGCACGGGCCTTGGTGGGTGCAGGCTATGGGCTGGCCTGGATGGGTATTCAAGGCTTTATTGTGCTGTGGGCCACACCCCAGACCCGTGCCCAAGGTATGGCGCATTTGGTAGCGGGCATTTTTGCTGGCCATATTTGTGGCAGTGCTGTGGGCGCTATGCTGGCGCAGCAGGTCGGCTACACGACAGTATTTTTGTTCAGTTCGACCCTTAGTTTGTTGCCTGGTGTGTTCGTGCTGGTTTATATGCGTTCTTATTTTGGCCTGCCTACTGGGGTCGATACGCAAGTGGCACAGCCCTCACGCAAGCTGGATTGGCCCAGCGTGCGCCAGTTGTTAGGGGATAGAAATTTTGCTTTGCTGATGCTAGGTAGCGTGGTGCCTTTCTCGGTAGCCCAGGTAGGCTTGTTGTATTTCACCTTGCCATTGTTTTTGGTGGATCAGGGTGTGAGCCAGTCTAGCATTGGCCGGATCATGATGATTTATGGTTTGTCAGTGATTTACTTAGGGCCATTTTTGGGGCGTTATGTGGATGCATCGCACAGCAAAAAGAAATTTATTGTGCTCGGGGGGCTGGTAGGCTCATTGGGCATGATTTATCTGTTCTTCGATAAAAGTTTATTTGCTATTACTTTGTCGGTTTTTGCGCTCGGTCTGGCCAGTTCACTGGCAGGGGCAGCCCAATCGGCGTTTGCACTCAATTTACATGCAGTGCAAGCCATGGGCATGGGTAAGGCCATGGGGGTGCAGCGCGCTGCTGACAAATTAGGCCAGATGATGGGGCCCTTGCTGATTGGCGCTTTATTTGCATCAGTAGGAGCCGCATCAGGGCTGGCCATTACAGGGTTGCTTTATCTCGGGGCTACCCTGTTGTTTTTGTGGTTGGCACAAACACCCCGTGCGCCCCAGGCGGCTTCCTCCTAAATTAGCCATACAGTGGTAAAACCCGCTACAGTGCAGCTTTTGACTTTGTAAAACACCATGAGCCTGCTGTTTTCCCCCGACCACCAATGGATTGACGCTGCCGATGTGCAAGCTGCCCCTGTCGGTATCACCGTGCATGCCCAAGAAACCTTGGGGGATGTGGTGTTTGTTGATTTACCTGCAGTGGGTAAAGTGTTTGCCCAAGGGGAAGTGGCCAGCGTGGTCGAATCGGTCAAGGCAGCGGCCGATGTTTTTATGCCGGTAGCGGGCGAGGTGGTGGCGGTGAACGAGGCCCTGCGTGCCGATCCCTCCTTAGCCAATAGCGATCCGTTGGGAGCGGGCTGGTTCTTCAAAATCAAACTCAGTGATGCTGGGCAGTTGGCTTCGCTGTTGGATGAGGCCGCTTATGCCGCTTTGGTGCAGAATGCCTGATGGACGATAAGCCCAGAGGTGCAGGGCGGCAGTGGCTGCACAGTAGCTGCTGGGGGTGTGGTTTGTCATGATTCGGCCTGATATTGCCTTTTTGCTGCGTAATACCGAGCACTCTCCCTTGCCCCCGCCAGTCACACCGGAGGAGGCGCTGGAGCGGCGCAATTTGGCCGAACGTCCTAGTGGCCCGATGGCCGATTTAATTGCCGAGTTGCGTGCCTACCAAGCCGAGCTGGAAGCACAAAACAAAGTGTTGCGCTATAGCGAGTCGGCGGCTGAGAGCGCTTCAGAGCGCTTCGAAACCTTGTTCTCTAGCGTGCCGCTGGCGCTGATGGTGTTGGATGAGCATGGCATGGTGGTGCAGGCCAACTCGATGGCGCACCGTTCTTTTCAGCCGACCGAGCGTGACCGCCCCCTGACCGAGCTGCAAGCCTTTGTTTGTGCCGACCATGCAGCGCAAGTGCGCCAAGCCTTTGCCCAAGCCCTGGCCGAGGGCCACAGCGAGGCCACCGAAGTGGTCTTTACCATTGGCGAGCACGGCCAGATTACCGGCGATTTGCATATCGCCCGGATTGAGGCACACCAACACGAAGGTGGGCCACCCCAATGGCAATTTTTGTGCGCGGTGATTGACCAAGGCCCTTTGCTGGCCGAGCGCCAAGCCCTGCAGCAAAGCGCGCAAGCATTACAACAACGCAATGCCCAACTCCATGCCAGTGAACGGCGGCTAGAGGCGGTGATTAATTCTTCGTTGGATGCCATTATTTGCGTGGATCAGCATCAGCGTATCACCGTGTTCAACCCCACGGCGGCCGCATTGTTCCAATGCAGTGCCAGCGATGCCTTGGGTAGCCCTTTGCAGCGTTTTTTGCCCGATGCCCAGCAGGTGTTGGCCTTTGCCCAAGTGGCGACCCAAGCCATGTTGGGTGAGCGAACGGCACATACCGTGACGGGCAAAGAATTGGCGGTGGAAGTCAGTGTCTCGTTTGAGCGCCATGCCGAAGGCGAAACCACCACCATTTTTGCCCGTGATTTGACGGGGCGGAAAAAAGCCGAGGCCCATCGCAACGAGCTGGAGGTGCAGCTGCGCGAATCGCACAAAATGCAGGCCGTTGGCACCATGGCAGGTGGCATTGCCCACGATTTCAACAATATTCTGAGCGCCATTTTGGGCAACGCCGAGTTGGCCAAGGCCGATTGTGGCCCCGGCTCTCCGGCCTATGAGAGCTTGGTCGAAATCGAAAAAGCCGGTCGGCGTGCCCGCGATTTGGTGCGCCAAATTCTCACCTTCAGCCGCAACGAACCGCCCCGGCGTACTACCGTGGCTTTGGCCGAAGTATTGGTCGATACCGAGCGATTGTTGCGTGTCACCTTGCCCCCAGCGATTGACTTGCGTTTGCAACTGGCCCCAGCCTTGCCCTTGGTACTGGCCGATCCGACCCAAGTGGAGCAGGCCGTGCTGAACTTGTGTACCAATGCGATCCACGCGATTGGTGATGCGCGTGGCAGTGTGCAGGTAGAGTTACAAACCGTGCGTCCACAGCCACGCCAGTGCGAGCGCTTGGGGTTAGCGCAAGGCGAGTATGTGGTGCTGAGTGTTGCCGACACCGGCCCCGGTATTGATGCTGCGATTTTGCAGCGTATTTTTGAGCCTTTTTTCACCACCAAGCCGGTGGGTCAAGGCACTGGCTTAGGGCTATCGGTGGTGCATGGGGTGATGCGTACCCACGGCGGTGCCGTGGATGTCCAGAGTGTGCGTGGTCAGGGGAGTCGCTTTACCCTGTATTTTCCGGCGCTGTCGGCAGTGTCCGACCACCCAGAGCCTGAGCTTGCTACCGAAGTCAGTGCCCCAACGCCCTTGCTGCAACCCAGTCGGCAGCACCATGTGATGTATGTCGATGACGACAAGGCGCTGGTATTTCTGGTGCAGCGGCTGCTCAAACGCCGAGGTTATGTAGTCACCGGGTTTACCGACCCGCATGAAGCTGCTGCTGCCTTGCGTGCCGAGCCAGAATCCTATGATTTACTGGTCACTGATTACAACATGCCGGGCTATTGCGGGGTTGATTTGGTGCGCGAGGCGCTCAGTATTCGACCCGATTTACCAGTGGCCTTGGCCTCGGGTTACATCACGGCCGAAATCGAACAGGCCGCCCGTACCGAAGGCGCACGCGCACTGATCCACAAACCCAATGATGTCGAAGAGATGTGCGCCACGGTGCAAAAGCTCCTGTTGGGTGAACTGTGAACGCGCAACCGATGCCTTATACCGGCTCCCAGCCGCCGGGTGTGCCATGCCTGTATGCCGATGCTGATTTGTTGGTGTTGCATAAGCCAGCCGGTTTATTGTGCGTGCCAGGCCGTGGCCCGGATAAGCAAGATTGCTTGAGTGCGCGCGTGCAAACCTGCTGGCCGGAGGCTTTGGTGGTGCACCGCTTGGATCAGGCCACTTCGGGTTTGGTGTTGATGGCGCGCAATTTAGCCACCCAACGTGCCTTGAGCACCGCCTTTGCCGAGCGCCGTATCCAGAAACGCTACCAAGCTGTGGTGCAAGGATGCTGGACACCGGCAGAGGGCGGTGCCGATACGTGGCAACTGATCGATTTACCCATTGCTGCTGACTGGGAGCGCCGTCCCTTGCGCGTGATTGATATGCTCCAAGGCAAGCCTAGCCAAACCCGTTGGCGGGTACTGGCCGCCGATGCCAGCACGCAAACCAGCCGCGTCGAGTTAGAACCTTTGACCGGGCGTACGCACCAATTGCGCTTGCATTTGGCTGCCAGTGGTCACCCTATTCTGGGCGATGCGTTGTATGCCGATGCCCTCACGGCAGCTGGTGCCCCCCGTTTGTTGTTACATGCCACAGCCTTGCAATTCGTGCATCCCAGCACGGGGCAAGTGCTGCACCACACTTGCCCAGCCGATTTTTAGCAGGAGAAACACACACCATGAGCGGCCATCTGACCATTTTGACGGGGGCCTCACGCGGCATGGGACTGGCTATGGCCCAGCAGTTATTGCAGCCGGGTGCTACCCTGATTACCCTGTCGCGCCACAGCCAAGCTGGGCTGGCACAACAAGCCTTGGCCCAAGGTGCGGTGTTAGAGCAATGGCAGCAAGATTTGGCCGATAGTGGCACGGCAGCAGCACGCTTGCGCCAGTGGCTACAAGCTCAGCCAGCAAAGGCATTTGCCAGCGCTACCTTGATTAACAATGCCGGGGTGATTCCGCCGATTGCACCCCTGTCCGCCAGCCAGCCCGCCGACTTGGCCCAAGCCTTGCGCGTTGGCTTAGAAGCTCCTATGGCCTTGACGGCTGTGTTTTTGGGTGCGACGGAGCATTGGCCGGTACCACGCAAGGTGTTGAACATTTCTTCGGGCTTGGGACGGCGTGCAATGGCCTCACAGTCCGCCTACTGTGCGGCTAAAGCAGGCCTGGACAACTTCAGCCGCTGCGTAGCTTTGGATGAAGCGCTGAAGCCGTATGGGGCCAAAATATGCTCGCTGGCTCCCGGTGTGATTGATACCGACATGCAGGTGCAATTGCGTGGTGCTGCCCCCAAGGATTTTCCAGATGCCCACAATTTTGCGGCCTTGCAAGCGGCGGGTATGCTGACCTCTGCGCAGGAGGCAGCGGCCAAGGTACTGGCATGGTTGCAGCGCCCCGATTTTGGCAGCTTGCCGGTGGCCGATGTGCGGTTAGACTGAACAATAAAGAAAAACCCCACAGCACAGATTATGCTGCGGGGTTTGTCTGGCTCCTCAACCTGGGCTCGAACCAGGGACCTACGGATTAACAGTCCGGCGCTC
>CAYZGT010000027.1:0-35199 GCA_964478155.1 uncultured Simplicispira sp.
TGCTACCAAGGAAGAAGCTTGTCGGGTGACAGATGCCAGTTGCTTGAGAGCAGGGCCGCGATTGTAGCACCGTTTTTTGGCACTATGGTGGCACTGGTGGCTAGATTGCTGGGGATAGCAGTGGGCGTTGATAATGGGCCGCATCATGGCACTGATTACATTACTTAACGCACAGCTGGCCTTTGGGCATGTGGCTCTGTTAGATCACACCAACTTCTCACTAGAGGTGGGAGAGCGGGTGGGCTTGATTGGTCGCAACGGAGCGGGCAAGTCCTCTTTACTGAAAATTTTGGGCGGGCTGGCCCAAGCAGACGATGGCAACAAGCATGTGCAGCAGGGGATTCGGATTGCCTATGTGGCACAAGAGCCCGTGCTGGATGCAGACAGTTCGGTGTTTCAAGCAACAGCAGAAGGTTTAGCGCCGGTGATTGCCTTGCGGGAACAGTACCTAGAGGGCAAAGAAGGGGTGGATTTGGATGCGCTGCAAACCCAAATTGAAGCTTTTGATGCCTGGAACTGGGAGCAGCGCGTCGCAGAGACTTTGCAACGGCTGCATTTAGATCCGGAGGCCAAGATTGGCAATCTATCGGGGGGCACCAAAAAACGCGTGGCCTTGGCGCAAGCTTTGGTAGCACGCCCAGATGTGTTGCTGTTGGACGAGCCGACCAACCATTTGGATTTGGATTCGATTGAGTGGCTAGAGGACTTGCTGCTGGATTTTCCGGGCAGTGTGGTCACCATTACCCATGATCGCAGCTTTCTGGACAACATCGCCACGCGCATCGTGGAGTTGGATCGGGGGAACTTGCGTTCTTATCCGGGCAACTTTGCCCAGTACCAATTGCAAAAACAGGAGCAACTGGCACAAGAGGAAACCATCGCCGCCAAAGCGGATAAGTTGCTGGCCCAAGAAGAGATTTGGATTCGCAAAGGGGTTGAGGCCCGGCGCACGCGCAGCCAAAGCCGTATTGCGCGCCTAGAGGCTTTGCGCGCACGCCGGGCGGCACGGCGTGAGACGTTGGGCAGTGTGAAGCTGGATTTGGCCTCGGGTGCGCCGAGCGGAAAAATTGTGGCCGAGCTGGAACAGGTGTCGAAAGCCTTTGGCAGCAAAACCATCGTGCGTGATTTCAGTGGCACGATTTTGCGTGGGGACAAGGTGGGCTTGATCGGCCCGAATGGTGCAGGTAAAACGACGTTGCTCAAGATGATTCTGGGCGAGTTGGCCCCAGACAGTGGACGGGTGCGCCAAGGGGCCAACTTGCAGGTGGCCTATTTTGACCAGATGCGCCACGCTGTGGATTTGGATGCCACGCTGGAGGATTTCATCAGCCCCGGCAGCGAATGGATTGAAATTGGCAACCAGCGCAAGCATGTGAAAAGCTATTTGGGGGACTTCTTGTTCTCTCCAGCGCGCGCCCATTCGCCGGTACGCTCTTTATCCGGGGGGGAGCGCAACCGTTTGCTGTTGGCACGCTTGTTTGCCCGACCAGCCAATGTGCTGGTGCTGGACGAGCCGACCAACGACTTGGACATTGATACGCTGGACTTGCTAGAAGATTTGCTGCAAAGCTACGAAGGCACGGTGTTTTTGGTCAGCCACGACCGAACCTTTTTGGACAATGTGGTGACCAGCACGATTGCTTTTGAGGGCGATGGCCTGTGGCGCGAATACGAGGGCAGCGTGCAAGACTGGCTGATTCAATCACGCCGCAGCCGAGAAATGGCCGCCGCCACGATGGCAAGCTCGGCAGCCACGACTCCCACGGTCAAAGCGCCAGAGGCCACCAAGGAAGCAGCCAGCGCACCACGCGAGCAACCCAGCAAGCGCAAATTAAGCTACAAAGAGCAGCGCGAGTTGGAGCAGTTGCCACAACAGATTGAAGCCCTAGAAGCGGAACAAAAACGCATCCAAGACGAATTGGCAGATGGCACGCTCTACAGCAGCGATGCAGCGCGGGCCATGGCTTTACACACCCGCGAAGGCGAAATTGAAGAAGCGTTGATGGCAGCGCTAGAGCGTTGGACAGCGTTATCGTCCTGAAGGGGTGGCCGCCAAGAGGCGCTCGCTCATCCAGCGTAACAAATCCACCCACATTTGGCGCATTTCGGCCTCGCGTGGGGTGGTTTTGGCGCTGGCCAACTCTACAGTGACCACCGGCATGGCTTTGTGTACGCCCGCATAGTGGCCCAGACTACCAGGATAGATGCCCACTTGGTCTAAATAGAGTCGGCCTAAACGCGAGGGTGGGGTGATGGGGCCATCAAAGTCCAAGACACCATAAGGCGCGTGCAGACTGACGATGAGATGCGGCTTGAACGCTTGCATCTGTTCATGCAGGTAACGGCTTTCAGGCTCGGACAAGGGTTCCTTGCCGGGCCAACGGCGCGGGTCTTTGCCCGTGCGCTGTGCCCAGTAGCGGGGGGCATCTTGTAGCCATTCGGGCGTAGGGAAGTTGCGGTTCAAGTCCACGCCATTGGCGTTGGTGCGACGTGGCCGCGCCATCAACAGACCATCAGGATTCAGGGCTGGAATAAAACGCCAATGCACTGGCTGGGACAACTCGAAAGCGCTGTGGCGGGCCAAAGACAACCAATGTAGCGCCACCGAAGAGGAAGAAGGCTCGTCGCCGTGTATACCGCCAATCACCAGCACGCGAAAAGGCACTGCTGTGTCGGTGGGTAAAACATCAGTCAGCAAGATGCGCCGCCCTTGTACCGAACGCGCGGCACTGGCTACCAACCCAGCTTGTTGACACTGGGCCAGTGTGACATTGGGCAGGCGACGTACCAAAGCCTGACATTCTGGGGCCACAGAGGCCGCACTGGAGGGCTGCGGCTTGGCTGGATCGGGGGTGGCGGGAACAGCCCACGCCAGTGCGCCCCCGCCTGCACCAAGACATGCTGCCAGCGCGCCCGACAGAACACGCTGGTGAAAGACAAAACAGGCCATGTTAAAGCAGTGAGGAAGAAAGAGCCCCTGTAGTAATGCACAGGCGTTGGTGTTCCACCAAGGTGCAACGGTCTTGTACAACTTGCACACCGGCGGCTTGGGCCTGTGCAGCGGCCTCATCGTGGCGGATGCCGCGCTGCAACCAGAGGCATTGCGCACCAATAGCAATAGCTTCTTGGGCGATGGGAGGCACATCGGCACTGTTACGGAACACATCAACCATATCGATGCGGATTTGCTGGGCCGCCAAGGCTTGGGCCGCTTGGCTCAGACTGGCATAACAGGGCTGGCCCAAAATGGACTCTTGCGCTTGGGCCACCACAGGGTTGACCGGCACTATCCGATAACCTTGCTGCTGTAGGTATTGAGCAACATGGTAGCTGTCGCGGTGCGGCTTGGGCGATAGTCCGACCACGGCGATGGTGCGGCATTGCGCCCAAATGGCGCACAACTGCGGGTCCGAGGGGTCTGAATGGACAAGACTGGGCATGGTGGTAAACAACGGTGAGGTATGCAAGGATGGATGGTAGCGCGACCACGGGCTAGAGCGTCTGTAAGGCAGTACGCACTTCTTGTACGCTGAGCACTTCGGTCAATACCAAGGGGGGGCGGCCGGGCGCATACAGCACGTACACCGGCACGCCACTGCGTCCTAATTGCGCCAGTGCAGCGGTAATGGCAGGGTCGCGCAACGTCCAATCGGCACGCAACAGGGCGACGTTGCGCGCGGCAAAATCATCCAGCAAGCCGACATCGGCCAAGGTGGTACGTTTGTTGTATTGGCAAGTGACACACCATGCTGCCGTGAAATCGACAAACACGGGCTGGCCAGCGGCGCTCAATTGGGCCACGCGCTGCGCTGACCACGACTGCCAACGTGGCGGAGTGCTGGGGTCTGCCGCAGTACGCTCAACACTGGTATGCATGGTGGCAGGCTGGGTAATGTACGGCCCCAGCACGACCCACAGCCAGCCATTCACCAGCACCAACAGGCCCACCCACCACCAACGGCTACGGCCCGGCAACACCCAAGCCCAGACCAGGGCAGCCAAAGCGACTAACAAGCAGAGCAGGGCACCGGCACCGTCCATGCCACTTTGCTGGCCCAGCACCCAGACCAACCACACCACGGTGGCAAACATCGGAAAAGCCAATGCTTGCCGAAAAGTTTGCATCCACTGACCGGGACGGGGCAGGCAACGCACCACTGCTGGAACCCACGTAGCCAGCAAATAGGGCAAGGCCATCCCGAACCCCAGTGCAGCAAATACAGCCAGCGCCTGTACCGTGGGCAAGGCCACCGCCAGCCCCAACGAAGCCCCCATGAACGGTGCGGTACAGGGCGAAGCCACCGCCACCGCCAGCACCCCAGATAAAAAAGCATCGGCCACAGGGTGGCGCGCCTGCATACTGGCCAAGCCCGAAGGCAAAAACTGGCCAAATTCAAACAAACCAGCCAAATTGAGACCCATCAGGGTGAACAAAGCCGCCAAGGCGGCCACCACTGCCGGTGATTGCAACTGAAAACCCCAACCCAATTGCTCTCCGGCAGCGCGCAATACCAGCAACAGGCCACCCAGCGCTAAAAACGACAACACTACGCCAGCGGTATAAGCCGCACCGGCCAGCCGTTGCATCCGCTGGGCTTGGCCGTGGCGGGCAAAACCCACTACCTTCAAGGCCAAAATGGGAAATACGCAGGGCATTAAATTGAGCAACAAGCCGCCTACCAACCCGCCCAACAAGGCCCAAAGCCACTCTGGTGCTGTGGGTGCTGGCACGGTGGGGGTAGATGCTGGGGCTGCAGCAGACAAGGCGGCGGCCAAAGCTGGGGAAAGCTCGGCCTGTGTAGCAGCGTGCCATTTGCCCTGCAAGGTAGCCACGGTACGCCAAGCCATCTGCTGAGGTGTGGCACTTTCCGGCACCAGCAGCAGGGGCAAGCTGTCGATGTTGCTCCCCCGATCCGGAGAGAGTGGAATGCGGGCCGTCCAAATATCGCCCTGCCAAGTTTGCGTCCACCCCTGCCCCACCTGTGCCACATGCTGCAACACCGCTGGGGTCTCGGGCAAAAACAGCAAATTTTGCCCCTGGACAGAAGCAGGCAAGCCCGGTACGCGCAATTGCAGGTATTCACCCTCCACTTGGGCGGTGGCATGGCCTGCTAAAGAAACGGGCTGTGCTGCTTGTTGTTGGGCAAAAGCGGTGCTGTGTAGCGCCGTAGAGCCTTGCACTGGCACGGTGAGCGTGAATTGTCCTTCTTCGGGGATACATTCGACACGACACACCAACCAAGTGGCACGCAGCCGCAAGGTGACATGGCCACTGCCCAACAACGGGGGTTTGAATAGCGGTGTGACCTCTACCGGCACCGCCAACAGCACCTCGCCCTCATAGCCATAGTTGACCAGCGTACCGACACGAATCGGATGCGGCACCGGCCAGGCCACTTCCCCAGCCTCCAGTCCCTCTGGTAAGTCCCAATGCAGCTGCGTCGGCAAACCAGAATCGCCGGGGTTTTTCCAATAGCTGTGCCAATCGGGCTGGTGCGTCAGTTGCAACCCGAGCCACAAGGGCTGGCCCGGTGCAATGCCTTGGGGTGCGTGCACCAGCAGTTCAGCGCGCACATGGGGGGTCGTGACGAGGCTGCTGGTGGCTGCTGCCATCAGGCCGGTTTGGGCCAGCGCCACCGTGCCAAAGACACTGGCCAACAGCCACAGCGTCAAAGAAAAAAAGCGAAAAAGGAGAGAGTGCAGCATGGTGGTTCATCGGAGCCCCCCACGCCCGTTTGGTTCCGAGCCGATGGTGGTAGGGGCGCTGCATGGTAGCCGAGAGGATGGACAATCGCCCCTATGTCCCCCTCATCGCCTTCTCGCTCTGCCCACCGTTTGCCCACTCGTTTTTGGGCAGAACTCTCTACACACGACTTTACCCAACTGCAAGCCTGTGGCATGGTGCAAGAGATGGTGGCTGTATTGCCTGTGGCAGCAGTAGAACAACATGGGCCACATCTTCCACTCTCGGTGGATGCCGCTTTGTTACAGGGTGTCATTGATACCACGTTGGCACAACTACCAGCCGAATTGCCAGTGCTGTTTTTGCCGCCGCAAAACATCGGCCTGAGCACCGAGCACCGAGATTTTGCGGGCACCCTGACCCTCTCGCCAGCCACCTTAATCGCCTTGTGGACAGAAATCGGCCACTGCGTGGCCCGTGCGGGTGTGCGAAAACTGCTGCTACTCAATGGTCACGGCGGCCAAGTGAGTGTGATGGACATTGTGGCGCGCCAGTTGCGCCAAGAATGCGGTCTGCTAGTGTACAGCGCCAGCTGGTTTAGCCTACCCCTGCCCGATGCCGTGGCGGCACAGTTCAGTGCGCACGAACACCGCTTTGGCATCCATGCCGGAGACATCGAGACCTCCATGATGCTGCACTTGGCCCCACAGACTGTACACATGGAACGGGCGCAAGACTTTCCGTCAAGCTCATATGTGCGCTCACAACACTATGCCCTGCTGGGCAATGGCAAAAGCGCCAAGTTGGGTTGGGCCATGCAAGACTACCACCCAGCCGGTGCGGTGGGCAACGCCGCTGCCGCCACCGCCGACAAAGGCCGGGCCGTGGTGGAAGCAGCCGCGCAGGCGCTGGTGCAATTGCTGCAAGAGCTACACCAGTTGCCCCTGAGCACCTTGGCCCCAGCCCCAAACAGTGGGGCGGGCTGAGAGGGGCCGTCAGAAAATTATTCTTCGCTCCAGTCGGCATGCTTTTCGCACAGCCGGTTGGTGGCCTTGCCTTTGGCAGACTCGGAGAATTTCACCAAATTGCCGCCGAAATCGTCGGGGGTTTCATTCCACATGCAGGTACACCAAGCTTGGGCTTTGGTTTGGCCTTTGATAGGGCTGGCCTCATCACCACCCTCATACAGTTTGGCAGCATAGCGCAAGCACTGGCGGTACTGGGCATCGTCAGCTGGAGGGCGGTTGTAGCTGGTGGCGGCAAAGGCGCTGCTGCTGAAAACCAGCCACAGGGCAGATGCGGTCAGTGCAATGGTTTTTTTCATCGGATGGCCTCTTCAAAGAAGGCGTAAGTTAATGGTAAGTTGATAGAAAAAGACTACCCTACGGGCATGCAATACCCATAAAAAGCAATCAACAACCATGTTACCGATTGCCACCGTACGTAACAGCATTTTTTTGCAGCGTGGCAAAAAGCAGACAAATTTTTGCTGGGTATCATTGCGCGCGCTTTTGCTTGCCTTCTTCCCTGCCTCCGCTTTATGTCTGCCGGTCTCAACCTTGCCCAGCTTCAGGCTGTTCACTACACCCACGGCCCCTGTTTGGTGCTGGCCGGTGCCGGTTCGGGCAAAACGCGCGTCATTACCCACAAAATTGCCCACTTGATTGAACAGGGGTTAGAGCCACGCCGCATTGCCGCCATCACCTTTACCAACAAAGCCGCCGCCGAAATGCGCGAGCGCGCCCAAGGTTTGATTGGTCGCCGGGCCAAAGAGGTGCTGATTTGTACCTTCCATGCACTCGGGGTGCGTATGGTGCGCGAAGACGGTGCCATGCTTGGCCTCAAGCCCCAATTCAGTATTTTGGACACCGACGATGTGACCAGCATCTTGAAAGATGCCGCGGGCGGCACCACCGATGCCGCCACCGCCCGGCAATGGCAATGGACAATCAGCCGTTGGAAAAACCAAGGCTGGAATGCCGCGCAAGCCTTGGCACAAGCACAAGATGAACACGAGCGCAGCACCGCGGTGCTGATGGCGCGCTACGAAGAACGCCTGAGCGCCTACCAAAGCGTCGATTTTGACGATTTGATTAGCTTGCCGCTCAAACTGCTGTGCGATTTTCCGGACGTACGTGCCAAATGGCAAACCCTGCTCGGCCATGTGCTGGTGGATGAATACCAAGACACCAACGCCACCCAATACGAGCTGCTCAAGTTGCTGGTGGGTGAACGCGGCCACTTTACCGCCGTGGGTGACGATGACCAAAGCATCTATGGCTGGCGCGGTGCCACGTTAGACAACCTGAAAAAATTGCCACAAGATTTTCCGGCACTGAGGGTGGTAAAGCTGGAGCAAAACTACCGCTCTACCAGCGCCATCTTGCGCGCAGCCAACCACGTCATCCAGCCTAATCCCAAGCTGTTCCCGAAAACGTTATTTTCAGAGTTGGGCGAAGGCGAGCCAGTGCGCGTGGTCGATGCCGACAGCGAAGAGCACGAGGCCGAACGCGCCGTGGCGCGCATCCAAAGCCTGCGCGCCAGCAGCAACCCACCCCCCGACTGGCGTAGCTTTGCTATTTTGTACCGTGCCAACCACCAAGCTAAACCGTTTGAGAAGGCACTGCGCAAGGCCAATATTCCCTACAAAGTTTCGGGTGGCACCAGCTTCTTTGACCGGGCAGAAATCAAAGACCTGTGTGCTTGGTTCCGGCTGTGGATCAACTCGGACGACGACCCGGCCTTTTTGCGTGCCATCAGCAGCCCCAAACGGGGCATTGGCCACACCACCCTGGGCCAATTGGGCAACTTTGCCAGCCAGCACAAGCAAAGCATGTTTGAGGCACTGTTCAATGGCATGTTACCGGCCGCCATCCCCAAACGGGCCTTGGAAGGCTTGCACGAGTTTGGCCGGTATATCAACGAGTTAGAGTACCGCGCCCGCCACACCCACGGGGCCGAGGCAGCACGCACTTTTCTGCAAGATTGGCTGCAAGAGATAGGCTATGAAAAGCACCTGTCTGACGGCGAAGAAAGCGAAAAGGTTGCAGCTGCGCGTTGGGCCAACGTGTTGGAATTTTGCGATTGGATGGCCCTGCGGGCCGGGGGTGAACTGGATGATGCCGCTGGAGATGTCATCAGCACACCCAGCAAAAGCCTGCTGGAAGTGGCGCAAACCATCGCCCTGCTATCGACCATCTCGGAGCGCGAAAAAGACCAAGACATGGTCACACTATCGACGCTGCACGCCTCTAAGGGACTAGAGTGGCCGCATGTGATTTTGGCGGGCGTGACCGAGGGTATGCTGCCCTTCAAGCTCGATGAGGACGAAGACGGGGCCGAGATGGTGCAACGGCTACAAGAAGAGCGCCGCTTGATGTATGTAGGTATTACCCGTGCCCAACGGACGCTGACGGTAGGCTGGAGCAAAAGGCGCAAAAAAGGGCGCGAGATGGTCAAAGCCCAGCCAAGCCGCTTTATTGCTGAAATGAAGCTCAACCAAGCACCGGTGCAAGAAGATTACCGCGAGAAACTGCGCGCACTGCGGGCTGAGTTTGCGGCACGAGCGGCCACAGCCCCACGCTTTTAGACCCAGTGCGAGCACCATCCACACCTTTTTGCCGGGTTTATTCCACGTTTGACCAACCCCCATTTGCACGACAATTGCGCCACGGAGAGGCATCATGGACTTGCAATACCAGCTCAAAGCTGGCAGCTATTACCTATACGACATGCGCGACACCCCGAGCGCCATCACCGGGGAGCGCCGCTTCAAGCTCAAGACCGACACGGTAGCGATTGCGTTTGACCTGCACACGGGTGAAGTGCAACAGCACGGCAATCCGACGCGCATCCACTCTTGGGCCACCATGACGCGCAGGCGTTTGCGCGCTGCTGGCGACTTGGCACAAGCCAATGGCATTGTGGTGATCTCTGGCCCCCTGCCAGTAGAAGAGCTGAACAAATGTCTGTGGATTCGGGGCTATGTGCAGCGCCTGTTCAAACGCTTGTCCACCCTGCCGCATGGCAAATTGCAACGCCAAAGCGGCAGTGGTTTTCGCCGGGCGGCCTAGCAGGCTATCAGTCGTTTTCGTCTTCCAGCGACTGTGCGTCCGCCGCTGCATCGTCGTTGTCGATAGGATGCACAATCGTCACAGGCACCGGGCTAGAGTGTGCCAACTCGTGCGACACCGAACCCAATAGCGCACTGGCAATCGCCCCTTGGCCGCGTGCAGCAATCAACACCAAGTCGCAGCCGGTGTCTTCAATAATGTCGATCAGGGTGTTGGCCGGGTCGCCCATTCCGACCTCGGTACTGCACTCTAGCCCGGCCTGCTGCAACAGCGCCAACGCCGGGGCCATCAAATCTTGGGCAGCCTCGACGCTGGCCGCAGCAATCAAATCTGGATCACGCGAAGTCACCAGCTCGTACAACGAGGCAGGCTCTTGCACATTCGCCAGCACAAATTCGGCCTGCAAGCCTTTTGCTACCAGCTTGAGCGCGTGGTGCACCGCGTCCAATGCACATTCAGAACCATCAATCGCAATCAAGATTTTGAGCATAGAAATTCCTTCGAGTCTTTAGAGCAAGCTATACCGGCCAGTGTAGCGGGCACAGCATCGCGGAAAATGCTGTCATGCTGCAATTTGAACTCCTGAACACCGACCCCACCAGCCATGCCCGGCGCGGCCAGCTCACGCTGAACCACGGCGTGGTGCAAACCCCCATCTTTATGCCCGTGGGTACCTATGGCACCGTCAAGGGCGTGATGCCGCGCAGCCTGCACGATATGGGCGCACAAATTATCTTGGGCAATACCTTTCACCTCTGGATGCGCCCCGGTCTGGACATCATGCAGAGCTTTGGCGGCCTGCACGCTTTTGAAAAGTGGGACAAACCGATTCTGACCGACTCGGGCGGCTTTCAGGTCTGGAGCTTGGGGGCCATGCGAAAAATCACCGAAGAGGGCGTGACCTTTGCCAGCCCGGTGAATGGCGATAAGTTGTTTATGTCGCCCGAAGTGAGTATGCAAATCCAAACGGTGCTCAATTCGGACATCGTGATGCAATTGGACGAATGCACTCCCTACGAAACCAAGGGCCATTTGACGACCGAGCGCGAAGCACGCACCTCGATGGAAATGAGCCTGCGCTGGGCGGTACGCTCTAAAAATGAGTTTGAGCGACTGCAAAACCCCAATGCCCTGTTTGGCATTGTGCAAGGCGGTATGTACCTGAACCTGCGCGAAGAATCTTTGCAGCGCTTGGTTGAGATGGATTTCCCCGGCTATGCCGTCGGTGGCGTGAGCGTGGGCGAGCCCAAAGAAGAAATGCTCGGCATCATGGCGCACACGCCGCACCGCCTGCCTGCCCACAAACCGCGCTACCTGATGGGCGTGGGCACACCCGAAGATTTGGTCGAAGGCGTAGCCTGTGGTGTAGACATGTTTGACTGCGTGATGCCCACACGCAATGCGCGCAACGGCACGCTGTTTACCCGTTATGGCGACCTCAAAATCCGCAACGCCCGCCACAAAACCGACCACCAGCCCTTGGACACCAGTTGCACCTGTTATGCCTGTGCGGGCAGCAGTGGCGTGAGTTGGGAGCAAGGCGGACGTGAAGGCTTTAGCCGTGCTTACCTGCACCACCTCGACCGTTGCGGCGAAATGCTCAGTCCAATGCTGACCACCGTCCACAACCTGCATTACTACCTGAACCTGATGCGCGAGGTGCGCGAGGCGCTGGATGCGGGCCAGTTTGCCGCCTTCCGCGCCCGCTTTAAGGCAGAACGGGCGCGGGGCGTTTAAGCACTGAGCTGAAGGTGGGGCGCACGCATGCGGGGCCGCACCGGAGATGCGCTCAGGGGCAAGCCCTCTAGCTTGAACACCACCACCGTATCGACCAACTCTTGTGCCTGTTTTTGCAAGCCGCCAGCGGCTGCCGCCATTTCTTCGACCAAAGCAGCATTTTCTTGCGTGACTTGGTCCATGCGCGTCACGGCAACGCCCACTTGTTGCACCGCATCGCTTTGTTCATGGCTGGCGGCGGTGATTTCGCCCACCATCTCTGTCACGCGGCGAATGGCACTGACCACTTCGGTCATGGTGGTTCCGGCCTGATCGACCAAAGCCGCCCCTTGCTCGACCCGATCAACACTGGTTTGGATCAAACCCTTGATCTCTTTGGCCGCATTGGCACTGCGTCCGGCCAAAGAGCGCACCTCAGAGGCCACCACGGCAAAGCCACGCCCTTGCTCACCCGCACGGGCCGCCTCTACCGCCGCATTCAGCGCCAAAATGTTGGTTTGGAAGGCAATGCCATCGATCACTTGGATGATGTCGGCAATCTTTTTGCTGGCATCGTTGATGCCTTTCATCGTACCGACGACCTGCTCCACCACCTCGCCACCACGCATGGCCACGCTGCTGGCTCCTTGGGCCAATTGATTGGCTTGCTTGGCACTATCGGCGTTTTGCTGCACCTGTGAGCTTAGTTGTTCCATCGAGGCTGCGGTTTGTTGCAACATGGCCGCTTGCTCTTCGGTGCGGCGGTTCAAGTCATGGTTGCCCGAGGCAATCTGCCCACTGGCCGAGGCCACGCTTTCGGAGCCCGTACGCACGGCTTGCACAACGCGGCCCAAACTGGCTTGCATGTCTTGCAGGGCTTGCAGGAGTTGGGCTGTTTCGTTGTTGCCCTCTACGGCAAAACGGTGGCTCAAATCACCCGCTGCGACCGTGCGCGCAACCTCTACCGCCTGCTGAATTGGTCGGGTGAGGGAGCGGGTGATGAAAACCCCGGTCACACCACCCAGCAGCACAAACAAGATGCTGACCCCAATCGAGATGTTGCGCCCGTTGTGTTGCACCTCCAAGGCATTGGCCTGAAAGCCTTCGGCCTTGGCCCAAGCGATTTTGTGAATCTCGGTGATGGCGGCATTGATCTCTGCCACCTTGGCTACGCCTTGGGTGCGCACCACCTGGGCGGCCTCGGTGGTTTGGCCTGCTTTTTTCAGTTGCAGTACCTGCTCACGGATGGGTTGCCACGAGCGAATCTTGGCAACCAGCGCATCCGAGTGGCCCTTGTCGCTCAAAAAGCGCTCTTTGACGATAGCCATGTCATCGAACACTTTCTGCTCTAAAGCTTGCACATCGGTGGTGAACTTTTGAATGTCGGCCTCGTTTTCAGCCATCGTGACATCACGCATCGCCCGGGCCATACGGGCGACATTGGCATCAACCCGTGTGATGGCGTTGGTCACGGCAAAAGGGTGCTTGAACTCGGCCACCATCAGCGCCCCCAGTTTGTCTTGCTGGTATACCGAAAAAGCACTGACCCCTATCAGCGACAGCAACAACAGGCCAAACCCAATCGCCAACTGTTGGGCAATATGCAGATGTTTCATGCCGACTCCTTTACATGTCCTTACACGCAACGGCATCAGCAGCTTTCATGCCACGGCCTGACCCAGCTCATGACCAGTCTTTTATACCAATTCACAAATACGATATGACTAAAAATCATGAAGTATTTTTGATAGCCTCAATCTATCCAATTTGGTGCAGCACCAATCTAGGGAGAATGCAGCACCAAATTGCAGCAGCATGCTGAGACTCAAAACAAAAAAGCCGCCTGCAATGCGCAAGCGGCTTGAATGGCGGATTGGCTGGCAATCAGCGATAACTGCGTGCGTCTTCAATCACCTTGCCATCGTTGGGCAAGGTGCCGGGGGCGACCAGTTCTACCTCGCCGCGCAGTTTGGTCACTTCGCGGATGGTGTCTTGTAAACGTTCAGCCAGCCCAGCGGCAAACTCGGCGGTTTCGGCCTGCAACACCATCTGATCGTTCGCCATTTCGCCACTAACCACCAAGCGCGCACGCAGAACTTGTGGGAAACGTGCCGCAATGGCGGCCACTTGGCCCGGATGGACAAACATACCGCGCACCTTGGTGGTTTGGTCGGCACGGCCCATCCAGCCTTTGATACGGGTGTTGGTGCGCCCGGTCGGGCATTGGCCGGGCAGAATGGCCGACAAATCGCCCGTGCCAAAGCGAATCAGCGGGTAATCGGGGTTGAGCGTGGTCACAACCAACTCGCCCACTTCGCCCTCGGGCACGGGGTCGCCAGTGCCGGGGCGCACAATCTCCACAATCACGCCTTCATCCAACACCAAGCCTTCGCGGGCCGTGGTTTCGTAGGCGATCAAACCCAAATCTGCGGTGGCATAACACTGGTAGCCTTGCACGCCGCGCTCGGCCAGCCAATCGCGCAAGCTGGGCGGAAAAGCTTCGCCCGACAGCAGTGCTTTGTTCATGCCCAAAATAGGCTGTTTCAGCTCTACGGCTTTTTCCAAAATCAGCTTCAGAAAGCTGGGCGTGCCAATGTAGCCTGCCGGGCGCAACTCGGCCATGGCTTGGACTTGTTGCTCGGTTTGGCCGGTGCCACCCGGGAACACAGTGCAGCCCAAAGCGTGGGCACCACTTTCCATCATGGAGCCAGCAGGCACAAAGTGGTAGCTAAAGCTGTTGTGTGCCAACTCTCCCGCCCGGAAACCGGCAGCATACAAAGCACGGGCCATACGCCAGTAATCGGCACGCTTGCCCTCGGGCTCATAGATCGGGCCGGGGCTGCAAAACACGCGCGGCATGGCTGCACCAAAGCCGACGGCGCTAAAGCCACCAAACACATTGTCAGCCCGCTGGGCCTGCTGGCGCTCTAGCAACTCGTATTTACGCGTCACTGGCAAGCGGGCCAGGGCTGCACGGCTGGTGACGCTGGCAGGATCCACATCGGCCAAGATGGCTGCAAAAGCAGCAGACGCATTGCGTGCATGGGCCACCTGCAGCGGCAAGGTAGCCAACAAAGCCGCTTCACGCTCGGCGGGGGCACGGGTTTCCAGCGAATCGTAAAAAGAAGTCATGGTGGAGTGGGGCAAGTGGGGAGGGGAGGAAAAAAACAGACCGCCTTCAGGCCAGCCAGCGCTTGCGGCGTTTGTAGCTTTTCACGTCCTTAAAGCTCTTGCGCTCGCCACCACCGACACCGAGGTAAAACTCTTTCACGTCTTCATTGCTGGTCAGGTCGGCAGCGGTGCCATCCATCACCACGCGGCCACTTTCCATGATGTAGCCATAGTCGGCGTACTTCAGCGCCATGTTGGTGTTCTGCTCGGCCAGCAAGAAGGTCACTTTTTCTTTGGTGTTCAAGTCTTTCACGATGTTGAACACTTCTTCCACAATTTGTGGGGCCAAGCCCATCGAAGGCTCGTCCAACAGCACCATATTGGGGTTGGTCATGATGGCGCGGCCAATGGCGCACATTTGCTGCTCACCGCCGGAGGTGTAGGCTGCTTGGCTGGTGCGGCGGGTTTTCAGGCGCGGAAAATAGTTGTACACCTTCTCTAAATTAGCGGCGATCTCGGCCTTACTGGCACGGGTGTAAGCGCCAGTGAGCAGGTTTTCTTCAATCGTTAAGTGGGCAAAGCAGTGGCGACCTTCCATCACCTGCACCACACCGCGCTTGACCAAATCGGCGGGCGAGAGGTTTTCGATGCGTTCGCCCCGGAACTCAATGCTGCCCTTGGTGACGGCACCGCGCTCGCCCGCCAACAGGTTAGAAATGGCGCGCAAGGTGGTGGTTTTGCCTGCGCCGTTGCCACCCAAGATGGCCACGATGCCACCCTCGTGTACTTGCAGCGAGACCCCTTTGAGCACCAAGATCACGTGGTTGTAAATGACCTCGATACCGTTGACGTTCAGGACAATGTTTCGGTTTTCCATACGGTTTCTCTCTCTGTGCCAATCGGCAGGGCTTGTGCAGGCCAACCCTGCCGGTTGGCGGCTGTGCAAACAGCCGCCAGAACCCGACACAGCCCCAGCTGTGTCGGAAGGGCGCGTTTCAGACCATCAAGATTGGCAATCGGCGGGGGCGCGGCGGGTCAGCTTTTTGTCGGACAGGTATTTGTCCGAGCCGGTCTTCACCAACGGCTTGATGATTTGATCGTCGGCTTGGTACCAATCGGAGGTGATGCTCCACTTCTTGCCATCCCAAGTCTGTACGCGCGCCCAGGTAGAGCCCATGTGGTCGGTACAGCTGGTGGAGATGGGGCGCATCAGGCCGCTAAAGCCCAGTGCATCCAACTTCTTCTGATCGAGGTTGAGGTTTTCCATACCCCAGCGCACTTGCTCGCCGGTCATGACCTTGCCCTTGCCAAAGCGCTCTTGCGCGCGGCGCACGGCCTCAACACCCAGCATCTGAATGATCACGCCACGGGTGTACAGCACCGAGCCGACATCATCCTTGGCACCGGTGCCTTGGCCCTTGTCGTACACATGCTTGAGGATGTCTTGAATCACCTTGGAATCGGTGCCATAGCCATTCAAAGCCAGTGCTTGGTAGCCCTTGGCCCCTTCGCCCACATCGCGCACGTCGGGTTCAGCACCCGCCCACCACACGCCATACAACTTGTCACGTGGGAAGCCGGTGGCTTGGGCTTCTTTCAGGGCGGTGGAGTTCATCACCCCCCAACCCCACAACATCACGTAATCGGGGCGGCTTTGGCGCACTTGCAGCCAAGTGGCTTTTTGCTCGACACCGGGGGCGGTGACGGGCAACAGTTGCAAGTCAAAACCGTGCATCTTGGCGCGCTCTTGCAGCAGTGGAATCGGCTCTTTGCCAAACGGGCTGTCGTGGTACACCAGCGCAATCTTCTTGCCCTTGAGCTTGTCTAGGCCACCGGCGTTTTTGCCGATGTGTTGCACCAAGATGTCAGCACCTGTCCAGTAGCTGCCCAGGTAAGGGAAGTTCCACTTGAAGGCCATACCGTCTTGCGACACCGACAAGCCATAGCCCAGCGTCATCAGCGGAATTTTGTCCACGGGCGCTTTTTCGGTCAGCGCAAAGGTGATGCCGGTAGCTTGGGGGTCAAACAAGGTGACACCGGGGCGGCTCTTCAGGCGCTCATAGCACTCCACACCCCGGTCGGTGGCATAACCGGTTTCGCACTCTTCAAAAGCAATCTTCACCCCGTTGATGCCGCCATCGCGGGCGTTGATCATCTTCAGGTAGTCTTGTTTGCCATTGGCCCAAGGGGTGCCGTTAGGGGCATAGGGGCCAGTACGGTACGACAGCAAGGGGAAGAACTGCTCTTTGGCCTGCGCCACTGCACTGGTGACCGAAGTGGCACCGGCGGCCAATACGGCCACGGCAATCACGATTTTCGAAAGCTTCATGGATGTGTCTCCTGGTTATGAAAAGTGAAAAGTGCAATGCACAGGGGAAATCAATGCGGGAACGGCCACAGACGCAGCTTTTGCTTGGCAATCGACCACAGCTTGGCCAGCCCGTGCGGCTCGACAATCAGGAACCAAACAATCAGGCCACCAAAAATCATCAGCTCGGCGTGGGAAACACCGGCGGTAGAGATTTCGATGCCGAACAACCCCATCAGGGCAGGCAAGAACTGGTTCAGCACAATCGGCAGCAGCACGATAAAGGCCGCACCGAAGAAGCTGCCCATGATGGAGCCTAGGCCACCAATAATCACCATGAACAGCAGCTTGAACGACATATCGACCGAGAAAGCAGCGGGCTCCCAAGAACTCAGGTGAACAAAGGCCCACAACGCACCAGCCATACCGATGATGAACGAGCTGACCGCAAAAGCCGACAACTTGGCGTACATCGGGCGAATACCAATCACGCTGGCGGCCACGTCCATGTCCCGAATGGCCATCCACTCACGGCCAATGGCACCACGCACCAGGTTTTTTGCCAATAGGGCAATCACCACCAACAGGGCCAAGCAGAACAAGTATTTGGAGGCCGCGCTGTCAATCGGCATGCCCAGCACTTGCAAGCCGTTCACCGAGACCGAGCCAGAGTCGGAGTTGTTGGTCAACCACTTGATACGCAGGAACATCCAGTCGCTGAAGAACTGCGCTGCCAGCGTAGCCACGGCCAAATACAAACCCTTGACGCGCAAGCTGGGCAGACCGAACAAGATGCCGAAGAAGGTGGCGCACAGGCCGCCCAAGATCAAAGCCGGAATCAGCGGCAAGCCCGGAAAGCGGACAAAGAAGTTAAAAGCACCATACGCCCCCACCGCCATAAAGGCCCCAGAGCCAAGCGAAATCTGGCCGCAATAGCCCACCAAAATGTTCACGCCCAAGGCGGCCATCGACATGATGACCAGTGGAATCAAAATGGCGCGGTAAAAGTAATCGGTAGCCAACATGGGCACCACCAAGAAGGCGATGGCCAGCATCACCCCCAAGGCAATACGATCTTGGGCAATTGGGAAAATCTGTTGGTCAGCCCGGTAAGAGGTTTTGAACTGACCATTCTCGCGGTAAAACATGGAAAGTCTCCTTTTCTTTTTTCTTGTTGTTTACACGCGGTCGATAATCTTCTCGCCGAACAGGCCTTGCGGACGGAACAGCAAAAACACCAGCGCTAGCACATAGGCAAACCAGATTTCGATACCACCGCCCACGTAGGGGCCAAGGTACACTTCAGAGAGCTTCTCGCCCACACCAATAATCAAGCCACCAATAATGGCACCGGGCACCGAAGTCAGGCCACCCAAAATCACCACAGGCAAAGCACGCAACGCCACAGTCGTCAGTGAGAACTGCACGCCCAGCTTGCTGCCCCAAATCATGCCAGCCACCAAGGCCACCACACCGGCCACGCACCAGACAATCACCCAAATGCGGTTGAGGGGAATACCAATCGATTGGGCGGCTTGGTGGTCATCGGCCACTGCACGCAAAGCGCGGCCTGTGGTGGTCTTTTGAAAGAAGATGCTGAGCAAAATCACCAAACCACCGGCAATGGCAGCGGCAATCACGTCCTCTTTGTTCACCAGCACGCCACCGGGGAACATGGATTCGAGCAGGAATACTGGCTCTTTCGGCATACCGATATCGATTTTGTAAATATCGCTGCCAAAAATAGTTTGGCCCACGCCTTCCAAAAAGTAGGTAATACCCAAAGTGGCCATCAACAGGGTAGCGCCCTCTTGGTTGACCAAATGGCGCAGCACCAAGCGCTCAATCACCCAGGCCACGACAAACATACAGGCCCCGGCAATGACAAAAGCCAGCAAATTAGCCACCAGCATACTGTCTAAGCCGAGCCATTTGGGAATCCACTCGGAAAAACGCGCCATTGCCAAAGCAGCAAACAGCACCATCGCACCTTGGGCAAAGTTAAATACACCCGAGGCTTTGTAAATCAGCACAAAGCCCAAGGCCACCAAGGCATACAACATGCCGGCCATCAGGCCGCCAATCAGGGTTTCAAGAAAAAAGGCCATTTTTTTATTCTTCCTGCGGTTAGTGGCTGGTGCCCAGATACGCGCGGATCACGTCTTCGTTGTCGCGCACCTCTTGTGGCTGGCCGTCCCCAATTTTTTTGCCGTAGTCCAACACCACCACACGGTCGGAGATGTCCATCACCACGCCCATATCGTGTTCAATCAGCACGATGGTGGTGCCAAATTCATCGTTCACGTCCAAGATAAAGCGGCACATGTCCTGCTTTTCTTCCACGTTCATACCGGCCATTGGCTCATCCAGCAGCAGCACTTGCGGCTCCATCGCCAAGGCGCGGCCCAAGTCGACGCGCTTTTGCAGGCCATAGGGCAACTGGCCGACCGGGGTTTTGCGGAAGGCTTGAATTTCCAAGAAGTCGATGATGTGTTCGACAAACTCGCGGTGCTTTTCTTCTTCGCGCTGGGCCGGGCCAATGCGCAAAGCTTGCATGAACAGGTTGCTCTTGATCTTCAAGTTGCGCCCGGTCATGATGTTGTCGATCACACTCATGCCCTTGAACAGCGCCAAGTTCTGGAAAGTGCGGCCAATGCCCATCTCGGCCACTTGGCGGCTGTTCATGTGGTCAAACTTTTTGCCCCGGAAGGTGATAGAGCCTTCGGTCGGGGTGTAAACACCGTTGATGCAGTTGAGCATGGAGCTCTTGCCCGCACCGTTGGGGCCAATGATGGAGCGGATTTCATGCTCACGCACATTGAAGGAAATATCGGTCAGGGCCTTCACACCACCAAAACGCAGGCTGATGTTTTGGATGTCGAGGATGACGTCGCCAATCTTCTTATCGCTCATGGGGTTCCTCAGGCAGCGGCTTTGACCGGGGTGAATGTTTTGGCATCCGAGAGCTTGAGCGTGGCACTGACACTGCCGGTGCGGCCATCTTCAAACTTGACCAAGGTTTCAATGAATTGCTCGGTGCGGCCTGCATACAGAGCATCGACCAGCACCGCGTATTTCTCGGCAATAAAGCCCCGGCGTACCTTGTTAGTACGGGTCAGTTCGCCGTCGTCGGCATCCAGCTCTTTGTGCAAAATCAGGAAGCGGCTGACTTGGCTACCGGCCAGCAGGGCATCGTTGGCCAAATCGGCGTTCACTTTCTCTACGCACTCGCGGATGAACTCGTACACCTCGGGCTTTTGTGCCAAATCGGTGTAACCGGCGTAGGGCAGATTGCGCCGCTCGGCCCAGTTACCCATAGCTTCAAAGTCGATGTTGATCATCACGCAGACGCGGTCACGCCCATCGCCCAAGGCCACCACCTCTTTGATGTGCGGGAAGAACTTGAGTTTGTTCTCCACGTACTTGGGTGCAAACATCGCCCCATCGTGCGCGCCGCCCTTGAGGCGACCCACGTCTTTCACGCGGTCAATGATTTTCAGGTGCCCATTCGCATCCAAGAAGCCCGCATCGCTGGTGTGGTACCAACCATCGGGGGTCAACACTTCTTCGGTGGCTTTGGGGTTTTTGTAATACTCTTTCAGCAAGCCAGCCGATTTGACCAAAATCTCGCCGTTGTCAGCCACCTTGATTTGCACGCCGCGAATCGGCACGCCCACGGTATCGGCACGGGCTTGGTCGTCTGGGTGCAGGCAGACAAACACCGCCGTTTCGGTAGAACCGTAGAGTTGCTTGAGGTTGATACCAATCGAGCGGTAGAAGGTAAACAGGTCGGGGCCAATGGCCTCACCCGCCGTGTAGGCCACACGCACGCGCGAAAAGCCTAAGTTATTGCGCAGCGGGCCATAAACCAGCCAATCCCCAATCGTGTACTTGAGCTTGTCGATGGCACTGACTTCTTCACCGTTCATTAGCGCTGGGCCAACGCGCCGTGCCAAGGCCATGCAGGACTCAAACATCTTGCGCTTGAGGCTGCCTGCATCTTCCATGCGGATGGTGACGCTAGTGAGCAGCCCTTCAAACACGCGCGGTGGCGCAAAGTAGTAGGTGGGGCCAATCTCTTTCAGGTCGATATTGACGGTGCTGGCCGATTCGGGGCAGTTGACCACGTAGCCACAAGCCAGCCATTGGGCATAGCTGAAGATGTTTTGCCCAATCCATGCCAAGGGCAGATAGGCCAGCACTTCTTCGGTGTGGTTCAGCTTGTCAAACTCGGCCCCAGCGGTGGCACGATCGAGCAAGGTCGCATGGGTATGCACCACGCCTTTGGGATTGCCCGTAGTGCCCGAAGTAAAGAACATGGCCGCCACATCTTGCGGCTGGGTCTTGCTGACTTCGTTGCGGAACCACTGCGGATTCTTCTGGGCAAATGCAGTGCCCGTCTCGATCAGGGCTTCAAACGAGGCCAAGCCGGGTTCGTTGTATTTGCGCAGACCGCGTGGGTCGTCGTAGTAGATATGCGAGATCGCGGGGCAGCGGTCACGAATCTCGAGCAGCTTATCCACCTGCTCTTGGTCTTCGACCACGGCAAAACGCACTTCAGCATTGTTGAGCGGATAAACGCATTCGGCGGCCACCGCGTCTTGGTAGAGCGGCACCGGGATAGCGCCCAGCGATTGGGCGGCCAACATGGTGGCATAGAGGTGTGGGCGGTTTGCCCCCACCACTACCATGTGCTCGCCCCGAGCCAAACCGGCCTGGTGCAGGCCAGCGGCTACTTGCTCTACCAAACGGGCCAAGTCAGCCCAAGTATGGGTTTGCCAAATGCCATATTCTTTTTCGCGCAGTGCCGGTGCATCGGGGCGCTCGGCAGCGTGCTGAAGTAGCAGTTGCGGAAACGTGGTCTTCATTCCGGGTCCTAAAAGGTTCAAGGGATGGCCGGTGGGGGCCAGCATTGCCAGGCCACGGGTGCCTGCAAGTTTCCCCGGAATGGTAGGGGGCAATTTGACGTTAAGTTGTCTTTACGGCGACAATTGCAGGGTTATTCCCTGTTGGGTAAAACCCTTGCTAACCCCTTGTTTTAACGAATCAGTCGACCTTCACGCCCTACCACGGTTAATTCGACAAAGCGCGAGGTACTGCGGTCGGGGGTGGTGGCATGGATTTCAAAGCCACCCAAATCCCATTTTTTCAGCCCCCAACTGGCATCGATAAAGGCACTGCGCGTGGCTCCTTTGCCTGCACGTTGCAGAATTTCGATGAACGTTCTGGCATTGATATAGCCCTCCAAGCCCAAATGGGATGGTTCAGCCTTGGCATCCAGATTTTTCAGGGCACGCACAAAATCGCGCGCCACGGCGGTAGTGGAGTTGGTGGGCAAGGGCACCACCTGCGAGATGGCCATGCCCATCGCATCCGCACCGAGCGCCTTGATGTTGCTCGGTGTACCCAACACCGAGAGCGCATACAAACTCACGCCCCGGCGCAGCTTGCGGAAATGTTTGATCAACTCTAGCCCTGGTTTACCGGCCAAACCGACCAACACCGCCTCGGGGTTGGCCTCGGCCAATAGAGCCGCGGCTTTGGCAGCATCCGAAGCATTGCTCTCGACCGTCGTCGCCACCGCATCGGGCAGCTTGGCACGCTGCATAGCCTGCTCAGCCCCGGTAAATACTTCGCGGCCAAAGGTGTTGTTTTGGTAGGCAATGCCAATGCGCTTGATGCCAATGGTGGCCAAATGCTGCACCAGTTTTTCTGCCTCATCGGCGTAGCTGGCGCGGATGTTGAACACATGGCGTGCCCCGGCGACGCGCGATACCTGCCCGCCGGTCAGCGGGGTAAAGAAGGGCATATGGCCATCTTTGAGCCGAGGCATCATCTCCTCCACCATCGGCGTGCCAAAACAGTTGAACAGAGCAAAACAATCCGGGTCGTTCAAGAATTGCTCCAAATTGAGCATGGCCTTGGGCACTTCATAAGCATCGTCCAAGGTTTCCAGCTTGATTTGTCGGCCATGCACACCACCACGCGCATTGATGGCATGAAAAGCTGCCATCGCCCCTTGATGCAGCGCCGAACCCAAATCCCCCAGCGGCCCGGTCAGCGCTGTGGTTTGGCACAGCTTGAGCGCGCCTTCTGGCTGTGCCCAGGCATTAGGTACAGCCGCTGCCACAGGCAGTGCCAAGGCTGTGCCCAAAAAACGACGACGGGCGAGAGAGGTGGTGGCTTGGTCAGAAAAAGATGCGTTAGTGGCAGGGAATGTCATAGGGCTATCAACTCCACCGTGGAGAGGTCAATTTTTAAGAGGGGGGTGGTAAAAACAACTGCATTGCGGCCCGCTATGAAGGTGCGGGTCTTGCATCATCGGCCAGTGTGCAAGCAAAAGCTGTCTTTATGCCGACAATGTATCTCGTGGAAATCCCGCATCCCCATCGCACGCTAGGCCCCCGATGATTGCCCCATGAGCCAAGAATTGTCCCTGCACCAACGCCGCCGCCCCCCTAGCACCGAAGAAATTGAAGGTATTCCTTGGTTGGCCTCGCTGCACAGCCACGAGCGTGAGCGCGCCATTGCCGCCCTGTTGGTGGGCGATGCCAGCCCCGGCGACTACGTTTGCCGCGTGGGCCGCCCCGTCACTTACTGGTTTGGTGTGGTCGAGGGCCTGCTGAAAATGAACAACGACAACCCCGATGGCGGCAGCATGACTTTTGCCGGGCTACCGCCCGGTGGTTGGTTTGGCGAAGGCACCGCCATGAAACGCGAACCCTACCGTTATAACGTGCAAGCCTTGCGCGCCAGTGTGGTAGCGGGGTTGCCCATCGACACCTTCCATTGGCTGCTCGACCACTCGATTGGTTTTAACCGCTTTGTGATGAACCAGCTCAATGAGCGCTTGGGCCAATTTATTGCCGCTCGCGAAATCGACCGCCTCAACAGCCCGGATTTGCGCGTAGCACGCAGCTTGGCCGCTTTATTTAACCCGGTGCTGTACCCCAGCGTCGGCCAAGTGCTGCATATCACCCAACAAGAGTTGGCCTATTTGGTCGGCTTATCGCGCCAGCGGGTGAATGAAGCCCTGACCGCACTGGAGCGGCAAGGGGCGATTCAGGTGGAATATGGTGGCCTGCGGGTATTGGATTTGGCCGCCTTGCGCTGGCATGTATTCCAAGCAGGCGAGAAGCACAAAAGCAGTCGGCGCAAACGCTAAATTATTTCCACCGCAGCCGAACAGCCAACAGCCAAACAGCGCCAATCAGTGGCCCGTTTGCAGAGTCGATTGTTAAGAGTTATAACAAACGCTTTTGACAAATATATAGATTTTTTCTATGCTACGGATGTCTCTGCCTCCCTCTCGCCTGCTTTGGTTGGCCGCGTTGTCTTGGGTGCTCACAGCTTGCACCAGCACGTCCTCTGTGCCAGCGGCAGACAGTGGCAGCAGTCCTGTTTTTGTCCACTCGGGTTCTGCGCGTCCAGCCAAAGCGGCAACCGAGTTGCTGGCTGTCACGGCCTCGATGGAGCTGATTCGCTTTCAGGCCGATCAGCCCCGGCAAATCTTGCAGCGCCAACGCATCCAAGGCCTGCCCAAAGGCGATGCGCTGGTTGGTATCGATTTTCGCGTGGCGCGCGGCGTGCTGTATGCGCTATCACAACAAGGACAACTCTACACATTGCATGCGCAACAGGCTACCTTGCAAGCCGTAGGCACCGGAGGTTTGGTTTTGCCCACCGGTAGCTTTGGCTTGGATTTCAATCCTACGGTAGATCGGCTGCGCGTCACCGGGCCGAACGGTCTGAACCTGCGCTTGCACCCAGACACTGGAACCTTGGTCGATGGCGATGCGCAGCAGCCCGGCCTGCAAACCGATGGCCGCCTACATTACGCCCCCGGCGATGCCTATGCCGGACGACAGCCCGACATCAGCGCGGTGGCCTACACCTACAACGCACAAAACAACCAGCTCACCACCAACTATGCCATCGATAAAACCTTGGGCACTTTGGCGGTGCAAGGCTCGCTAGAAGCCATACCACCGCACATCTCGCCCAACACCGGGCAACTGCATACGGTCGGGCCACTGGGCTTAGGGCCATTGGCCGATGCCAGTTTAGATATTTCAGACATCTCTAACCAAGCCCTGGCCGCCGTGCGCGGCCTCTCGCCTTCGGCCCCCACCCGGCTTTGCCATATTGATCTGGCCACTGGCCGCGCCCGGATGTTGGGTGTGGTGGGTGACGGCGAGCCATTACTGGGCATTGCCATCGTGCCATGACATCCTCTCTTCACTCTTTATCCACTGGCCTATGCAGCCTCCTTCTGGGCATGGGCATGGCACAAGCTGCTACGGTGCAAGTCGCGGTGCAAACCCCCAACGGCCAACCGGTGGCACAAGCGGTGGTGTACCTAGAATCACCACAAGCACAGCGCCAAGTCAAACCCGCCCCACGGTTGGAAATGGCACAAGAACACAAACGCTTTATCCCAGAAGTGTTGGTGGTGCCGGTAGGCAGCGAAGTCTATTTTCCCAACCGCGACACCGTGCGCCACCATGTGTACTCTTTCTCGGCCCCAAAAAAGTTTGAGCTCAAACTCTACAGTGGCACCCCCGCCGATCCGGTGCGCTTTGAGCAACCGGGCGTAGTGGTGCTGGGCTGCAATATTCACGACCAAATGGTCGGCTGGATTGTGGTGCTAGACACCCCCTACTACGCACAAACCAACCGCAACGGCCAAGTGCAATTGGACAACGTGCCCGCTGGCGCGTACCGCTTGCGCGTCTGGCATCCACATCTGCCTGTGGGTGCCAGCCCCACCGATCAGGCACTGACCGTCACGGCCACCGAGAACCCGAACGCCACCGTGCAACTGAAGGGATTGACACCTTGAACTGGTACTTTGTCTCCCTGTCGCGCAGCTTGGTGGTGCGGCTGGTGGGTATCTCCCTGCTATTGTTGCTGATCGTGCAATTGGCCAGCTTTGCGGTGGTACGCAGCAGTATTGAGCGCAACGCACGCAGCCAAATCACGCACACCCTCAACACCGATGAAAACGTCTGGCGGCAACTGCTAGAACAAAATGCCGAGCGCCTGCGCCAAGGGGCCACCCTGTTGGCCGCCGATTATGGTTTTCGTACGGCAGTCGGCTCTGGTGACCAAAAAACCATCCAATCCGCCCTAGAGAACCACGGCCGACGCATGGGTGCGGCGGTAGCGGTGCTACTCGATACCCAATTGCAGGTACTCAGCGTCAGCCACAGTGTCGACAACCGTGCCCAGCTCGATCGCAGTGTGGCCCAAGTGGTGCCACGCCTGTCCGACGGACAACGCCAAAGCTATATCAGCACCATCAACGGCTTGCCACACCAATTTGTGTTGGTGCCCATGCGGGCACCCGTCGCCATTGGTTGGGTGTTGATGGGCTTTCCAATCGATCAGGCCTTGGCCAACCAAATGCAGCAACTGCTGGCAGTACAAGTGGCTCTGCGCGTGCCAGAGGCCAACGGTCAATGGCGCATTCCGGTCAGCACCTTGGATGAAGCGGGTTTGGCGGCGTTGCAACGTCAATCTGGCACCAACATGAACGAGCTCTCCAGCAGCAATACCACTTGGTTGGTACGGGCCAGCCCACTCGATAACGATGGACAACCACCCGCCCAAGCCTTGCTGCTGCGCTCAGTAGATGCGGTGGTAGCCCCTTATCGCCAATTGCAATGGCTGCTGGCCGGTATTACCCTGACCGGCCTGCTGTTGTTTGCTATCGGCCAAGGGCTGATGGCCCGCTGGGTCACCACCCCCTTGCGCTCTTTGGTTTTGGGTACGCAACGTCTGTCGCGCGGCGAATACGATATGCCGGTGGAACACACCCAACGCCGCGACGAAATTGGCTTGTTGGCGCGCTCGTTTGACCGCATGCGCATCGACATTGCCGAGCAGCAGGCCGAAATCCGCCATCTGGCTTACTGGGACAGACTGACCGGCCTACCCAACCGCGAGCGTTTTCGCAACACCGTGCTGGCAGCCATCTCCGCCCATGCTGACTACACCGAGGCCACCACCTTGGCCGTTATCACCTTGGATTTAGACCGCTTCAAGCATGTAAACGATGTACTGGGCCACGCCTTTGGAGACCGACTGTTGCAAGCGGTCGCCAAACGCCTGCGCGGACAAATCATGGCGCATGGCGATATGGTGGCCCGCATGGGTGGTAACGAATTTGCCCTGTTGTTGCGCCGTACCGATGCCGCTGCAGCGATGGTGGTAGCGCGACGCATCACCCGCTCGTTTGAAAACCCGCTGGCCTTTGGCGACCAAATGGTGGACTTGAGCGCAGGCATTGGCATTGCTTGTTGGCCGCAAGATGCCAACGATGTCGATACCCTGCTCAACCGCTCTGAAATTGCCATGTACGCGGCCAAGCGCAAACTCGATGGCCCACAACTCTATGACCCGATCATGGATTCGGCCAGCGCGCAAACGCTATCGCTGTTGACCGAATTGCGCCAAGCGATTGAACGCGGTGAATTGCGCCTGTACCTGCAGCCCAAAGTACCGCTGCAAGGCAAGCCGGGTATTGCTGCCGAGGCGCTGGTGCGTTGGCAACACCCGCAGCGCGGCCTGGTGCCCCCGATGGATTTCATTCCGTTTGCCGAACAAACCGGCTTTGTGCGCCAACTGACCTTGTGGATGTTTGAAGAAGCTGCCCGCCTGCTGGCCGATCCACGCACCCAAGGCATGGGGTTGCGCGTCTCGGTTAATCTCTCGACACGCGATTTACTCGACCCAGAGCTGTGTGAACGCCTACAAGCCATGCTGACGCGCAACGGCGTATCCCCGCAAGGCTTCTGTCTGGAAATTACCGAAAGCGCCATCATGGACGACCCCCAACGGGCCGAGGCCATGCTCAACCGTTTGTCACAACAAGGCTTCAAACTGTCCATCGATGATTTTGGCACGGGCTACTCCTCGCTCGGCTACCTCAAGCGCCTGCCGGTGGACGAACTCAAAATTGACAAATCCTTCGTCATGGGGATGGAAGAAGACCCCGACGATGCCACCATCGTGCGTTCGACCATTGACTTGGCGCACAATCTGGGCCTCAGTGTCGTGGCCGAAGGGGTAGAAAATGCTGCCATCCTAGAGCGCCTGCGCGACCTGTGCTGTGACGAGGCACAAGGCTACTACGTCAGCCGCCCCCTGCCCGTCGATGCCTTCTTGTCTTGGCAGGCCCAGCGGGCTTGGACACAAGAAACTGCCGCCCGTTGAAGGCCCCCCGCTTTAGCTTATCTGCCCCATGTCCTCTGATACTCCCCGCCCTCTGGGCCAAACCACCGCTGGCAACACGGGCCGTCCCCTGCTGCGCCGCCCGGTACTCTCGGCCCCAGCAGCCCGCACCAGCCCACCACCCCAAACACCCACCGCACGCCGCCCACCGACCAGCCCAGCACCCAAAACCAACCAAGCAACCAGCGAAGGCATCCGCCTCAACAAACGCTTGGCCGAATTGGGCCTGTGCTCGCGCCGCGAAGCCGATGATTGGATTGCCCAAGGCTGGGTGCTGGTCAACGGCCAAGTGGCGGCTATGGGAACTAAAGTCAGCCCCCAAGACCGGGTGGAAGTAGAACGCGCCGCCCAACGCCAGCAAGACAGCCGCGTCACTATTTTGCTCAACAAACCCATCGGCTATGTGTCCGGGCAAGCCGAAGACGGCCATGCTCCAGCCGCCTCCCTCATCAACCCACGCACCCATTGGCGGCAAGACAGCAGCGGCCTGCGCTTTTCACCACCCCATTTGCGTGGCTTGGCCCCAGCGGGCCGTTTGGACATCGATTCGGTCGGCTTGCTGGTATTGACGCAAGATGGTCGCGTGGCCCGGCAAATCATCGGCGAAGACTCGGTGATGGAAAAAGAATACCTGGTGCGCGTGGTCTACCAAGGGCCGGGGGCCACCCTGTCTGCCGACGAACGGGCCGCACCACTGCAAGAAATCCACGAAAATGACCCCGTGAGCCGCAACGTACAGGCGATTTTTCCGGCAGCACAGCTAGAGCGGCTACGCCACGGCCTAAGTTTAGATGGGCAGCCCCTGCAGCCCGCCAAAGTGGACTGGCAAAACCCCGAGCAACTGCGTTTTGTCCTGACCGAAGGCAAAAAACGCCAAATTCGGCGCATGTGCGAGCTGGTTGGCCTGAAAGTGGTCGGCCTGAAACGCATCCGCATTGGCCGCGTGGTACTCGGTGCCTTACCCGTAGGCCAATGGCGCTATTTGGGGCCACACGAGCGTTTCTAATCATCTAAAGTCACACCATTTGCCCTTAGCCATTTTTTCAGGAGATACCCCACCATGAGTTCCCCCAAATACCGCCTAGTCACGCGCAGCGACTTTGATGGTTTAGTTTGTGCCGTGCTGCTCAATGAGCTGGAAATGATTGACGATATTTTGTTTGTCCACCCCAAAGACATGCAAGACGGCAAAATTGACATCACCAGCCGCGACATCACCACCAACCTACCCTATGTAGCTGCTGCCCACTTGGTGTTTGACCACCACGAATCAGAAACCATCCGCAACACTGGCGAATGCGCCAACCACATCATCGAAGCCCACGCCCCCTCGGCAGCGCGTGTGGTTTATAACCATTTTGGCGGCAAAGCAGCTTTTCCGCGCGTGACCGATGAGATGATGCAAGCGGTGGACCAGGCCGACTCGGCGCAATACACGCGCGAAGACATCCTGAACCCGCAAAAATGGACGTTGCTCAACTACCTGATGGACTCGCGCACCGGGCTGGGGCGCTTCCGTGAATTCCGCGTCAGCAACTACCAGTTGATGATGGACTTGATCAAATATTGCCGCGACCACAGCATTGAGCAAATTTTGCAATTGCCCGATGTGCAAGAGCGCGTCGAGCTGTATTTTGACCATGCCGAAAAAGCCAAAGAGCAAATTTTGCGCTGCGCCAAGCAGCATGGCAACTTAGTGGTACTGGACTTGCGGGGTGAAGACACCATCTGGGCCGTGAACCGCTTCATGATTTACGCCCTGTTCCCCACAGCCAACATCTCTATCCATGTGATGTGGGGCTTGCAAAAGCAAAACACCGTGCTAGCCACTGGTAAATCGATTTTGGATCGCAGCAGCAAAACCCATGTCGGCAATTTGATGCTGGAATACAACGGCGGTGGCCACAACGCTGCTGGTACTTGCCAAATTGCCAACGAGCAAGCAGATGCCGTGCTGCACACCTTGATTCAACGCATCAATGCTGACGGTTAAGGTGTAAAAAAACCCGCTAACTTTGGAGTTAGCGGGTTTTAGTATCTGGTTGCGCGAGAAGGATTTGAACCTCCGACCTTTGGGTTATGAGCCCAACGAGCTACCAGACTGCTCCATCGCGCGGTATTGATTATAAGCCGATTTTTACGCTTTATGCGGCTTCAGCAGAATTATTTTGTTCAGCAGCCACTTCGGTGCGCTCGACCAGCTCCACAAAAGCCATCGGTGCATTGTCACCCACGCGGAAACCCATCTTCAAGATACGGGTGTAACCACCGGGACGGGTGTTGAAACGGGGGCCGAGCACGTTGAACAGCTTGGTCACGCTGTCACGGTCACGCAGACGGTCAAAGGCCAAGCGGCGGTTGGCTACGGTGTCTACCTTAGCCAAAGTAATCATGGGTTCGACCACGCGGCGCAGCTCTTTGGCCTTGGGCACCGTGGTCTTGATGGCCTCGTGTTCAATCAGCGAGTTCATCATGT
This sequence comes from uncultured Simplicispira sp., assembly GCA_964478155.1. GTDB lineage: Bacteria > Pseudomonadota > Gammaproteobacteria > Burkholderiales > Burkholderiaceae_C > Simplicispira. The sequence continues at coordinate 30,603 of CAYZGT010000027.1, forward strand.
TGCGCAACATCGCGAGGCGGTGCGAAGAAGTGCGGTTGAGTTTGCGAAGGCCGTTTCCGTGGCGCATGGTGCTTTTCCTTATATGTAAAAATTAAATCGGGCAGCCGTATCAGGTACTGCCCGAGGCACTGCCCCATCCAAGGGGCACAAGATTATAGCGGGTACGCTTAACGCTTGTCCAAACCAGCCGGTGGCCAGTTTTCCAGCTTCATACCCAAAGTCAGGCCGCGCGAGGCCAGCACTTCTTTGATCTCGTTGAGCGACTTGCGACCCAGATTCGGGGTCTTGAGCAACTCGTTCTCGGTGCGCTGAATCAGATCACCGATGTAGTAAATATTTTCTGCTTTCAGGCAGTTGGCCGAACGCACGGTGAGTTCCAGCTCATCGACCGGACGCAACAGAATCGGATCGAAACTAGCACTGCTACGGCCACCGCCAGAAATTTCACCCAGACCAGGCAATTCGCCACCGTCGAGTTGGGCAAACACCGCCAGTTGTTCCACCAAAATACGGGCCGATTTGCGCACTGCATCTTCTGCGGTGATCGCACCGTTGGTTTCAATTTCCAACACCAGCTTGTCCAAGTCGGTGCGCTGCTCGACACGGGCGCTCTCAACGGTGTAGCTGACGCGCTTGACGGGCGAGAAAGAAGCATCTAACACAATGCGGCCAATGGTCTTGGTAGGCTCATCCGCGTAGCGGCGCATATTGCCGGGCACATAACCACGGCCTTTTTCTACCTTGATCTGCATGTCCAGCTTGCCGCCTTGCGACAGATGGGCAATCACATGATCTGGGTTGATGATTTCGACATCGTGCGGTGTCTGGATGTCGCGCGCTGTGACAACGCCCTCACCATCTTTACGCAGGCTCAGGGTCACCTCATCACGGTTGTGCAACATGAACACCACGCCCTTGAGGTTGAGCAAGATGTTGACCACATCTTCTTGCACCCCATCGATGGACGAGTACTCGTGCAGCACCCCTGCAATGGTCACTTCTGTCGCTGCATAACCCACCATCGACGATAGCAGAACACGGCGCAGGGCATTGCCCAACGTGTGGCCATAGCCACGTTCAAACGGCTCCAGCACCACTTTGGCACGGTTGTACCCCAGCTGCTCGACATTGATCGTCTTGGGTTTCAGCAAATTGGTTTGCATGCAGACTTCCTCTCAATACCCCCAGCTCGTTACACCGGTAAGGCTGGTGAAGCGCCTAAACCGCGATGCCTCGCGGTTTAGGTACGGTTTTCAACTATATCGCCGAGCGATTAGCGCGAATACAATTCAACGATCAGCGATTCGTTGATGTCAGCACCGAACTCATCGCGGTCCGGAGTCTTCTTGAATACGCCCTCGGCCTTGTCCAAGCTCACTTCTACCCAAGCAGGGAAGCCCACTTGTTGGGCCAGTTGCAGGGCTTCAACAATGCGGTTTTGCTTCTTCGACTTTTCACGCACTGCCACCACATCACCGGCCTTGACCAAGTACGAGGGGATGTTGACCGATTGACCGTTCACGGTAATGGCCTTGTGCGATACCAGCTGGCGAGCTTCAGCACGGGTAGAACCAAAACCCATGCGATAGACCACGTTGTCCAGACGCGATTCCAGCAGGCTCAACAGGTTGGCACCGGTGTTGCCCTTCTTGCTGTCCGCAGCTTCAAAGTAACGACGGAATTGTTTTTCCATCACGCCGTACATGCGCTTGACTTTTTGCTTTTCGCGCAGTTGCAGACCGAAGTCAGAGGTACGGGCACCCGAGGTACGACCGTGTTGACCGGGCTTGGAATCAAATTTGGCCTTGTCCGCGATAGAGCGACGTGCGCTCTTCAGGAACAGATCGGTGCCTTCACGGCGGGAGAGTTTGGCCTTGGGGCCGAGGTAACGTGCCACGAGAACTTCCTTTTATGTCATCTACCGCAAAGCAATTGCGGGAGCCGCCTGAAACGCTGCTGTGCAGCGCAGGCGGCAGTGGGCTTGCAATAAATTAGATACGACGGCGCTTTTGCGGACGGCAGCCGTTGTGTGGCACCGGGGTCACGTCCGAGATGGAAGTGATACGGATACCCAAGGCACCCAAAGCACGCACCGAAGACTCACGGCCAGGGCCGGGGCCTTTGATTTCAACATCCAGGTTCTTGATACCTTGCTCCATGGCGGCACGGCCAGCCATTTCGGAAGCTACCTGAGCAGCAAAGGGAGTCGACTTACGCGAACCCTTGAAGCCCTGACCACCCGAAGAAGCCCAAGACAGAGCGTTGCCTTGGCGATCGGTGATGGTGATGATGGTGTTGTTGAACGACGCATGTACGTGAGCGATGCCGTCGGAAACGTTCTTACGAACCTTTTTACGAACACGCTGGGCTGCGTTGTTGGCAGGAGATTTAGCCATATTGATCTTTCAATCTCTTTATTTCTTCAGTGCCGCTGCGCCCTTGCGCGGACCCTTGCGGGTGCGGGCATTGGTGCGTGTGCGCTGACCACGCATCGGCAGACCGCGACGATGGCGGAATCCCCGATAGCAACCGATGTCCATCAGGCGCTTGATGTTCATCGTCGTTTCACGGCGCAGATCACCCTCGATGGTGAACTGTGCGATCTGGTCGCGAATCTTTTCAAGGTCGCCGTCCGTCAGATCTTTGATCTTCTTGGAGTAGGCGATGTCGCAGGCTTCACAAATTTTGCGTGCGCGTGTGCGACCAATGCCATAAATGGCGGTCAGGCCAATTTCAGCATGCTGATGTGGCGGAATATTGATACCAGCGATACGTGCCATATGCGTCCTCTATACTTTTCTCATCAACCCTGACGCTGCTTGTGGCGCATGTCAGTGCAAATCACACGCACCACACCCTTGCGGCGGATGATTTTGCAATTACGGCAGATTTTCTTGACCGAAGCAGAAACTCTCATTTTATTCTCCTAAAACTTTTCGCGCTTCCAAACCAGCTTGGTACGAAAGACAAGACTCAAACGCCTGAACCCTTGAAATTCGCTTTCTTCAACAGCGACTCGTATTGCTGCGACATCATGTAGTTTTGTACTTGGGACATAAAGTCCATTGTCACCACCACAATAATCAACAACGAGGTACCACCGAAGTAGAAAGGAACGTTGTACTTGAGGATCAGGAACTCTGGCAACAAGCAAACAAAGGTGATGTAAGCCGCACCAATCAGCGTCAGACGCAGCAAAATCTTGTCGATGTAACGTGCTGTTTGCTCACCAGGCCGGATACCAGGAATAAATGCGCCGCTTTTCTTGAGGTTGTCTGCTGTTTCGCGGCTGTTAAAAACCAGCGCCGTATAAAAGAAGCAGAAAAACACAATGGCTGTGGCGTAGAACATCACATAAATGGGCTGACCAGGGGTCAGTGTGGCTGCAATGTCCTTGAGCCAGCGCATGGACTCACCCGCACTGAACCAGTTCACAATCGTTGCCGGCAGCAAGATGATGGAAGAAGCGAAGATGGGAGGAATCACCCCTGCCATGTTCAACTTCAGCGGCAAGTGCGAAGACTGACCACCATAGACCTTGTTGCCTACCTGACGCCGAGCATAGTTGACCAGAATTTTACGCTGGCCGCGCTCCACAAACACCACGAAGTAAGTGACCAAGGCCACCAACAATACGATGACGATGGCAGCAATGATGCTCATGGCCCCTGTACGCACTAATTCCAGCAGACCACCAATCGAGCTGGGCAAACCAGCAGCAATACCAGCAAAAATCAGGATGGAGATACCATTGCCCAGACCGCGCTCAGTGATTTGCTCACCCAACCACATCAAGAACATGGTACCAGCGGTCAGGCTGACCACGGCTGTCATGCGAAAGCCAAAACCGGGGGACAAAACCAAACCCGCCGAGCTTTCCAATGCCACCGCAATACCCAGCGACTGAAAAATGGCCAGGCCCAAAGTACCATACCGGGTGTATTGCGTGATCTTGCGACGACCAGCCTCGCCTTCTTTCTTTAATTGTTCGAAAGCAGGCACAGCATAGGTCATCAGCTGCATGATGATCGATGCCGAGATGTACGGCATGATACCCAGCGCAAACACCGTGAAGCGGGACAGGGCACCACCCGAGAACATGTTGAACAGGTTCAGGATGCCGCCCTGCTGGCTATTGAACAGCTGCTGCAGCTGGGCTGGATCGATACCAGGAACAGGAATATGGGCTCCGATCCGGTACACCACCAACGCCAACAAGAGGAAAACCAGCCGACGACGCAAGTCGCCAAACTTGCCGGTTTTTGCCACGGAAGCAGTGCTAGTAGCCACAGCTTTTTTCCTTCAGGAAGGTGTCAGGCTACGCTGCCGCCAGCAGCTTCAATCGCTGCCTTGGCACCAGCCGTTGCAGCGATACCGCTGAGCTTGACTGCAGTTTCAATGGTGCCGCTCTTGATGACTTTCACCGTGCGGGTCAGATCATTGATCAGGCCAGCTTGCTTGAGCACCAATTGGTCGACTTCTGCCAGACCCAAACGGGCCACATCGGTCAGGGAGATTTCGGCATTGAAGCGCAGTGTCAAGGACTTGAAGCCGCGCTTGGGCAGACGACGTTGCAAAGGCATTTGACCGCCTTCGA
>CAYZGT010000028.1:0-35117 GCA_964478155.1 uncultured Simplicispira sp.
GGTTAGGGCTGCTTGGTTCCCCACCTGACCCGGTTGGCCGCTTCCCCATGCGGGGAGGCCCGTCAGGCGGAATTGTAATCGATCCCCGCAGTGCTCAGGACTTGCCGGGCAACATGCGCAGCAAGGTATTGTCGCGCCAGAGGTAGTGGTGCGCCAACCCCGCCACGGCATGGAGGGCCACCAGCCCATAGCCAGCCACCGCACCAGCCTCATGCAACTCTTTCAGCGTATGCGCCAGAGCGCGGTCTTGCATCGGCCACAAAGGCAGGGCACCGCCCCAAGGCCAGGCAATTGGTTTGCCGCTGGCGCTCAAGGCCAGCCAGCCCACGATAGGCAGGCCCAACATCAACAGGTAGAGCGCGGCATGGGCGGCATGGCTCAACCCCGTTTGCCATGTGGGGGGTGTGGGTTGAATCGGTGGTGTCTGGCGGTTAAAGCGGGCCAGCAATCGCAGCCATACCAAGGCCAATACGCTCAGTCCCAACACATAGTGCACCGATTTGATCCATTCGCGTGCATCACTGCCTTTGGGGTACATGCCCCGTACTTCCATCGTGATGGCCGTGGCGGCCAGCAACAACACCATCAACCAATGCAGGGCGATGGACAGGCGGCTATAGCGAGAGGTCGGTGCGCAAGAAGCAGGGGTAGATGCCATGATCTGGTGTGTAGAGGGCCGAAGGAAAGGCCATCTTGGCAGTGCTAACTGAAGCTTGTCTGAAGACGCTGCGGCATGGGGGCGGGCGCACATAGAATCACGCCCCATGTCCTATCTCGTGCTGGCCCGCAAATACCGCCCCCGCAACTTCACCGAAATGGTGGGGCAAGAGCACGTCGTGCAAGCCCTGAGCAATGCCCTGACGCAGCAGCGCTTGCACCATGCCTATCTGTTCACCGGCACACGCGGCGTGGGTAAAACCACAGTGTCGCGCATTTTGGCTAAATCGCTCAACTGCCAAGGCCCAGACGGACAGGGGGGCATCACGGCCACGCCCTGTGGGGTTTGCCAAGCCTGCCAAGACATCGACACGGGCCGTTTTGTCGACTACACCGAGTTGGATGCTGCCTCCAATCGGGGGGTAGATGAAGTACAGCAACTGCTAGAGCAGGCGGTGTACAAGCCGGTGCAGGGGCGCTTCAAGGTCTTCATGATTGATGAAGTGCATATGCTGACCAATACGGCCTTCAATGCCATGCTCAAGACTTTGGAGGAGCCGCCCGAATACCTGAAGTTCGTCTTGGCCACCACCGATCCGCAAAAAGTGCCGGTCACGGTGTTGTCGCGTTGCTTGCAATTTAACCTGCGCCCTATGGCTCCCGAGACGGTGCTAGAACACCTGAGCCGTGTGCTAGCGACCGAACAGGTGCCCGCCGAGCCAGCAGCGCTGCGTTTACTGGCCCGGGCCGCGCGTGGTTCGATGCGCGATGCTTTGTCCCTGACCGACCAAGCGATTGCCTTTGGCAGCGGTCAATTGCAAGAGGCGGGCGTGCGCCAAATGCTGGGTGCGGTAGACCGTAGCCATGTATTTCGCTTGCTGGAGGCGCTGGCGCTGGGTGATGGCAAAACCGTGGTCGATATGGCCGAGCTGTTGCGCTTGCATGGGGTGTCGGCTGCCGCCACCTTGGAAGATATGTCGGCCATCTTGCAGCGCATGGCCGTCTTGCAAGCCGTGCCGGAGCGCGCTAGCGCTGCTGCCGAGGCCGATGATCCCGATGCCGTGGAGACCGCCCGTTTGGCGGCCCTGTTGCCCGCCGACGAAACCCAGTTGCTCTACAGCATCTGCTTGCATGGCCGCGCCGAGTTGGGCTTGGCCCCGGATGAATACGCTGCCCTGACGATGGTGCTGTTGCGCCTGTTGGCCTTCAAACCAGCCACACCCGTGGCGGCGATAGCTCAGCCCAGTGCCCCAGTGCAGGCCACAGCGCCTGCCGCCCAGCCTAGTCCACCCCGGCCAAGTGCCGCTGCCCCTGTGCCAGCACCACCCGTGCAGGTAGCCACGCCGACGCTGGCCCCCGCTGTGCCCCCCCCAGTGGTAGCCGCACCCGTGCCGTTGGCTCCACCTGCGGGGCCGTTGCCGTGGGAAGATGATCTACCGGCCGCCGTACCACCACCCCCTGCTTTGGCACCGGCCACGCCTACACCAGCGCAGCTGCCTGCTGCGGCAGCTTCTCATGACACCCAGTTGGCCGACCATTGGGACAGCGTGGTGCAAGCCTTGTTGGCGACAGAGGCCATCACCGCTTTGGCGCGGGAGTTGGCCTTGCAGTCACAATTGGTCTTGTGCACCGAAACCGAGTGGCGCTTGCGCACTGAACGTTCGGCGCTCAATCAACCCTTGGCGCGTGAGCGCCTGACTTCGGCTTTACAAGCGGCTGGCCATGCGCTGACCAGCCTGCAAGTGGAGCAAGGGCCAGTGCATGACACCCCGGCGCAGCGCCAAACCGCCATTGAGCAGGCCCGACAAGCACAGGCCCAAGCCACCGTCTTGGCCGATGCCCGCGTGCAAACTTGGATGCGCGATTTTGATGCCCATATCGTGCCCGGTAGCATCCAACCGCGTGCCAAACCCGTTTGATTTTTCGTTTTTTCATATTACCCACTGAAAGGAACTTACATGTTTAATAAAGGACAACTGGCTGGCCTGATGAAACAAGCCCAAGCCATGCAAGACAACCTGAAAAAAGCCCAAGACGAGCTGGGCTCGGTCGAGGTGCAGGGGGAGTCCGGGGCTGGTTTGGTCAAAGTCACCATGACCTGCAAGCACGATGTCAAGCGCGTGACGATTGACCCCAGCTTGCTGGCCGAAGACAAAGACATGCTAGAAGATTTGGTAGCTGCTGCCTTTAACGCGGCCGTGCGCAAGGCCGAAGAAACTTCGCAAGAAAAAATGGCCAAAATCACCGCCGGTATGCCCGGCCTGCCCGGTGGCATGAAGTTTCCGTTCTGAGCCGCCCGTAACGTCAGCCCTTACCAAGCCATGACGGCATCCAGCCACGGCCTAGAAGCCCTGATCCATGCCCTGCGCTGTCTGCCGGGTGTCGGGGCCAAATCAGCGGCCCGCATGGCTTTTCATCTGTTGCAGCGTGACCATGCCGGGGCTTTGCAGTTGGCGCAAGCACTGGCCCATGCGGTACAGACGGTGCGCCACTGCGAACGCTGTTACACCTTCACCGACGCACCGATTTGCCCTACCTGCCTTGACAGCCGCCGCGATAGCAGTCGCCTTTGCGTGCTCGAAACTCCAGCAGACCAATCGGCGATGGAACGCACCGGGGCTTTCAATGGTTTGTATTTTGTCTTGATGGGCCGCATCAGCCCGCTCGACGGCATAGGCCCGAAAGAAATTGGCCTGCAAAAACTGCTAGATCGTGCCAGTGATGGCTTGGTACAAGAAGTCATTTTGGCAACGAATTTCACCGCAGAAGGCGAAACCACGGCCCATGTGATTGCCCAAGCCCTGAAAGCACGTGGTTTGCGTGTGACTCGGTTGGCACGCGGCGTGCCGGTGGGCAGCGAGCTGGAGTATGTCGACTTGGGCACCATTGCCCACGCTTTGGCCGAGCGCCGCTAAGCAGCCCAGCCGTTTGCTCAGTGCAACACAAACACGGGCAACTTGCTTTGGGCAATCACCTTTTTGGTGTGTGAGCCAAACAAAAACTCACCCACTGGCCCGCGGCCATGCGTAACCATGACAATCATGTCGCAACCGGCTTTTTCTGCTTCTTCCACAATCATGTGGTCAACGCCGTAGGCGGTGACTGCCAAGCCAGAAAATGCAACCCCCGCCGCTTTGGCCCGTTCTTCAAACTGGCCTAGTAAGGCGCTGGCGTGGGCGGTGTTTTTGGCCTCGTGCCTTTTGATGCGGGCGGCAAAGGTATCGGCGTTTTGGCTGGTCACGGCCAAGGGCACATCGGGCTCGACCACAAAGCCGGTGATACGTGCGCCTAATTGGGCGGCCAAGGCAATGCTGCCATCCATCGCCCGGTGTGAAAGCTCAGAACCATCTACAGGCACAAAAAGATGTTGGTACATGGAGTCTCCTGCAAAAAGAGAATGAGCTTAGCCGATGATGGTGTGTGGTCTCTGTGCCCTTGCAAGTGCGCACAGAGGTTACGTCAGAAGCTTTACAAGTCGCGCAAAGCGATTTCTACATGGCGGGCAAACACATCGGCATCGGCCAAGGCATTCGCATTCAGCAGTGCCAGCTTGACTAAAAACAACTGCGATTTTTCAGGGCCTGCGGTGTCAATCGCGGTGGCCAAGGTGTCGTACACCGTTTCGAGGGCAGCGATACTCAGGGCGGCAGGTGTGGTGGTGGACATGCAATTTCTCCGGTAATTTATTCGGGCAGGGCGGTGTTCAAGGCCGCTTGCAGGCGCGTAGCGTCCAGCGTGAGCCAACGGGCACAAATATGTTGATCCGGCCGTAGCAGGTAGGCGGCACCATTCGCTACAACGCCATAGCGTTGGCGGAAATGTCCATCGGCATCGGCCAAGGTTTTATCGGCACCAGCCACTGGCTGCTTGGCCCCAACCGCAATCACCTTCAATGGAATGCCCTTGGCCCGGTTGGCGGCGACCACGGCTTGCAAAGGTTCGGGAATGGCCGCTGCATCGGTAAAGTAGAGCAAATCAAAGCCACCGCCCACATGGTCGAGCAAGAAGTCGTTGGCGGCCAAGCGGATGTTTTGTGGCGGTGCACCGTGCGCTGGCCCAGCGGTGAACAAGGCGTTGTCATCACCCCGGCTGTTCAACATGGAATGGCTGTATTCGTGTGGACGCGAGGTGCGCCAGTGGTACAACGGCCGCACAAATTCTTGCGTTAAAGACAAAGACAGCACGGCGTTGCGCAGCAAGGTAAAGCCGCCCGCAGGTGGGGCCATAAAGCGGGTGCTTTTGCCTGCTTCTTGGATGATTTCGCGTGCTGCGCCAACGCGCTCGGCACTGTGGTTCGCCAGTAACTTCTGGCCAGCCAATCCTTTGACGACAAAAGCCAAATGCCAGCCCAAGGATTGAGCATCTTGAAAGCCGGTATTGGCCCCGCGCACGCCAAAAATGGGCAACAGGTGTGCTGCATCACCAGTAAAAATCAGGTTGCCGTGTACATAGTTGGGCAAGGTCAGGGTACGGGCCGAATAGACCGAAGACCAATCTAGCGTCCACGGTGTGCCACCAAAGCCAATCATCTCCAGTTGGGCATTGATCCGCGCCTTGAGCGACTCGGGGCGCAGGGCTTGCTCCGGGGTTTCACCTGCGGGCAACTGGTAATCCACGCGCCAAATGCCGTGTGGCTCGCGGTGCATCAAAATGGTGTTGCCGGGGTTCCATACCGGGTCAAAATAGGCCAAACGCTCGGTCGGCAGGGGTAAGTCAATTTGGATGTCGGCGATGACAAAGAAGCCTTCATAAGAAGCCCCTTCCATTTGCAGTTTGCGTGCTTCGCGAATTTGTGAACGTCCGCCCGAAGCATCGACCACCCAATCGCTATCGAGCGTGTATTCGCCTTCTGGGGTATCGACCGTGACGCTGGCAAAGCCGTTGAGCTGCTCGACCTTGAGTACCTTGTTACCCCAGCGAAAATCAATCAGCGGCTGGGCTTGGCAAGCATCGTGCAGGTACTCCTCCATGTACTGTTGCTGCACGTTCAGCATGGGGAAGAAGCGGTCATCGGCATCGTGCGGTGCTTCCATGCGAAAACAGCGCTGGTTGCGGTAGTACGAGTTGCCAAAACGCCACGGTAGGCCACCAGCCATCATGCGCTCGGCCACGCCCACCTGTTGCAAAATTTCCATGCTGCGCCGGGTAAAGACAATGGCCCGGCTGCCTTGCGAGAATTGCAATTCTGCCGTCAAGACCACCGACGGTACACCGTGGCGCGCCAACTCCAGTGCCGTCACCATGCCTGCCGGGCCAGAACCCACAATCACCACCTTTTTGCGCTCTTGCGCGGGGTGTTGTGATGGCAACCACGGGGCAAATACCTGGTAAGGGTAATAAATGGACGGGCGGGGCTGGGTGCTGGGCTGGTGCATACAAAGGTCTCCAATCAAAGTCCACGCAGGGAATGAGGGTCAGTGTAGGAAACCATTGCAGGCGCGAGTGTCCCCTTTTAGGGACGTATCCAGTCGTCTTGTGCCGGGGTTTTCCCGTAGCGCTTTTGGTTTTAGCCCACGGGTGCTAACAGCAGCGCAAACAATTCGCGCTGCCCGGCCACGCCCAATTTGCGGTACAGGCGTTTCAGGTAGGTGCGGGCGCTCTCCAGCGTCAGGCCCAGGCGTTCGGCCAAGGCTTCGGTGCTGAGTCCTTGCAGCAGGGCGCGTAGCACGTCCAGATCGCGCACAGTCAGGGCAGGGCAACGCTGTTGCAAACGGGTTAGTACCAGCCCGGCCAAGTCGTCTTGCAGGGTTTGTCCGGCGTAGTGCAAGCGCATGGCTTGCATGATGAGTGGCGCATAGGCTTCCATCGTGGCGATGGCACTGGCATCGAATGGCCCATGCTCTTCCCCCCGGTACAGGTTGACCGATAACCAACGCCCACCCTGTTGCGCTTGCAAAATCGACAGGCGCTCTACCAGCCGGGGCAATTCATAGCAAACGGCGCGGTATTCGGGGTGCTGTACGTCCGTGCTGCGCTGGCGGTGCAAAAAAATGCACGCCGCAGATGCCGATGTAGGTTCGGTTTGCATCAGACGCTGGCTGCCATCGAGCAGGTAAAAGCGGTTCACATAGTCGTCCGAAATCAGTGCCAACCCGTGCGTGCGTGCGCGGTCACCCAGCCCTAACAGTTGTGGGCGGCCTTGACCACGCAGGGTAAAAATAGTGCACTGTGCCAGCGGCACTTGGCGGCCCAACAGGCGCAATAAAGCCTCAGCCACGGCATGGCTATTGGGGCGGCCCAATTGTTCTAGCAGGCCACCCATGTCTGACAGCGCCAACTGGTGGCCGTGGGTAGAGGAGGGGGCAAGCAACCAATGGTCTGACATGGTGGCACTGTAGTACACCATAAGGTTTTTTTTCCCCACAATAGGCTGTCCTAGCGGACAATAACGCCACTTTTCACCAAACTGTAAGTTTTGGTATCTGACTGTTTTTGAAGGATTCTCAATGTTGCTTCCATTCCGTTTGCACACTGTCGCTGCTGCTCTGGGCTTGGCTGGTGCCATGCTGTCGCCGGTGGCCCATGCCCAAAATATCAAAATGGCGGTGGTCATTCCGGCCACTGGCCCCGTGACCCAATACGGTGACATGGTGAAAGAAGGTGTCACCACCGCGATCGAACTGACCAACGCAGCAGGTGGTATCAATGGCAAAAAGATTGAACTGGTGCCGGTAGATGATGCCTGCGAACCGAAACAAGGCCCGGTAGCGGCCAACCGGGTGGTGAATGCCAAAATTGGCTATGTGGTCGGCCCGACCTGCTCGGGGGCTGCCATTGCCGCCGCGCCGATTTACAACAATGAGGGCGTGGTCGTGGTCACTCCCTCGGCCACCTCGCCTGCCCTGACCGAAGGTAAGAACTTCCAGTTCATCTTCCGCACCATTGGCCGCGATGACCAACAAGGCCCGGCTGCGGCCAAGTTCATTGCCGAGAAGGTCAAGCCCAAGAAGGTGGCGGTGTTGCACGACAAGCAATCCTACGGCCAAGGCATTGCCGCTTCGGTGCGCGATGACCTGAAAAAAGCTGGCGTTACCGTGGCTTTGTTTGAGGGCATTAACGCGGGCGACAACGATTACTCTGCCGTGATTACCAAGCTCAAGAGCGCTGGCATTGATTTCGTCTATTACGGTGGTTACCACCCCGAAATGGGCTTGTTGCTGCGCCAGTCGGCTGAGCAGGGCCTGAAAACCCGCTTCATGGGGCCAGAGGGCGTAGGCAACCCCGAAGTGAACGCTATTGCTGGCCCCGCAGTAGAGGGCATGTTGCTCACGCTGCCCGCCGACTTCTCGGCCAACCCCAAGAATGCAGCCATCGTCAAAGCGTTTAAGGACAAGAAGCGCGACCCCTCTGGCGCTTTCCAACTGTCTTCTTACGCTGCCGCCCAAGTGTTGATTGACAGTATCAAGGCCGTGGGCGACAACCCCGCCAAGGTGGCCGAGCATTTGCACAAAACCTCGTTCGAGACCCCCGTGGGCACCGTGGCTTGGGACAAAAAGGGCGACTTAAAGTCGTTTGAGTTCCAGATTTACCAATGGCACAAAGACGGCGGTAAATCCTTGGCCACCAAGTAAAGCACCGCCTCTCCCTGTTGAGCCCCTTGCCTGAGCATGGCCCCGCAGCAGCGGCGGCCATGCTTTGGTGCGTCATTCACTTGGGGGGCGGGTTGCCCCCTTTCTTTTTGAGGATGTCTTAGGATGTCTGAACTCTTGCCACAGCTGATACAACAGCTGTTCAACGGCTTGTCGCTGGGTGCGATTTATGCGCTGATTGCCATTGGCTACACCATGGTGTACGGCATCATCGGCATGATTAACTTTGCGCATGGCGAAATTTACATGATTGGTGCTTACGCCGGGTTGGTCACCTTGTCGGTGATTGGCACGCAAAGCGGTTTGCCCATTGCCGTGGTGATTGGTCTGATGCTGTTGGTATCGGCCCTGCTGACCGGCGTGTATGGCTTTGTGGTGGAGCAAGTGGCTTACAAGCCCGTGCGCCACGGCCCCCGGCTGGTGGCGCTGATTTCGGCCATCGGGATGTCGATTTTTCTGCAAAACTGGGTGGCTTTGGGCCAAGGCGCACGCGATATGGCCGTGCCCTCGCTCATTCCCGGTGCCATGCGTTTTGGCACCGAGGGTGGTTTTGAGATTTATATCCCCTACTCGCGCGTGCTGATTATTGTGGTGGCGGTGGCCTTGATGGTCGCCTTGACGCTGTATATCAAGCATTCGCGCATGGGCCGGGCCTCGCGCGCTTGCTCGCAAGATATGCACATGGCTAATCTGCTGGGCATTGATACCAACCGCGTGATTTCTTTCACCTTTATCTTAGGGGCCATGTTGGCTGCCGTGGGTGGGGTGCTGATCGCGCTGGCGGTGGGTAAACTCAATCCGTTTATTGGCTTTTTGGTCGGCATCAAAGCCTTTACGGCAGCGGTGCTGGGCGGTATTGGCAGCATTCCGGGGGCCATGTTGGGCGGTTTGCTGCTTGGGGTGGCCGAAACCTTTGCCGCCGCGTATATCTCGTCGGAATACAAAGACATCGTGGCTTTTGGCCTGCTGGTGCTGATTTTGCTGTTCCGCCCCACCGGCCTGCTGGGCAAACCTGAAGTGGAGAAGGTGTGATGCTGCGTTCTAACCTTCGCCATGCGCTCATGGCTACTGTGCTGACGGCCTTGGTCGTAATTCCGATTTTTGGTCTGCATTTAGAGCGCGTCGGTGGCCGCACGACCGTGCAACCACAGTGGAATTGGGTATTTTGGGCTTGCGCCTTGGTGTTTGCAGTGCAAATGCTGCGCCCCTTGGTGGGTAAACGCTTGTCGCACCTGCCTTGGCCGACCTTGCCCACGGTGTCGGGCCAGCAACGCACCGGCTTGGTGTTGGCGGCTTTGCTGATTGCCGTGAGCTGGCCGTTTTTTGCCGGGCGCAATGCCGTCGATATTGCCACTCTGGCCATGATTTACGTCATGCTCGGTTTGGGCCTGAACATTGTGGTCGGCTTTGCTGGGCTGTTGGATTTGGGCTTTGTCGGCTTTTACGCTGTGGGCGCGTATACCTATGGTTTGCTGTTCCATTGGGCCGGTTGGAGCTTCTGGGAAGCCCTGCCGCTGGCTGGTGCGGCCTCGGCACTGTTTGGCTTTTTGCTCGGCTTTCCGGTGTTGCGTTTGCGCGGCGATTATTTGGCCATCGTCACGCTTGGTTTTGGCGAAATCATTCGCCTGCTGTTGGTCAACCTGACCGACTGGACGGGTGGCCCGGATGGTATTTCTGGCATTCCTAAGCCCACGGTGTTTGGTTTAGAGATGGCGCGTAATCCCAGTGTGGAAGGCGGTACCACCTTCCACCAGTGGCTGGGGCTGGAGTTCAACTCGCTGCACATGGTGATTTTCTTGTACTTGATGGCGCTGGCGCTGGCGGTATTGACCTTGTGGATTTCCAACCGCCTGATTCGGATGCCGATTGGCCGGGCTTGGGAGGCGCTGCGCGAAGATGAAATTGCCTGCCGCTCGTTGGGCCTGAACCCGATGAAAATCAAACTGTCGGCTTTTACGTTGGGGGCTATGTTTGCCGGTTTTGGTGGAGCCTTTTTTGCAGCGCGCCAAGGCATTGTCAACCCCGAGTCGTTTACCTTTATCGAATCGGCCTTGATTTTGGCAATTGTGGTGCTGGGCGGTATGGGCTCGCAACTGGGCGTGATTATTGCGGCTATTTTGATTACCGTATTGCCTGAATTGGCACGCGAATTTTCTGAATACCGCATGTTGATCTTTGGTTTGGTCATGATTTTGATGATGGTGTGGCGGCCCCAAGGCCTGCTGCCCATGCAACGCCACCATATTGAGGTGCGAACATGAGCGCTCCTTTGTTAGAAATTAGCCAACTCTCTATGCGCTTTGGCGGTTTGTTGGCGGTGGATGGGGTCGAGTTTTCGCTGCAAAGTGGCGAGATTTTTGCCATCATTGGCCCCAATGGGGCCGGTAAAACCACGGTGTTCAACTGCATCAGCGGTTTTTACAAACCTAGCACGGGCCGCATTGCGCTAGAAGGCCGCGACATTGCCGGTTTAGGTAGCCACACCGTAGCCACGCACGGCTTGGTGCGTACTTTCCAGAATGTGCGCTTGTTTAAAAACATGACGGTGTTAGAAAACCTGCTGGTGGCCCAACATCGCCATGTGCGTGCTGGGTTTTTGGCGGGTTTGTTCAATACCGCCGCTTACCGCCGTTCCGAGCAAGAAGCCATCGACCAAGCGGTTCAGTGGCTGGACTACATGGGTCTGCGCGAGTTTGCCAACCGTGAGGCTGGTAATTTGGCCTACGGCCACCAGCGCCGCCTAGAAATTGCCCGCTGCATGATTACCCGCCCGCGTGTGCTGATGTTGGATGAGCCTGCGGCGGGTTTGAATCCGCAAGAGAAGAAAGACTTGCAAGGCTTAATCCAACAATTGCGCGATCAACACCAGGTGACGGTATTGCTGATTGAGCACGATATGAGTTTGGTGATGGGCGTTTCGGAGCGCATTCTGGTGATGGAATATGGCAAGCCGATTGCATTGGGTACGCCCGAGGCTATTCGCAACGATGCGCGCGTGATTAAAGCCTATCTGGGAGAAGAATGATGCAAACCATGTTGGAACTGCGCGATATCAATACCTACTATGGTGCTATTCGGGCCGCCAGTGATGTCAGTTTGCGTGTGAACCAAGGGGAAATCGTTTCGCTGATTGGCTCCAATGGGGCGGGCAAAACCACTCTGTTGATGACAGTGTGTGGCAACCCCCGTGCCAGCAGTGGCAGCGTTTGGTTGGAGGGTGAGAATATCACTAACCTACCGCCCCATCTGATTATGCGCAAGGGTATTGCCATTTCACCCGAAGGGCGGCGCGTGTTTGCCGATCTGACGGTGACCGAGAACCTGAAAATGGGCGGCTTCTTTCTCGACAAGGCCGAGATTGAAGCGGGCATCGAGCATGTGTTTGGTCTGTTTCCGCGCCTGCGCGAGCGTGCGCACCAGCGTTCGGGCACCATGTCGGGCGGCGAGCAACAAATGCTGGCGATTGGGCGGGCTTTGATGTCCAAACCGCGTTTGCTGTTGCTGGATGAGCCTACATTGGGCTTGGCCCCGCTCATCATTGCCCAGATTTTCGAGATCATCCAAACCATCCGCAAGGAGGGGGTCACGGTATTTTTGGTGGAGCAAAATGCCAACAAAGCGTTACAAATTGCCGACCGGGGCTATGTGCTCGAAAATGGCCGCGTGGTGCTAGAAGATACGGGGGCCAATTTGTTGGCCAACGGTGACATTCGCAAGGCCTACCTCGGCGCGTAAACTGCCACCCTTTGTGTCGTCGTCCCATGCCCCAAACCTTGGCTGCCCCCGCGCACAGCGAACTCATCATCAAAAAAAGCCGCTTTATTGGTTGCGTGCAGCCGATGGGCGACCGCGCCAGCGCCCAAGCCCATGTCGATGCCCTGTGGCAACAACATCCGGGCGCGGCCCATATCTGTTGGGCTTTGCTGGCGGGCGGCCAATCGGCGGCGGTGGATGATGGTGAACCCAGCGGCACGGCTGGGCGGCCTATGCTGGACGTGTTGCGCCACCAAGACCTCGAAGGGGTGTTGGCCACGGTGGTGCGTTATTTTGGTGGCGTAAAACTAGGGGCCGGTGGCTTGGTGCGCGCGTATACCGACACCATTGCCCAAGCCTTACTCACGGCCCCTAAAGTGCAACTGCAGCGCATGCAAACTTTGCAATGCGTGGTGCCCTATGCCTTAGAGGGCTTGCTGCGGCGCGAGATTGACCACGCTGGGGTCGAGTTGTTGCAGGTCGAGCATGCCTCGTTGGTCACTTTGCATCTGCGTTTGCCACAGGCGCAGGCGGCGGCTTTTGTGGCGCACATCAACGAACAGGCGCAGGGCCGGGCGGGTTGGCTGTAAGGGGTGGTGGCGCGGCGGTACACACCCGATTGCGCCCAGCTGCTTTGGCCGCATACAAGGCATCGTCGGCCTGTTTTAACAACCGTTCGGCGCTCACGTGTGGCCCTGCCAACACCGAGGCCGCACCCACACTGATGGTGACACAACCCCAAGGCGATTCGGTATGCGGAATGTGCAAAGCTTGTACGGCTTGGCGCAAGGCATTGGCTATCTCTGCGGCTGCGTTCGGGTGCGTGTTGCTGTCGTTGGTTAGCAGCAACACAAATTCTTCACCGCCATAACGTGCTGCCATATCGCCCGCACGGCGGCCAAAGCTTTGTAACACTTGGGCCACCTGTACCAAACAAGCATCACCGGCTTGGTGGCCATAATGGTCATTGAAGCTCTTGAAGCAATCGACATCCATCATCAGCACCGAAAACACGCTGCCTTGGTGCACGGCCCGCGCCCATTCTTGTGCCAGCAGCTGGTCAAAATGGCGGCGGTTGAACAGCCCAGTCAGGCCATCGGTGATCGACAGGGTGGCCAGTTGTTGGTTGGCCTGTTGTAAGTCGAGTGCAGATTGGGCCAAGGCTTGGTTTTGCTGTTGCAACAAAGCTTGGCTATCGAGCAAGGCGGTTTCTAGCCGTTCATAGACCAGCAACACCAGCCCCATCGCCAGCAACATCAAGCCTACTACCACCATCAAAAACGAGACGTATTGCACGGGGTTGCTGTCTAAGATCGAGTGGATAGTGACATAACCTGTCAAGGTGGTGATAGCCCGTAGGCCAAAGACAAAAATCACCAGTAAAAATCCGGTCATCAAAATGTACTGACCACGCCCCGGTGTTTGTTTGCGCCGTTGCCACAGCATCCCGCCTGCCAGGGCGGTGTGGGCTCCAAACACGATAGCCCCTGCCACGATGCGGGCTGTACTGTAGGGCAGCAACACAGTAAACAGCGGGGGCACTACGGCCAGTGGCCACCACACGAGCCAGAGCGGTAGATGGCGTTCCTGCAAACGAGCCACCCCCGAGACGAACAGCGAAAAGGTGATGGCCAACAAAGTATTGGCCAGCACAATCGACAGCACGTCGCTGATCTGGCCACGCAAGGCGAACAAGATATAGGCCCCGGCGTGCGCTACCAACGCGCCCGCCCAAGTGTGCAACACATGGGCGCGCCGATAAGACACCACCGCCAAAGCTACAGCCAACACGAGGCTGGCCAGAATGATGAGCAAAAACGAGGTGGCAATACTCAAAAGCACTCCTTGAAAACAGCGACCCGTGGCGGGGCCACTGTTGGGTGTGCCCACTAAACATAATTTAGCCGTTAATGGCGTTGGTTACCAACGTTACCAAAGATCACCAACGTTGAGTAAAGTCAATACGCCCAACACTGCAAAAATCCCTGCTGCAATGCCATGCACCAGTTTCATCGGAATGCGTTCCGCCACTTTGTTGCCCAAATACACCGCTGGTACATTCGCCAGCATCATGCCAAACGTAGTACCGGCCACCACCGCCACAAAATCAGGGTATTTGGCGGCCAAGGCCACGGTGGCAATTTGGGTTTTGTCGCCCATTTCGGCCAAGAAGAAGGCCAGCACGGTGGTGCCAAACACGCCCAGCAGCACCTTGCTATCGGCGGCATCGTCGTCTACTTCGTCTGGAACCAACATCCACCCCGCCATGCCCAAGAAAGACACACCGATTACCCAGCGCAACAGCTCTGGGCCTAGCAGGCTGGCTACCCACTGGCCTACGGCTCCAGCCAAAGCGTGGTTGGCCAACGTGGCGACCAAAATGCCCGCAATAATCGGCCAAGGTTTGCGAAATTTGGCGGCCAACAACACGGCCAGCAACTGGGTTTTGTCGCCCATTTCGCCCAACGCTACCACGCCGGTAGCAATGAAAAACGATTCCATTACAACTCCAAGGGCCGCAAGTACAACAAAGACTGCACAGCCCCGCGGCCCATCCGCAGGCGGTGCAGTCAAAGGTCTTGCCAGGCTTGGAAGCTGTGTGCGCCATGTCCGGTAGGACAAGTGTGTTGACGCAAACCCCTGCAGGGTGCAGGGCGGCTACTCCCCAATGACGGGAAAAACGGGCGATTGTAAGGCCGAGAGATATGCGTGCTGTTTTATGGGCCGCCGAATAGCCATAGTTTGTGGCAAAAAAAGCACCCTTCCCCTTGGAAAGCCCTTTTTTTCCCAGTAGCATCGCTACAGCCAGTGGAGAAGCAGATTTTCGCTGGTTCACACTGACCGTTATCAACAAGGAAATCCAACATGGCAACTGCAAAAAAAGCCCCGGCCAAAGCCACCACCGCCGCCGCCAAGCCTGAAAAGGCCGCCAAGGTCAGCAAGTCTGCTGCCGCCGAAGCTGCACCCGCAGCGCCAGCCGCCAAAAAGCGTACCCCCAATGCGGCTTTCATGAAGCCCCTGACCCCCAGCGCCGAACTGGCCGCTGTGGTGGGCACTGCGCCCCTGCCCCGCACAGAGATCATCAGCAAGCTGTGGGCTTACATCAAAGAGCACAAGCTGCAAGACGAAGCCAACAAGCGCAACATCAATGCCGATGCCAAGCTGAAAAAAGTGTTTGGCAAGCCCCAAGTCTCGATGTTCGAGATGGCTGGTCTGATTGGCAAGCACGTCAAATAAACCCGCCCGTGGCCTTGGGGCCACGTACAGGTATCTCCTATGCCAGTCGGTGTTGCACCGGCTGGCATTTTTCTTAGTCAGACAGGGCTTGGATCAGTTCGGTTTCGATGGCAATTTGGTGCGCACTGTGCTGCAAGGCCGAACCTTCTACCAAAAAGGTGTCTTCCACCCGTTCGCCCAGGGTGCTGACCTTGGCCAGTTGCACATTGAGTTGGTGTCGTGCCAATACGCGAGCCACCAAATACAGCAAGCCAGCCCGGTCACTGGCCGAGATGCCCAACAGCCAGCGCTGGGCTTTTTCGTCGGGCTGCAGCGTGACGCGCGGGGCTATAGGGAAACTTTTTGCACGGCGCGACAGGCGCTTGCGCCCCGGCTCGGGCAGGGGGCCGCCTGCTTGCAGGGTTTGGCCCAAATCGTTTTCTACCATGTGCGTGAGCTCACGGTAGTGGCCGGGCTGTGAGGCAGCTACCACTTGGAAGGTATCTAAAGCATAGCCATTGCGCGCGGTATGCACCCGTGCATCCAAAATACTAAAACCTGCCCGGTCAAAATAGCCGCAAATACGGGCGAACAGGTCGGGCTGGTCGGGTGCATAGACCAGCACTTGCAAGCCTTCACCCGCCAAGGATTGCCGCGCACGCACCACGGGCTGACGCGTGCCGACATGGCGTGACAGGTGGCGCGTGTGCCAAGCAATGTCTGCCGCCTCGTGGCGCATAAAGTAGCTTACGTCCAGCGTGTCCCAGAGTTTTTTCTGCGATTCAAACGGTTGCGCTACCAGCGCCAGCAGTACCAAGGCTTCGCGCTTGCGTGCCTCAATCTCAGCCGCAGCATCAGGAGCGCGGCCACCCAAGGTGCGTAGGGTGGCGCGGTACAGGTCTTCCAGCAGTTTGCCTTTCCAAGCGTTCCACACTTTGGGGCTGGTGCCACGGATGTCGGCCACCGTGAGCAGGTACAGTGCGGTCAGGTAGCGTTCGTTCCCCACCTGTTGGGCAAAAGAGGCGATGACATCCGGATCGCTCAGGTCTTGTTTTTGCGCGACTTGGCTCATCGTCAGGTGTTGGCGCACCAAAAACTCGATCAATTGGGCATCTTCACGCGCAATGCCATGTTGGCGGCAAAAACGCCGGGCCACTACCGCGCCAATTTGCGAATGATCGCCTCCCCGGCCCTTGCCAATATCATGGAACAGTGCGGCCACGTACAGAATCCAAGGCTTGTCCCAACCGGCAGCCAATTGCGAGCAGAACGGGTACTCGTGCGCATGGTCGGCCATGAAAAAGCGGCGCACATTGCGCAGCACCATCAGGATGTGTTGGTCTACGGTGTAAACGTGGAACAAGTCGTGCTGCATCTGCCCCACAATGCGCCGAAAAGACCACAGGTAGCGCCCCAGCACCGAAGTCTGGTTCATCAAGCGCATGGCGTGGGTGATGCCTTCGGGTTGTTGCAGAATGCGGACAAAGGCGGCGCGGTTGATGGGGTCGCGCCGAAAAGCCCCATCCATCACGCTGCGTGCCCGGTACAAAGCGCGCAAGGTGCGGGCCGAGAGATGCTGCAACCCGGCCGAGGTTTGGTAGAGCAAAAACGTTTCTAAGATGGCGTGTGGATCGCGCTGGTACAGGTCGTCG
Organism: uncultured Simplicispira sp.; assembly: GCA_964478155.1. Taxonomy (GTDB): domain Bacteria; phylum Pseudomonadota; class Gammaproteobacteria; order Burkholderiales; family Burkholderiaceae_C; genus Simplicispira. The sequence goes on from CAYZGT010000028.1 coordinate 16,868, forward strand.
CTGGCAATTTCGATCATGCCCGCTTTGTCCAAAAAGCGGGCGTTGATCGGGCGGGGTGCGCAGTCGGAAGGATTCAGGCGCTCTTCAATGTTCAGCAACAAAATTTGGCACAGTTGCGTCACGGCTTTGGCCGCCCAGTAGTAGCGCCGCATGAGCGTTTCGCTGGCGCGCAGCGGCAGGCCACTGCCATCGGCGGCTTGTGAGCGGTAGCCAAACGATTCGGCCACCGCCGTTTGCAGATCGAATACCAGCCGATCTTCACGCCGCCCAGCAATCGCGTGTAAACGTGCCCGCACCAAAGACAGCAGGGCTTCGTTGCGTACCAATTGGCGCAATTCAAACGGTGTCGCCAGCCCACTGCGCGCCAGTTCTTGCCAACTGTGGCCTAAGCCTGCGGCCCGTGCAACCCAAAGTACGGTTTGCAAATCACGCAAACTGCCCGGCGATTCTTTGCAGTTTGGTTCTAAAGCGTAGGGGGTGTTGTCGTATTTGTTGTGGCGCTGGCGCATCTCCAGCGTTTTGGCAATCAAGAAGGCTTTCGGGTCGAGGTGGGCGCGGTATTGTTGTTGAAACTCGCCAAACAAGGTGGCTGCGCCGCACAGCAGCCGGGCCTCTAGCAGCGAGGTTTGCACCGTCACGTCTTGTGCGGCCTCGCTGGTGCATTCGGCCACCGTGCGCACGCTGGAGCCGATTTCCAGTCCCACATCCCAGCAACTGCTGATAAAAGCTTCAATGGCTGGGCGCTGGGCGGTGGCGGTATCGCTGTCGGGTAACAACAGCAACACATCAACATCCGAATGCGGAAACAACTCGCCCCGGCCAAAGCCGCCTACTGCCACCAAGGCCATGCTCTGCGGCAAGGCAGCGCGCTGCCAGAGCTTGGTCAGCAAACTGTCTACCAGCCGCGCCAAAGCACGCAAGTGGGTATGGATGCCGCGGGTAGAGGCTTGCGAGGCGGCCAGCGTAGCCAGCAGCTCGGCCTTTTGGCGGCGGTAGCTATCGCGCAGGGCTTGTAGTTCGGTCATAGCGGGTATTCTGCAAGAAACAACAAATACCCAGCCATGCAAGAACTGTGCGCGCTGCAGCTCAGGTGCAGGTGGCTTTCACAAAATCGGGCAGCGCTGGGTAGCCTTCCGACAGGGTGAGCACCTCGTAGCCGGTGGGCGTGACCAGCACGGTATGTTCCCATTGGGCCGAGAGGCTGCGGTCTTTGGTGATGATGGTCCAGCCATCATTGCCCAGTTCTTTGATGTCGCGCTTGCCAGCATTGAGCATCGGCTCGATGGTAAAAATCATGCCGGGCTTCAACTCTTCCAAGGTGCCGGGGCGGCCATAGTGCAGCACCTGCGGCTCTTCGTGGAATTTTTGCCCAATGCCGTGGCCGCAAAACTCGCGCACCACCGACAGGCCGTGGCCTTCGGCAAATTTTTGGATGGCATGGCCGATATCACCCAAGCGCGCACCGGGACGCACCTGCAAAATACCCAGCCACATGGCTTCGTAGGTGAGGGCGCACAGGCGTTTGGCGGCAATCGAACACTCGCCAATCAGGTACATGCGGCTGCTGTCGCCGTACCAGCCATCGTCGGTAATCACGGTCACGTCCACATTCACGATGTCGCCCTTTTTCAGTGGCTTGTCGTTCGGGATGCCGTGGCACACCACGTGGTTGACCGAGGTGCATAAGTTACCGGGGTAAGCCGGGTAGCCTGCAGGTTGGTAGCCAATGGTGGCCGAGCGTGTGCCTTGGCGCGCCATGCACTCTGCACCGATGCGGTCAATCTCTAACGTGGTGATACCGGGGCGGATATGGGGGGCGATAGCGTCTAGCACTTCGGAGGCCAGACGGCAGGCCCGGCGCATCGCGTCAATTTCTGGGGCCGTTTTGATGGTGATGCTCATAGGCCCATGATTATCCCATTGCCCTTTGCCATTGCCCACAGCGGGGGCTTGGTCAGGGGCAGGCCGGTAAAATGACCGCTTCTGCTGGCGCTGTCCAGCCTCTTTTGCCCTCCTCTTTATCCAACTAGGCCGCCAACGTGACCTTGCACATCACCACGCTTGCGGGCGCTAACGCCCTCAGCCCCTTCCGCGCCCAGCAACTTTTGCCCGCGCTCCAAGCTGTCCACCCCAAAATTGCCTCGATTACGGCTCGCTTTGTTCATCTGGTGGCTACCGATGTTGCACCAGCGCCCGACACCCTAGAGCGCCTGCGCGCGCTGCTCACCTATGGCGAGCCCTATGCTGGCCCCACCGATGGCGCTGCCCTGATTGTCACGCCGCGCTTGGGCACCGTCTCGCCTTGGGCCTCTAAAGCCACCGACATTGCCCACAACTGTGGCTTGGCTGTGCGCCGCATTGAGCGCGTGACCGAATACCACCTTACCTTGCAGTCCGGCCTGCTCAGCAAGCCCAGCCTGAATGTCGAGCAGCTGCAGCAAGTGGCCGCTTTGTTGCACGACCGCATGACCGAATCGGTGGTGATGGATTTGAGCGGCGCGCAAGCCCTGTTTACCGAGCTGCCCGCCCAGCCGATGGAGCATGTGGATGTGTTGGGCGGTGGCCGTGCTGCGCTCATTGCCGCCAACAAACAATGGGGGCTGGCGCTGGCCGAAGACGAAATCGACTATCTGGTCACTGCCTTCCAAGGTTTGCAGCGCAACCCTACCGATGTCGAGCTGATGATGTTCGCGCAGGCCAACAGCGAGCACTGCCGCCACAAAATTTTCAATGCCCAGTTCACCATTGACGGGCAGGCCCAAGACAAGAGCCTGTTTGCGATGATTCGCAACACGCACCAATTGGCCCCGCAGCACACGGTGGTGGCCTATGCCGACAATGCCTCCATCATGGAAGGCAGTGTGGTGGAGCGTTTTGTGGCACGCATGCAAAGCGATGCCAACAGCTACCAAAAAGAGCAGGCCACACACCATGTGCTGATGAAGGTAGAAACGCATAACCACCCCACGGCCATTTCGCCCTTCCCCGGCGCTTCTACGGGTGCGGGTGGTGAAATCCGCGATGAGGGCGCTACCGGGCGTGGCTCCAAGCCCAAGGCGGGCCTGACCGGTTTTACCGTGTCCAAACTTTGGGATGGCGCTTCTGACCAAGATGGCGGCAAACCCGGCCATATCGCCAGCCCGCTGCAAATCATGATCGAAGGCCCGCTGGGTGGTGCAGCGTTTAACAATGAGTTTGGCCGCCCCAACTTGGCCGGTTATTTCCGCGAATACGAGCAAACCGTGGCTGGTGTGCAGCGTGGCTACCACAAGCCCATCATGATTGCCGGTGGCTTGGGCGTGATTGATGCCGAGCAAACGAAAAAAGTCGAATTCCCTGCCGGTTCGTTGTTGATTCAACTGGGTGGCCCCGGTATGCGCATTGGCATGGGCGGCAGTGCCGCCAGCTCGATGGCCACGGGTACGAATGCCGCTGAACTGGATTTTGACTCGGTGCAACGCGGCAACCCCGAAATTGAACGCCGCGCCCAAGAAGTAATTAACCACTGCTGGGCGCAGGGCGACAAGAACCCGATTTTGGCGATTCACGATGTGGGTGCGGGTGGCTTGTCCAACGCCTTCCCTGAGCTGACCAACGATGCTGGGCGCGGTGCGCGTTTTGACCTGCGTGCGGTGCAGTTGGAAGAGTCGGGCCTGTCGCCCAAAGAAATTTGGAGCAACGAAAGCCAAGAACGCTACGTGCTGGCGATTGCGCCCGAGTCGTTGGAGCAGTTCCGCGCTTTCTGTGAGCGCGAGCGTTGCCCATTTGCCGTGATTGGTACAGCCACCGAGCAGCGCCAACTGGTGTTGGAAGATACCGCCGCTACGGCAGCAGACCAGAAATTCCCGGTCGATATGCCCATGTCGGTGTTGTTGGGCAAGCCGCCCAAGATGCACCGCGATGTCCAAACCGTGCAGCGTGCCTTCCAGCCGATGGAACTGACCGGGGTGGATTTGCAAAAAGCCATCATTGATGTGCTGAGTCATCCCACCGTGGCTTCTAAACGCTTCCTCATCACCATTGGCGACCGCGCCGTGGGCGGCCTAACACACCGCGACCAAATGGTGGGGCCGTGGCAGATTCCAGTGGCCGATGTGGCCGTGACCTTGGCCGACTTTAAGGGTTTTGCCGGTGAAGCGATGGCGATGGGTGAGCGCACGCCGCTGGCTGCCTTGGATGCCCCGGCTTCGGGCCGCATGGCGATTGCCGAGGCCATCACCAACTTGCTGGCTGCGCCGGTGGAGTTGTCGCGCGTCAAATTGTCGGCCAACTGGATGGCCGCTTGTGGCGAGCCGGGTGAAGATGCTGCCCTGTACGAAACGGTAAAAGCCGTGGGCATGGAGCTGTGCCCCGCCTTGGGTATCTCGATTCCGGTGGGCAAAGATTCGCTCTCCATGCGTACCCAATGGCAGCACGCTGGCGAAAGCCATAAAGTGGTGTCGCCCGTCAGCCTCATCATCACCGCCTTTGCCACTTTGGATGATGTGCGTGGCACGCTCACCCCGCAACTGAATGCGCAAGAAGAAGACACCACGCTGCTGTTGGTCGATTTGGGCAAGGGCCAGCACCGCATGGGTGGTAGCATTTTGGGCCAAGTGCTGAACCAATCGGGCGATGTCGTGCCCGATTTGGACGATGCCCAAGACCTGATCCAATTGGTCAAGGCCATCAACACCTTGCGTGCCCAAGGGCAAATTCTGGCCTATCACGACCGCAGCGATGGCGGCTTGCTGGCTGCTGTGGCCGAAATGGCCTTTGCGGGCCATGTGGGTGTGGCCTTGAATGTTGACATGCTGGTCACAGAAGGCGACGGCATCAGCGATAGCCGCATGGACACCGGCGACTCTAAGAACTGGGCACAGCAAGTCAGCGCCCGCCGCGAAGAGCTGACGCTCAAGGCCCTGTTCAGCGAAGAATTGGGCGTGGTGTTGCAAGTACGCACCGCTGAGCGCAACGCCGTGATGCAAACCTTGCGCGAGCATGGCTTGTCCAAGTTCAGCCACTTTGTCGGCAAGACCCGTCCGCTCAGCTCCAGTATCGATGCGGGCAAGGGCCAATTGTCCATCTGGCGTGATGCCAAAGAAGTGTTCAGCGCCCCATTGGCCGACCTGCATCAAGTCTGGGACAGCGTGAGCTGGAAAATCTGCCAGCAGCGCGACAACCCCGCTTGTGCTGATGCCGAACATGCTGCCGCTGGTGACCCGCAAGACCCCGGTATGCACGTCCATCTGACATTTGACCCAGCAGAGAATGTGGCCGCACCGTTCCTGAACCTCGCGCGTCCCAAAGTCGCCGTGCTGCGTGAGCAGGGGGTCAATTCGCATGTGGAAATGGCCTATGCCTTCACCGAGGCCGGTTTTGAGGCCGTGGACGTTCATATGACCGACCTGCAAACGGGCCGGGTGCGTTTACAAGATGTGCAAGGCGTGGTGGCCTGCGGTGGCTTTAGCTATGGCGACACCTTGGGCGCAGGCATTGGCTGGGCGCGTTCCATCACTTTCAACCCGGTGCTGGCCGAGCAGTTCCAAGGCTTCTTTGCCCGCCCCGACACCTTTGGTTTGGGCGTGTGCAATGGCTGCCAAATGTTTGCCGAACTGGCCGACATCATCCCCGGCGCACAAGATTGGCCGCGTTTCACTACCAACCAAAGCGAACGCTTTGAAGCCCGCCTGAGCATGGTCGAGGTGTTGGAGTCGCCCAGCATTTTCTTGCAGGGCATGGCCGGTAGCCGTTTGCCGATTGCCGTAGCGCACGGCGAGGGCTACGCCAACTTCAAGCACCGGGGCAATGCCGCCCAAGTGCTGGCTGCCATGCGCTTTGTCGATAACACCGGCGCAGCCACTGAGCGTTACCCGTTCAACCCCAACGGCAGCGCAGGTGGCCTGACTGGCGTGACCACCGCTGATGGCCGCTTTACCGCCATGATGCCGCACCCTGAGCGTGTGTTCCGCAACGTGCAAATGAGCTGGACGGACGTGGCTGCCAGCGGTGGCATCACGGCGGCCAGCCCGTGGATGCGCCTGTGGCGCAATGCACGCCGTTGGTTGGGTTAAGCAATACCTGATGGCTTAAGAATCAGCCATGCCTTGATCCCGCCACAAGGCATGGCTGCTCTACACGGGCGTGGCTAGGACAGGGCGCAGCCTAGGGGGCAATTTGTACCTGGTTGCGGCCTAATGTTTTAGCCCGGTACAGGGCCTCATCGGCGCGTTTCATCAAAGTTTCGTACTTGTCTTGTGCCGGGTATAAAACGGTTGCACCAATGCTGACGGTATAGGTAATCGGCTCAAAGCTGCCATCAATTTTTTGCACCTGAACCGCATGCAGAATTTGTGTGGCGATTTTTTCTGCAATTTTTAATGGGGTACCAGGCAGCAGAATGGAGAATTCTTCTCCGCCCAAACGGGCCAACAATTGCTTGCCATCTAGCAAACCAGAGACCACTCTAGCAAAATTACACAGCACGGCATCGCCCAAAGAATGGCCGTAGGTGTCGTTGATGTGCTTAAAGTGGTCTAAGTCCAGCATCAGCATAGACAGTGGCTGTTGGCTGGATCGCGCCTCGGCAATGGCCAATTCTGCCTGATCGGTAAAACGCCGCCGATTGGCAAGTCCGGTCAGGGTGTCTGTGTGTGCCAAGGCTTCTAAGCGCAGGTTTGCACGCAACAACTCTTCTGTTCTGTCTTTGACCTGTTGTTCTAAATGGTGGTTGACTTTTTGTAATTCAGAGAAATAAGACAGGCGCTCAGCATCCAAGCGATCTAACATCAAGTTGTAGGCTTTTTCTAACTCGGTGAGTTCATTGTTTTGGTGCTGGTGCAAATCAATCTTTTGCGGTTGCAAGTGGTCTAAATTGATGGCGGCTACGGCTTGTGTTAAGGTCGATAAAGGCTTTCCCAAGCGCCGATGGAATACCCAAAAAAACAAGGTGGTGAGCAGTATGCTTTTGATCAGTGCGCTGATAAAAACCATCTGGTAGCCCAGTTTCAGGCGTTCCAAGACGGCAGAGTCAGATGTCTCAAAGCTCACATCCGCCAAGTAGATGTTTTGGCCGGAAAATTGGTAAAAAACCTGGAATTGGTGCGCAATCATGGTGCCTAGGGGTGGGGTGCTGGATTTCTTTTCCCATTTCTCACCACGGGCGCTGGTGATGCTCAAGCGTGCAATCACCGGAAGTTTAATGATGCCTTGTTGCAGCGCCTCTAGCTGTTCTGTATTTAATTCCCAGAGGGCGCTGGCAATCGCAGGTTGGAAAGTTTTTTCGATGCTGATCAGTTCACTCTGAATCATTTGGCGTGTATGGGAAAATTGAATTCCCATTTGCGCCAAGGTAATAAAAATGGTGATGATAAAATAAACAGAAAGCACCTCTTTCAGTAACTGCCAAGAAAGGGTGTTGCCGGATCTTCGGGTCATTTCTTGATCGCAAAGTAACGCTCAATATATTTTTCATAAACAGCGTTGTATTGCCCGTTGCGACGAATAATGACCAAGCCTTGGTTGAAATCATCCCGGACTTTCTTGTCATTGAAAGCCATTTTATAAACCGTAGGTGGAAAAATATTAAACATCGTATAAGTGTTGGCGTGGGCAGCTTTGCCTTCGGAAATTAATTTCTGCCGATAAAAGCGAAAAATACTCTCGTCCATGACGGCCAAATCAATTCTACCCATCAGCAGCATCAGTACCTGTGTTTCCTGGTTGGCGATTTCCTTGTAATGTGGGTTTTCTCGAACGGTGATGCCAAATTCTGGGCCAAGGTACTTGTGTGCATACTGAAACCCAAGAATTGATTTGTCTTTGATGTCGGCCAATTGTTGAATGTGGAATTGGCGAGACTCTAAAGCAAATACCTTGTTATGGTATTGCATGAAAGAGTCCGAATAATAAGCAGAAAGGCCAGAGCTTTCTTGGATCATGGCGGTGCCATCGACCCGTTTTTCTGCAAAAATTTCAAAAGCCCGCCCAATTGGTACATACACGGGTTGCAAGCTGTAGCCCTTGGCTTCCAGTGCCAAACGCACAATATCGACCACAATCCCTGTGTTGTTTTCAAAAACATAAGGGGGCGTATATTGTGAGAAAACGATTTTGATTTCACGCGCACCTACGGGGGTGATCGCAAGGGCCAACAAGCCAAAAAACCAAGCGCAGGCCCACAGCCGTCGGTACAAATGGTGCACAAGGGTCTCCGTTTATTATTTTTGATAATGATTTTTATTACAAGGCAAGCCAAGGCTTGGCTGCTTGTCCAAGATGCGCTAACTATGAATGTTAGAAAGCCCATTATCGTAACCTAAGACGGTTGCAGTTGGTTACCTTGCTTTCACCAGAAAAAAACCACCACAGACCAACGGTATACCATCGGTCTGTGGTGGTTGCAGGGGAGAGAACGAAATGCGCGCAGGGTGCCGTGTTAGCGGCGCACTTTGGCAGGTACGTCTGCTTGGGCCAATTTGCGCACCGGCTCTTTTTTCTTGGCGGTGGTGTTGGTAGGGGGCGCTTTGCTGGCTACAGCCCGTTTGCCAGTGATTTTGCCTTTGGCAGCGACCACCGGTGGGCTGTTTTTGGTGCTGGCCTTGGCCAGCACCGCATGGTTCTTTTGGCTGGCCACTGCATTGGTTTTGAGCTGTACCGGCAAAAAGAGCACCACTTCTTGGCCGGGCTTCAAGCTGGCTTTGGCTTTCAGATCGTTCCAGTCGGCCACATTGGCTGGGCTGACACGGTAGCGTTGGGCCAGTGCCAGCACGGTATCGCGCTTTTTCGCCCGTACTACAGTGCGCCGCGTGACAATTTCGGGTGTGAGGGCAATGTGGCCGTTGTCGGCCACATGCTCGGCCACATCTTCGCGGGTGGTGGTAGAGCGTGGCACCATCAGCGCCGAACCTGCCTTGATCAGCATGCGTGGCGGGATATTGTTCAGGGCGCGCAACTCGCTCTCAGGCATGCCTGCGCGCTGCGCTGCATCCGCTACGCTCATGGTTTGCGGCACCGTCCACACTGTCCAACTAGCGTATTGGCCGCGGTCGTAGGCTTCGAGGTTGCGCTCAAACACCTTAGCGTTATCCCACGGCAGCAAAATTTGCGGTGTACCGGCGGCCAAAATCACCGGTTTGTTGTGCGAGGGGTTGAGGGCGCGAAAATCGGATTCGCGTACCCCGGCCAATTTGGCCACCAAAGCCACATCAATGTCGCGTGTGATGTCCACCGTTTGGAAGTAGGGGTGGTTTTCGATCAGCGGCAGTTCGGTCTTGAAAGCGTCGGGGTTGGCGACGATGTTTTTGACAGCCTGCAACTTGGGCACGTACATGCGCGTTTCGGCGGGCATGTTCAGGTCGGTATAGCGCGTACCCAGCCCGGCTTTTTGGTTTTTGGCAATGGCCCGGCCCACACTGCCTTCGCCCCAGTTGTAGGCGGCCAAGGCCAAGTGCCAATCGCCAAACATGCCATGCAGTTTTTGCAAATAATCCAGCGCAGCACGGGTGGAGGCCAACACGTCGCGCCGGTCATCCCGAAATATGTTTTGCTTCAGGTCAAAATAGGTGCCGGTGGCGGGCATAAATTGCCACATGCCTGCGGCTTTAGCGCTAGAGACGGCCTGTGGGTTGAAGGCGCTTTCGATATAGGGCAACAGGGCCAATTCGGTGGGCATGCCTCGGCGTTCTAGCTCTTCCACAATATGGAAGAGGTATTTGCTGGAGCGCTCGGTCATGCGCTGCATGTAGTCGGGGCGGTTAGCGTACCACTGTTCCCGGTCTTGCACCAGTTCGTGCTCTAAATCGGGCATGGCAAAGCCACGCCGAATACGATCCCACAAGTCTGCCGGGGTAAACAGGGGCGCCACTTTGCCATTGCCTGCTTTGGCCGGGGTGAGTGGCTGCAAAGACTTGTCAGCCGTGAGAGTGCTGCTGTGGTGCGGGGTGTCCCAAGCGTTGTCGGTGCTGGCACTGGTGGCCGGATGGTTGCCCAAGGTGGCGGCGCAGCCCGACAGCAGCAGGGCACCTGCCAAGCAGGTCAGAGACAGAATGTGCATCAGAAATTATTTTTCCATTCCCGCAGCGTAGCCAGCACGGCCACGGCATCATCGGGGTTGATAGAGGCGGAGGAGGATGCTGCGGCACGCGCTTGTGCTGCAGCGACGACGGCAGGAACACGGCAGCGCAGAAAAGGGTTGATTTGCTGCTCTAAGCCGATCTGCGAGGGCAAGGTGGGCTGCTGCTGGGCACGCAAGGCCGCGCATTGCTGCTGGTATTGCGCCAAGGCGGTGTTGGCAGGTTCTACCGCTTGGGCAAATTGGAGGTTAGACAGGGTGTATTCGTGCGCGCAACAGACGCGGGTCTCAGGCGGCAAAGCAGCCAATGTGTCTAAAGAGACCAACATCTGCGCGGGCGTGCCCTCAAACAGACGGCCACAACCACCCGAAAACAAGGTGTCGCCGCAAAACAGCACCGGCGCTTGTCCTGGCACGCTGGCGTAGTAGGCCACATGGCCTGCAGTGTGGCCGGGCACATCGAGTACCGTAAAAGACAAGCCCAAGGCTTGCACCTGTTGCCCGCCTTGCACCGGCAGCGTACCGGTGGGCATACGTTCTTGGGCGGGGCCATAGACAGCCGCCCCTGTGGCCGCAGACAAAGCCGCAATGCCCCCCACGTGGTCGGAGTGGTGGTGCGTGACTAGAATAGCCTGCAGTTGTAAGCCCAACCGGTGGAGCGCTTGCAGCACGGGCTCGGCATCGCCGGGGTCAATCACAAGGGCCTGGCCTGCATCGTGCAGCATCCAGATATAGTTATCGGAAAAAGCGGGCAGTGGTAGCAGGTTCATGAGCACTGAAATTATAGATTTGCACCATTGGTTCGATTCTGCGCCGGGACGCTACCTGTTGCAATGGGAGCAGGGGTGTTTTGATGCTGCCGTGGCTGATATTTTTGGCTACCATGCTTTGCAGATCGGCATGCCCTTGCTCGATGGTTTGCAGGGCAGTCGCATCCCGCACCGTTGGCGGGCTGTGGGGGCTACCTTTGTGGCCGGCCCCGGTGCAGGCCCAACGCCCCATTTGTTGTTGCACAGCGGAGCACTGCCTTTTGCCGATAATAGTTTAGATTTGGTATTGCTGCCACACACCTTAGAACTGAGCCAAGACCCCCATGCCGCACTGCGCGAGGTCGCGCGGGTGTTGGTGCCCGAAGGGCGGGTGGTCATCAGTGGCATTAATCCGGTCAGTTTGTGGGGCTTGCACCAGCGCCGCTTTTTGCAGCGCTGGGGTGGGCCGTGGTATTTGCCCGAAGATTGCGAATTCATTACCCCGTGGCGTTTGCGCGATTGGTTGCGCCTGCTCAGTTTTGAAGTCGGGGTGACGCAATTTGCGTGTTACCGGCCTGCCTTGCGTACCGAAGCCTGGTTGCGCCGCTTTGCCTGGCTAGACCGGCTCGGCCCCCATGTGTGGCCGATCTTGGGTGCGGGCTACTTTGTCGTCGCGATCAAACGGGTGCATGGTATGCGCTTGCTAGAGCCTGCCTGGCGGCAACGCCGGGCGGCTGCCATGCCGGCCGTGTCCGCCATCCGTCGCAGCAGTGATACGGCCCAACCCCACAGCGCCAAAACGGTCGATAGGACAAAAACGTGAACCAAGTAACCATTTATACCGACGGCGCTTGCAAAGGCAACCCCGGCCCTGGTGGCTGGGGGGCACTGCTGTGCGCTGGTACGGCAGAAAAAGAACTGTGCGGTGGTGAGTTGAACACCACCAACAACCGTATGGAGTTGTTGGCGGTGATAGAAGCCTTGTCGGCCCTCAAACGTCCCTGTGTGGTTGATTTGTACCTCGATAGCCAATATGTGCGCCAAGGCATCACCGAGTGGATTCATGGCTGGAAAAGCAAGGGCTGGAAAACGGCCAGCAAACAGCCGGTGAAAAATGTGGAACTCTGGCAGCGCCTCGATGCCCTAGTGCATGGAGGGCAGCACCGCATTGCTTGGCATTGGGTGAAAGGCCATTCAGGCCACCCCGGCAACGAGCGCGCCGACGCGTTGGCCAATCGGGGGGTAGAGCAGGCATTGCGTGGCTAAAGCGCGTGTTGTATTCACAGGGGAAAACAGGAGCAGCATGGCGCGCAAAAGAGCAATTTATCTGTGGGTGGCTGCCGTTGGCATAGTGGGTTCGGGCATGGCGGCGTGGTGGTGGCAACAGCGGCCTGCCGTCCCTGCCAACCTACTCAGCAGCACTGTACCCAACTCTAGCAGCAGCAAGGCCGGTGGTGCAGCCAAACCGATCAGTGTCGAGGTAGCGCCGGTGCGCGGCATGACTTTGCGCGATGAGGTGCAAGCCGTGGGCAGCTTGCGCTCGCGCCGCAGCGTGATGCTGCGCCCGGAAGTGAGCGGACGTGTGTTGGCCCTGAACTTTACCGACGGGGCCAGAGTGCGCCAAGGGCAATGGCTGGTGCAGTTGGATGACCAATTGCCCCAGGCCCAAGTACAACAAGCCAAGGCCGAACTCTCGATTGCCCAAGCCAACCACCAGCGCAACCAAGAGTTGGTGGCGCAAGGCTTTATCAGCCAGCGTTCTTTGGATGAAAGCGCCGCCAATTTGCAAGTGGCGCACGCCAAGCTGGCGCTGGCCCAAGCCACGGCGGCGCGTTTGCGTTTGGTCGCTCCGTTTGATGGGGTGGCTGGCATTGCCAATGTGCATGTGGGCGATTACCTCAAAGACGGCAGTGACATCGTCCATCTGGAAGATATCGATGGTCTGTTGGTCGATTTTCGCCTGCCCGAGCGCTACCAGCCCCACATTCGGCGCGGCCAAACGGTGCGTATCAGCTTGGATGCCTTGCCAGGCGCAGAATATCTAGCCACGGTGCAAGCCTTAGATCCATTGATTGATGCCAATGGGCGCTCACTGGCGGTACGTGCCAGTTTGGACAACCGCAATGGCCCCCTGCGCCCCGGCATGTTTGCCCGTATTCGGGTCGAATTGGGCCAGCGTGATAACGCCCGCATGGTGCCAGAAGCGGCCATCGTGCCCCAAGGCAATAGCGCTTTGGTGTGGAAGTTTGTCCCCACCGATGGGGGGCAAGCCGGACAGGTGCGCCGAACCCCCGTACGTTTGGGGCTGCGCCGTGATGGGCTGGTCGAAATCACCCAAGGCTTAGAACTGGGCGATAGCGTCGTCACGGCGGGGCAACAGCGGTTGCAACAAGATGGGGCCAAAGTACGCCTGTTTGTACCCACGGCAGCGGGAGGCTAAACCATGCAGTTGGCCGAAATCTCTATTCGCCGCCCAGTGCTGGCGACGGTGCTGTCTTTGCTGGTGCTATTGATTGGTGCTGTCAGCTTTACCCGCCTGTCGGTGCGCGAATACCCCAAAATCGACGAGCCCGTGGTCACGGTTTCGGTGTCTTATGCGGGCGCTTCGGCAGAAGTGGTGGAATCCCAAGTCACCAAGCCGCTGGAGGACTCCATCGCGGGCATTGATGGCGTGGATGTGATTACCTCGATTAGCCGGGCCGAGCGCAGCCAAATTTCGGTGCGTTTTCGGTTAGAAAAAGATGCCGACAATGCAGCGGCTGAAGTGCGCGATCGCAGCGCACGGGTGCGTAGCCGCCTGCCCGATGGGGTCGATGAACCTGTGATTGCCAAGGTCGAGGCCGATGCCTTTCCGGTCATGTGGCTGGCCTTTAGCAGCGACACCCGCACACCATTGGAAATCAACGACCTGCTCAACCGCATTGTTAAACCCCGGCTGCAAACCGTGACTGGCGTGGCCGATGTGCCGATTTATGGTGAGCGCCGCTACGCCATGCGCGTGTGGTTAGACCCGCAACGGCTGGCTGCTTACCGCCTCACGCCCCAAGATGTGGAAGATGCCATTCGGCGCAACAATTTGGAACTGCCCGCCGGGCGCATCGAATCGCAGCAGCGCGAATTCAGCGTCACCTCACAAACCAGCTTGGTGCAAGCCGAGCAATTTGCCCAGTTGGTGATTCGTACCGTGAATGGTTTTCCGGTGCGTTTGCGCGATGTGGCTGAGGTAGCCGAAGGCCCCGCCAGTGACCGCAGCAAGGTGCGCCTGAATGGCCGCGAAGCCATCTCTGTCGGGGTGATTCGCCAAGCTACGGCCAATCCCTTGGAGTTGTCGGCGGGGGTACGGGCCATGCTGCCGAGCTTGCAGGCGGATTTGCCGGCCGATGTGAAGGTAGAAGTCGCCAACGATAACTCGCTGTTTATTGATCGCTCGGTCAAAAGTGTCTATCAAACCATTGCCGAGGCGGTGGTATTGGTGGCGCTGGTGATTTTTGTTTTCTTACGCACGCTGCGCGCTTCTATCATTCCGATCATCACCATTCCGGTCAGTTTGGTCGGCACCTTTGCCCTGATGCAGTGGGCCGGGTTTTCGATCAACACCCTGACTTTGCTGGCGCTGGTGTTGGCGATTGGTTTGGTGGTCGACGATGCCATCGTGATGCTAGAAAACATCTACCGCCACATTGAGGAAGGCATGCAGCCTTTTGCAGCAGCAATCCAAGGTGCGCGTGAAATCGGCTTTGCCATTGTCGCCATGACCTTGACGCTGGTGGCGGTGTATGCCCCTTTGGCTTTTACACCGGGGCGCACTGGGCGTTTGTTTGTCGAGTTTGCGCTGGCGCTGGCGGGGGCGGTGTTGGTGTCGGGTTTTGTTGCTCTGACGCTATCGCCCATGATGTGTTCTTTGTTGCTCAAGCACAACCCCCAGCCGCATTGGTTTGACCGCACGATGGAGCGTGCGTTGACTGGTTTGTCCCATACCTATGGGCGTTTGTTGCGCTGGTTGCTTACCGCCCGTTACCACGGTGCCGGAGTGCTGGGGGCTGCCTTGTTGCAAGCCCGTTGGTTGGTGTTGTTGCTCATGGCGGTCAGTGGCTTGGCCCTGTGGTGGTTGTATCCACAGATGAAGCAGGAGCTATCGCCGCTGGAAGACCGGGGCACGATTGTGGCCAATATCACCGCCCCTGATGGCGCGACGCTCGATTACACCAACCGCTATGCACTGGAGCTGGAGCAAATAGGCCGCGACTACCCCGAGTTTGATCGCATCTTTGCCAATATCGGCAACCCGACGGTGTCGCAGGGCAGTGTGGTTTATCGCACCGTCGATTGGGAGCAGCGCAACCGCAGCACTTTGGATTTAGCTCGCCAATTGCAACCGCGCTTGGCCAGTCTGCCGGGGGTGAATGCCTTTCCGATTACCCCGCCTTCTTTGGGGCAGGGGTTTCGTTCGCGGCCTTTGCATTATGTGATCCAAACCTCAGACAGCTACGAGAACCTGAGCGCCGTGGCCGAGCAAATGCTGGCCGCGATGGCGAAAAACCCCGGTATTTTGTCGCCCGATGTCGATTTGCGCCTGAACAAGCCCGAACTTCGGATTGACGTGAACCGGGAGCGTGCTGCCGATATGGGTGTAGGCGTGGATGTGGTGGCGCGTGCCATCGAAACCATGTTGGGTGGGCGTACCGTGACGCGCTACAAACGTGAGGCCGAACAATACGATGTGATCGTCCAAACCCAAGCCAGTGGTCGCACTACCCCCGAAGACATCGATGGCATTTATGTACGCGGCCCACAAGAGGCCATGATTCCACTCTCGGCTTTGGTCACGGTGCGCGAAACCGTCAGCCCACGCGAGTTAAACCATTTTGGTCAGCGTCGCTCGGCCACCATCACCGCCAACTTGGCCCCAGACTACGCTTTGGGCGAAGCCTTGGCCTTTATGGATGCCACGGCAGCGCAGCTCCTGCAACCCGGTTACACCACCGACTTGAACGGCACGTCGCGCGAGTTCAAAAGTTCGCAAGGTGCTTTGGGCGTGGTGTTTGTGCTGGCGCTGGTGTTTATCTTTTTGGTGCTGGCAGCCCAGTTCGAGAGCTTTATCGACCCGCTGGTGATTATGCTGTCGGTGCCGTTGTCGATGGTGGGGGCTTTGTGGGCCTTGCAGTGGAGCGGTGGTTCGCTCAACGTCTATTCGCAGATTGGCCTGATTACCTTGGTCGGCTTGATTACCAAGCACGGCATTTTGCTGGTGGAGTTCAGCAACCAGTTGCGCCAACAAGGGCTGGAGATGGTGGATGCGCTGGTGCAAGCCTCGGCGCAGCGCCTGCGCCCGATCTTAATGACCACAGCGGCAATGGTCTTGGGGGCCGTGCCTTTGGCTTTGGCCAGTGGGGCTGGGGCAGAAACCCGTCGCCAAATTGGCTGGGTGATTGTGGGCGGCATGGGGGTGGGCACACTGTTGACCATTTTGGTCGTGCCCACCATGTACGCGCTCCTGGCCCGCCGCCGCGTGCCCGGAGCGCGCAGCGCCAGCAGCCATTAAACACAGCACAGCTGGCGCTGTGGCCCCGCTTTCAGGGGCCAAGCGGCTTTTAGGCTTGCAGGCTTTCCAGTGCAGCGTTCAAGGTAGCGCTGGGGCGCATCACGGCATCCAGCTTTTGCTCATCGGGCAGGTAGTAACCGCCAATGTCCGCGGGCTGGCCTTGGACGCTGTTGAGTTCTTCCACGATTTTCTGCTCGTTGGCTGCCAGTTGTTGCGCCAAGGGTGCAAACTGGGCTGCCAGCGCCGCATCTTCGGTCTGTGCGGCCAACTCTTGGGCCCAATACAGGGCCAAGTAGAACTGGCTGCCACGGTTGTCCAACTGGCCGGTCTTGGGGCTGGGGTTCTTGTTGTTGTCCAACAGTTTGCCGGTAGCCGCATCCAAGGTTTTGGCTAACAGCTTGGCTTTGGGGTTGTTTTCTTTCAGCCCCAAGTCTTCCAGCGAGACCGCCAAGGCCAAGAACTCACCCAGCGAATCCCAGCGCAGGTGGTTTTCTTCCACCAGTTGCTGCACATGCTTAGGTGCCGAACCGCCTGCGCCAGTTTCGTACATACCGCCACCAGCCATCAGAGGCACGATGGACAGCATCTTGGCCGAGGTGCCCAGTTCCATGATGGGGAACAGGTCGGTCAGGTAGTCGCGCAGGATGTTGCCGGTGGCGCTGATGGTGTCCTGGCCACGGATCACGCGCTCCAGCGTGTAGCGCATGGCGCGCACCTGGCTCATGATCTGGATGTCCAAGCCGGTGGTGTCGTGCTCGTGCAGGTACATCTTGACCTTGGTGATCAATTGCGCTTCGTGCGGACGGTAGGCGTCGAGCCAGAACACCACCGGCATGCCGGAGTTGCGCGCGCGGTTGACGGCCAGCTTGACCCAGTCGCGGATAGCGGCGTCCTTGACCTGGCACATGCGCCAGATGTCGCCTTGCTCGACGTTCTGGCTCAGCAGCACTTCGCCGGTGGCGATGTCGGTGATGTTGGCCACGCCGTCTTCGGCGATCTCGAAGGTCTTGTCGTGCGAGCCGTATTCCTCGGCCTGCTGGGCCATCAGGCCGACGTTGGGCACGGTGCCCATGGTCTTGGGGTCAAAGGCGCCGTGCCACTTGCAGAAGTTGATCATCTCCTGGTAGATGCGGGCAAAGGTCGATTCGGGCATCACGGCCTTGACGTCCTTGAGGCGGCCATCGGCGCCCCACATCTTGCCGCCGTTGCGGATCATGGCGGGCATGGAGGCGTCCACGATCACGTCGTTGGGCGAGTGGAAGTTGGTAATGCCCTTGGCCGAATCCACCATGGCCAGCTCGGGGCGGTGCTCATGGCAGGCGTGCAGGTCGCGCTTGATCTCGTCCTGCTGGCTCTGGGGCAACGTGGCAATCTTGTTGTACAGATCGACCATGCCGTTGTTGACGTTGATGCCCAGCTCGTCGAACAGCTTGCCGTGTTTCTCGAACGCATCCTTGTAGAAAATGCGCACGCAGTGGCCGAACACGATGGGGTGGGACACCTTCATCATCGTCGCCTTGACGTGCAGCGAGAACATCACGCCGGTCTTGCGCGCGTCTTCAATTTCCTTTTCGTAGAAGGCCAGCAGGGCCTTCTTGCTCATGAACATGCTGTCGATCACTTCGCGGTCGAGCAGGCTGACCTTGGGCTTGAGGACGATGGTTTTGCCGCTTTTGGTGATCAGCTCCATCTTCACGTCGCGCGCGCGATCCAGCGTCATGGATTTTTCGCCGTGGTAGAAGTCACCAGCGTGCATGTGCGAGACGTGCGAGCGCGAAGCCTGGCTCCACTCGGCCATGCTGTGCGGGTTCTTGCGGGCGTATTCCTTCACGGCCTTGGGCGCGCGGCGGTCGGAGTTGCCTTCGCGCAGCACAGGGTTGACAGCCGAGCCAATGCACTTGTTGTAGC
>CAYZGT010000029.1:0-34724 GCA_964478155.1 uncultured Simplicispira sp.
GTTCAAGCTGGCCAAAGAACTGGAAAAGATTGCGCTGGAAGACGATTACTTCGTGTCGCGCAAGCTCTACCCGAACGTCGACTTCTACTCCGGCATCGTGCAGCGTG
The DNA here is from genome assembly GCA_964478155.1 of uncultured Simplicispira sp. Taxonomy (GTDB): domain Bacteria; phylum Pseudomonadota; class Gammaproteobacteria; order Burkholderiales; family Burkholderiaceae_C; genus Simplicispira. The sequence goes on from CAYZGT010000029.1 coordinate 108, forward strand.
CTATCGGTATCCCGGTCAACCTGTTCACCGGTATTTTTGCCTTGGCCCGTACCGTGGGTTGGATTGCCCAACTGAACGAAATGATCAGCGACCCCGAGTACAAAATTGGCCGTCCACGCCAATTGTTCACCGGCTCGATCCGCCGCGACGTGGCTTAAGAAGCCTCAACAGTCGTTTTGCAGCGTTTGTGCGCTGCAAATGCTGGAAACCCGCCGTAGCCCGGCGGGTTTTTTCTTGTTGGTACTGCCATACCGCACGTTGCATTTTTTGCAAATTTTTCGGAGATTGCACCATGAAATCCAGAGCTGCTGTGGCCTTTAAGGCCGGAGAACCCCTGCAAATTGTTGAAATTGACGTGGCACCACCGCAAAAAGGTGAGGTGTTGGTCAAAATTACCCACACTGGCGTATGCCACACCGATGCCTTCACCCTGTCGGGCGAAGACCCGGAAGGCATCTTTCCGGCGGTGCTAGGCCATGAGGGCGCGGGCATTGTGGTCGAAGTGGGTGAAGGCGTGACCAGCGTCAAACCCGGTGACCATGTGATTCCACTCTATACCGCCGAATGTGGCGAGTGCCTATTCTGTAAGAGTGGCAAAACCAACTTGTGTGTGGCCGTGCGTGCCACCCAAGGCAAAGGTGTGATGCCCGATGGCACCACGCGCTTCTCTTACAACGGCCAGCCGATCTACCACTATATGGGCTGCTCTACTTTCAGTGAGTACACGGTGGTGGCTGAGGTCTCACTGGCCAAAATCAATCCGGAGGCGAATCCAGAACAGGTATGCCTGCTGGGCTGCGGTGTGACCACCGGCTTGGGCGCGGTGAAAAACACTGCGAAGGTACAAGAGGGCGACACCGTGGCCGTGTTTGGCTTGGGTGGGATCGGTTTGGCGGTGATTCAAGGGGCCAAGCTGGCCAAAGCCGGGCGCATCATTGCTATTGATACCAACCCGGCCAAATTTGATTTGGCCAAGGTGTTTGGTGCGACTGATTTTGTCAATCCAAAAGACTTTGACAAACCCATCCAACAGGTGATTGTCGAAATGACCGGCTGGGGCGTAGACCACAGTTTTGAGTGCATTGGCAATGTGGAGGTCATGCGGGCGGCGCTGGAGTGTGCGCACCGGGGCTGGGGCCAAAGCGTCATCATTGGGGTGGCGGGTGCAGGCAAAGAGATTTCTACCCGTCCGTTCCAGTTGGTGACGGGGCGTAAGTGGCTAGGCTCAGCTTTTGGTGGCGTGAAGGGCCGCAGCGAGCTGCCCGGCATGGTCGAAGATGCCATGAGCGGCAAAATTCAACTGGCTCCCTTTGTCACACACACCATGCCATTGACGGAGATCAACACGGCCTTTGATCTGATGCACGAAGGCAAGTCGATTCGCTCGGTGGTGGTGTATTAAGCGCTGTGGTGTGGGGCGTTAATCTACAGTTAAGGCAGTGGCACAACAATCGTTTCCTATGCCCCACACCGTCAACCGCTGGCTGCCTTTTTTGGCCAGTTCTCGCCTTCTTTCCCATTCCTCCCACCGTGCCACTGCCCAAGCCTTGCACCCCGCTTGGCCGATGGTGTGGATCAGTGTGTGGTTGGCCACGGTCTGCAATGCTGCTCTGTGGCGTGAACTGACCGCCCTGCCCACCCGCGCTGGTTTGGCAGGTTGGGGGTTTGTGGTGGCTTTCGCCGTGATAGTCGCCGCTGGAAATGTGGCCGTCTTAAGTTTGTTGGCTTGGGGCCGAGCGGCCAAGTGGGTGCTGAGCAGCTTTGTGCTGATGGCTGCCTTTGGCAGTTACTTTATGCTCAACTATGGCATAGTGATTGATGCCAGTATGTTGACCAACGTGCTGCAAACCGACGTGCGCGAGGCGGGTGACTTGCTCAATTGGCGTTTACCCACTACGGTGTTGTTGTTGGCCGCACCACCGTTGTGGTGGCTGTGGCGCTCTCCGGTACGCTCGCTGGGGCTGGTGCGCCATCTGGCCCACAATGCGGGTTTGCTGCTGGCCGCAGTCTTGGTGTTGGTGGTGGCATTGTTGTTGGTGTTTCAAGATTTTGCTTCCACCATGCGCAACCACACCCAGTTGCGCTACCTGATTAACCCGCTCAACAGTGTGTATGCCGTAGCGCATATGGCCTCTAAGCCCTTGCGCATGGATACCCGTACCGTGTTGCCTCTGGGGCGCGATGCCCAATTGGGTGCCAGCTATGCCCAGCAAAGCAAAGCACCGCTGTTGGTGCTGGTGTTGGGCGAAACCGCGCGCAGCGACCATTTTGGTCTGAATGGTTATGCACGCAACACCACGCCTTTGTTGTCGGCGCGTACTGATTTGGTCAGTGCGCGCAACGCATGGTCTTGCGGCACCAGCACGGCGGCATCGTTGCCTTGCATGTTTTCGCACTTGGGGCGTGAAGGGTTTGACGGGCGCAAGAATAATTTTGAGGGGCTGCTGGATGTGTTGCAGCATGCGGGGTTGGCGGTGCTGTGGGTGGACAACCAATCGGGCTGCAAAGGGGTGTGTGATCGGGTAACCAACGCCAGCACCAGCCAAGAAACGGACCCCGAACTGTGCCCAGCAGGTGAGTGCCCGGATACCCTCATGCTGAAAAGCTTGGAGCAGCGTATCGCCGCTTTGCCCGCCGAGCAACGCGCCCGTGGCACGGTGGTGGTGTTGCACCAAATGGGCAGCCACGGCCCAGCTTATTTCAAGCGCTCGGCCCCAGCGCAAAAAATGTTTACGCCCGAATGCACCTCGAATGCTCTGCAAGAGTGTGGGCAGGCCCAAGTGGTGAATGCCTACGATAACAGCATTGTGGCAACAGATGCCTTCCTGAATGCCACCATTGAATGGTTGCAAGACCGTGCCGGACAAGCACAAACGGCCATGCTGTATGTGTCTGACCACGGCGAATCTTTGGGTGAAGGCAATGTCTATCTGCATGGTTTGCCCTACCGTATCGCGCCTGATGTGCAAAAACACGTCCCTTGGATTACTTGGCTGTCGGTAGGCATGCAACAGCGGCAGCAGTTAGGCGTAGGTTGCTTGCAAAAAGCATTGGCCGACCAGCGTATCAGCCACGATGCGTACTTTCATTCGGTGTTGGGGCTGATGGATGTAAAAACTGCAGCCTACCAGCGTCACCAAGACATTTATGCCCCTTGCCGGGGGGGAGCAACAGCCAAAGGCTAACAAGGGGCACTGATGCGGCATTGTCCGTGCAGCACAGTGCGAGATTGGCAATCGGCTACATTGCGCAACTTTGTCTCTCTCTTGCCCTTTGTGAGGATGCTATGGGTTCAAAGCCACCGCTGATTTTGTCATCTTTAGACTTGGAACGTATCGAAGCCTTGTTGGCCGGTATTCCATCCAGTGCGCTGGCGGGCAAGGCCGAGTTGCAGGCCGAACTCTACCGGGCTGATATTTTGTCGCCCGAGGAAATGCCGCCCAACGTTGTCACCATGAACTCTACGGTGCAGTTCACGATGCTAGAAACTGGCAAGGAACTGCGCCTAACGCTGGTCTATCCGCGCGATTTGGATGGCAGTGCCGACAAGGTGTCGATTTTGGCTCCGGTGGGCAGTGCGCTGTTGGGCTTGTCGATTGGTGATGAACTGGCTTGGCCCGGCCCAGCGGGTAAGGCCATGACGGTGCGCGTGACCGATATTTTGTACCAGCCCGAGCGCGCTGGTGAACTGCATCGCTGATGGTCTGGAAGGTGACAATTAGAGCAGATTTATAAAACTGCCACCTCATCGCTGAAATTGTCGGCCACCCGCGTACCAGCACATAGCACGGAATAAACCGAGCAGTCCAACTGTGCCTTCCGTACCGCAAGGGTGGCTGCAAAATCGGATGAGAGCTGGCAATCTCCATCACTGAGCATTAGTACATCGGCTTTTTGGTAGCTTTTTTGCTCCGCAATGATGGTCAGCGCGCGGTGCAGCGGGCTTTCAAAATCGGTGCCACCGCCGTAGCCTTGTTGCAGAAACTGGAGCAGCCCTACAGCATTGTTGTGCTGTTCCATCGAAAACTCGCGTACCTCACCCGACGCTCCAAACAGCAGCACATGCAGCGAGCGGTCTTCTTGCTGCAAGATATTGGCAATGGCCAACAATAGCGCCTTGGCCTTGAGCAGGGGCGCACCCTGCATACTGCCTGAAGTATCCAAGCAGGCCACCACCGGCCCGGTGCGTTGCTGCTGGCGTTCTATTTCTTCGCCGTTGCTGAACGTCACTCCTTGTAGTTCGTAGGACAGCAGGTTTTTTTCCAGCAGTCGGGCATAGAACACGGTTTCCAGCGTTTCGTCTTCCAAATTGAGCAGTTCGCTGGGCAAAACGCGCATCAGGTCGTCGCTGCGGTGCGTGCCGTGGACTTCACTGCGGCTGGCTTGCGGCACCCGGATCTGTTTTTTGCGCTCTTCGGAAATATAGTTGCGCCCCATTTTGCGCGCCAGCTCTTGAATGCGGGGATTGCCCTGCAACTGCGCCGCTAACGCTGAAAAATCCTCACCCATTGCCTTGAGTTGGGCATAAGAAAAGCCTGCGCCGGGACAAGCGGTTAAAAACCCTTTCACCTCTTCGTATTTTTGCGAAATATCGCTCAAAGTTTGCCGGAATTGCCCCAGTTTCTGGCGAATGGCGGTCGGAATATTTTCATCGGCAATTTCGGCTTCGTAGGCTTGGGTGGCAGCGAGTTGAGCGCGGATGTCGGCGATGCTGTCGGCATCCAAGGCCTGCTGGCAGAAATGGTCGGCATGGGCTTGCCAATCGGGTTCGGGCGGGTCGGCTTCATCGGGGATGTCGGCATCCTCGTTCTGCCAATCCCACAGCCGCCATTTGGTAGCCCCCAACTTGTCGCGGGCCGCCCCTTTCAGCGCCGTGATGGTGGGTTCGATGGTGCCATCGGGTAGCATGGCCAGGGCGCGGTCGAGCAGCGACAAATCGACCTTACTGCCCACATAGTTGACGCAGCGGGTAGAAAACTGGTGGCAGTTTTTAATCACCAGCCCGTAAAAAGCGCGTTCGCCCACATGGCGTGCTGCGCCGCGTGCTACGGTGGGGTGTCCCACCGCCCCTTGGCCGTTGCAAGAGACGTAAATTTTGCGCCCCATGCTGCTTTTGGAAGTAAAGCTCTCGGGGCCACAGGCTTGCACGCTGCTTTCGGCCAGCCCATCGACCACGATGTTGGAAATTTGACCATCGCCGAGGTAAATGCCGCTGTGCTCTACCGCCAACCACAGGTCGCAATACAGCACGCTGCCCGGCACCGGGCGCACCTTGTCGCGGAACACACTGTCAATAAAGTATTTGAGCGGTTTGAAGCCCACGGCGGCAGCTTTGAGCAGCCCCCAGCCGCCCAGCAGCGGCCCGAATACAGGAAGCATAGCGGGCAGCCTTTATAGCCAGAAGTTGGCGCGCAGTTGCTCGGTCAGCAGGTCGCCCATGCCTTCGCTGGCGGCGGGTGCAGTTGAGGCTGGCTGGCACTGCTGGAATGCAGCGACACCTACGGCGCGCAATTCGGGTTGCTTTTGGGTCGCGTTCCATTGCCAGATAGTGTCAAAGTCCCAGCCCAAGTTGTGCTCGAAATAATGTTGTGTCCATAGGGCGGCGGACACCGATTGGCCGTCTTTTCCGCTAGGGTGAGAATAGCCGGGATGGCAATCGAGGGCGATGTTGTTTTCCAATTTGGCATTGGGACGGCCACTGTCGGCAATACGTTGGCGCAGTTGCACATTCGGCCCCAACTCAAACGAACCCAAAGCGCACTGGCGGATGGTGGAGTAGTCCGGCATATTGGTGATGCCGTCGAACCGAATTTTCGATCCAAAGCTACCTAATCGACTAGAGGCGGAATTACCGGTCACAAAGCAGCGCTCTACCACGCTGCTCTCTACATCATGCGCAATACCGCCGCCATCATTATCGAGCCAACCGTTGACCTGTACTAAACAGTCCTGAATGGTCGATTTTTCCTTAATCCACCTAGCCAAGACATTTCCCGTACAACATTGGCGGATAGTGGATTTCTGAACACTTCCTGCAATCAAAGACCCGCCCGCTTGGCAATTTTCAATCGTGAAGGCCTGTGCATCCCCATTCACTAGAGACCCTCCAGCGCGGCACTGGGTGAGCGTGCAATTCTTGTTTTTTGCCGCTATTATTTCTTCCGAATTCAATAGACTCCCCCCAGCCTCGCAATCACGGATAGTGCTGTTGCTAACGACACCACCAAGCAGGTGGGTGCTTGAAGTGCAGGCAATGATCTCAGAGCCGTTGACTTTTTTTGCCAAGCCCAACCTCTGTAAGCGTAGATGAGCTATATGGGAGGGTTGCTTCACTTGTTGGAACAGTGCCACCCAATCAAGCACTATGTGCCCAGCCGCCACCAATTCTGCGAATTCCTCACCTTTACTATCGAGCAGCCCCGTGTAGTAAGTGATAGTATTTTCGCCCCCATCGTAGTGCCCCTGGAAGGTGATATTCAGCCAACTCGTCAATGCGCTGGCATCAATATCCGCCGTTTGTCGGAACCAATAGCCTTGCTGCCCGACTTCGGGGCGTTCAAGCCCGGCCAAGTCGTGCAAGGTTTCAATCAAAATCGGGTCTTGTTCGGTGCCGCTACCTTTGTAGCCTTTGACCACGGCATTCAGTTTGCCGTTGCTTGGCGGAGGGGCTTGGGTTGGGCGTTGGCCCGTGTTGGCTAGGGCAGCGTTGGCGGGCGTGCCGACCAGTGGCACCGGGTGGCTGAAAGCGCGCAGGGTGTTAAGCACCAGTTCGCGTACCTTCAAGGCATTATCGGGATGGTTCCACAGGCAATCTTTGAGCAGCAACAGATCGGAAAAATCGACCGTGTCGCGCCCGTTGGTAGCCGCCGAGACGCACAGCAAACCCACGGCTTTTTTTAGGCGGCGGTCGGACAGGTTCTCGCGCTGGTCTTCTTTGAAAAGCTGCTTGTGCGCAGCCCAAATGCGCTGCAAGGCCGAGACGATTTCCGGCGGCAAGGTCACGGTGGCAGCGGCTTGTCGAACAGCACTCACCTCGGCTTCAGTGAGTGGTTCCAGCGTTGGCGCTGGCCCCGGTTTGCTCAGCAACTGTGGCAGGCCATCTTCACTAACGTAATCGACAAAGCTGCGCACCAAAAAGCGGTCATAAAGGGCCTCGAGCTCTTCTTGTCCGGTGGGCAGTTCGTTGGAGGCGGCAATCAGCGCTTGCAACGGCACTGGCTGGGCTTCGGTGCCGTTGTGGTAGATGCGCTCGTTCAAAATGGTCAGCAGCGCATTCAGAATGGAGGAACTGGCCTTGAAAATTTCATCCAAAAATGCCAAGCGTACTGAGGGCAAATAGCCCGCCGTGTTGCGCCGGAAGCGGTCGGCCTTGAGTTCGCTGATGGACAGTGGCCCGAAGATTTCTTCTGGCGTAGAAAACTTGGTCAGCAGGTATTCAAAATAGCCAGCCGTCGCGTCGCTGTGGTGCAGACAGTCGGCCATGCGCCGCGCAATCAGACTCTTGGCGGTGCCCGGTGGCCCAACCAGCAACAGGTTCTCCCCGGCCAGCACGGCCAGCAAAGCCGCCTTGATGGCGCTTTCACGCTCTACCAAGCCGTGGTTGAGGGTGTCCAACAGGCGGATAAGTTTTGGCTTGAAAAGGTGGTTCATTGGTGGGCTGTGTTTCAACAAACTGTGAACATTGGATCGGGTAAGAGCCGTAAAAACTCAGGGGCGCGTGAGCCACTGCTCCAGTTTTCCCCATAAGGCCGATGCGTCAGCGATTGGGCGAGTTTCCAAGTGCGTATGGCCACAATGTGGACAGACTTTCGGGGGCAAGGCCATCAGGGCATCAGAGCTAGGTTGCCAATGTTGCTGCCAACCGCATTGAGGGCAACGGAGGTGGAGTGGAGGGGGGCGTATAGGCATAGCAAAGGAATGAGAGGCTGAAGGGCATTTTGTTTCAAGTGAGCTGGGATAGTGGCGCATCACTAGGAAAATGCCAAGCACAAATGCACGGCTCTTCTAAGCCTAAGCCAGTACCTCGATCCACACCACCAGCAAGCCCATACCCAATAGACTGGCTTGCCAACGCCAAGCCAAGGCCCAAGAAGGTACCCGGCGCTCTATCTGTTGGTACAAAATAGCTCCCACTTGCAGCGACAGCACAAAGGCCAGTAACAGGCCTAAGCTATTGGACCAAAAATGGTGCGGCCAAAAGTGGTGCACTACGGCATTGACCAGCAAGCAGACTGCAAAATGCACCAAAAAGATGGAGTAAGACATCTGGCCCCAGTGTTGTAACAGGGCCATGCCGGGCCAGTTTGCCGGTGTGGGTGGGTGCCGCATCAGCCACACCAAACCGAAAGCCGTACCCAAGGCCACGGCGATGCGTGTGCGAAACTCCAGCCCCAAGGCCACAGCCCCCAACAACAGCATACCCGCCAACCACAGACCGGGGCGTGGTGCTTGTACGGCCCGATACGACAAAATGCCCAGCCCGTAAGCGCCAAAGAAGTACAAGCCCCACACATCGCCCACTGGGTCTAAGTTAAAAAACCAGAGCGAACCCGCGGCCAAGGCCCATACCAACAGGGTGGTCAGGGTAGCAGTGGCTTGCGGACGTGAAGCTGCTGCAGCGCGTGCCAGTGCTAGCAGTCCGGCATAGAGTGCGAACAACTGAAAATCAATTGCGACATACCAAGCCCCGGCCGAAAGCGCTTCTTCGCCCACCACATCTTGCAACAGCAGGGCATGGGCCAACAATTGCGATAGCGAAGGGGCATCGGGCACGCTGGGGTGCTCAAACCAAGGCCGTACCAACGCTGCGACACCAATCGCCAACAGCAGCGCTACTAGATAAGGCACGACCAAGCGCACAAAACGGCGCAGGCACTGTGCGCCCCAACTGTCAAAGCGTGGAAATCCTTGGGGGGCTAAACTGGCCGCAGCCAAATAACCGCCCAGTACCAAAAAAACCTGTACGGCCATGCGGGCGTTGTCGTACAACCATTCAACTGGGGCAGGGGCTTGCAGATGCACCACATCGGACATGGGGCCATAAAACGCTAAGTGGTGCCAAACGATCAAAGCACAGGCCAAGCCCTTGATGGCATCCATCCAAGAGTTGCGAGAAACAGAGGAATTCATAAAAGTTGGCGCAATTTTTGCTTGTTTTTGGTGCAAAGCTGGTGTTCTGCACCAAAAACGTTGTTTAACGCCTCATATCAGACTGTAAGGAAGTCATGGAGTCACTCAAACAGGGCACCGACACCCTATTTATTTTGCTGGGCGCCATTATGGTGCTGGCGATGCATGCCGGTTTTGCCTTCTTGGAGCTGGGCACAGTACGCAAGAAGAACCAAGTCAATGCCTTGGTCAAAATTTTGGTCGATTTTTCGGTCTCTACCGTGGTCTATTTTGCTGTGGGCTATGGGGTGGCCTATGGCACCCACTTTTTTGTCGGTGCCGAGGTGCTGGCTCAAAAAAATGGGTTTGAACTGACACGTTTTTTCTTTCTGTTGACCTTTGCCGCCGCTATTCCGGCCATCATCTCGGGTGGCATTGCTGAGCGGGCGAAATTTTGGCCCCAACTGATTGCCACGGCCGTGATTGTCGGCTTGGTGTATCCCTTCTTTGAGGGCATTGCTTGGAACCGCCATTTTGGGGTGCAAGATGGTATCAAAGCTCTGACGGGTGAAGAGTTCCATGATTTTGCCGGTTCGGTGGTGGTGCATGCGGTGGGGGGCTGGATTGCCTTGCCCGCGGTGTTGCTGTTGGGGTCGCGCGCTAACCGTTATCGCAAAGACGGGGCCATTTCGGCCCACCCGCCCTCGAACATTCCTTTTCTGGCCTTGGGTGCTTGGATTCTGATCGTGGGTTGGTTTGGTTTTAACGTCATGAGCGCCCAGACGCTAGACAAAATCTCTGGGCTGGTGGCGGTGAATTCTTTGATGGCGATGGTGGGCGGCACGTTGGCGGCCTTGGTCTTGGGCAAGAACGATCCGGGTTTCGTTCACAACGGCCCGCTGGCCGGTTTGGTGGCCGTCTGTGCTGGCTCGGATTTACTTCATCCGCTGGGGGCATTGGTGGTGGGTGCTATCGCTGGCAGCATCTTTGTACTTATGTTTACGCTAACGCAAAACAAGTGGAAGATTGACGATGTGTTGGGCGTTTGGCCCTTGCATGGTTTGTGCGGTGCGTGGGGCGGTATTGCGGCTGGTATTTTTGGTCAGTCGGCTTTGGGCGGTTTGGGGGGGGTCAGTTTTTGGGCCCAGCTCATCGGTACTTTGATGGGGGTTGGCTGGGCCTTGTTGGGTGGAGCGTTGGTCTATGGCGCGCTCAAGGCCACGCTGGGCTTGCGTTTATCGCAAGAAGAAGAGTTTGACGGGGCCGATTTGTCGTTGCACAAGATCAGTGCTACGCCAGACCGCGAGGTCAGCTGGTAAGCACCAAAACCATGCAGCAGGGCATTTATGCTGTACGCTGCTGCGCCTGCACCCAAGCACTGATGGTGCGTTGGTCGGTGAGGGGGCGAATCTGCTGGTAGGCCAATTCAGCTTCTGGAAAGCGTCGGCGCAGCAGGTTCAGCCACTGCTTGAGGCGACCAGCACGCTGGCGTGGCTCCAAATCGGTGCAGACCAATTGCCAGAACTGGGCAATGTGCGGCAGCAGTTCGGGCCATTGCACCGGGGCAGGCGCACTGCCCGGCCCACAGGCGGCGGTGTCGGCTGCCCGAATCGCCAGCGCTAGCCCCGGATCGGCCACCATGCCGCGCCCAAGCATCAGTGCCTTACAGCCCGACACGGCGCGGCAACGTTGGGCATCTGCTACGCTCCAAATTTCGCCATTCGCCACCACGGGCACCGAGACGGCTGCTTGAATAGCGGGTATTTGCTCCCAATAAGCCGGAGGGCGGTAGCCATCGGTTTTGGTGCGGGCATGCACCACAATTTCACAGGCTCCATTGTCGGCCATGGCTTGGGCGCATTCACGCGCCAAACTGGCATCGTGGTAGCCCAAACGCATTTTGGCCGACAAGGGCAGTGGCGCAGGCACCGCGCGGCGCACAGCGGCTACCAGCCGGGCAATATGCTCTGGGTCTTGCAGTAAGGCCGCGCCACCACCGTGGCGATTGACCACCTTGGCCGGGCAGCCAAAGTTCAAATCGATGCCTTCCGGGCCTAAAGCGGCCAAGCGTGCCGCATTCTCGGCCATACACACCGGGTCAGAGCCGAGCAGTTGGGCCCGCACGGGCACACCGGCCAGCGTGCGGCTGCCGTGCTGCAATTCGGGCACATAGCGCAAAAAAACCTTATCGGGCAGTAAGGTACCGCTGATACGGATGAATTCAGAGACGCAACGATCTACTCCACCTACACGGGTGAGTACATCGCGCAGCACAAAATCGAGCAAGCCCTCCATCGGGGCCAAGAGCAGAGACATACAGAACAAAGAAAAAAGACAAGCCCCCCTCTGGGGGCTTCATAGAAATGTCATGGTGGGGCGATTTAATGGTGGTTTAACCCATCTCATTGCTTGATTTTCATGCTGTTGCAGAAAACTGAAAAAGCCCATCAGGAACTCTCGCCCGGTGTACGCACCCTGAGCCTGCGTGAGCGTTCGTTGCTGCTGCTGGCCGATGGCAAGCCAGTATCGGCTTTACAGGCCATGTACCACGGCATGGGCGCACAAATTGTCGAGAGCTTGTTGCACCAAGGCTACCTGACACGCACCAGCAGCGCCCAAGCCCCGGCGGAGCAGGCCGAACGCAGCGAATTATCGCTGGCTGGGGCGCGTATGTACCTGTTTGATATTTGTGAGCGCATGTTTGCCCGCCGCCATCCTGATTTGGCGCACCACTTGCGCACAGCCCTGCGCAATGCGCGTGATGGCGATACCCTGCGCCATGTGGCGGAAGAGCTGTTTGCCCAAGTGACGCACCATGCAGGGGATGAACGTGCCGCATCGTTGCGCGCCCAAGTCTCTGCGGTGCTGGCCAGTCCAACACCAGAAATGGCCTTAGAGACTTGCTAAGGTTGGGCTGCGGCGCTCAGGCCGCTACCAAGCGCCACAGCGAAGTGATTTCAGCGGCCCGTGCTGCGTGCAATGGGTCGCTGCTGTCTTGCACCTTCGGGTGCTGTGGGCGGATGTCGTGGCGCTCTAACACGCGCAAACCGGCTTGCGCGATCCAGTCCAGCAGTTGTTCACGCGGGCGCAAGCCCAGATGCTCGGCCAAGTCGGACAAAATGAGCCAACCCTCACCCCCCGGTGTTAAATGCGCTGCCAAACCGACCAAAAAGCCACGCAACATGCGGCTGCCTTCGTCGTACACCGCTTGCTCGAGTGTCGAGCTGGGGCGAGCCGGTAACCACGGTGGGTTGCAGACAATCAATGGAGCTTGCCCGGTTGGGAACAAATCAGTGGCTTGCACTTGTACTTGTTGGCTGTAGCCCAGACGCTGTAAATTGTCTTGGGCACAGGCCAAGGCGCGTGCAGCAGTGTCGGTTGCGACGATTTGGCGCACACCCCGGTGTGCTAGCACGGCGGCCAGCACACCCGTACCGGTGCCAATGTCAAAGGCCAGCGTTTGCGAGGGCAGGGGGGCCTTGGCCACCAAATCAATGTATTCACCACGCACGGGCGAAAAAACACCATAGTGTGGATGGATGCGTGCGCCCAAGGCCGGAATTTCTACCCCCTTCTTGCGCCACTCGTAAGCGCCGACGATGCCCAGCAGTTCACGCAGACTGACGACCTGGGGCTGGCCGTTGGCTGGCCCCCAAGCTTGCGTACAGGCGGCGCTCCAGTCAGGGGCGCGGCGCAAGGCGATGCGATAGTCGCCTTCGAGTTGGATCACGATGGCTGCCAAAGTGCGCGCGCGTTGTGCTTGTGCTTGCCGGTGCAAATGAAAGGCTTGCTCTGGCGTGGCTTGGGCTCGCTTGGCAGCAGTACGGGCGGCGGCTTTGGCGGGTTTGCGCTCTACCCGGCGCATCAGGGCTTGCAGCAGTTGGCGGGCATTTTGAAAGTCACCCCGCCACAGCAAGGCTGTACCAGCGCAGGCGTGGCGGTAGGCGGTGTCGGCAGACAGGGTGTCATCGGCCAACAACACGCGCTTGGGTGCGGAGGCACCATTTTCGGAACGCCAGTACGCTGTGCGCACCTCGCCCTGTTCGTTCCATTCGATCATGGTGACTTTCTGTGTAGGTAAATTGAATCAGTTGAGCGAGCGCTTGAGGCGCACTTCCTCGATTTTGACACCGCCCACAATCGCGGTTTTGGCCGTGGACATCTCACGCTTGAAACCGGCCAGTTCGTGGAAGCGGATAGCGCGCTCATTGCGCAGTGGCACCCAAGCCGTGACGTTGGTGCAGCCTTCTTCTTGCAGACCTTCGCGTGCGGCATCCCACAGCGCTAGGCCAACGCCTTGGTTCCAGTGGCTCGGGGCAGCGTAGATGGCCCAGATTTCGCCAGTGGTGGGACGCGATTTTTCGTCGCGTGAGCGGTCATAGCCGACAAAACCGACGATTTTGTCGTCTTCTACCGCCACTTGGACTTGGGGCTCGCAGTATTCGATGGCCTCGCGCCAGTAGGCTTGGCGTTTTTCTACCGACATGGTCTTGAGATGCTCATCAGGAATCAGGCCCTTGTAAACGGTTTGGGCCGACAGGGTATGGAGTTGGGCGATGGCCTTGGCATCGCGAAGCGTAGCGGGACGTACCTGAATGGACATGAAAAAACCGAACGAAAACAGGAAAAAATCAAAAGGAGCGGCATTGTCGCCGCAAATGGCTTTGTGACGGTAGCGTGCAGGTTTTATGGCAATGGATGTTGCCAATAGCGCTGCTGGTTTTGGCGTTGGCAATGCACGCGGTCGGGCTGTTCAGAATGCCAGTGCGCCGCGCCGCAACGCACCGAATGGACCAAGGAAATGTGGCGTTCTTGTAGGCGTTGTAGCACTTCTGGGGCCGGGTGGCCAAAGCGGTTGCGGTAGCTGGTTTGGGCCCAAGCACTGCGTGGGCCTACGGCATCCAAGAAGGCAGGGCTAGACGAGGTTTTGCTGCCGTGGTGCGGCAGCAACAGCACATCGGCGCGCAACGGCGCGGCTTGGGCCAACAGGCTTTGCTCTTGCGCTACTTCAATATCGCCGGGCAACAAAGCGGCCACGCCATTGGAAGCCACAACGCGTAATACGCAACTTTGGGCGTTGGTGTTGTTGCGTCTTGGCTTGGCGACATCGCTGGCTGGTGTTGGCTTTGGGTGCAAGATGGAAAATTCGACTCCGTCCCAATGCCAGCGTTGCCCCGCTACGCAGGGGTGGGCTGGGCGCAGTGCTTGCAGTTCGGACTGCTCGCCCACAGAACCGAACAACTGTGCTTGGGGCTGGGCTTGTAGTACGGCCACAGCACCGCCGGTGTGATCGCTGTCGGGGTGGCTGAGCAGCAGGGTATCAACGCGCTCGCCCAAGGCGCGCAACAAAGGTACCAGCACCCGGCTACCCGCATCGTTGCTGGCGCTGGTGCGTGGCCCTGCGTCGTACAACAGGGTACGGCTGGCGGTACGTACCAACACTGCCGTGCCTTGGCCGACATCTGGGGCCAGCAGCTCAAATTGCCCTATGGTGGGGCGCGCAGGTTGCCAGAAAAATACCGGCAACAGCAAGGGCAGACCTAATAGGCGCACAGGCAAGGGCAAGCGCAAAGCCAGCAAAGTACCACCGGCCACCGCTGCTGCCCCGGCCCACAGCGGGGCTATCGGTAGCCACCAAGCTGCACCCGGCACGGTAGCCCACCACTCCAACCACAGCACCATCCAATGCACGGCGATACCCGCGCCTTGCCACAATGGATTCCACAGCACACCCAAAAATGCCAGTGGTGTGACGACCAAGGTGATCCACGGAATGGCCAGCATGTTGGCAGCAAAGCCGACCACCGATACTTGACCAAACATCAACAGACCCAAGGGGGTCAGCGCCAGTGTCACCACCCACTGCTCGCGCAGCATAGAGACAAAGCGGCTCCACAGACTGGGGTGCTGTTCGGCGCTGCCGCCGGGGTCGCTCGCAAACAAAATCCCCACCGCCACAAAACTGAGCCAAAACCCCGGTTGCCACAGTGCCCACGGATCCGGCCAGACGACGGCGGCACAGGTCAGTAACCACACCTGCGGCCAAGGCCAGCGCAAGCCCAGCAGGCGCAACAAGGCCACGGCACACAGCATCGAAATGGTGCGTTGGGCCGGAATGCCCCAACCACTGAACAAAGCATAGGCCGTTGCCAATGCAGCGCCGCCCAGCAAAGCGGCTGAGGGGGCGGGCAACCAGAGGCACAGGTGCGTCGAGCGCCGCCATACCACCCGAATCAAACCTGCTGCCAACCAAGCAAACAAGGTAATGTGCAGGCCGGAAATACTCATCAAGTGGGATACGCCGGTGGTGCGGAACAAGTCCCAATCGTTGCGTTCAATCGCACGTTGGTCTCCCGTCACCAAGGCCGCCACCACACCAGCGACACGCTGACTTGCTGCATCGAAAGGGTTGGCTGCCAATTGCGCCATGATGGCATCGCGTACCTGCTGGCGTGCTTGCTCTACCGGATATTGGTGCGTAGCCGCCAAGCGTTGCGGTGGCTGGTCTTTTGGACCTGCGCGCACATCGCCCACCGCTTGCACGCCTTGCTCCCAGGCCCACAATTCATAGTCGAAGCCATGCGGGTTGCGTAGCCCGTGTGGGGCTTTGAGGCGTACCGTCATTTGCCAGCGCTCACCCGGACGCACCAAGGCTGGTGGGCTGGTTGCAGTGGCATCACTACCTTGAGGGGCGCGTTGGTACCAGCCCAGATCCAGCAAGGCGGGCAGCTGCACGGGGGAGCCTTGGGGGGGCCATAAAGTAGCGGTTTCTACACGCAAGCGCAGGCGTTGGCCCCCTTCTAAAGGCTGAGCCATGCTTGTCACCATGCCAGTGACGCGGATGTCTCGGCCCTCCAATGTGGGCGATAAGGCTGTCGCGGCAAAATGGTGCGCCCGTAAGCCGGTGATGGCAAACAGCAGCAATGCTGCCACTAATAGCCATAAACTGTGGCTTCGCCAGTCGGTGAGGCAATAACGCCGCTGTGCCGCCCACAGCCCGCCCAGCGCACCCCCTAATCCCACTAGCCCCCAAGCCGCATACCACGCCAGTGGCCACAATTGGGCTTGGCACACTTGTACCGCCGCACCGAGCAACCCTCCCCAGAGGATAACCGTTCCATGCCAAAAGCCAGGCCGTGCGTTAGGCATGGCAGGGTATGCGGATGGTTGGGTGCAAAGCGATCACAGCTATGATGGTAGGAGCTTTTTTGTTCATAGGTGGTAAAAATAGGTATCCAAACCGTCTCTGGCCTTGGTCAGCGTAGCCTCGGTTTTACGTTGCTGGAGTTGCTGGTGGTCATCAGCATCGTCGCCGTGGCGACCGCTGGTGCCGCCTTGGCTTTGCGCGATAGCAATAGCGTTACGCTAGAGCGTGAGGCCGAGCGCTTGGCTGCACTGCTCGAGGCTGGGCGGGCGCAATCGCGTGCCAGTGGAGTCGCGGTGCGTTGGCACAGCATGGTGGGAGGGTTTCGTTTTGTTGGCTTGCCTCCAGACCGGTTGCCCACCCAGTGGTTGTCTGCCAGCACCGTGGTGCGTGGTGATAACAGCCTGCTGTTGGGGCCAGAGCCTGTGTTGGCTGCCCAAGGGGTCACGTTGGTGAGCCGTGACGAGCCCGCCACCGCCTTGCGCGTGGCCACCGACGGTTTACGTCCATTTGCCGTGCAGCCGGTGCCATGAAGTGCACACGCGATGGCGTAGGCCCCGGCCCGCAGTTCGGTTTTACCTTGGTAGAAGTGTTGGTGGCCTTGAGTATTGTGGCGATCGCCCTGATGGCCGGGCTGCAAGCCAGTGCAGCCCTGACGCGCCATGCACAGCGCCAATCCGACATGGTGTTAGCACAGTTGTGTGCTGAGAATGCATTGGTCAAAACGCGCTTATCGCGCCAAATGCCTGCGATTGGGGATAGCACCGAGACCTGTGAACAGGCCGGGCAGCGTCTGACGGTGGCAATGGCGGTACGGCCCACACCCAACCCCAGTTTTCGGCGTGTAGATGCCCAAGTGTTGATGGACAACATCCCAGTGCTGCGTTTAAGTACGATTGTTGGCCGACGCTAAATGCAGGTCTGGCTGATGTTGCAGCCAGATTAGCGTGAATGGAATGGAAGGCCAGTAAATAAAAAAGCCCCGCTCTTTCTAGAGCAGGGCTTTTTGGTGTAAGGTCAGGAAGTTTGGTAGGACGTACAAGATTCGAACTTGTGACCAACGGATTAAAAGTCCGCTGCTCTACCAACTGAGCTAACGTCCCAAACTTGCTGAGAACGAAATTGTAGCACAGGAAAAAGCGCTGTGCCAAAAAAATGCACTGCAATGGTCGGAAATAGCTTTTCTGTATCAAACTGTGCCAGAAAACACAAGCTCGCCTATGATGGCCGGTTGTCAAAGTGTTGACATAAAAAAATCAAAAAGACTATCAAGACAACCGTTCCCATGAGTGCCTCCATTCCTCCTGCTGCCGCTAGTGCAGCCATGCACCGCCCCGATGTTTCGGGCTTCTTTCAGTACCACGGCATTTGGGCCCCTGGTGTACGTGCTTTTCGCAACCTGCGTTTTGCCACCAAGGCCATGATTATTTCCTTGGCTTTTATGTTGCCGATGTTGGCCTTGGTCGGTTGGATGCTCAAGACCGAGTTTGACACGGCCATGCAATCGCGTATGGATGCCACGCGCCAGCATGTCGAAGTCGCATATGGCTTCTTGGTGTGGGCGCATAGCCAAGAAACCTCCGGAAAGATGAGCCAAGCACAAGCACAAGCGCTGGCCCAAGAAGTGATTGGCAAGTTGCGCTACGACCGGCAAGAATACTTCTGGATCAATGATGTGCAGCAGCGCATGGTCATGCACCCGATCTTGCCGCAACTCAACGGCAAAGACATGAGCGCACACAAAGACCCGAACGGGTTTGCCCTGTTCCAAGCCTTTGCAGCTACTGGGCGTGAGGGCGGTAAAGGTTTTGTTTCCTACCAATGGCCGCGTCCTGGTAGCCAACAACCCGTGGACAAACTGGCCTACGTGCAGGGCTTTCAGCCTTGGGGTTGGGTGTTGGGCTCTGGCATTTATATCGATGACTTATATCAATTTTTTGTCCATGAACTGATGATTGCGGGCCTGGGCGTGTTGGTCAGTGTGGTGGTGGCTGGCTATGCTTTCTTGAGTTTCTACCGCGTGATGGATGGTGGTTTGAAAGAAACCCGTCGCCACCTGCGCGCTATGACCAGTGGAGACCTGACCACTTCCCCCTCTCCTTGGGGTAAAGATGAGGCTGCACAGCTGATGATTGAGCTGCATGCGATGCAAGATGCCTTGCGCACCATGGTGTTGCGTGTGCGCCGTTCTAGCGATGACATCGTGCATTCGGCCAGCGAAATCGCCAGTGGCGCGTTAGATTTGTCGCGGCGTACGGAACACACCGCTAGCAACTTAGAGGAGTCGGCCGCCTCGATGGAGCAAATTGCCGCCACGGTCAGTAACACTACCCAGCATACCCAAGAAGCCTCTCAAATGGCACAACACAATGCCCAAGTGGCCAGTGACGGCGGCCAAGTGATGCGTGAAGTGGTGCATACGATGGAAGCGATTCGCCAATCGTCGGCACAGATTTCCGACATCATTAGCACCATCGACGGGATTGCTTTCCAAACCAATATTTTGGCGCTGAATGCGGCAGTGGAAGCGGCCCGTGCTGGCGAGCAAGGCCGGGGTTTTGCTGTCGTGGCCTCTGAAGTACGCAATTTGGCTGGGCGCAGCGCCGCCGCCGCCAAAGAGATCAAAGCGTTGATCGACGGCAGTGTGGAACAGGTCGCCACCGGCACCGACATTGTGCGCAAAGCAGGTAGCACGATTGAAGACATTGTGCATTCATCCCAGCATGTGAACAAGCTGTTGAGTGAAGTGGCTACTGGGGCCCATGAACAGAACCAAGGTATCGGCCAAATCGGCCAAGCCGTGCAAGAGTTAGACCGTATGACGCAGCAAAACGCCGCATTGGTCGAAGAAACGGCCGCCGCTGCCGCTGCCATGCAAAACCAAGCACAAACCTTGGCCAGCGAGGTGGCACGCTTTGTCTTGCCGGCTATGGCGCAACTGTCAGAAGAAGACAGTGCCGGGTACAACACTACCGTAGCCGATTTTGATTTTGACAGCGCCATCGAGGCACACCGCCAGTGGAAAGTCAAACTGCGCTCGGCCATTGCCAAGCATGAAAAGCTCGATGCCGACACCATCTGCCGCGATGACCAATGCCCCTTAGGGCGCTGGATTCATGGCCCTGGTGGTTCGCAATGGGGCAGTCGCCCGTTGTTTTCCCAATTGCTGACTAAGCACGCTGATTTCCACCAAACTGCTGGAGGAGTCGCGCGCAAAATCAATGCCGGTCAGTACCAAGATGCGGAAAAACTGATCGGAGCAGGGTCGCATTTTTCGGACATTTCTTTGGAAGTGACCACCCTGTTGAGCACCGCCAAGCGAGGCTTGTAAGTAAGCCGTTGTTTCTTTTTCTTCTGGAGTTTGCCCTATGCGTAGTAGTGATAGCCCCCGCTTTAGCACCTGTGATTTTTGCGACAGCCATAAGAACGACGACAGCGGCAACTTTCGTGTGCTGCCGCCGGTGTTTCGTGATTTTGGTGGCCGGGTGCAGTTTTGTGGCCCTGTCAGTACCATCCAGTGCCACGAAGACAATACCCTCGTCAAAGCGGCCCTAGACAGCCCCGGCGAGGGTCGGGTGTTGGTGGTGGATGGCGGTGGCTCTTTGCGCCGGGCGCTGGTCGGGGGCAATCTGGCTGCCGCTGCTGCACGCAATGGTTGGGCTGGGGTGGTGGTCGATGGTTGTGTGCGTGATGTGGCCGAGTTGGCGGCCAGTGAGGTGGGTATTCGGGCACTGGGCAATATGCCGTTGCCCACAGAAAAACGGGGCCAAGGGCTGCGTGACGTGGCCGTGCGCATCCAAGGGGTGTGGGTGCGTCCTGGCGATTGGTTGTATGCCGATGCCGACGGCACCGTCATCAGCGCCAAGGCTTTATAAAAACTAAAACGGCCCAAATTTGGGCCGTTCCTTGTTGCTCTTTACAAACCCTGAGCTTCAGGGGCCAGCGTGTTCAGCATAAAGTTCAGGAAGGTGGGTACACATTGCAAGTGGCCAGCTGGATTGGCCGGGCAATCCGTCAGACTGACCAAATCACCCGCACCACGCGCCTGCATGGCCTGTAAGGTGCTGGTAGAGCTGGTATAGGGCACGGTGCGGTCTTCACGTCCGTGGTAAAAGCGCACGGGCAAATTGGGTTTCCATTGGTGCACGTTGCTCAGGCGCTCTAGGCCTGCTTCATCGTCGGCCAAAAAGATATCGATAAATTGGGTGTCTATCACCACATCGGCATCGCTGGGCAGCAATTGTTTGAGCAGGGCGCGGCGTACCTCACGCTGTACGCTGTTGCCTAAATAATGTAAAAAGCCTGGATTGATCAGGGCACCGAGCAAGTTGTTTTCGTCGCGTACCAAGTTCACTAGGCCGTCCATGGTGGCTTGTACGTTGTAGGGGCCACTGCCGACTACCACTTGGCGCAGGTTTTGCAAATGGGGCGAGTTGCTCTCTTGCAGCGCCCGGTGGGCGGCCAGGGTGACATAGCCGCCTTCCGAATAGCCTGTCAGGAACAACTGGCCGTTGTCTTGTACGCCCTGTTGTTGTCGCCAGGTTTTGGCTGCCGTTAAAAAGTCAACGGTGGCGGCTGCTGACGGGGCCGCTTGCAAATAGGGGTGTGGTGCGCCTTTGGACACCCCATAGCCCACATAGTCTGGGGCCAAGACGATATAGCCCAAGGAGGCCATGAGCACCGCCACCTCAGAGGGCACGGCATTGTTGCTGGGTGCTTCAATGTCACGGAAGATGGTGCCGTGTTGGTAGCTCAGCACCGGGCTAGCTGCCCCCAAGGCTTTGATCGGCACACTAACCAGGCCCGAGGCCCGGATGGGCAACCCGTTGACATCGGTAGTCATGTACTCTAGCTTGTAGGCCATGACATCGTAGCGCGGTTGCAGGTTTTGCACCTTGCTGTCTTGGGCCTGCAGCGCTTGCACCATCTCTGTGGTGCGGATGGTAGCCAAGGCAGAAGCTGCTTTCAACTCGCCCGCTACTTCTGGTGCAGGTTGTACCGGCACCTCGGGTTCGGCATGGGCTTCATCGTCATCATTGCCCCCGCAAGCGGCCAAGGCGGCCACCAGCACCCAAGTCAGGGCACCACGAGACCAGCGGTAAAGAGAGTTTTGCATGGGTAAACCTCCGATTGCAAAAAGCGGCCACACCGGCCAGAACCCACGGTTATATCAATAACGGTAGACCAGCCCCATCGAGACACCGTAGTTGTTTGGCTTGAGCGTTAAAGGGCTGCGCCGGGCATCGCCACGCAGTTGGATAGCACGCCAACCACCCACCAACACCCAATGGTGGTGCAAGTTGTGTCGCCAATCCATACCAAACTCGGTGCTGTGCATACCGGTGCGCGCATGGAAGGCAGGCAAAGGGGTGCTAACCCCGGCCAAGGCTGCTGGTACACCAAAAAAACTGTTCATGTAGGTGCTGTTGGCCAAATGCACACCTGCGACCAAGCTCACCTCGGTGCCGGGGGCCAAATCCAGTTCGTAGCGGGCGGTGTTGTTCAGTACCGCACCGCTGCCGCGCCTCAACAAATCTTGGCTCACAGCGCTACGCAGCGACCAATGCTCATCGATGTCATACACCACACCAAAGCGCACGCGCAAGGTGCGGCGCACATCGGGTAGACCTTGCAGCCGTGGCTCGCCGCCTACCGTGCGCCCACCCCCCCAGCGCAAAGAGGTGCTTAGGCGCAGCTTGCCTTCGTCTACCAGCCGGGCGCTGAGGCCCGAATCGGCACGGTCTAAATCGCGGTCGAGCAAGGCACCACCACCACCCGAGCTGAGGGTGTAGCGCCCCAGCGCCAGCCCAATCACTGGCCGGATACTGGTACCCCGTCGATCACTGCCCGCATAGGTGGCACCATTGCCCACGGTCGCACCCAATGCCCAAACAAAGCCGGCATGTCCGGGCGTGCCCTCAAAATGGGTGCTCGTGCGGGTGTTGGCAGGCGTTTCAGGCGTTGCCGCATGGGCCGCGCCCGCCATCGCCAGAGCACATCCCGCTATCCAGCCCATCGTTGTGCAAGAGAAGGTGTTCATGGGCGCGATTATGAATCGGCCCACTGTACCCAGCCTGTCCATGCGGTCAGAAGCACCAAGGCACCAAAGGCAATGCGGTAGTAAGCAAAGACGGCAAAACTGTGCGTGCTGATGTAGCGTAACAACCAGCGCACACACAGCCAAGCACTGAAAAAAGAAAACACCAACCCCACCGCAAACATCGGGGTATCGGCCCAGGCCAACAAAGCCCGTTCTTTGTACAGGCTATAAACCCCGGCCCCAATCAGCGTCGGAATGGCTAGAAAGAAGGAAAAATCGGTTGCGGCCTTGCGCGATAGGCCCAATAACATGCCACCAATGATGGTGGCTCCGCTGCGGCTGGTGCCCGGAATCATGGCCAAACATTGCACCAAACCCACCTTCAGGGCATCCAGCGGGCCCATATCGTCTACTGAATGCACCCGCACCGCCGATGCTGGGCGGCGCTCTACCCACAGAATAATAAAACCACCCACGATGAAAGCGCTGGCCACCACCACGGGTGTGAACAGATGCGCCTTGATCGCCTTGCCCAGCAGTAGCCCCAACAGTACAGCGGGAAAAAATCCAATCAGCACATTCAGGGCAAAGCGCCGCGCTTGCACCTGCGTGGGCAAGGCCACGACGGTGGCATAGATTTTCTGCCAATAGACCAAAATGACGGCAAAGATAGCCCCGGTTTGGATGGCGATGTCAAAGACCTTGGCTTTGGCATCGTCCATGCCCAGCAAAGCTCCGGCCAAAATCAAATGCCCGGTAGAAGAAATAGGTAAAAACTCGGTCAAGCCTTCTACCACCCCCATGATGGCGGCTTTGACCAGCAAAACGATATCCACGGTGATCCCTTGAGGCCCGCCAACACGGGGCCAAAAAAGGGCGGATTATGCGCTTGCTATGTGTCCGTCGCGTAAGGCCAACACCTGTGTCCACGGCACACCCTCTAGCGCCTCGTAGTGGGCTACTACGATGGCCCGGCCTGGCTGTGCGGCTGCCTGCGCCAGTGCCTGTTGCAGATACTGCACCGAAGCCCGGTCTAGGCCTGCTACCGGCTCATCGATCAACGTGAGGGGCGCTCCCGAGGCCAGCGCCGCTGCCATCAGCACCTTGCGCCGTGTGCCTGCCGACAACTGGTGCAGGGTTTTATCGACGTGGGGTTGCAAAGCAAAGCCTTGTACATGGGCTGCCAAGGCGCTGGCATTCCACGCGGGGTACTGGGCGGGCAGGCTGTCCCACCACTGCTGCACGCCGCAGTTATCCAATGCCGAGGAGCGCGGGTCTTGCCAAAACACCTGTTGGCGGTAGGCGGCTGCATCGTGCTGCAGTGCGATACCGGCCAGTGTCAGCGTCCCAGTATGGGCGGGCAGCGCACCGGCCAGCAGTTGCAGCAAGGTGCTTTTGCCGCTGCCATCATCCCCTAAGACCAAGGTGGCACCCGGCCCGATGTGGGCCGACCAATGCTGCCAGAGTGGGCGCTCTGGGTAGCCAAAACACAAATCTTTTACCTGCAACAGCGCAGTTTGAACGTCCATCTACACTCCTTTGCGGCCATGCGGCTTGAAAACCTGCCATACCCCCCCTATTTTGCATTTGCCGCACAATGCGGGCCCTGCCACTTGCTGTTGCCGTACCATGAGCTTGTCTTATCTCGATTTTGATTACAGTGAAGACGACCAAGGCACCAGCACTTGGGACGCAATGGCTTGCGTCACCACTGAGCGCTTGCCCGCGCTGTTGGCTGAAATCACTGTGGTGCTGAACTGGGCGCAGCGACAGTTTGGCGCACAGCGCGGCCCGCTGGACGAGGGTGGCCTGTGGGATTACGACTTGCAAAGTCTGCCAGAACGCACTGGCCCGGTGTTGGAGCTGCATTACGATGCACAGGCGCAGCACATCGTGCTGGCCCAGCCAGCCCAAGGTCCAGCCCGTTACACCCTGACCTTGACCCTCAGTGGCGGCCCCGCTTTTTCCCAAGCCTTGCAAGCCCGTTTTGGGCTGGATGCTGAATAATTTTTTGAGTGAACTAAGCCCCTCCCGCATGACGATAGACCACTACGCCGCCCTTGGGCTGGGCAGCGATGCCTCGCTGGCCGACATCAAGAAAGCTTTTCGGCAAAAAGCATCGTTCTACCATCCCGACAAAAATCCGGCCCCCGATGCACCGGCGCGTTTTCGGGCGGTGCAGCAGGCCTATGAAGTGCTGTCCGACCCCGAGCAACGCCAAGCCTACGACGAGAACCGCCGCCGCAACCTGTTAGATGATCCGCTAGAAACCGCCCAAACCATTTGGCAAAGCTATTTTCAGCAGGTGCTGGCGGGTGTGCAACCGCCCCGCTGAAGCATCGAAAAACCGCGCACCCGCCCTGAAATTCTTTTTTACATCACCATCCCATGCGACTGACCGCCTTCTTCCATCCCCTGCGCTCGGCCTACCAAGCCGAATTGGACGATTTAACCAGCGACTCCGAAGGCAAAGACGTGCTGCGCAAGCGTTTGGCCGAGAAGCGCAAAGAGTTCGGCTTCTTGCTGCAGATGATGGAGCTCAGCCCCGAAATGGTGGCCGTGGTCTTTCACCGTGCTTTCCGTTTTGGCAGCGCTGGGGCGACACTAGAGCGCTTTTTGACCGACGAAGCGGTACAGCCTGATTGGGCTGCATTGAGTGATGCCATCACGCTAGAACCTTGGGCACAACCGTTGGCCCAGCGCGTACTGCAAGAACCCCAAGGCGCATGGTTTTTGGCCGTAGCGGCTTGCCTAGAGTACCTGCAACAACACCCCCGTTGGGGTTTGGTGGCTGCGCCGATAGACGAGGATGAGGATAACGCTGAAGAGGATGAATACAGCGATGACGACAACGCCCAACCCCTGAGTGCCGATGATGCCGCCGATCTGCAAGATGCAGACAGCCGCGAACAAGCGCGCGAAGACTGGCTGTCTGACCAAGGCTTTGACCGCAAAGATTGAACAGGAACCCCACCCATGAGCACCCACCTCGCCCTGATCCAACAAACGCAAAGCCTGATTGCTGCCGGTGACATCGTTGGCGCAGAATACGCGCTGGCCGAATTGGCCGACACCGAAGGCGACCATGCCCTGATGGAAGTGATCGCCCAACTGCCGTCCAAAGATGTGCTGGCCGTGATTCGCGAATACGATTCCTCGCGTGATTCGGTGGTCAATCTGCTGATTACGCCCGAGCAATTTGCCCGTGCCCTGGTGTTAGAAAAGCAATACAAAGACCTAACGCACACCCACCTGCGCGGCATGGTCAATGGCATCATCTTCCGCGATGGTGCCGACCCGCTGGAGTTTTTAGAAGCGATTGGCAACCTAGAAGGTGGCAGCGAGGCCTTGGCCAACTACTTTGCCGAAAAGTGGAGCCGCATCGAAGCTTTTGCCCGCACCGGCCACTTTGACACCATCGAAGACGACGGCGAGCTGCTCAGCGACGACGAGTTGCGTGCCTCGGCTTATGTGCGCCCGCATATCACGCAAGAAGAAGTGGCCGACAACGATTGGATGGAGCTGGCGTGGCTGCTGCGCTATGAGTGCCGCGACCTGTTCATCGAGATGTTGTTGGTGCTGCGTGCCAAAGCCCGCGCCCACGACTTGGGCTTGGGCGAGGAAGAAGAACTGGAAGAAGACGACGGCAAGTTTGAAACCCGCGACACCGACCGAGGCAAGGCCACCCCGGTAGCGCGCGACCCAGACGAAGAATTGGCGATTTGAAAGCAGCAGCACCCATGTCCGCCCCTGCCCATCCTGCGAGTGCCTCGGCGCTGTCGCTGCACGATGCCCGCCCCTTCTTTGAAAAAGCGCTGGTGTACGGTGTGCAGCACGGCCTGCTCAGTGCTGCCAAGCTGCAAGCCATCTGTACCGAAGCCCCCAAAGGCATGGTGCAAATTGCCCGTTACTTTGGCAACGAAAATCTGCGCCCAGATTTGGAACAAGCGCGGGCGCGCATCGTCAATTTGGTGAGTTTGTATCTGCAAGAAAGCTGTGGCGGTGATTTGCACTTGGCGGCCCAGTCTTTGCGTGACCACAGCCTGCTGTCGCGCTCTAAAGGTGGCTCGGAGATGCTGAAAAAGCTGATCGCTATGCCGCAAAACACCCACTTTGCCATGCATGAGCGCGAGGGCTTTACCGAAGCCCAGATACCGCAATTGGCCAAATGGAGCTTGCAAAGCCATGCCCAATACCAAGCCGAGTTGGCGGTGCGCCAACCCATCAGCCAACTGATTGAGGCAGCCCTGTGGTTGGCGGCCCGTTTTGGTTTGCAAGCCGACGATTTGGAGGAGGCGGGCACCGATGCTGAAGCCGTGATTCGCACAGCGCTGTTGTTGCACAGCTTGGCCCCGAAGGCGCAGCAATGGCCCGACAGCATCGCCTTTGAAACCCTGATCACCACGCTACGCAAAAAAACCGGCCCTATCCCTTTGCCACTGCCCGCCAGCTTGCCAGCAGCACTGCACAGCGCGGTAGAGCAGGTACGCGCCAGCGTGTTGGCCGATTTGCCACGTTTGCGTGATGCCAGCCAAAACCTGCGTGCCTTGCTGCGCAGCCCGGCGTTTAGCGGCCATTATTTCTGGCTAGAAGACCCACTGGCCGAGATCGAGCATTACCACCACAGTTTGGACGATGCTGCCCACGCGCACCAGCAAGATTTGCCCCCCCACAGCGGCAGTAAAACCTGGCAGCGCGTCACGCAGGGGCAACAAGACGAACATGCGTTGCTCACGCTGTTTTTGTACTTATCGGTGGGTGCGCCTAAACGCTATGTACCAGCAGATAAAACGGCACTGAGCGAGAAAGCAGCCGTGGCCTTGTTGCGCTCGATTCAGCAACGTGGCCTACATCCTGAACAGGCACTGGACTTTATCCGCCACCATGCCCCGGCAGCACACCAAGAAACCTATGCTGCTCTGTGGCACAGTTTTGTGCAAGAGTCGCAACGCACTCTGTGTGGCGACCACTACGGCCAGCGCCAAGAAGCGCTGGCGCTGTTACGCCGCGAGTGCCATATCGTTGGCTGAGGCTGATGGTGCAAACCAAGGGTGTGGGCCGCCATTAGCGCGGATAGCTGCTACCGCCCAGCTCCCCTTGGTACACCAACAAGGCCACCAACAAAAAACCCAAGCAGATAATGATTTTCGGCTTGGCGCTGTAGGCAAACTGCACTACTTTTTCCAGAATGGAACGCTGCGGCATGATGGGCCTTCTGTGATACAAACAGAAGCCCATCATCTAAACCCTTTGTGACCGTAGCGTGAAACAGCCCCTGCGTTCAGTCGCCGTGGTATTGGGGCAGACGCTTTTCCTTAAAGGCTTGGATGCCCTCGGCATAGTCGTGGCTGTTGTACACCACGCGGCGCAGGCTTTGGATGCGCTCAAAATCGGCGGGCGAAACGGCGTTGGCACTGGCCAAAATACGCAATTGCTCTTTCATCACGCCCACGGCCAACGGGGCGTTGTGGGCAATGGTGCGTGCCATCTCAAACACATGGGCCGTAATATGCTCGGCCGGTACGACAGCGTTGATGACCCCTTGGCGCTCCAAGCGGGCTGCCGTCATGGGGCGGCCAGTAAACAACATTTCTTTGGCAATGTGCGGTGGGGCCACGTTCAAAAAGGTCAGCAGCCCGGTGACGTTGTAGGGTACGCCCAACTTGGCTGGCGTGGCGGCAAAGCTGGCCTCGGGGGTGGCGACCACCATGTCGCAGGCAAACACCAACTCACAAGCACCGCCCCAAACGCCGCCTTCGATCAGCGCAATCACCGGGCCAGGAAACAACTCGATCTCGCGGATCAGGGTGCGTAAAGAATCTTGCCAGCTTAAAGGATCGTGTCCACCGGCAGGCAGTTCGGTCACATCATGGCCTGCCGACCACACCTTCACCCCCGGTGCAGCCCGCAAAATTGCCACGCGCACTTCAGCCTGTTTGAATTGTTCTAAGGCTTGGATGATTTCTTGCACCATGTGCTCGGACAGCGCATTGCGTTTAGCCTCGTGGTGCAGGGTAATGGTGCCAATGCCATCGTTGACTTCCGTCAAAATCAGTGAAGGCTCTGGAGCTACCGCAGAAGCATGAAGAAGGGTGTGCATAAAAAATCCTGTGCAGGGGTGTATGGGGTGGGCTGGGGCCATTATGGATGACCCTTATGTCGCCACCATGACCATATGTGGCACAGGGCCAGCCCTCAGCCCAAGGGGTACGTCTTAAAATGTAAAACAGGCGCTCACCTAGCGCACCCTTCTGCACAGGCCCGCAGCACCCCTGCGGGCCTTTGGCGTTTTCTTGGAGAGAACCACATGCACGCTTTATTGAAATGCTCTCAGGGCATCGACCGGCTCAACAGCTGGATTGGCAAATATATCTTGTGGCTGATTTTGGCCTCCACCGTCATCAGTGGTGCCAATGCCGTCGTACGCAAGGTGTTTAATTACAGCTCGAATGCTTTTTTAGAAGTGCAGTGGTATTTGTTTGCTGCCGCCTTTATGTTGGCCGCTGGTTACACCCTGTTGCAAGGGGAGCACGTCAAGGTCGATGTGGTTTCTAGCCGCTTGTCCAAGCGGGCGCAAATCTGGATCGATATTTTTGGTTTCGCTTGCTTTCTCACCCCGCTGTGTTTGGTGGTGCTGTGGTACGGCGTGCC
The DNA here is from genome assembly GCA_964478155.1 of uncultured Simplicispira sp. Classification (GTDB taxonomy): domain Bacteria; phylum Pseudomonadota; class Gammaproteobacteria; order Burkholderiales; family Burkholderiaceae_C; genus Simplicispira. The sequence continues at coordinate 29,051 of CAYZGT010000029.1, forward strand.
TTTCTTTTTGCAGGGTTACCACTCCAATGAGATGTCAGGTAATGCCGGGGGCCTGATTCGCTGGCCGGTCTACGCCATGATTCCGCTGGGCTTTGTCTTGCTGTTGTTGCAGGGTTGGTCTGAGTTGATTAAGCGCTTGGCTTTTTTGCAAGGGCTGATAGAAGATCCCACGGTGAAAAAGATCGAAAAAACCCCAGAAGAAGAATTGGCCGAAACCATTCGCCGCCAAGCCGAGGCACAGCCCCAGCAACCCGTCCAGCCCGGACAGACCCACTGAGCGAGCGCCACCATCATGGAATTCATTACGCACAACATTGCGCCGATCATGTTCGGCGGCCTGATCGTTTTTTTGTTGCTGGGCTTTCCGGTCGCCTTCAGCTTGGGTGCCTGCGGCCTGTTTTTTGGCCTGATCGGCATTGAATTGGGCTTGTTGCCCGAAGCGCTGCTGCAAGCGCTGCCCCTGCGGGTGTTTGGCATTATGCAGAACGAAACCCTGCTCGCCATCCCGTTCTTTACCCTCATGGGCCTGATCTTAGAGCGCAGCGGCATGGCCGAGGATTTGCTCGACACCATCGGCCAGCTGTTTGGCCCGATTCGTGGTGGGCTGGCGTTTGCCGTGATTTTTGTTGGGGCGCTGCTGGCGGCCACGACGGGCGTGGTGGCGGCCTCGGTGATCTCGATGGGCTTGATCTCTTTGCCCATTATGTTGCGCTATGGCTACGACCGGCGTATTGCGACGGGGGTGATTGCCGCCTCGGGCACGCTGGCGCAAATCATTCCACCCTCCTTGGTACTGATTATTTTGGCCGACCAGTTGGGCCGCAGTGTGGGTGATATGTACAAGGGCGCTTTCATGCCCGGCTTCATGCTGGTGGGGCTGTATGCCTTGTTCATTATGGGGATTGCTATTTTTCGCCCTGCTTGGTTGCCTGCCCTGCCAGCCGAGGCCCGCACCATCCGTGAAGACAGTGGCAAAAGTGGTTTGCCCTCGCTGGCCGTGTTGACGGCAGTGTGTGCTGCCGTCGGTGTGTACCTGGCTAAAAATATGGTGGCGGTGCATGCGTGGTGGACAGGCGAAGCGGTAGAGCGGGTCGCGTTGGATGAAACCATTGTGGTGTCGATGTGTGCCAGCGTGGCCTTGGCGTTTGTGGTCGCCAGTCTGAACAAGCTGTTGCGGTTAGGCTTGCTGTCGCGCATGGCCGAACGCGTGACCTTTGTGTTGATTCCGCCCCTGTTGCTGATCTTTTTGGTGTTGGGCACTATCTTTTTGGGCGTGGCTACCCCGACCGAAGGCGGTGCGATGGGGGCCTTAGGTGCTTTTGCCATGGCGATGGCGCGTGGCCGCCTGAATTTGTCGTTGCTGCAACAAGCACTGAACACCACGACCAAACTGTCCTGCTTTGTGGTGTTTATCCTGATCGGTTCGACTGTGTTTGGCTTGGTGTTTCAGGGGTTAGACGGCCCGTTGTGGGTCGAGCATTTGCTGAGCAGCTTGCCCGGTGGTCAAACCGGTTTTCTGATTTTGGTCAACGTCATGATTTTCTTCTTGGCGTTCTTCTTAGACTTCTTCGAGCTGTCTTTCATTGTGGTGCCGCTGTTGGCCCCAGTGGCCGATAAATTGGGTATCGACCTGATTTGGTTCGGTGTGTTGTTGGCGGTGAACATGCAAACCTCGTTCATGCACCCGCCGTTTGGTTTTGCACTGTTCTTCTTGCGCAGCGTGGCTCCGCACAGCGCTTACACCGACAAGGTGACGAAGAAACTGGTGCAACCCGTAACCACCATGCAAATCTACTGGGGTGCGGTGCCGTTTGTGCTGTTGCAAATTGTCATGGTCAGTCTGATCATTGCGTTTCCGGGCATTGTGTCGGGCAATTTGGACAAAGCCGTGGTGTATGACATGGAGAAAATTCAGCAACAAATGGAGGCCGACATGCCCGATGCCACCCCGTTTGGTACCGATCCATTTGCCGATGAGAACTCCAGCAGCAACAGCGCTGATCCTGCCAGCCCTGCTGCCACACCGTCCCTAGCACCAGAGCCTGCTGCTGACTTGTCCAGCACCAGCGATGCGGATGCACAGGCCGAATTGCTCAAGGCCGCGCAAGAGGCGGCCCCTCCCCGCTAAAAACGCAATTTTTATGGGGTTGGCGGCACTGGCAACGGTGCCGCTGGTGGTTTGCCGCTTTGGCTGCGTTGGGCTTGCTGGCGCAGTAGCTGTTCTTTGTGCGCTTGGGCTGCTGCTTGTTTGGCTTGCAGTTTTTGCTGGGCTTGTACCGCTTGCTCGGCCGCAGCTTGTTGCCGCGCTTGGCGTTGTGCCCGAAGTACGGCGGGTGGAGGGCCGCTTGCCGGGCGCGGCATGGCCGCAGTGCGGCGCTGTATGGCGCGCGGCTGGGGAGCGGCCAAGGTGCTGGGTGCATGCTCACGTTGGCGGGCAGCAATGCTTTGCTGGCGTTCGGCAGCCCGTTGGCGGCGCTGTGCCAGCTCTAGCTGGTTTTCACGCGCTTGTAGTGCCATGCGGCCTTGGCGCGCTTTGCGCCGTTCGGCTTGCAGGCAGTCTTCCACAGCAAAGCGCTGGTAGCAGCCCGTTTCAGCAGCTTTCAAAGCCGCATCTAAGCGGGCGCGTTCTTGGCGCAAGGCATGGCGCTGGTCGGCCAAGGTGTGGTCGCTGTTGGTGGTTGCCGTGATGGGCGTTGGGGCTGGTGGTGTAGGCACGGTGCCGTTGCTCTGGGCGAGAGCCGCCCAAGCGCACAGCCACAGTGCCAGTCCCGCACAAAAAGGGGGGCGCAGTAGCATCAGGTGAGCCCCGTATCCACCACCCGGCGCTCCAGCGCCAAGAATTCTTTGGATTGCATCTCGTTCAGGCGCGACACCGTGCGTGGAAACTCGTGTGCCAGCGGCCCTTCGGTGTAGAGTTCTTCGGGCGGTACCGCCGCAGAAATCACCAGTTTCACGCGCCGGTCGTACAGCACATCCACCAGCCAAGTAAAGCGCCGTGCGGGCGAGGCCATACTCACGGGTAAATGGGGCACATTCGACAGCAATACGGTATGAAACTGGTTGGCAATTTCTAAATAATCGTTTTGCGAGCGTGGGCCACCGCACAGCTCCCGAAAATCAAACCACACCACGCCACCGGCCTTGCGTCGCGCGCGCAGTTCGCGCGCTTCAATGTGCAAAATCGGGTCTTCATCGTGGATTTCGGCCAGTTGGTCGAAGGTTTTGCCCATCGCCAGATCGGCCTCTTCGCCCAAGGGGCAGTGGTAGAGCTTGGCATTCTCCAGCGTACGGCGGCGGTAATCGGTGCCGTTGTCCACGTTAATCACTTCCATGCGCTGGTTCAGCAGCGCAATCGCGGGCAAAATGCGATCGCGGTGTAGGCCGTTCGGATACAAACCGTCCGGCTCAAAATTGGAAGTCGTAACAAAACCTACGCCATTTTCAAACAGTGCCACCAGCAGGCGGTACAGAATCATGGCATCGGTGATATCGGCCACATGGAACTCATCAAAGCAGATCAGTTTGTAGCGCTTGGCAATGCGCGCCCCCAGCACATCCAGCGGGTTTTGTGTGCCTTGCAGTGCTGCCAATTCCCGGTGAACTTCACGCATAAACTCATGAAAATGCAGGCGCGCTTTGCGTTTTAATGGCACGGCATTGAAAAAGCAATCCATCAAAAAACTTTTGCCACGCCCCACGCCACCATACATATAAACCCCCTTCGGGATTTCGGGCCGGTTGATGAGTTTTTTCAGGGTGTTCGAGCGGCGCGATTTATACACCGCCCATTCTTGGGCACAGCGCTCTAAAGCCTGCACGGCGCGCAGCTGAGCCGGGTCGCTTTGAAAGCCTTTGGCGGCCAGTTCGGCCTCGTAGGCCCGGATGACGGAAACGGACAAAATCAGCCCCCTTGCTCTACAAAAAGAAAATCTCTGGTGCCCGACGTGCAGACACCAGAGTTGTGTATCACCGCAACAATGCGGACGAACAGGCTTAGAAGTTCAGCGTACGCTTATCAACCGCCAAAGCCGCTTCCTTGGTGGCTTCCGACAGCGAGGGGTGGGCATGGCAAATACGGGCGATGTCTTCGGCGCTGGCCTTGAATTCCATCGCCACCACGGCTTCGGAGATCAGCTCGGAAGCCATTGGGCCAACGATGTGTACACCCAGAATTTCGTCGGTGGCGGCATCGGCCAAGAATTTCACCATGCCAGTGGTGTCACCCAGCGCACGGGCGCGGCCATTGGCCAAGAATGGGAAGGTGCCGGCCTTGTATTTCACGCCGTCGGCCTTGAGCTGCTGCTCGGTGCGGCCCACCCAGGCAATTTCCGGGCTGGTGTAAATCACCCAAGGAATGGTGGCGAAGTTGACATGGCCATGCTGGCCCGCCATGCGCTCGGCCACGGCCACGCCCTCTTCCTCGGCCTTGTGCGCCAGCATGGGGCCGCGCACCACGTCGCCCACCGCCCACACGCCGGGCAGGTTGGTTTGGCACAGGTCGTTGACGACGATGGCGCCGCGCTCGTCCAGTTGCAGGCCCACGGCTTCAGGGTTCAGGCCAATGGTGTTGGGCACGCGGCCAATGGAGACGATGAGCTTGTCCACGGCCAGGGTTTGCGCTTCGCCCTTGGCATTGGTGTAGGCCACGCTCACACCCTTTTTGCCGTTTTTGATCTCGCCAATTTGCACGCCCAGCTCAATCTTCAGGCCTTGCTTGTCGAAGGCTTTTTTCGCTTCTTTGGCAATTTGCTCATCGACTGCGCCCAGGAAGGTGGGCAGGCCTTCGAGCACCGTCACGTCAGCGCCCAGGCGGCGCCACACACTGCCCATTTCCAGACCGATCACGCCCGAGCCAATCACGCCCAATTTCTTAGGCACAGCCTGAATGGCCAGCGCACCGTCGTTCGAGAGGATGTTCACCTCGTCAAAGTCCACGCCCGGCAGGGCGCGGGCATTGGAGCCGGTGGCCACAATGACTTGCTTGCCCACCAGGGTTTCATCTTGCGCGCCCTTGACGGCGATTTCATAGCCACCTTCGACAGCCTTCACGAACGAGCCACGGCCATGGAAGAAGCTGACTTTGTTCTTCTTGAACAGGTACAAGATGCCGTCGTTGTTTTGCTTCACCACGGCGTCTTTACGGCCCACCATCGTGGCCACGTCCATGGTGACCTTGCCAGTGCTGATGCCGTGCTCAGCAAAGTGTTTGGTGGCGTGCTCAAAGTGCTCGCTCGATTGCAGCAGCGCCTTGGAAGGAATGCAGCCGACGTTGGTGCAGGTGCCACCGGGCGCGGGGCCGCCCTTGTCGTTGGTCCAGGCGTCGATACAGGCCACGCTCATGCCCAGTTGGGCGGCGCGGATGGCGGCGATGTAGCCACCAGGGCCAGCGCCAATCACGATGACATCAAATTGCTTGCTCATAAAAATCTCAAAAAAGAAGGAAGAAAAAACCCACCGCAGGGCTGTGGCCGAGGGTGGGTTTCGAGGCGGTTGTTACGCGTTGCGTTAACCCAAGGAGCGCTTACAGGTCAAACAGCAGGCGCGATGGATCTTCCAGCGCATCCTTCATGGCCACCAGACCCAGCACGGCTTCGCGGCCATCGATGATGCGGTGGTCGTAGGACATGGCCAGGTAGTTCATCGGGCGCACCACCACTTGGCCGTTTTCCACCAC
>CAYZGT010000030.1:0-31693 GCA_964478155.1 uncultured Simplicispira sp.
CCAACCGGGTCAGGTGGGGAACCAAGCAGCCCTAACCGTGGATACAGTGCCGGGGGTAAGGCTCGTCTCATCTTCATTCTGCGTTGCCAATGGCAGCGTGCAGCCGCAAGTCCTTGGCCTCCTGAAAGGGCAATCGCGTGGCTGGCTGGTTTTCTTCCTCTCTCTTGGCCTATCGCCACGCCCTGTGCAGTGTGGCTTGTGCGCTACTCTGGCAGCACGCGCAAGCCGGGCCTTGGCTGCAAGACGGCCAACCAACCGCGCTGGCACAACAGGCCGTCCAAATTCTGCAAAGCGCCAACACCGAGGGCCTGAGCCCCGAGGCGTACGATGGCCCACGCTTGGCCCAAGCGTTCCAAACGGCGCAAAGCGCAGCGCTGTCCGAAGTGGCTGCTGCCGCGTTCGAAGCCGACTTGAGCGCCGCGCTGCAACGCTATTTGACCGATCTACACCAAGGACGTGCCAGCGCCAGCAGCCAAGCGCCGTTGCGCCCCGATAGCCCGGTGCGCATCGATGCAGCCGAAGCCCTGCGCGCTGCCGTGGCCTTGGAGGACTTAGAAGCGGCCTTGCACACGGCCCGTCCCACACTGGCCCAATATGCCCAACTGCGTCGTGCTTTGGCCCACTACCGTAGTTTGGCGCAACATCCAGCGTGGCACCAAGCCTTACCGGCCCTGCCGGGCCGCCGCTTAGAACCGGGCCAAGCGTGGCGCGGCTTGGCGCAATTACAACAACGGCTGATCGCCTTGGGTGATCTGCCAGCCACCACCACCCCAACGGCCCCGACCCATTACGATGCCCAATTGCAAGCGGGCGTGCGCGCCTTTCAGCAACGGCATGGACTGCAAGACGACGGTCTGTTGGGCAAAGCCACGCTGGCAGCACTGGCGATTGCACCCGCCGAACGGGTACAGCAACTTGAACTGAACCTAGAGCGTCTGCGCTGGACACCCCTGCGCCGAGCCGAGCGCAGCATTGTGGTGAACCTGCCCGAATTTATGTTGCGCGCCTATGTCTGGCAGAACAACGAGATCACCGAGCAGCTGAGCATGAAGGTGATTGTTGGTCAGGCCTTCAACACCCGCACCCCGCTGTTGGATGAAGATTTGCGCCTGATTGAATTCAGCCCCTATTGGAACGTGCCCCAGTCGATTACCCAAGCCGAGTTGGTGCCGCGTCTGCGCCGCGACCCGGCGTATTGGCAGCGCCAAGGGTTTGAGTTTGTTCAGCCCAACGGTAAAGCACAGCCTACCCTGTCTGAGCAGGCATTAAACGCCGTATTGCACGGCCAAATGCGCTTGCGCCAACGCCCCGGCCCAAAAAATGCACTCGGAGACATCAAATTTGTGTTTCCGAACCAGCACCACATCTATCTGCACCACACCCCCAATCCACAACTGTTTGAACGGGCACGGCGCGATTTCAGCCACGGCTGCATTCGGGTACAAGACCCAGTGGCATTGGCCGCATTTGCCCTGCAAGACCGCGCCGATTGGCCGCCTGAACGCATCCGCAGCGCGATGGCGCGCGGCCAAGCCTCCAGCGTTCAAGTAGCCCCCCCGCTGCCGGTGGTACTGACCTACCAAACCGCCATCGTGAAAGATGGAAAAGTGCATTTTTTTGCCGACCTGTACGGCCATGACCAGCGTCTGCAGCAAGCCCTGCAAGCTGGCGCGAAACCATCTTCTGCCCCGTGATATTGATGCCTTGTTTTACCCCAGCGCCCCGCCGCCAGTTTTTGCGCCGCAGCGCCAGCGTTTTGCTGGCCAGTGCAGTAGCACCTTGGTTACCCCCACCAAACGCCACCGCAGCACCCAAGCCACCGGAGCCAGAGGATGCACGCCTGCTGGCCTTAGACCACACCCATACGCGCGAGCAAATTGCGCTGGTCTATGCCTTGGGGCCAGAATGCCTACCCCCGGCCTTGCATAGCCTGAATTATTTTTTGCGCGACCACTACAGCGGCGAGGTCGGCCAAATCGACCCGCAACTGTTTCACCTGTTGCACCATCTGCGCCAAACTTTGGGCACCGAGCAGCCATTTGAAATTATTTCAGGTTACCGCAGCCCGCTGACCAATGCCACTTTGCGCCAGAGCCGTGCAGGTGGGGTCGCCAAGCGCAGTCTGCACATGGAGGGCAAAGCGTTGGATGTGCGCTTGCCCGGCGTGCCTCTGGATGATTTGCGCGATGCCGCCTTGGGCTTGCGTGCCGGGGGCGTGGGCTTTTACCCGCGCGAGCAATTTGTACACCTCGACACCGGCGCAGTGCGCCAGTGGGTGGGCTAAGGCAGCAGTGCAGGCGGCCCCAGCAGGGTCTTAATGACCACGGCGGCGCTTTTTCGTACCGATAGGGTGCACATGGCTTGGGCCATGCGTTGGGGTAGCAACTGGCGCTGCAGTTGGCGCTTTGCTTTTCTGACCCAATTTGGACTCGGTACCCCGCAATAAGCGACCAATGTTTTCTTGGTGTCGCCACACCAACAAACCAGCCATGGCACCAATCGCGGCGGCGACGCGGTGGTCGGCATACCACAGCGGCCCACCAGCCAGTAAAAAGAAGGTCGGGGCAAACACCGCTGCTGCCATCGACGACAACGACACATAACGCGAAATAGACACCACCACCAGCCAAGCCAACAGGGTTGCCAAGCCCAGCCAAGCGCTCACGCCCAGCAACACCCCCAATGCCGTCGCCACGCCCTTACCCCCCTTAAAGCCAAAGAACACCGGCCACAAATGCCCGGCAAAGGCAGCTAAAGCCACCAAGGCTTGTGTGCCTTCTTCCAGACCATAGGGTGCGCCAAACCAACGCACCAGCGCCACCGGCAACCAACCTTTGGCCGCATCCAACACCAAGGTCAAAATAGCCGCCGCCTTGCTGCCCGAGCGCAGCACATTGGTGGCCCCCGGATTTTTACTGCCAAAGGTGCGTGGGTCGTTCAGTCCCATCAGGCGGCTGACAATCACGGCAAACGACAACGAGCCCAGCAAATAGGCTGCCAGCACCGCCAGCGCAGAATAAACGAGGGGCAAAATCAATCTCCAAAAACAAGGTAGGAACGGTTCAGCGGGGCGACATTGTGCCAGCGCCCGCCCGTTTTATTCCGCCAACGCACATTGCACTGGCGTGGCACCGAGCAAACGCACACACACCTGCGGTTCTATCTGCACCAAAAACCCGCGCCGCCCCCCATTGATGGCAATGCGGGGCAAATCCAGAATAGAAGATTCGATATACACCGGCATGGTTTTGCGCGTGGCAAACGGCGAAGTACCCCCCACCAAGTAACCACTGTGCCGGTTGGCCACTTCGGGCGCACAAGGCTCGACCGATTTGGCCCCAATCTGGCGTGCCAAAGCTTTGGTGGACACTTTGCAATCGCCGTGCATCAGCACAATGAGCGGTTTGGCATCTTGGTCTTGCATCACCAAGGTTTTGACCACGCTGTGCTCGTCCAGCCCCAAACTGGCTGCGCTGTGCGCAGTGCCGCCATGCTCTACATAGTCGTAGGGCAAACCGAGAAAATCTACCCCATGCGTTTTGAGCAACTGCGTAGCCGGGGTCTCACTGACGTGGGTTTTGTTGTCTTTTTTAGCCATGGTGGCAAATTGAACCACAAATGCCCACGCCAGCCAGCAACGGCTGGTTAAAGGGCCGGATCGCCCACCTGCCAGCGGATCGCATCGATTGCGGCCAGCAATTCAGGCGACAAGGTGGTACCCCAAGCGTCTAGGTCTTCTTCCAGCTGCGCCATCGAAGTCACACCAATGATGGTGCTGGCCACCTGCCATTTGGTATAGCAAAAAGCCAATGCCATGCGTGTCGGGCTCAGGCCGTGTTGGCGTGCCAAGGCGTTGTAGCGCCGTGCAGCCTCCAAGGCTTCTGGGCGGCCCCAGCGCTGCTGACGGAAGCCTTCAAACAACGACATGCGCGCCTTGGGGGCATCTGGCCCAGTCAAACCACTGGCATCGTATTTGCCCGTGAGCAAACCAAAGCCGACGGGCGAATAGGCCAGCAGCGACACCTTCAGGCGGTGACAGGTTTCATCCAAGGCGTTCTCAAAGCTGCGGTTGATCAGGCAATAGGGGTTTTGCACCGTGGCAATGCGCGGCAGGCCGTATTGCTCGGCCAAGCGGACAAATTCATGCACGCCGTAGGGGGTTTCATTCGACAAGCCGATGTGGCGCACCTTGCCCGCTTTGACCAGCCCAGCCAGCGTTTCCAGTTGCTCGTGGATCGAGGTTTGGGTGCGCTCTTGCTTGGGGTCGTAGTATTTGATGCCAAAGTTGGGTGCGTGGCGCTCGGGCCAATGGATTTGGTACAGGTCAATCACATCGGTTTGCAAACGGCGCAAACTGCCCTCACACGAGGCCACAATGTCGGCTGCCGTCAGGCCCAAGCCCTCGCGCAGCCACGGCATACCGCGCGAAGGCCCCGCCACTTTGGTGGCCAGCACGATTTTGTCGCGCACCCCCGGATGCTGGACCAACCAACGGCCAATGATGCTTTCGGTGGCCCCGGCTGTTTCGGGGCGGGCGGGCACCGCATACATCTCGGCAGTGTCGATAAAGTTGATACCGCGCTCTAAGGCCCGATCCAAAATGGCATAGGCTTGGGCCTCTGGCACTTGTTCACCAAACGTCATCGTGCCTAAGCAAATAGGGGTGACATGCAGGTCGCTCTGACCTAACTGAATCGTATCCATACGTGCTGTGCTCCCGGTCAAAAGCTCCAGTGTACGTAGCGGGCATATGGCCTTGCAGGTATCAGCCCATAGCCCCGAAATAGGGCTGGTAAGTGCTCACAGGGTCAAACCCCTGTGCCAGCTGTGCTGCTGACCCCCATGGGAGCCGTTCTATAGGTAAGGCTCAATCTGGCTCTGCTATTGCCGATAATGGGAAACATGTTTCAGAAAGTGCCCTCCATGTTGCAACGCCTCCCTGCCCTTTTTGCCCTGCTGTTGCTCACCGGCTGTGATATTCCGGGCATCAGCCCCAGTGCAGCTACGCTGCAAAAAGAGGCCGAGGCCAAGGCCATTGGCAGTGCCTGCCGCCATGCTTTGCGTGGTCTGGAAGATTGCTACACCCTCAACCCCAAAGCGCCCAAGGCAGCGGTGTTTGCGGGCTGGAAGGACATGGATGCTTACATGCGTGAGAACAAGATTGAGGGCACCCCCTCGGTGTTGGGCAAGGTCGAAAAACCCAGCAAACCCGCACCGAAAGAGGAAATCATCGAGTCAACTCCACGCAACGGCAGCAGCCAAGGGCGTAGTTAATCCAGTTCCCTGGTTTTCTTACGTCGAGGACGCACGCTCAAATACGGCAATGCTTTCCACGTGCGCGGTGTGCGGAAACATGTTCACCATGCCGGCCTGCACGCAACGGTAACCTGCTTGGTGCACCAACAAGCCCGCATCGCGCGCCAAAGTAGCTGGGTTGCAACTCACATAGACAATGCGCTGCGGTGGCTGCCAGTCTTGGGCAGATGCGGGCAAGGCCGGGGCACCTTCGGCACCGATGCGGGCTTGTTCGATATCGGCCAACGCCTTGGACAAGGCAAAAGCGCCTTCGCGCGGTGGGTCAATCAGCCATTTTTCGGCCACGCCATCGGCCACCAGCATTTCGGGGGTCATCTCAAACAGATTGCGCGCCACAAACTGGGTTGGGGCCAAAGGCTGACCGCTCAGGGTTTGGGCTTGGTTCAGGGCATAGTTATCGCGTGAACGGGCCACCAAAGCTTCACTGCCCTCAATGCCCAGCACCTCGCGTGCTTGGGTCGCCAGTGGCAGGGTAAAGTTGCCCAAACCACAGAACCAATCAATCACGCGCTCGTGCTTTTGTACCTCCAGCAGGCGCAGCGCCCGCGAGACCAAAACCCGGTTGATGTGCGGATTCACTTGGGTGAAATCGGTCGGTTTGAATGGCATAGTGATGCCAAACTCGGGCAAGGCATAAGACAGTTGGGGACTGTCCGCATCCAACAGGCGCACCGTATCTGGGCCTTTGGGTTGGAGCCACCATTGCACGGCATGTGCGGCGGCAAAGGCACGCAGTTTGTCCAGATCGCCGTGGGAGAGCGGCTCTAAATGGCGCAGCACCAAAGCGGTCACGGCATCGCCACAGGCCAGCTCGATTTGCGGGCAGGTGTCGCGCGCTTCTAACGAGGCCACCAAGGCGCGCAGCGGCATCAGCATGGCACTGACGTGGGGCGGCAAAATGGGGCAGACTTCCATATCGGCCACATAGCGGCTTTTGCGCTCATGAAAGCCCACCAGCACCGTGCCCTTTTTTATCACATGGCGCACCGACAAGCGCGCGCGGTAACGGTAGCCCCAAGCTGGGCCTTCAATCGGGCGCAACAAAGTTTCGGGCTTGACCTTGCCCAAATGCCACAGGTTGTCCTCTAACACGCGCTGCTTGACGGCGACTTGGGCACTGGCATCCAAATGCTGCATTTTGCAGCCACCGCAAGCGCCTGAGTGCAGCCCAAAATGTGGGCAACCGGGGCGCACACGCAGGGGGGATTCTTTGTGAATCGCCGTCAGGCTGGCTTGCTCCCAGTTGTTCTTTTTGCGGTGGGTGTTGGCAGTCACCCATTCAAACGGCAAAGCGCCATCAATGAAGACGACTTTGCCATCGGGCTTGCGCGCAACGCCTTGGGCATCTAAATCCATAGAATGCACCTCCAGCCAATCGGCGGGGTACGCGGGTGGGGTTGTTTCGTTCAAATCGCTCATAGTGGGATTGTCTCAGGCCCGCCTGTGCAGACCAAGGCCAGAGGGAGGAAAATCCTGTGCCTATGACGAGCCCCATTCCACCCCTCTCTCCAGCAACGGATACAGTTGCTGGTACCAGTATGCGGCCTGCGCCCCGCAATGCAAGCGATTTATTTTGGTCTTTTACTTGGCTCGCCTTACAAGGCTTTGGCGGCGTGATGGCGGTGGTGCAGCGCGAGGTGGTGGAAAAGAAACGCTGGCTAACGCGCGAAGAGTTTTTAGAAGAATGGGCAGTGGCCCAAGTAATGCCTGGCCCCAACGTGGTGAATTTGTCCATCATGATTGGAGACCGTTATTTTGGTCTGCGTGGGGCGCTGGCCGCTATGGGCGGCATGTTGCTCTTGCCGCTGGTGCTGGTATTGCTGGCCGCTTTGGCCTATGCCCATTGGGCCACCCATCCGGCGGTGGCGGGTGCTTTGCGCGGCATGGGGGCCGTAGCCGCGGGCATGGTGGGTGGCATGGGGCTCAAACTTATGCCTGCTTTACGCCAACACCCCTTGGGGCCAGTGCTTAGTGGCCTGATCGCTGTGGCCGCTTTTGTAGCGGTAGCGTGGTGGCGTGTTCCCTTGCCGTGGGTGCTGCTGGTATTGGGCGTGTTGGCCTATGGCCTGACTTGGCGCAAGGTGGCCCCATGACTATTTTGAGTTTACAAACCGCCGATTGGCTAGGTCTGCTGCTGTATTTCTTATCGCTGTCTTTGCTGGCCGTGGGCGGGGCCATTTCTTTGGCCCCAGAAATGCACCGTTTTTTGGTCGATCAACAGAGTTGGCTGACTGAACTGCAATTCAATGCCAGCATTGCAATTGCACAGGCCGCACCGGGGCCTAATTTGCTGTTTGTGGCACTGCTAGGCTGGAACGTGGGCCTGAATGCTGCTGGCAGCACGGCAGGCCATACAGCATGGGCCTTGGGTTTACTCGGAGCTGGTTTGACGATGCTGGGCATTTTGCTGCCTAGTGCCACCTTGACTTGGCTGGCCACCCGTTGGGCACAGCGCAACCGCCACCGGCGCAGTGTACGCGCCTTCAAGCAGGGCATGGCACCGCTGGTGATTGGCTTCATCATGGCCACGGCATGGGTGCTGGGCCGTGGGCAAGGAAAGATCGACACCGATCTCGGTTTATGGCTGCTCGGCTTGGTATGTGCCTTGCTGGTGTGGCGCACCCAACTGCACCTGCTTTGGCTGCTGGGTGCGGGCGCGTTGCTGGGCGCACTGGGCTGGGTTTAACCCAGCTTTAACCCAGCCGATCAGCCGCCGCGCTGGCGCAGGGCTTCGTACAAGCAAATGCCACTGGCGACCGAGACGTTCAGGCTCTCGACCGCACCTTTCATGGGGATACTGACCAGCGCATCGCAGGTCTTGCGCGTCAGTTGGCGGATGCCATCACCTTCGGCCCCCAACACCAAGGCGACTGGACCTTTGAGGTCGGCTTGGTAAATGCTTTGCGGTGCATCACCGCTGGTGCCAATCACCCAAATGTTGCGCTCTTTCAACTCATTGAGCGTGCGTGCCAAATTGGTCACCATAAAGTAGGGCACGGTTTCGGCAGCACCACTGGCTACTTTAGCCACGGTGGCATTGATGCCGGAGGCATGGTCTTTGGGCGCAATCACGGCATGGGCTCCGGCACCATCGGCCACGCGCAAGCAAGCACCCAAATTGTGCGGGTCGGTTACTCCATCCAACACCAACAACAAGGGTGCAGTCACACCACTGGCTTCTAGATTTTCTAGCAGCTCGTCCAGCGAGGTGACTTGCGCCACCGGCTCGACCCGAGCCGCCACTCCCTGATGGCCGTGGCTACCAGCGAGCTTGGCAATGCGCAGGCTATCGGCCTCAATCAGCCGGGCACCGGCCTCACGGGCGCGCTCCAAAAACTGGCGCATGCGGGCATCGCGCCGCGTGGCTTCGTAATAAATTTCGATGATGGATTGGGGGGCCGTTTTAAGGCGCACACCCACGGCATGGAAGCCGAACAGAACTTTGGGGAATGACATGAAAAAATAGGGCTCTTGTGAGCAGTGGGATTTTAGAGGGTGCGGTGCTGGTGGCGTTGTGCCCACCACCACAAGGCCATGCCGCCCAAAATCATGGGCAGGCACAGCCATTGGCCCATGCTCATGCCCAAGGGCAGCAAGCCCAAAAAGCTGTCGGGCTCACGGAAAAACTCAGCCATAAAACGCAACAGCCCATAACCGAACAGAAAAGCCGCTGCCACCTGCCCCGGTCGGCGCTCGCGCCGCGCATACAGCCAGAGCAACACGAACAGCAGCAAGCCTTCTAACAAGAATTGGTAAATTTGCGAAGGATGGCGCGGTTGCAAAGAACCACTGTGGGCAAACACCATGCCCCAAGGCAGGTCTGGGCTGGCAAAACGCCCCCACAGCTCTCCATTGATAAAGTTACCAATCCGGCCCGCCGCTAAGCCGGTAGGCACACAGGGGGCCACAAAATCAGCCACTTGCAACCAAGGCCGTTGGCGCGAACGGGCAAACCAGAGCATCGAGGCTACCACGCCCAACATGCCCCCATGAAAACTCATGCCGCCCTGCCAAATGGCGAAAATCTCCAACGGATGGGCAGCGTAGTAACCCGGCTTGTAAAACAGGCAATAACCCAAACGCCCCCCCAGAATCACGCCGACCACACCCAAAAACAAGATGTCTTCTACATCGCGGCGTGACCAAGCCGCCGCGCCAGACAGATGCACAAACGGCGCATGGCGCAAACGCCGACTGCCCAAAAACATGAACAGCGCAAAAGCGGCCAGATAGGTCAGGCCATACCAATGAATCGCCAACGGCCCCAACTGCAGGGCCACCGGATTGATGTGCGGGTAAATCAACATGGAAGCGATTGTGCCCGCTGTGGCTGGCTACCGGGCCTCAGTGCAACAATTGTTGCCATTCTGGGGTGGTGAGCAGGGGCATCCAACTGTTGTGGTCGTCGTCGGCTTTCATCATCAGCTGCGTCGGGCCACGCTGGCGCGCCAACTCCAGCAACTGCAGCCCTGTGCTGGCCCCCACCACGTCATCGCGCCCCGCAATCAACATGCTCACCGGGCCGGTATAACGCGGCAGGTACTGATCGGAAGCAAAGGTGTCCTTGAGCAGCAAGCCCACCGGCAGCATCCAGTATTTGCTGGCAGCCACCTCGGTGATGCTACGAAAAGGGGTTAATAACACCAGTTTGCTCGGTGGCACACTGGCTTGCGCCGCCACCTGTATGGCCACCCCGGTGCCCAAAGATTTGCCCAGCACAATCACCGGCTGCGGGCTGGGGGTACGCTCACGCCAATGCGTATACAAGGCCAAGGCATCGCGCACAATGTGGGCCTCGTTGGGCTGACCATCACGCCAGCCAAAACCGGGATACTCCGCCAACACCAAGCGATAACCCAAGGTATGAAAGTGCCGATAGTAGGGCAGGTACTTCCAAGCATGGCCCGAATTACCGTGGAAAAAAATCACCGTGCCGCGACTGACCTGCGGCGGTTCGGCCACAATGGCATGGCGCTCGGTATCGAGCATCGAGCCTGCCGGTAAGTCAGACATCACGGTCAGCAGGGCTGGCACGGTGTGCTGCTGTGGGTGGTACATCAGCCGACCTTGCTGCGCATACATGTAGATGCAGACCAACAAATAGACGGCCAACAGCAGCGCCAACCCAGCGGTCAGCCGATTTTTTAAGAAAAGTTTGCTTGGTGGCAATGGGAGAGCAATGTTTAGCGCACAGCGGTCGCGATGTCGCGTGCGGCGCTTTCTAGGGCTTGGGCCTTGGCAGCATCACCCATGCCCACACCTTCGGCGCGCACAACACGCACATCGGTCACACCAAAGAAACCGAACACGGTTTTGAGGTAACTTTCTTGGTGTTCCATCGCCTGACCGGCTTCGCTGGTGGAATAAACACCCCCCCGGCTGGAGGCGATGATGATGATTTTACCTTTGGCCAGCCCTTCGGGGCCGTTGGCGGTATAACGGAAGGTACGGCCCGGTTGGGCAATGCGATCTACCCATGCCTTGAGCTGACTGGGGATGGTGAAGTTGTAAAACGGAGCACCTACCACCACCACATCGGCGGCCAAAAACTGGCTCACCAAACGCTCAGAGACGGCGTTTTCGCGTTGCTGGATTTCGCTCAAACCCTCGGTTTGGCCGGTACGCGGGGCCATGGCATCCATGGTGAAGTGGCCGGGGGCATCGGCCACCAAATCCAAATAGCCCACTTGGGTGTCGGGGTGTACAGCCGTCCAAGCCTGAACAATTTGTGCGGTCAGTTGGCGCGAAACAGAAGCAGCGCCGGTGATAGCAGAATCAATGTGCAACAGTTGCATGGTATGTCTTTCAGCAAATAAGCCACCTGTAGCGGCGATGGATTGATTATGCGTGGCTTGCGAGAGCGCGATAAGTGGGCAAAATCAGCCCAGTTTGTCCTATTTTTAGAACAATAAAGGCATCCATGCAAGATTTAAATGACATGCTGTATTTTGCCGAGGTCGTCGAACGTGGTGGCTTTGCTGCAGCTGGGCGTGCTTTGGGCCTGCCCAAATCGCGCTTATCGCGTCGGGTCGCGCTACTAGAGGCCCAATTGGGCGTGCGTCTGCTCCAGCGCACCACGCGCAAACTGTCGTTGACCAAAGTGGGCGAAACCTATCTGCAACACTGCCAAGCCGTGCGCGAGGCAGCCCAAGCCGCGCAAGATGTGATCCACCAAGTGCAAACGGCTCCGTGCGGCACCTTGCGTATTAGCTGTCCGGTCACGCTGGCACAAACCGTGCTGGGGGAGCTGATGCCAGAATTTTTGCAGCGCCACCCCTTGGTACGGGTAGAAATGCAGGTGACCAATCGGGCAGTGCATGTGGTGGAAGAAGGCATTGATGTGGCCCTGCGCGTGCGCTCATCACTGGACGAGAGTGGCAGCCTGGTGGTCAAGCGGCTGGACATAGCGCGGCAGGTGTTGGTCGCCAGCCCGGCTTTGTTGCAACGCCAAGGCAATCCGCAAAATCTGGCCGATTTACTGCGCATGGACAGCATCGCTATGTCGGCCCCGGAAGGGCGCGCCACTTGGCACCTGAGTGGCCCGAATGGGGCCGAGCAGGTACTGCACCACCAGCCGCGCTATGTGGCCGACGATTTGTTAACGCTGAAATTTGCCGCTTTGGCAGGCACAGGCATCTGCTGGCTGCCTGATTATTTGTGCCACGAAGAACTGCGCGCTGGCCGTCTGTTGCAAGTGCTACCCGAATGGGCTCCTAAGCCCGGCATTGTGCATGCGGCGTTTGCATCGC
This sequence comes from uncultured Simplicispira sp., assembly GCA_964478155.1. Lineage (GTDB taxonomy): Bacteria > Pseudomonadota > Gammaproteobacteria > Burkholderiales > Burkholderiaceae_C > Simplicispira. The sequence goes on from CAYZGT010000030.1 coordinate 12,066, forward strand.
GCCGGGGACTGGCCCCAGCGGTGCGTAGTTTTTTAGACTATTTGGCCGAAAACCTGCCGGGGCATCTGCTGGCCCCGGCCCACCCACCGGATCTAGGTGCTACTTAGCGCAGGCGCAAAGTGCTGGGACGGGTGACGGCAACAGCACCCAAGGCCCCCTGATGCACTTTGAAGGCAGCCACCAAACCAGCCAATTGTTGGGCCTGGGCCTCTAGGTTGGCAGCAGCCACCGTACTTTGCTCCACCAGAGCGCCGTTTTGTTGTGTCATTTGGTCAAGTTGGCCCACCGCCTGATTGACCTGCGAGATACCTTCGCTTTGCTCAACCGCCGCTGCACTGATCTCGGCAATCATGCCGTTGACCCGTTGTACGCCCTGCACAATTTCATTCATGGCAGCGCCCGCATCGGCCACCAACTGCTTGCCCGAATCCACTTTGTCCACACTGGCTTGAATCAACTGTTTGATCTCTTTGGCCGCTGCCGCACTGCGCCCGGCCAAGCTGCGCACCTCGGTGGCCACCACGGCAAAACCGCGCCCTTGTTCACCGGCGCGCGCAGCTTCCACCGCCGCATTCAGAGCCAAAATATTGGTTTGGAAAGCAATGCCATCGATCACGCCAATGATGTCGCCAATTTTCTGGCTGCTGTGGTGAATTTCTTGCATGGTATCGACCACCTGCCCCATCACTACGCCGCCTTTGCTCGCGGCATCGGCAGCTGTGCTGGCCAAACTGTTGGCTTGCTGGGCCGAATCGGCACTTTGGCGCACTGTCATGGTGAGTTGATCCATGCTGTGGGCTGTGGTTTCGAGGCTAGACACCGTTTGTTCCGTACGCAGGCCCAAATTTTGGTTGCCGCTGGCAATATCCGCGCTGGTGGCACGCAATTGCTGGATGTTGTCGCGCACCGCCGCCACCAAGGTATGAAAGCGCTGCTGCATATCACGCACTGCTGCCATCACGCTGCCACTGTCACCAGCGCGCACCGGCACGGCCACCGTCAGGTCGCCATTTTGCATGGCTTGCACCACGGCCCGCACCTCACTCGGTTCTGCACCCAATTCGCGGTTGATACTGCGCGACACCGTGGTGGTAGCCGCCATGCTGATCAAGACGGCCAACAAGGTAATGCCCAGCATCACGCCAGTAAACTGTGCTGCCTCGTGGTTGGCAAAGTTGTTGTTGCGCAAAATGCGCTGCTCTTCAAAATCAATCAGTTGGTTGATGGCGGCCAACCATTGGGTGTATTGGGGTTTGGCTTCGGCCCAGAGCAAGGCTTCGGCACCAGTACGATCACCGGCCTGTACCAACGCAATCACCTTGCGCGAGGTAGCTACCGTGCGGGCTTCAATGTCTTTGATCGCTTGCAACAGCGGAGCCACTTCACGCGGAATTGCTTGCCCTTGGCCGAGCACCGTTTTGAGTTGCTGGTCTGCTTGGGCATAAAAAGCCGCCAGTTGCTCGATGGCTTGCAATTCTTTTTGCCGTGCGGCCTCATCTGGGGCTAAAACCACATCACGCAAGGCAATGGCTTGGTCATGCGCCGAGCCGCGAAAATTGATGGCCGCACGTTGAATGATGGTGTTTTGCGTGGCATTGGCGCTCAAGGCACTGTCAATGCCGCGTGCCACGTACACGCTGTAGATCGACATGCCTAACAAGGCCATGATGACCAGACCGAAGCCCGCCATCAGGCGCTGGCTGATTTTCCATGTTTGCATAGGTAGCTCGTTCTTGAAAAGAAATGGGTAAGTTGTCACAAGAAGTGTCGCTGATTTATCCAGAGCCTGCAGGCACACCGGTCATTGCTGGTCGGCCAAAGCTACCTTTTAGACCATTTTTGTAATAAATTAACAAAAATATATTCTTTGTAGTTCTAAAGAGGTGTGGGCAGAATTGGAGCATCTCGTTTGTTTTTTCTCAGTGCGCCCATGACCTCTTTCCAACTCAAGTCCGTTCTGGCGGCTGCCGCCCTGGCTCTCAGTGGCATGGCCTCGGCACAAACCACCACCCTGCTCAATGCCTCGTACGATGTGGCGCGCGAGTTTTACAAAGACTACAACCCTGCTTTTGTCGCCCACTACCGCAAGACCACCGGCAAAGATGTCAAGATCGACCAAGCGCATGGCGGCTCTAGCGCCCAAGCACGCGCCGTGAAAGATGGCCTGGATGCCGATGTGGTGACGATGAACACCACCACCGACATCGAATTTTTGGCCGCCAATGGTGTGGTCGCCAAAGATTGGGCGAAAAAATTCCCACACGATGCCTCACCCACCACCTCGACCATGTTGTTCTTGGTGCGCAACGGTAACCCGAAAAATATCAAAGACTGGGACGATTTGGTCAAACCCGGCGTACAAGTGATTGTGGTGAACCCTAAAACCGGCGGTAATGGCCGCTACGCCTACTTGGCCGCTTGGGGTGCTGTGCGCGAAAAAGGCGGCACTGATGCCCAAGCAGCAGAGTTTGTGGGCAAGCTGTACAAAAACGTGCCCGTGCTGGGCAAAGGTGGGCGTGATGCCACCGCCATTTTCTTGCAGCGCAACATTGGCGATGTACTCATCACTTTTGAATCGGAAGTGCTGTCGATTGACCGCGAGTTTGGTGCCGGCAAGGTGGATGCCATTTACCCTTCTTCTAGCATCGTGGCCGAGAACCCGGTGGCCGTAGTGGAACGCACAGTGGCCAAGAAAGGCTCCAGCGCAGCAGCCAAAGCCTATTTAGATTACCTGTATTCCGACGAAGCGCAAGAAATTGCCGCCAAGCACGCGCTGCGTCCGCGCTCCGAAACGGTGCTGAAAAAACACGCCGCCACCTTCAAGCCCCTCAAGCAATTTACCGTCGCCAAGTATTTTGGCTCCTTGGGTGAAGCGCAAAAAGTGCATTTCAACGATGGCGGCCAGTTTGACAAGCTCTACACCCCCGGCGCTAAGTAATCTATGAGCACTGTGACCTCATTGACCGCACCAGCGGGTGCGGCGGGGCAGGCTGCGCCCCGTGCTACGGCGGGCAAAGCCAAACGGGTGCTGCCCGGCTTTGGCCTGACGCTGGGCTACACGCTGTTCTACCTGAGCGTGATTGTGCTGGTGCCCTTGTCGGCGTTGCTGTTCAAAACCTTCACACTCACTTGGCCGCAGTTTTGGGAGGCCATCAGCTCGCCGCGTGTCGTGGCTTCGTACCAGCTCACCTTTGGTGCATCGCTGTTGGCCGCCTTGGTAAACTTGGTGTTTGGCCTGCTGATTGCCTGGGTGCTGGTGCGCTATTCTTTTCCGGGCAAAAAAATCGTCGATGCGCTGGTGGACTTGCCCTTTGCTTTACCCACCGCCGTGGCAGGTATCTCGCTCACAGCACTGTTGGCAGGCAATGGCTGGGTTGGTCAATACCTAGAACCTTTAGGCATCCAATTGGCGTTTAAACCCGCCGGGATTGTGGTGGCGCTGATTTTTATCGGCCTGCCGTTTGTGGTGCGCACGGTACAGCCGGTGCTAGAAGATGCCGAGAAAGAACTCGAAGAAGCAGCCACCAGCTTAGGGGCTACGCGCTGGCAGATTTTTAGCAAGGTGATTTTGCCCAGCATCACCCCAGCGCTCATGACCGGCTTTGCCATGGCCTTTGCGCGGGCCGTGGGCGAATATGGCTCAGTCATCTTCATTGCAGGCAACATGCCTATGGTGTCAGAGATTACCCCGCTCATCATCATTGGCAAGCTAGAGCAATACGACTACGCCGGGGCCACGGCTGTGGCGGTCGTGATGTTGGTGATTTCCTTTGTTTTGTTGCTGGTGATTAATGCGCTGCAAGCCTGGCAGCGCCGCCACGCTGGAGCATCTGTATGAGCGCCGCTACTCCCACCCGTACTGTGCGCCGCGCCCAAGCGGGTACCACCGAAGCCGCTTGGGTGCGCTATACGCTGATTGGCGTAGCCTTGGCGTTTGTCTTGCTGTTTTTGGTGCTGCCACTGGCAGCGGTCTTTACCGAAGCCCTGCGTAAAGGGTTAGGAGCTTACCTAGACGGGCTGCGCGAGCCGGATGCGTGGTCGGCCATCCAATTGACCCTGATCGCCGCAGCCATCGCGGTACCGCTCAATTTGGTGTTTGGCATGGCCGCCGCTTGGTGTATTGCCAAGTACGAATTCAAAGGCAAAGCCTTTCTGACCACGCTGATTGATTTACCGTTTTCTATCTCGCCGGTGGTGGCTGGGCTGATGTATGTGTTGGTGTTTGGCGCACAAGGCTGGTTTGGCCCTTGGCTGCAAGAGCATGACCTCAAAATCATCTTTGCTGTGCCCGGTATTGTGTTGGCTACGGTGTTTGTGACCTTCCCGTTTATCGCCCGCGAGTTGATCCCGCTGATGCAAGCCCAAGGCAACGACGAAGAACAAGCCGCGATTGTGCTCGGGGCCAGTGGCTGGCAAACCTTTTGGTATGTCACGCTGCCCAATATCAAGTGGGGCCTGTTGTATGGCGTGATTTTGTGCAACGCGCGGGCTATGGGCGAGTTTGGTGCAGTCTCGGTGGTGTCGGGCCATATCCGGGGCCAAACCAACACCCTGCCTTTGCATGTCGAAATTTTGTACAACGAGTACCAATCGGTCGCAGCGTTTGCAGCAGCCTCGTTGCTGGCCTTGTTGGCGCTGATTACGCTGGTCATCAAATCAGTGGCTGAATGGCGCAATGAGCAACTGCTCAAAGCGGCGGCCGAATTGCCCCCTGAGCGTCCTACCCTGCCTACCGACCCGACGGCACTCTGAATGCACTGAAGAATCCACCATGAGCATTGAAATTCGCAACATCAGCAAACAGTTTGGTAGCTTTCAGGCGCTGCGTGATGTCAGTTTGGACATCGCATCGGGCGAGTTGATTGCACTGCTGGGGCCATCGGGCTGCGGCAAAACCACCCTGCTACGCATCATTGCTGGGCTAGAAACCCCAGATGTGGGCAGCATCCACTTCTCGGGTGAAGACACCACCGATGTGCATGTGCGCGACCGGGGCGTGGGCTTTGTGTTCCAACACTACGCGCTGTTTCGGCACATGACGGTGTTTGACAACGTAGCCTTTGGCCTGCGCGTCAAGCCGCGCAACGAGCGCCCGAGCGAAGCCCAGATCAAGAAGAAAGTGATGGACTTGCTCCAACTGGTGCAGTTGGATTGGATTGCCGACCGCTACCCGTCGCAACTGTCGGGTGGGCAGCGCCAGCGCATTGCTTTGGCCCGTGCTTTGGCGGTAGAGCCCAAGGTGCTGCTGCTGGATGAACCGTTTGGCGCATTGGATGCCAAGGTACGCAAAGAACTGCGCCGCTGGTTGCGCCGCTTGCACGATGAGTTGCATGTCACCAGCATCTTTGTCACGCACGACCAAGAAGAAGCCTTGGAAGTGGCCGACCGCGTAGTCGTGATTAACCAAGGCAAGATTGAACAAAGTGGCTCGCCGCAAGAAGTGTGGGAGCACCCGGCCAGTCCGTTTGTCTATGGCTTCTTGGGCGATGTGAACCTATTTCATGGCCGTGCCCACGAGGGGCTGGTGCATTTGGAAGGCATGGAATTGGATTCGCCCGAACACCGTGCCGCACAAAACGCCAAAGCCTTTGCCTATGTGCGTCCACATGATTTGGATGTAGAACGCTACGCGGCGGGTGCCGGTTTAGACGAGCAAGGCCGCCCGCGCGGCATTGTGGCGCAACTGAGCCGGGCCATTGTGGTCGGGCCGATTGCCCGGTTGGAACTTATTCCGGTAGAAGCGGCCAAACCCGCCGACAATGCAGCACCCGAATCTTTGATTGAAGCGCAAATTCCAGCGCAACAGTTCAAGGAGATGGGCCTGCGAGAAGGTGAAACGCTGGTGGTCACTCCTCGGCGCGCTCGTGTATTTTTAGACCAAGCTGCCAACATTTGAGCCAGCTGTCCTGTGCGGCGGCCCGGTGTGGTAGCTACAAGGACAGATATGGTATTTTTGAATTGCTTGGCTGGTGCCTCGCGCCGCGTGCTGGCCTCCATCGCCGCCGTCTGCATCGTCATGCTGGCCTTTGGCGCTTATTTGCAGCATGGTCTGGGGCTAGAGCCTTGCCCTATGTGCATCGTGCAACGCTATGCGCTGGTGCTGGTGGCTATTACCACTGGCATGGCCAGCTTGCGCGGCGGGCGGGGTTGGCAGATGGGCTGGTCGGTGGCGGGCTTGCTGGCGGCTGATTTTGGTGCCTTCACCGCTGCGCGCCAAAGCTGGCTGCAATGGTATCCGCCCGAAGTAGCCACTTGTGGCCGTGATTTTTACGGCATGATCGAAAACTACCCCATTAGCCGCGCCCTGCCCATGATCTTTCGCGGCTCGGGGGATTGCACTGCCATCGATTGGACCTTCTTGGGTGGCTCCATTGCCAACTGGTCGTTTCTAGCCTTTGCCGGGTTCAGTGTCGTTTTGACAGTGCTGGTGCTGGCTTTGGCAGTGCGCCGGGGCCAAAACACCGCCCACAGCGCAGCATGAACCCACAACATCAACCCGGCTGACCAAAGCACGGCCCCGGCCTATCGGCCTGCCAGACCGCGTACACCGCCATCACTTGGGCAAACAAGGCTGTTTGCAACTGCTGTTCTAGCCAAGCTTGCAACGCGGGCCACGGCTGGGCCGCCCAAACAGCTTGGTCAAGTTTGGCAAACTGGCGCACAAACGGCAGCAAGGCCATATCGGCCAAACTGGTCTTGGCACCACACAGGTGGGGGTGGTCTTGCAAGCGTGCATTCAAACCCAACAGCCATTGGTGCGCTTGGGTGCAGGCCATATTTACATCTTCTGCCGGATAGCGCTCGGGGTATTTGCAACGGTCTAGCACCGGTTTGAATTGCCGGTCATTGCCGTCTATCAAGGCCAGTTGCTCGGCCAATGGCCCGGCGTGCAGCCAACCGTCCGGGTCGTGTTGCGCTAAGGCCCAACGCATGATGTCCAAGCTTTGCTCGATGACAGTGCCATCGGGCAGTACCAACACCGGCACCGTGCCCTTGGGGGAAGCTTGCAACAAAGCGGCGGGTTTGTCGCGCAAACGCACCTCGCGCAGTTCGCAGCCGATCCCCGCATAGGCCAAAGCCAGCCGCGCCCGCATGGCATAGGGGCAGCGGCGGAACGAGTACAAAATCGGCAAGGTTGCCATCACAGTTTTTTCACCAGCACTTGGCTGCGCCGATCCCAGTTGTATTTGCGCTTGCGTGCTTCGGGCAGCCAGTCGGGATCCACATTTTGGAACCCACGTTTGATAAACCAGTGCATGGTGCGCGTAGTCAGAACAAAAATGCTGCTCAAACCCATGGCGCGCGCACGTTGTTCGATGCGTTTCAGGATTTTTTCGCCGTCGCCGGTGCCTTGGCTTTGCGGTGACACCGTCACGGCAGCCATCTCGGCGGTTTTGGCTTCGGGGTAAGGGTACAGGGCTGCACAGCCAAAAATCACGCCATCGTGTTCGATGATGGTGTAGTTTTCAATGTCGCGCTCAATCTCAGTGCGGTCGCGTTTTACCAGTGTGCCGTCGCGTTCAAACGGTTCGATCAGTTGCAAAATACCACCCACATCGTCGGGCGTGGCTTCGCGCAGTTCTTCTAGCTTTTCATCCACAATCATGGTGCCGATGCCATCGTGAACGTAAACTTCCAGCAACAACGCGCCATCGGTGGCAAAAGGCAGGATGTGACTGCGCTCGACCCCACCTTTGCAAGCCTTGACACAATGCTGCAAATAAAACCCAGTGTCGGTGGGCTGATGCGCCGGGGGCAGTTGCTTGAGCAGTGCTTGCGCAGTGGCCAGTGGCAACTCGGTGTCAATTGGGTTGTCCTCGCTGGCAGGCTGATCGGGATGGATGCGGATACCAGGCACTTCGGTCAAGAAAATCAGCTTATCGGCCTGTAATTCAATCGCAACGCTGGTCGCCACTTCCTCCATCGTGAGGTTGAAAGCCTCGCCCGTGGGCGAAAAACCAAAGGGTGACAACAACACCATCGCACCAAAGTCCAGCGATTGGGTGATGCTGGCCACATCCACTTTACGCACCACCCCCGAGTGCTTAAAGTCCACCCCATCCACAATGCCCACCGGTCGGGCTGTAATGAAGTTGCCCGAAATCATGCGCACTTTAGAACCCGCCATCGGGGTATTGGGCAGCCCTTGGCTGAACACCGCCTCAATCTCATAACGCAACTGTCCGGCAGCCTCTTGGGCACAGTCCAGCGCCACTTCATCGGTGATGCGGATACCGTGCGAATACTGGGCCTGATGGCCTTTGGCGCGCAACTGTTCATTCACTTGGGGCCGAAAGCCATGCACCAGCACAATTTTGACCCCCATGCTTTGGATCAGGGCCAAGTCTTGGGCAATGCTGGGCAGCTTGCCCGCAGCAATCGCCTCACCCGACAAACCGACAACAAAAGTTTTGCCCCGGTGCATATGGATGTAAGGGGCCACCGAGCGAAACCAAGGCACGAAGGTGAAGTTAAAAACAGTGGACATGCGCGTTTCTAAAAAAGATCAATCAGGCAAAACCAGCACTGGGCTGGGATAATCTGGCGATTCTCTACGAAGTTGCTGCCTTGAACGCTTCCACCTCTGCTTCCACTTTGAAAATCACCTTTCCTGAATCGCTGCCAGTCTCCAGTCGGCGCGAGGAAATCATGGCTGCTTTGCAGCAGCACCAAGTCATCATCGTCTGCGGCGAGACTGGCTCGGGCAAAACCACGCAACTGCCCAAAATCGCGCTGGCCCTAGGGCGTGGCAAACTCAATGCGGCACCCGGCCAAAAAGGCCAACTCATCGGCCACACCCAGCCCCGGCGCATTGCCGCCAGCAGCGTCGCCAAACGCATTGCCGAAGAGCTCAACACCCCTTTGGGCGAGGTAGTGGGTTACAAGGTGCGCTTTCAAGATCGCCTCAGCCGCGATGCCTCGGTCAAACTGATGACCGATGGCATTTTGCTGGCCGAAACCCAAACCGACCCGCTGCTCAAAGCCTACGACACCCTCATCATTGACGAGGCGCACGAGCGCAGCCTGAACATCGACTTCTTGCTCGGCTACATTCGGCAAATTTTGCCGCGTCGGCCCGATTTGAAAGTGGTCGTTACCTCGGCCACTATCGATGCCGACCGTTTTGCCCAGCACTTTGCCAGCGCCAAAGGGCCAGCGCCGGTCATTATGGTGTCAGGGCGTACCTTTCCGGTAGAGCAGCGCTGGCGGCCTTTTGAAGAAAGCCGCGACTATGGCCTCAACGATGCCATTGCCGATGGGGTGGACGAACTCTGGCAAGGGCGCGCAGGCGGTGATATTTTGGTATTTCTGCCCGGCGAGCGCGAAATCCGCGAAGCCGCCGACCACCTGCGCAAGCATTTGGCCCACCACCCGGTCACGCGCAGCGCCGAAGTGCTGCCCTTGTTTGCCCGCCTGAGCCAAGCCGAGCAAGACCGTATTTTTGACGGCCACACCGGGCGGCGCATCGTGCTAGCCACCAACGTGGCCGAAACATCGCTCACCGTGCCGGGCATCCGCTATGTGATTGATGCCGGTACGGCGCGGGTGAAACGCTACAGCCTGCGCAGCAAGGTAGAACAATTGCTGGTCGAGCCAATCAGCCAAGCCGCCGCCAACCAACGCGCGGGCCGTTGCGGACGGGTAGCCAACGGTATCTGCATCCGCTTGTACGACGAGCAAGATTTTGTGGGCCGTCCGCGCTTTACCGACCCAGAAATTTTGCGCAGTTCGCTGGCCGGGGTCATCCTGCGCATGAAGTCCTTGCACTTGGGCGTGGTGGAAGATTTTCCGTTCATTGATGCGCCCTCAGGTCGAGCGATTGCCGATGGCTACCAACTGCTGCACGAGTTGGGCGCAGTCGATGAAAAAAACGAGCTCACTGCGATTGGGCGCGAGCTGGTCAAACTGCCGCTAGACCCGCGCGTGGGCCGCATGATTTTGGAAGCGCGCGCGCGTGGTGCGTTGAACGAGGTACTGGTGATTGCCAGCGCCTTGAGCCTACAAGATGTGCGCGACCGCCCGTTGGACGCACAGCAACAAGCCGACCAGCAACACGCCAAATTTGACGACGACAAGAGCGAATTCAGCGGCTACCTCACACTCTGGAGCTGGCTGCAACAAGCCCGCGGTGGCACCATGCCCAGCTTGCCATCGGCCCGGGTACAGCAAGCACGGCGTAAAGGGCCATCGCAAGCAGTGCTGCCGGTGGCGCAGCGCTTGGCCGCACCAGCACCAGCCTCCATCGCTCCAGAGGCCACCGCCCCCACGCACAAACTCAGCAACCGCCAATACGAGCAATTGCTACGGCAAAACTTCATCAATGTGCGCCGGGTGCGTGAGTGGCGCGACGTGCATAGCCAACTGCTCACGGTGGTGACAGAACACGGCTGGACGCTGAACCCACAACCGGCCAGCTACGAGCAGTTGCACCTGTCCATGCTGTCGGGCTTGCTCGGTAATATCGGCTTCAAGCCGGAGGAAGAAGATGTGTACCTGGGGGCGCGTGGCATCAAGTTCCATCGCCATCCGGGCGCGCATTTGCGTAAAAAGCCGGGCCGTTGGATTGTCTGTGCCGAGTTGGTCGAAACCACGCGCCTGTTTGGTAGAGGCATCGCTGCTATTGAGCCCCAATGGCTGGAAGAAGTGGGCGCACACCTGCTGAAAAAACAGCTACTCGACCCCCACTGGGAGAAAAAAGCCGCCGAAGTGGTGGCCTTTGAGCGCGCTACGCTCTACGGCATCGTCGTCTACAGCGGGCGGCGCATGGGCTACGACAAAATTGACCCGCACGCTGCCCGCGACATGTTCATCCGCCAAGCCTTGGTGGCTGGCGAAATCCCCCAAGATTGGGACAAGCGCCTGCCCTTCCTCAAGGCGAATGAAAAACTCATCGCCAAAGTCGAGGAGCTAGAACACAAGTCCCGCCGCCAAGATGTGTTGGTGGATGAAGAACTGATTTTTGCTTTTTACGACCAGCAAATTCCAGAAGACGTGTGCAATGGCCGCAACTTTGAGCAGTGGTACCGCAGCGAGAGCAAAAATCGCCCCGATTTGCTCAAACTGTCACGCGACGAGCTGATGCGCCACGAGGCTGCAGGCATCACCACCAGCGCCTTTCCGCGTGTAGTGCGGCTGGGCGGTGTGGACTGTGCCGCCAGCTACCTGCACGAACCGGGCGACCCGCGCGATGGCCTGACCGTCACGGTGCCGCTGTTTGTGCTGAACCAAGTACAAGAGGAACGCTGCGAATGGTTGGTGCCGGGCATGTTGAAAGACAAAATCCAAGCGCTGCTCAAAAGCCTGCCTCAACGCCCGCGCAGCCGCTTCGTACCTTTGCCCGAATCGGCCAGCCGCTTGGCCGAACTGCTGGGCACGCCCGACCGGATTGGTCATATCGGGCTGGTGGATGCCTTGCTCAAGCAAGTGCGCGACGAAACCTCTTTGGATGTGAAGCGCACCGACTTCAAATTGGACATGCTGCCCGCGCACCTGTTCATGAACTTCCGCATTGTGGATGAGCATGGCCGGCAATTGGGGCATGGGCGCAATCTGGGAGCACTCAAAGCTGAACTGGGAGCCAAAGCCCGTGGAGCCTTCCAAGCCTTGGCGGGCTTAAAACTGGCCAGCCAAACAGGTCAAACTGACACCACACCGTCCCCAGCACCAGCAGCAAGCCGCCCAAGCACCGGGCAAAAAAGCCAGGCCGCCGCAACCCAGCCACCAGAGGCAGCCCCACCGGCCCAGGCCGAACAACGCTACACCGCTTGGACGTTTGGCGAACTGCCCGAACTGATGGAAATTGGCCGACGCGGCCAAACCCTGATTGGCTTTCCGGCCCTGATTGACGGTGGTGATGCCGTGACGATTGAAGTCTTTGACGAGCCAGAAGTAGCAGCAGCCAAGCACCGCTTGGGCCTGCGCCGCCTGTGTGCTTTGCACATCAAAGATGCACTCAAATACTTGGAAAAAAATATCCCAGATCTGCAAAAGATGGCCGTGGCCTATATGCCACTGGGTACGCAAGAAGAACTGCGCCAGCAAATCATCGACATCGCCATCGACCGGGCCTTTTTGCTAGAACCCTTACCCAGCACCGAGGCCGAGTTCAAACAACGCATCGACGAAGGCCGAGGCCGCCTAACCTTGATTGCCAATGAAGTGGCCCGCCTAGCAGGCACCATTTTGGCCGAATACGCGGTAGCAGCGCGCAAAATCAAAGACACCAAAGGCGCGCCCGAAGCCACTGCCGATGCCGCACAACAACTGCAGCGCTTGGTACCCAAGAACTTTTTGGCGATGGCTCCGTGGCCGCAACTGGCCCATTTTGCACGCTACCTCAAGGCCATTACCTTGCGCCTAGACAAGTTTCGCACCGACCCAGCCCGGGATGCGGCCAAACTGGCCGAGCTGCGCCCGCAAGAACAACGCTACTGGCGCTTGGTGGCAGAGCGCAAAGGCCAGATTGATGCCCGAATGCAAGAGTTGCGTTGGTTGCTAGAGGAGTTGCGCGTGAGCTTCTTTGCCCAAGAGCTGCGCACCCCACAGCCGGTCAGCATCAAACGGCTGGACAAACTGTGGGCACAAATCAACAGTTAAAAACCATTTCAAAACAAAAAAGCCCCGCTGGTCGGGGCTTTTTTTTACCAGCTTTTACTGGCGGAAGCGGTGAGATTCGAACTCACGAACGGTTTCCCGTTGCCGGTTTTCAAGACCGGTGCAATCGACCACTCTGCCACGCTTCCTACAACTTGTTTTCAAAATTGGCGCAACCTATCGAGTCGCCAATCTTCCGTGGCGCGGATTGTAACTGGTTTAAGTCGCCACCCAAGCAACTTACTGGCGCACCACCAACACTGGCACGTGCACAGCGCTCAACACCCGTTGGGCCACGCTGCCCAGCATCAGTTTTTCTAGGCCACGGCGACCGTGCGAACCCATCACAATCAGGTCTGCACCCGTCTTTTCCAGCGCTTGCACCACACCCTCATGGACCGCATGGCCTTCGCCCAACAGCAACTCCACTGCCACACCGGCTTCTTGCATGGTCTGGCGCACCGCCTCTAAGGCAGCATTGGCCTCGGCGGTGGCCGCACTCAGGTACTGGGACTGGCCGTAAGCAAAATCAGCACCCACGCCAGTGAACGGGTAGGGGTCGATCACATACAGCGCCGTGACGGAACTCCCAAAGGCTTTGGCTAACCCAACAGCCTTGGCCACAGCCAACATGGAGGTGGGCGAGCCATCTACCGGTACCAGAATATGCTTGAACATAGAGTAGTCTCCTTGCAATCAACAATAAATGCACCATCCTACCTGTTCCCAGTGCGCCATTGCGTGAAATTTCTTACTTCTTGCTGACCAATGCAAAAATTTTTTCTCAGTTGGCTCTTATACGCCACAACCTCACTGGCCAGCGCTGATGGCTTGCAAAGCTTAGACCAGTTTTTACGCACGGCCCAGACCGGGCGCGCGCAGTTCACCCAAGTCGTCACTTCACCGGCCAAAGATGGACAAGCAGCACGACAAAAAACCTCCAGTGGCAGTTTTGAATTCCAGCGCCCAGGGCGTTTTCGGTTTGTGTACCAAAAACCGTTTGCCCAAACCATTGTGGCCGATGGTCAACACCTGTGGCTCTACGATGCCGACTTGAACCAAGTCACGCAACGCACCCAAACCCAAGCCTTGGGCAGCACACCCGCCGCGTTGCTGGCTGCAGCCCCAGACCTGAAGGCCCTGCGCGCTGATTTTTTGTTGGAATCCAGCAGCCCGCCCGTAGGGGAAGAAGCTCTGGAATGGGTACTGGCCCAACCAAAAAGCAAAGAAGGGCAATTACGGGCGGTACGCATTGGTTTTGCCCAAACCCAATTGGCGGCGCTAGAGATCGTGGACAACTTTGGTCAACGCTCCATGATTCGGTTTTCGCAAGTGCAAACCAACCCCACACTACCCGCCAGCACCTTCCAATTCAGCCCACCAGCAGGTGCCGATGTGTTGCGCCCTTAAGCACCAGCACTCAGGCAGGTTTGCAGTGTGCCTGCACCCAGTCACTATAGGCCGTTTCCATCGCGGCCACAGCCACCGCATGGATGGCGGGAACCTCATAGCGGTGCAAAGCCTGAATCGCCGCTTGCACCTGGGGGTATAAATCGCGTCGGGTTTTGCAGACGATGCGCCACTCCGGGTCATGCTGCACCGCACCTTCCCAGTGGTAAAAGCTTTCTATGGCGTTGATTTGTGCGCAGGCTACCAGTTGCTGCTCTACCAAACTGCGCGCCATATGGCGCGCCTCTTCGGGGCTACCTACCGTGGTGACCACGAGCAAAAATTGATCGGCGGGCAGGTGTTCGGTGCTCTGGCTCATAAAAATGCCTGAAAGAAAGGGTTGCAGATAATGCCGATTTTCTCTGTCCCTGCTTGCCCATGCTCCACCAGCACGCTGCACCCGTCCCACTGGCAGAAGCCCTGCGCCCACAAACCTTAGACGACGTGATCGGTCAGCCGCACCTGTTAGGCCCGGGTAAACCGCTGCGCTTGGCCTTTCAATCGGGCCAGCCACACTCGATGATTTTTTGGGGGCCGCCGGGGGTGGGCAAAACCACCTTGGCGCGGCTCACGGCGCAGGCTTTTACGTGCCAATTCATTGCATTGTCGGCAGTGTTTGCCGGGGTGAAAGAAATCAGGGGCGCGATGGAATTGGCGCAACAAAACCGTGCGCTCAGGCAGCGCACTTTGTTGTTTGTCGATGAAATTCACCGCTTCAACAAGGCGCAACAAGATGCCTTGTTACCCTATGTAGAAAACGGCTTGGTCACCTTGATTGGTGCCACCACCGAAAACCCCTCGTTTGAAGTGAACGCAGCATTGCTGTCGCGCACGCAAGTCTATGTGCTGCAAGCCCTCAGCGAAGCCGAATTGCAGCAACTGCTGCAACGGGCCAAATCCGAAGCCTTGGGCCATTTAACCTGGGATGAGACGGCCCAAGCCACCCTGATTGCCTATGCCGATGGCGATGCACGCCGCCTGCTCAATCTGTTGGAACAATGTGCCCATGCGGCCCATGCAGCCCAGGTCACGCAACTGGATGCGCCTTTTGTACACAACGCCTGTAGCGCACCACAACGCCGTTTTGACAAAGGCGGTGACCTGTTCTACGAGCAAATGTCGGCCTTGCACAAATCCGTACGTGGTTCACACCCCGATGCCGCGCTGTATTGGTTCAGCCGCTTGATCGATGGTGGAGCCGATCCGCGCTATATCGCGCGACGCATCGTACGCATGGCTTGGGAAGACATCGGCTTGGCCGACCCGCGCGCGATACAACTGGCCAACGATGCCGCCAGCAGCTACGAACGCTTGGGCAGCCCCGAGGGTGAATTGGCTTTGGCCCAGGCGATTCTCTATTTGGCCGTGGCCGCCAAAAGCAACGCTGGCTACCAAGCCTACCAACAAGCACGCGCTTTTGTGCAGCAAGACACCAGCCAACCGGTGCCCGTCCACCTGCGCAACGCCCCGACCCGCTGGATGCAAGAGCTCGGCTACGGCCATGCCTACCGCTACGCCCACGACGAACCCCATGCCTACGCGGCGGGCGAAAGCTACCTGCCTGAGGGCATGCAGGAGCCCGGCTGGTACCAACCCGTGCCACGTGGGCTCGAAAGCAAAATTGCAGACAAACTGGCCCAACTGCGGGCATGGGATGCCACGGCGGGCAAAAAATAGACCGGATAGCCCCCATCTTGTAAGCAGATGCCACAGTTACACTCTCAGCATTCATGAATTTGTCATGCTACAGACATGACGGTGTAACAATTTATCCCCCATTCTGCTTAGGAGATTTGATGCTATTTGGCAAGCTGCTGCCGCGAGAAGGCAATTTTTTTGAGATGTTCAACCACCACGCCGACCGCATCGTCGAGGCGGCACACGCATTGGCACAGTTGGTGGCCAACTACAACGATATCGACCTGCGGCAAAAGTACGGCCAAGCGGTTGATAGCGCCGAGGCTGCTGCCGATGTCATCACCATCGAAGTCAACCGCTCCGTCCACCAAACCTTCATCACCCCCATCGACCGCGAGCAAATCCATGCCCTGATCAATGCGATGGACGACGTGGCCGACCTGATTCAGGATGTGGCCGAAGCGATGGAGCTGTACGACATCCAGCACATGACCAACGAAATCACCCGCCTGACCGATTTATCGGTCAAATGCTGTGAGCGCGTGCGCGAGGCCGTGAAACTACTAGATCGCATCGCCGACCAAGCCACCGCCGAGGCCGCGCTCAAGACCTGCGCCGAAATTGACCAACTGGAAAAAGATGGCGACCGCGTACTGCGCGCCGCCATGAGCAAATTGTTCCGTGAAGAGCCTGATGTGCGCGAGTTGATCAAACTCAAGGCCGTGTACGAACACCTGGAAACGATTTCCGACAAATGTGAGATTGTCGCCACCCGCATCGAGGGCATCGTCCTCGAAAATGCCTAAGCACGGCAGGACAACACAAGATGGAAACAGCACAAGCTGCCCTCTGGGTTGTAGTCATGTTGGTGGCCTTGGCCCTGCTATTCGACTTCATGAACGGCTTTCATGATGCGGCCAATTCGATTGCCACCGTGGTTTCTACCGGGGTCTTAAAACCCACACAGGCGGTGGCATTTGCCGCCTTTTTCAATTTCGTTGCTATTTTTATTTTCCACTTGAGCGTGGCCGCCACCGTGGGCAAAGGGATTGTCCAACCGGGTGTGGTGGATACGCATATCGTGTTTGGTGCCTTGGTCGGGGCCATCAGCTGGAACGTGATTACCTGGTACTATGGTATTCCGAGTAGCTCTTCCCACGCACTGATTGGCGGCATTGTTGGCGCGGTGATTGCCAAAGCCGGGGCGGGTGCCTTGGTGTCGGCAGGCATTCTGAAAACCGTGGCCTTTATTTTTGTCTCGCCCCTGTTGGGCTTTTTGCTCGGCTCTCTGATGATGGTGCTGGTGGCATGGATTTTCCGGCGTACCCGCCCAAGTAAGGTGGATAAGTGGTTCCGGCGCTTGCAGCTGTTGTCCGCCGGTGCCTACAGCTTAGGGCACGGCGGCAATGATGCACAAAAAACCATCGGTATCATCTGGCTGCTGCTGATTGCCACCGGCTACACCTCGGCCAGCGATGCGGCCCCACCCACTTGGACGATTGTGGCCTGCTATGCCGCGATTGGTTTGGGCACCATGTTTGGTGGCTGGCGTATCGTGAAGACGATGGGGCAAAAAATCACCAAGCTCAAACCCGTCGGTGGCTTCTGTGCTGAAACTGGCGGTGCTTTAACCCTGTTCATTGCCACGGGTTTGGGCGTGCCGGTCTCGACCACGCACACCATCACTGGGGCCATTGTCGGGGTCGGTTCAACCCAGCGGGCCAGCGCTGTGCGCTGGGGCGTGGCGGGTAATATCGTTTGGGCGTGGATTTTGACCATTCCGGCCAGCGCCTTTGTGGCGGCGATTGCCTATTGGATCAGCTTACAGCTGTTTTAAGCCTGTGCCCGTGACGCGCTTGCACCGTTATAATGCTAGGCTTTGCAGCGTGTCGCTGGCCGGGTGGTCATGTCGCGTGTCTCAAGCGCTGCGAACACCGGGATCAGGCCCATCGTCCTGACCCACCACCCCAAGGATTACATCATGGTCGTCATTCGACTCTCTCGCGGCGGCGCCAAAGCCCGTCCTTTCTTCAATATCGTTGTGGCCGACAAGCGCGTGCGCCGCGATGGCCGCTTTATCGAGCGTCTGGGCTTCTACAACCCCAGCGCCAAGGCTGGTGAAGAAGGTCTGCGTATTGCCCAAGACCGCCTGACCTACTGGAAGAGCGTTGGCGCTCAGTCCTCGCCCACCGTCGATCGCCTGATCAAGCAAGCTGCTAAACAAGCCGCTTAATCGCTTCTAGCGATACACAAGGCGGGTTTCGTCGGTCGCCACTGACGAAACCCGCCTTTTCTTTTTTCTCCTTTTTTGCCCTGCCTTGCTATGTCTGTTGCCCTGAATTTGGAATCCGTTGCCCTGCCCGAGGATGCCGTCGAAGTCGGGCGCATTGCCGAAGCTTGGGGCATCAAAGGCTGGTTCAAAGTGATTTCACACAACGCGGCCCCCGATGCCCTGTTTACGGCCAAACAGTGGTATTTGCAACCCAGCGAGCGCGGGCCCCGCACCTTCAACGGCACGGTGGCCCTGACCATGCGCCAAGTGCGCCCGCACTCTGACACCATTGTGGCCTGGGCACAGGGCATTGACGAGCGCAACAGCGCCGAGGCCTTGCGTGGGGCACGCATTTTTGTACCGCGCTCCGACTTTCCGGCACCTGCAGAAGACGAGTATTACTGGGTCGATCTCATCGGCTTAGCAGTCATCAACCGCGAAGGGGTAGCCTTAGGGCAGGTACGCGAACTCATGGCCACTGGCCCGCAAACCGTGCTGGTATTGGAGCAGGAGCAGCCCGGCGGCAAGCCGCTAGAACGCATGATTCCGTTTGTTTCGGCCTTTGTCGATCAGGTTGAATTAGAACAGCGGCGCATTTTGGTCGATTGGCAACCCGATTACTGAGAAACCACCACGGCCCGCCATGCGTTTTGATGTCATCACCCTGTTTCCTGAACTGTTTGCGCCCTTCCTCACCAGCGGCATCAACCGGCGGGCCTATGCCAGCGGCTTGGTCGATGTGCGGCTGTGGAACCCACGCGACTATGCCGAGGGTAATTACCGCCGCGTGGACGACCGCCCCTTTGGCGGCGGCCCCGGCATGGTGATGATGGCTGTGCCACTGGAACGCTGCTTAGAAGCCATCCGGGCCGAGCGGGCCGAAGCAGCAACGCAGCAGGTGCCGCTGGTGCTGTTCTCTCCGATTGGTGCGCCGCTCAACCATACCGCCGTAGAGCAGTGGTCGGGCAGTGCTGGGGCCATTTTGCTCTGTGGCCGCTACGAAGGCATCGACCAACGTTTTATAGACCGCTACGTCAATGCCCAAATCAGTTTGGGCGACTTTGTTTTATCGGGTGGTGAAATTGCTGCCTTGGCCTTGCTCGATGCCGTGGCCCGGCTGCAGCCGGGCGTGTTGAGCGATGCAGGCAGCCACCAGCTCGACAGCTTCAACCCCGCCCTAGACGGCTTACTCGATTGCCCGCATTACACCCGCCCTGAGGTCTGGCAAGGCCAAGCCGTGCCCGCACCGCTGCTGTCGGGCCACCATGCCCAGATTGAGCGTTGGCGGCGTGAGCAATCGTTGCGAACCACAGCACAACACCGGCCAGATTTGCTCGCTCAGGCGCGCCAAGCCGGACGGCTGCAAGCTGCAGATGAAGCCCTGCTACAGGGTTTATCTGGCACGCTATAATCTGCGGTTTTTCGATCCTCTGCTCGGCCGCCTTGCCTATGCAAGGCACAAGGTCAATCCCGACCATGCCAATGATGGCGCGAACATGATCGAGGGATGCAACCATGAACCTGATCCAAACCCTAGAAGCGGAAGAAATCGCCCGCCTGAACAAAGAAATCCCCGATTTCGGCCCCGGTGACACCGTCATCGTGAGCGTGAACGTGGTCGAAGGTAACCGCAAGCGCGTGCAGGCTTACGAAGGCGTGGTGATTGCCAAGCGCA